>PHBH01000043.1 GCA_002840535.1 Deltaproteobacteria bacterium HGW-Deltaproteobacteria-15 | reverse complement strand
CCAGAGGTCAGAGAAACCAGAGGTCGGAGATCGGAGATCAGAGGCCAGCAAGGGCAAACGACTAATCTAAAAGATGAACCTCCAACATCGAACATCGAACGTCCAACGTCGAATGAAAAAACGAGAGGTCGGAGATCAACAAGAGAATTGAACCGCGAAGGCGCGAAGGAAGCAAAGAAGAAAAACGCAACGTTTGTTTTTTCACCGGCAGGTGAAAAAACAAATTGTTTCTTGGCGTCCTTGGCGTTTTTGCGGTTAAAACTTTTCCTGATATTTCGGAGGAGGGATGATCGAGATCGACGGCAGCCGGAAGTCGGGCTCCGGGACGATTGTCAGGGACGCAGTAGTTTTCTCCATCCTGACGCGCCAGGATATTCTCCTGCGGAATATTCGAGTAAAGAGACCGAAGCCCGGATTGAGACATCAGCACCTCAAGGCGATCGAGGCATCGGCGCTCATCTCCGGGAGTTCCGTGGAGGGGGCTGCCCTTGGGTCCAAGGAGATTGCCTTCAAACCCGGGTCAGGACCCAGGGGAGGCAGTTTCAGGTGGGACATTGGAACCGCAGGATCCACGTCCATGCTTGCCCTCACCATTCTGCCCGTCATGTTATTTGCCGGGGCTCCTTCCATCCACATGATCACCGGCGGACTTTTTCAGGACTTTGCCCCTTCCCTTTTTCATTTGAAGCATGTCCTCCTGCCTATGCTCAGAAAAATGGGCGCAGATGTGAGAGTGAAAATCCTGCAACCTGGATATGTTCCAAGAGGCGGCGGTCGTATCAGGCTGGAGGGTTCGCCCCTGAAAAGTACCCTTAGTCCCCGTGTGCTCAAGCAACAGGGGGAGGTTACAGGAGTGAAAGGCATTGCTCTTTCCTCCCATCTGGCGGAGAGAAGAGTCTCCGGGAGAATGGCTGACGCATGCCGCGAGATCCTTTCGAAAAGGGGGTGGGACCCTCGAATCGAGATCATTGATGACAAGCCCGATCAGCCTGCCTTCGAAAAAACATCGCTCCAGGCCGGCGCGGCCCTGGCGGTCTGGGCCACAACCGAAAGCGGTTGCATCCTCGGTGCAGACATGGCCGGCGCAAGGGGAAGGACAGCGGAAACGATCGGAAAAAAAACCGCGGGGAATCTGCTGGAGGATCTCGATTCGGGCGCGACCGTGGACAGGCACCTTGCAGACCAGTTGATCCCCTTTGCAGCATTGGCCGCGGGGACCAGCACCTATTTGATCCCGAGCATGACGGACCACGTGGAATCCAGACTCTGGCTGGTTCAGAAGATGCTGGGGGCCGGTGTCGAGATCAACGGTAACAGGGTGACAATAGAAGGGATAGGAATGAAAAGGATATTAACAGATAACCGTTAACGTTTTTTCCTTCCCCTGTATCGTCCGCTGAAAAATCCCCACCCCAAAATACAGGATTTACCCTATAGCCGCCATCACACCCCGAGCGCTAAGATCGAATTCCCTGCTGATAAAAGGCCTTGAATCGGCCAAACCATACCTTCAATCCTTGATCACAGGGAGACTTGGGCAGTCACCCTGGGCATGGGGGTAGGCATGGAAGCAAAAACGGAACTGGTACGGACTTTTCCGGGGGAGTTGTATAAGGAGAGGTATGCCAGGACAAAGAGCACCCAGATCTGCATGAGGTGCGGCGAACCGGTTCAGGAACTCGACAGCCCATCTTCCAGGTTGGAATATCACATTTCAGCGCTCTGCGATGCATGCCGCGAGCAGATCATCTATCGCTGTCTGCACGGAACCCAAGAACTGGATCGATCTTAAAACGTTTCTATCGCCCCGGCGAAGATGCCGGTAAGAGGAGGGTATCATGGACCGAAATCTGGAAACATCCGAGTCCATCAGGAGGGTTCTGTTCAGGCAAGTCGCGAAAAGAGGTATGCAAAATTCTCTTATCCCGCATTACCTCAGAGAACTTACCCAATCGATCGTTATACGCCCCGGCAAAAATCACTCTGAGATCAATGAGCACATGCATTCCCTTGGATGGCGTGAGATCGAAGTGGATTATCATATCTTTGAGCTCGCCAAGGCGTGTCTCAACAGAGAGCAGCATAAAGGCATGGCCGCGTAAAATCAGAGGTCAGAGATCAGAGGTCAGAAAGGGCAAGATCGTAAAACCGGAGGTCAGCCCTGCCGCTGGCCGAATGACCAGTGCTGCAGGAGTGGTCTTGACCCATCGCCGTGGCGTGGTTCTGATGGGTTTCCCCCGGCAGGCAGTAAGCCGGGGGAAACCCATCGACTTGTCACGGAACACGACAACTGGCCTCTTTAAACCATCCGCTCGATTTCCCTTATCTTCTCTTCCACCCTTTTTGCCGACACCGGAAACGGGGTTTTCAATTCCTGTGCAAACAGGGAAACCTTGAATTCCTCGACCATCCACCGCAATTCCTCGACAGCATCCCTTTTCTGCTGCGATGCTCCGGGGCCAAGCTCGTCGGACAACTTTTTCAAAGAGTGCAGAAGTTTTCCAGCCTGGGCCGTTTTGCTGCTGTCTTTGGCCGGATCATTGGCGCCACGCTCAGCCCTGATTTGCAGGGCCCTTATATAACGGGGCAGGTGAAGCAGCCTTTCCGAAGGGTACAGGAGGAGAAAGTGCTCCGGTATCAGAGCATCCAGCATGGTGCGGACCTCTGAGCAGAGGGCGAGGATTGCATGATTTGCCTTGTGGGCGCTTTCGATTGCGTAGATCGCCTGCCTTGCCTGGAAATAGGCGTGCAGGACCTTAGCAGCCTTATCTCTCAGTTGAACTGCCAAGCCGGCCATCTCTGAACTGGCCCTGATCACTTCCTTTTCAAACGACTCTCTGCTGCGGACGTTCTTTTGGAAAAGCGTTTTTTTCAATGCATCGAAAAGATCCTTTTCCACCGGCGAACTGCCGCCGAAGTATCGCGCATCCTCTGCACTCTCGCGGGTCAGGGCCAGATTTCGTTTCAGGAACTTCAGGTCCTTTGCCAGTTGAAGGGACATCAGCGTTTCCACCCCCCGGACGTGGGACTCCATGGCCTGCCGGAGCGTCTGGAAGAGCCGTATGTTTACGCCGATCTCCGCCGGTTCCAGGCCTGGATAGGCAAGGAGATGGTCGTGCAGTTGCACGGTTTCGGGCAATTCATCGAAATCCCACGACGTCGACCCGGACTTCTCCCATTTCTCCCGCGCCTTTTTCCACGCGTTTGAATCAGATCCCGGAGCCTTTGCCTCCTCAGCCTTGAGAACTCCTATGTCACGGCCCGATTGGATCTCCCTGCCTTTGTGATCGACAATCGACACTCTCATCCTGAGGTACTCGGGGAGTTCGACCGATGCCCAGACGGAAGCAGGCACATCCACTCCGAAACGGCGGAACACGAGCTCGGAGAGTACATTGAGCAGAGGCCGTTCTTCCGGTTCCAACTCCGCCATGATCTTCTCCACAGTACCCGACACCGGGACAAGCTGTTTCCTGTATCTCTTTGGAAGCCCTTTGATCAGAGCCGTGATTTTCTCCCGGAGGAGTCCGGGAACTCCCCAGTCGATAGAGCCCGTCTCTATTCTGGAGATCAGCCCCGCAGGGATTCGGACCGTAGCGCCGTCTTCAGGTTTCAGCGGCGCAAAGCGATATGTGCAGTCAAATACCTTGTCTCCCAGTGCCATCCTGTCCGGGTACAGGGAGAGCATGGTTTCGTCCGGTCTGAAAAGGAGGAGATCATCCTCTTGCAGCCTGAGAAAGCGATCGCCGCCTCTTCTGGCAATTTCCTTTTTGAGACCGGCGGTGTCGTAGACACCCTGCAGCCTTGCAGAATAGAACTCCTCGAGCCGTTCATCGCCGGCAACGATGTCCCTCCGCCTCAGCTTGTCTTCGATGGAAGCGAGTCTTTCAAGGAGTTCCCTATTGTGCTGGAGGAATGCAGGCTTTTCCTTCAGGTCGCCTTTCACCAGAGCAGAGCGGACAAATATCTCGTGCGCTTCCCCGGGAGCAACAGGTCCATAGGAGACAGGCCTGCGGGTGACAATCGGGAGGCCGAAAAGCGTCACCTGCTGAAAGGCGCGAACTTCCCCCGGATTTTTCTCCCAATGGGGTTCGGAGTAACTGTACTTGCAGAAATCCCCGGCCAGCGGCTCCAGCCACTCGGGCTCGATTCGCGCAGCCGTCCTGGCAAAGAGCCGGGAGGTCTTCACCATCTCGGCAGCCACTATCCAGGCCACATTGCGATTGAACAGCGTCGAACCCGGGAAGACCATGACCTCCCTGCCTCTTGCGGCGAGAAAGATGTTCTTCTCCTTCTTGAGTGCGATATTCGAAAGAAAGCCGCTCAGAATGGATCTATGGATTCCTGCGTAGACATTCTCGGGCTTTGCCCCGTTCGCTGTCTTGAATCGCCGATCTTTCAGCATGGAGAGGATCTGATCATGGGTGTACACCCATTCCCGCATTCGGGAGTAGTTGAGGAAGTGCTCTTTGCAGAATCTCCTCATCTTGTTCTGCGTTTTCAGACTTTCCCACTCCCGATGGTATCTCCTCCAGATATTGAACAAGGTTAGAAAATCGGAGTCCGGGTCCCGGAAGACGCCGGTCATCTGATCAGACTGCTTTGCCTTGTCCGCGGGCCGCTCGCGGGGGTCCTGAATGCTCAGTCCTGCAGCGATCACCGCCACCTCTTCCATACAGCCTTCCCTGAACGCCTCCACCATCATCCGGGAGATCCTGGGATCCAGAGGGGTGCGGGCCATGATAGTTCCCGTCTCCGTCAGCTCATACCCCTTATCCTTGCGGATAATCGCCCCAAGCTCCACCAGGAGGTCGAATCCATCCTTGATGCTGCGCTCGGTCGGCGTGTCAAGAAAGGGAAAAGAGGCAGGATGACCGAGGCCGAGATAGAGCATGCGAAGAATCACCTCGGCGAGATTGGACCGCAGGATTTCGGGAGGAGTGAAGGCAGGCCTTGCAAGGTAATCTTCCTCGGAGAACAGCCGGATGCAGACCCCCTCCTGAACCCGGCCGCAGCGTCCCTTCCTCTGATCCGCGCTCGCCCTGGAGATCGGTGTGATGGGAAGATTCCTGGTTCTGGTGCGGGGGTGGTATGTGGCGACGCGGGCAAGCCCCGTGTCTATGACATATTTGATGCCGGGAATCGTGAGCGATGTCTCGGCAACATTGGTGGCCACCACGATTTTGGAGGTGTTTACACTGTACACCCTGCCCTGTTGAGCGGCAGGGAGGCGGGCGTAAAGTGGGAGGATAGTGGTCCCGGCGATCGTGCGGCCCTCCAACCGCTCACATGTTTCCAGAACATCCTGCTCCGTGGGCATGAAGATGAGTGCATCCCCGCGTCTCCTCCGTGCACGGAGCATGTCCACCGCTTTAAGGGCCATATCCACGTATGTGATTTCGCCTTCCTCTTCAAGATCAGGATCAACGGGAAGGTACTCGACCTCTACCGGGAATGTCCGTCCCTTCACTACAATCACCGGCGCATTTCCAAAGGCTGCGCTGAACTTCTCGGTTTCCAGGGTGGCCGAAGAGATGATCACCTTGAGTTCAGGCCTTTGAGGGAGGAGTGTTTTCAGTATGCCGAGGAGGAAGTCGATGTTGAGGCTTCTTTCATGGGCCTCGTCGATGATCAGGGTATCGTAGTCGAGCAAACTCCGATCTCCCTGCGTTTCGGCCAGCAGGATCCCGTCCGTCATTACCTTGATATATCCGGATCTGCTCGTCTTGTCCGTAAAGCGGATCTTGTAGCCAACACTCCGCCCGAGCTCCTCTCCCATCTCTTCTGCGATGCGGCGGGCAATGCTGGTCGCGGCAATCCTTCTCGGCTGTGTGCAGCCTATCTTTCCATGGATTCCTCTTCCCGCATCCAGACACATCTTGGGGATCTGGGTGGACTTCCCGCACCCGGTTTCTCCGGATATGATGAGCACCTGGTTCGCGCGGATTCGCTCGATGATCTCAGATCTCTTAGCCGTGATCGGCAGGTTTTCAGGATAGGTGATCCTGGGAACCCCCGCGAGCCGATTCCGACTCTCCTTGATAGAGACCTCCAACTTGGACTCGAGGAGCTTCAGCCGTCGAAACCGGTCCCCGGACCGATCTTTCAGGAGACCGTGCAGCCTGCGTCGGAAACCATCCCGGTCCCGGAGCATGGCGGAATCGAGGCGCGATTCAAGGCGGTGGATCTGTTGTATGAAGGAGAAAGGCTTTTCCATAAACATCAAGATGTTAGCATGGTCGTAACAGAATTGAAAGAGGTATCAGACTTCACCTGAGGCAGCTGTCCGTCAATTACTTTCCTCCTCTTCTCGATCACGCTGCAGGCGGGAATGGGGAATTAGTTCTCACTAAACCCTCCACCTCTAGTCTGACCTTTACCGGATAGGTTCGACTGATCCGGGGTGAAAGGGGCTTTTGAAATCCGAATATCGAAACTCGAAATCCGAAACAAATTCAAAACCCAAATGTTCCAATGTTCAAAACGGCAAAAAGGTTCAAAGGTTCAGAGCCTGCCCCGGACTTGACCGGGTGTTCCCCCGTTCGGAGTTCCACAGTGTTTATGGTTTCGCTCCTCTGGTCTCTGCGCGAGAAGAGAGTCTCTGGTTTGTCCGTTTTGGGCATTTGGATTTTGATCATTTGATATTGTTTCGGATTTCGTGCTTCGGATTTCGAATTTGAATTTATATTTTGTGGGTCAGAAGTCCTTTAACAAAGCTGTATGGAAAAGCCTACACATGATAAATGTCTTTTTGCGGATGCTTATAGAGAATTTATCCGCTCGGATCCAGTCTTCCCGTATGAAAAACCCTACATCTCAGAAACTTGATGGAGGGCCAATGTCAGTCCTTACGAATACTTGGGCACAGATCTCTTTTTGGCACGCCCTTTGCTCCATCAAAGATCGATCTGTGTGACCGTCCAGTTTCCTCATATTTCTCCATTAGACTTTTTCAAAACGCAACGGCGATCCAGGTAACTGGTGTCGTCTCTCGGAGGTGCAGCGGAAAGCTCCACTGCCTCTTGGCAAATGCAATTGGGTATGTGTCCTGCAGTATGGAATGAACTCTCACTCCCATTGAAACCGAAGGAGGGAGCCATCAGAGCAGATCCGAATATCAGCGACGGCGTCATCCTCATGGCAGATGATGATGTGAACAACCATCTCATCGTAAAGTGTGCCCTGGAAGAGGTCGGCTTCCGGGGCATCTTCAAGGGAGTGGTGGATGGATTGGAGTTGATGGATTTCCTGTTCTGTCGGGGAAAGCACAAGCATGCAAGGATTCCGGACCTGATCCTCCTGGACCTTAACATGCCCGGAAAGGACGGTCGATCGGCCCTGCAGGCGATCAAGGCGGATCTCTCTCTTCGACGCATCCCGGTTGCCGTGCTGACTTCTTCTGCTTCCCAGGACGACATTGAGCTTTGCAGCCGTTTCAGAAAATGTTCCTACATGACAAGGCCGACAAACTACCAGGAGTGGACAAGGAGTCTCGTCGAAATCCTGCTCGAGAACCTGCCTTCCTGGAATCCTGCTGTTCCCTTGGTCGATGAACCGTCCCACTTCTGTGAGCAGCAGTAAGCGATGGCTAGCTGCTTGTTTCCTGAGTCATTGAATCGTTTATAATTGGACGATGCTTGGCAGGAGCAATAATTCAGGGCGGGCGGAGGGCCTCCTGGTGGTCCCAACAGAAAGCTCTGCGTCGAATCGACTGAGGAGGCTCGCCGCCCGCCTTGCTATCCCTTTCTGCATGCGCTTTCCCAGGCGCTCCTCGCTTTTGAAAAAAGACCCCCATGGTCAAACCTCACTCAACCGGATGTTTCATAGAGCTAAAATGGTACGGATTTTCAGGATTGATTTTCTTAGACATAAGTAGTAGTAAATCAATACCTTTATTTCTCCCGCGTATCCGAAAAATCTTTCGGCTAAAAAGAAATCCGTTCCGAGGCCAACCCGCTAAAACAAACGTATCGGGAAATTCTTTCCGGATTCCTTGAAGCAGGTGTTCCGATCAGAGCGGATCAAAATACCGAGGGCCGCACTATCCTGATGGCGGACGATGATCTGGACTACCATCTGATCGTGAAGTGCGCCCTTGAAGAGGTCGGATTCCGGGGTGTGCTCCAGGAGGTTCGGGACGGAGCGGAGTTGATGGACTTTCTTAACCGTCGCGGGAGACACAAGAATGCAAAACTCCCTGACCTGATCATCCTTGACCTCAACATGCCTGTCATGGACGGGCGTTCGGCACTTCTTAAGATCAACGAAGATCCCCAACTTCGTTCCATTCCTGTTGCCGTCCTGACAACCTCGAGCTCTGCAGAGGATATGGAGTTCTGCAAACGCTTCACCGGGTGTTCTTTTTCCATCAAGCCCGCAACCTACCAGGAATGGACCAAAAGCATCCAAAAGATCCTCCGGATTTGTCTGCCGTCACAATAAAGCACGAGGGAGGATGGAGGACCGCTGCGCTGGGACGAGGGACGATTCACCACGAAGAGCACGAAGAACACGGAGTAGTTAGCAACTTCTCGGAAGGCTCAGGAGGTGGACCTGAAAACGATGGGTTTCGCTTCGCTCTACCCATCCTACAATCCTTCGTGATCTTCGTGTCCTTCGTGCTGAAAAAGCCGGATTATTCCACCACGAAGAACACGAAGGGACTTCCATTTCACCGTTTCACCGATTCCGTTCTTCTTCCTCCTCCCAGCCCAGCGGCCTGCCCTCCGTAATTTTAGCGTAGGAGGTCCGCCCTCGTTCCCTCATTGTTCCTCCTTCCCACTTTCTTCGTCTATGTCTCTGAATCTTCAAACATTCAAGGGGGGGGGGGATCTAAATGGCTTGTTACACTTGATTTTATTTGTTATCCTTATGCCTCTCAGGGAGGAACCCATGCCCGCCAAGGAAGAAAAAATCCCCCGCCGAAAATCGAAGAGCTTTTCCGGTGAAGGAAAAGTAAAGGGGAGAAAACCGGCCAAATCCAAAGCGGCAAAAAGAGCCCTTGAGGCTGCCGTACAAGAGGACGGGTTTCTCATTGTAGGGGTGGGCGCATCTGCCGGCGGGATCCGTGCACTCGAGGGGCTGCTCGGCCGGATGCCTGCGGGGATTCCTTTTTCACTGGTAGTGGTCCAGCATCTGGATCCGAAACGAGAGAGCGTGGTCCCGAACATCCTATCGAGGACAACCGCTGTCCCGGTCCGCAAAATTCAGGACTCGGAAAAGATCGAGCCCGGCCGCATCTATGTAAAGCCTCCTGACAAGGATCTCCTTATCATCGACAGATGCTTCAGTTTGAAAGAACCGGAAAAGACAGGACACGTCCGCCTTCCCATCGACCTCTTTTTCCGGTCCCTTGCGGAAGACATCGGGGACAAGGCCGTCGGGCTCATCCTGTCGGGAACGGGAAGCGACGGCACCCAGGGGGCAAAGGAGATCAAGGGGGCAGGCGGGCTCGTGATCGCCCAGGATGAGAATCAGGCGGAGCACGGCGGAATGCCCCGGAGCGCCGTGGACGCAGGCGCAGTGGACATGGTGCTTCCTGTGGAACAAATGGCGGATCATCTTTTGCAATACGCGGCGCATCCGCTTCTTACCAGGGCCGACCTTGAAGAGGAAAGGTCGGAAAGCCTGCGGCAAAGCAACACTCAGAAAATCCTGAATATGGTAAGACTCAGGACCGGTCACGATTTCTCCATGTATAAGCCGAACACGGTCCGCAGGCGGATCGCCCGACGCATGGCCGTGAACCGGATTGAATCGCTCCACGAGTACACACGCTTCATCAGCGAAGGCTCCGATGAAGCGGAGGAGCTTTTCAAGGACCTGGTGGTCAACGTGACCAGCTTCTTCCGCAACCCCCAGGTATTCCAAAAACTCGAGAAGGTTGTGATCTCCGAGATCCTCTCTAGAAAGAAGATGGAATCCATGATCCGCATATGGGTTCCCGGCTGCGCAACAGGGGAGGAACCATACAGCCTGGCCATGCTGTTCCAGGAAGCGATGGAACGGGAACGTATCTATCTGAAGCTCAAGATCTTTGCAACCGACATCAGTCCGGACGCCATTGAAAAGGCAAGGGAAGGACTTTTCAGCTCCAACATCGCCATAGACGTAAAGCCGGAGCGGCTGAATCGCTTTTTCGAGAAAAACGACGACCAAACGTACAAAATCAAGAGCAGCTTACGTGAGCTCATCGTTTTTTCAGTCCACGACATCACCCGCGATGCGCCCCTGGTGCGGATGGATCTGGTCAGCTGCCGGAACGTTCTGATCTATATGAACGCTGAACTTCAGAGGAAGGTGTTGCCCGTATTTCACTACAGCCTGAACCCCGGCGCGGTCCTGGTGCTCGGCACTTCGGAAGGGGTGGGGGATTTCCATGACCTGTTCGATGCCATAGACAGGAGGAACAAGATCTTCAGGAAAAAAGGGGATGAGCTCAGATATTGGAGTCAGATCACCTCCTTTTCCCGAAGAGAACAAACCGCGGGAAACGGCGCAGCTGCGAGGCCGGTGGAAAGAGGAAAGAGCTCGGAAGCGGAGATCCCTTTCAATCGCGCAGTGCTGGATGAGGCCCTCTCCGAGCTGGAAAAGTCGGGTGTGATCGTGGACGAGGGGAACAACGTCGTATACTTCGTGGGCGATACCAGCCCGTTTCTTTCACAACCTTCGGGCAAGCCTACGCTGAATGTGATTCGCATGGCCGCGACCGGCATTCGCCAACGGCTCGAGCAGGGGTTGGCCGAAGCGAAGAGAACCTTGTCTACGGTCCGCGTCGGCGGTTTGACCCTGTTCCAGGGTGAGCCGTCGCGGAAGGTCGACATCAAGGTGACTCCCGTCAAGAGGACACAGGGCTATTTCCTTATCACCTTCGATAGAAGCTCTGCGGGAGAGGGCCGATTTCCCGTCGAGACCCTCCCACAGGAAGGCGGTCTGTCGCGGGAGGAAGAGCTCGAAAGGGAGCTGAGAGGTGCAAGGCAACAGCTTCAGGCGGCGATCGAACAGTTCGAGACCGCCAATGAAGAGATCAAGTCTGCAAATGAGGAGCTTCAGGCCAACAACGAAGAGCTTCAGAGCACGAACGAGGAGCTCGAATCCTCCAAGGAGGAGCTTCAATCCACCAATGAGGAGCTCGAAACCGCCAATCAGGAGCTTCAACGAAAAAACCAGGAAGCGGCCGATGCCGAGGATGACGCGAGAAACCTTTTTGCAGCGACCGATGTGGGCACCCTGTTACTTGACCGGAATCTCCGGATCAAGCGGTTCACGCCGGCCGCCACCCGCATGTTCAACCTGATCGAGAAAGACATCGGCCGGCCCATTGGCGATATCACCACCACGCTTTCCTACGAAAGGTTCCACGAGGATGTGCGGAACGCGATCGAGAACCTGGACAAGAAGGAGGTGGAGGTGGAGAACAGGAACGGACGATGGCTGTCCGTCCGCATGCTGCCCTACAGGAGCAGCCGCAACGTGATAGACGGGGTGGTCATTACCTTTACCGATGTGACCAGGCTCAAGCAAGCCGAGATGGAGGCGCGGGAGGCGCAGATCGCGGCCGAAAGCATCATGAAGGCCATAAGGCAGCCCTTTCTGGTACTGGACAACCAGTTGCGTGTAAGGTCCGTAAACAAGGCTTTCTGCGAAGAGTTCAAC
Source organism: Deltaproteobacteria bacterium HGW-Deltaproteobacteria-15 (assembly GCA_002840535.1). Taxonomy (GTDB): domain Bacteria; phylum Desulfobacterota; class DSM-4660; order Desulfatiglandales; family HGW-15; genus HGW-15. The sequence goes on along the minus strand of PHBH01000043.1, from coordinate 50,589 downwards.
GTAAAGGAGAAGGAAGCGGCCGGCAGGTCATTTTTCGAGCTGCAACAAGGCCGCTGGGGGATGCCGGGACTGAAGGGCGGATTTGAAAAGTTTCTTGCCGAAGGAGACGGTGAGAAAATGGAGTATGAGTACCCGGATGCCGGGATAATGATGACGGCCTACAGGGTGGAAAGCCGCGATGGACGCCCCATCATGATTCTGCTGATATTCGATAAGAGTCTGAAAAAACCTTGAAAATGCTTAAGATAGAGTTGTGCAGACTCAATACGGACCATTGAGAAAAGGAGATGTTTGCACCCTCACGCCGGGATCCACGCTTTGATGCGGGGACCGGCGTGACGTCAATGGCTTTATCTGATTTCAGTCCTGAATAGGGAGACTTGCTCATGTTGGGAAAGAAGAGCCCTCCGGAAGACCTGCGGAGCAGGGCAGAGCGGATTTTAAATGAAGATGCATCCCTTGCGTCCAGCCCTCTTCGTGGGGATCTGGAAGAGCTTTTTCATGAGCTCGACGTGTACCGGATCGAGCTGGAGATTCAGAACGAAGAACTGCGCGCCAGCCAGGAAAAGCTCCAGGAATCCCGGAGCCGTTACTATGAGCTCTACAATCTCGCGCCGGTGGCATTTTTGACGGTCAGCCCCATTTACCCTCACCGGATTCTCGGCGCAAACTCCATGGCCTGCCGGGCACTAGGTATGACACGCACAAGACTTGTGGGGATGCCCTTCTCCCAGTTCGCTGCAGCAGAGGAGATTTCGGCCCTGCACGATTTCATCAACAAGCTCAAGCGGTCCGATGAAGAGCTCACGACCGAGATCCGGATGCACCGCAAGTCCCCGCCCCTTGAGTTTTTTGCCCGGATCCAGGCAGTACGGGTTGAGAAAAAGAAACAGGAAGCCCGGATTCTTCTTGCCATGTCGGATGTCAGCGAGCTCGTCCGGGCGCGGCGGGTGCTCCAGCGCGACCGGGATGTACTCGGGAAATTGGTTCAGGAGCGCACCGCAGAGCTGGAAACAGCCAACCGGGATCTCGGACAGAAAAACCAGGAGCTCGAGGATTTCGCATTCATTGCATCCCACGACCTGAGGGAGCCCATCAGAAAAGTTCTGACATTCGGCAGCATACTGGAAGAGCGTTATAAAGATCGGCTCGATAAGGCGGGTCACGACTACCTGGACCGGATGCGGCGGGCGGCAAGCCGCATGGAGCTCATGCTCACGTCCCTGCTGGAATATTCCCGGCTGGACACCAGTGCCCGGTCAATTGAAAAAGTGAGTCTGAACGAGGTGCTCAACCAGGTCCGATCCAATCTGGCGGAGGAGATTGCACATCGAAAGGCACGGCTGAAGATCGGCGACCTGCCGGTCATCGAGGCCGAACCCCAGCAGATAGTCCAGCTCTTCCAGAATCTCATTGCTAACGCGCTGAAATACTCGGAAAAGCCGCCCGAGATCAATGTCTATGCTGAAAATGGACGAGGGCGGTGCACGATTTATGTGGTGGACAATGGGATCGGGTTCGAACCAAAGTACCTGGACAAGATCTTCAGCCCGTTTGAGCGTCTGCACGGCAGGGAGACATACGAGGGGACGGGAATGGGGCTCACCATATGCCGCAAGATCGCCGAGCGCCATAAAGGGGGGATCACCGCCACCAGCACGCCGGGCGAGGGCTCGGTGTTCATCGTCACATTGCCTTACAAACAGTAGGCAGTCCCGCGAAACGACACACGGGATCTCCGCTTCGCTCCGATAAGCAGTAAGCCAGAGGTCGGAGGTCGGAGATCAGAGGCCAGCAAGGGCAGAATCAGAAGTCAGAGGTCGGAGATCAGCAAGTCCAGAACCAGATGGTAGGATGGGTAGAGCGAAGCGAAACCCATCGATTCGGGGCTGATCTCTGATCTCCGACCTCTGACCTCTTGTCTTTCCCCGCTCCTTTTTGACTTTCTTGCCGTCCTCCTATATTTTGTACCCCGACTCCCTTTCATTATTGTTTGACGCCTGATCAGAGGAGGAACCCATGGAAAGACCTTACTGGTTCAGCTCTTTGTCCCTGCTATGGATTTTGCTCCTGATTTCACTGTCCTCAATTTCGTATGGTGGCATAGAAATAACGGACAAACAGGGGCAGGTGATTCCTCTCTACAAGGATTATCACGCCCTGGTGGTGGGGATCGGCAATTACGACAAGTGGCCCAAGCTGCCGGCAGCGGTAAATGACGCAAAAGAGGTGGCCGGCAAGCTGAAGGAAATGGGTTTTGTGGTGAAGCTTGTATCGGATCCTACTGCCGTGGAGCTGAGAGCTGCGCTGAACGAAATGGTCTATGGGATGGGAACGGAGGTAAACCGGGGGATCCTCTTCTATTTCGCGGGCCATGGGGAAACGGAGGTATTGGCGGACAAGACAAAGATGGGATACATCATTCCCAGGGATTGTCCGCTCCTAAGCCAAAATCCGATTGAGTTTGCCTCGCATGCAATCAGCATGAAAGATATCGACTCCGTCTCTTTGAGAATCCATTCGAAACATCTGCTCATGGTCTTCGATTCCTGTTTTTCAGGAGGCCTCTTTACATTGGTGAGAAGCATTCCGCACGACATTTCGGAGAAAAGCGCCCTTCCGGTGCGGCAGTACATCACGGCAGGCAAACAGGACGAGCAGGTGCCGGACCAGAGCATGTTCAAGCGCAGCTTCCTCCATGGGCTTAACGGGGACGCGGATCTCACCGGCGACGGCTACGTCACGGGCTCGGAGCTCGGGATGTACCTCTCCGACAAAGTTGTCAACTACACCAACCGGGGGCAGCATCCGCAGTACGGCAGAATCAATAACCCGGATCTCGATAAGGGAGATTTTGTCTTTGTGGCCTCCAAGGATAAGGGAATCCACTCCAGGGCGAGAGCGGAGCGGGGGGAAAAAATGATTGCCTCCGTCCCAAAAGAAGTGACTGATCCTGAGGTCCAGAGGAAACGAATTGCGCTCAGAAGCGGTCCGATTGAACTAAGAGAGCCTGAAGTCGACAGGATGATTATGCAAGGCGGTTTTTTTGTGCGGTACAAGAATCCGAAAGGCGGCTTCCCGAATGATTTTGTCGACAATGGGGATGGAACCCTGACTGACAAGGCTTCAGGACTGATGTGGCAGAAATCGGGCTCTCCTTCACGCCTGGACGCAAATGATATAAAAAGATCTCTGGATGAGCTGAATACAAGGAAATTTGCAGGGTACGATGACTGGAGGACCCCAACCCTGGAAGAGCTCTGTTCTCTTCTTGAGGCGGCGCCCAATAAAAAAGGACTCTACATCAGTGACCTCTTTGCGGAGGAGCAGAAGGTCTGCTGGAGCGGGGACTGGGAGGAAACCTCCAATCTTTCAAAAAGATATTACGCTGTGGAGTACGACACGGGTACTCTGTACAGACCTGAAGTCGGAGTCGAAAATGTCGGCATGCCATCCTCCATAACTCGCACAGGCAGGTTTTTCCTGAAGGCGGTGAGAAAGGCGGATTGATCCGGAAAACCAGAGGTCAGCAAAGGCAGAATCAGAAGCCAGAGGTCAGCAAGTGCCAGAGCCAGTAAATGCTCACCACGAAGATCTACATTCCAAGAAGGATCGGTTGCTGATCTCCGACCTTCGACCTCTGACCTCTGGACCCTAATGCATTTTGCCGCAGCAGCTTCCCGGTCCCGCGCATCCGGCGGTGGAAGGGGATGACCCGCAGCAGGATGTATCGCCCGGCCCGGGGACCCTGCTCTTGGACACGCCGGATAGGGTGGACGGCGCCGAGAGCATCCTTTTCAGCTTCTTGCTGCCGCACGCCTGGCATGTGACCTGGTCATCCGATGAGGTGACCAGGGCTTCGCTCATTTCACCGCATTGCATACAGAGGAATTCGAACAGGGGCATGTTTTTTCTCCTTTGGCCGGGGCAGCACTCCCGCCCTGGTATTCTTTGATTGCTTTTTCCATCGTCTTTACCGCAAGCCTGATGCAGTGCTGCTTCTGATCGGGAATCTCCACGAGCGCACGGCACACATCCCGGTCATTCACTTTAAGAGCTTCATTCAGCTCCTTCCCTTTGACCAGATCGGCAAGGGCCATTGCCGCGGAAATCGCGCCCGGACACCCGAGCACTTCATATTTCGCTTCCTGAATGCGGCCCCCGTTGATCTTGAGATAGCATCGCATGGTGTCGCCGCACGGGCCTGTCAGTTCCGTCTTGTGATCCGGATTCTTCATGGAACCCATGTTTGGCTTTGTCATGAAGTAATTAATGGCCTCTTCCGCATAGCCTGAGGCCAGAAGCAGTTCTCGCATGCCCTTCCCGTTCCCATTGTCTTGATTATTCTCGTTCATCTCTCTTCCTCAGTCACGTAGGATGGGTCCTGACCCATCTTGCTGGCATTTCTGATGGATTTCCTCCGGCTTAAGACCTGCCGGGGTCAACCCATCCTACAGAACTTCGTGTCCTTCGTGATCTTCGTGTTAAGAATCCTCAATGATGCGCGCATCCACCGCCCGAACTATGCCCGGCACAGGTCTGATTCACTGTGAACTGCGGCAGAGCACCGCTCTTGATAAGCTTCAGGTTATCCGCCACTGTTCCCTCGACCGCACGATAGGATTTGATCCCTGCGGCGAGCAATCCGTTCAGCGCGCCGGCGCCGATGCCGCCGACGACAACTGCATCGACTTTGGTCATTCCGAGGGCCTTCATGGGTTGACACTGACCGTGATTGTGATTCATGTCGCGGTTTGAAATTGCCTCGACGTTTCCGGTTTCGTCATCCACAACGATAAAATAGGGAGCGGTTCCAAAATGCCCGTAAACAGGGCTTTCCATCCCTTTATCATCCTGTGCTGGAAATGCAATTCTCATCTTTTTTGCTCCGATTACTAGGGATTTAAATATTTAGATTCACACACTATAGCAGGAAAAAAAGGGGAAGTGTCAAGATAAAAGATAGAGATCAGAGGTCAGAGATCAGAGGTCATCAAGAGCCAAGACAGGCGAATGGGTGCGCTCCCTGTGCTCTCTGTGAGGGATACTCTTTCTCTTTGCTCTGTTCTTGCTGACCTCTGACTTCTGATCTCTGACCTCTGTTTTCACCCTCCCTTAAACCAGGTGCCCAGGATCGGGAAGGCAATCACCAGGCAGAGGCCTGCGAAGTCGAGGTACACGTAAGGCAATGCCGACCGATAGATGTCCTTCATGGTGATCTCCGGCGGGGTGCTGCCCTTCATCACGAAGAGTGCGAGGCCGAAGGGGGGAGTCAACTGACCGATGGCCAGGCAAAGGAGGACGAGGATGCAGAACCAGACAGGGTCATAGCCAAGGTTTTTGATGATGGGCATGAAGATCGGAAGGGTGATCATCATGATGGATACCTGCTCCAGGACGCATCCCAGGAGAATCACCACAAGAAGCATGATCACGAGGATGACCATCGGGTTGACCGAGACCCCGAGCACCAACCCGAGCATGCCCCTGCTCACCCCCGAAAAGGCCAGCACCTGGCTGAAGGCGGCCGATGCGGCGATGATGGTGAGGATCATGATCGTGACCTTCAGAGAGCTGAGAATGGATGTCTTCACGGTCCCGACATTGAGGCGGCGGTAGGCGGCAGCGAGGATGAAAGCCATGAGACTGGCGAGGGCCGCGGCCTCGGTCGGTGTGGCCACCCCCATGATGATCAACCCCAGTGCCGCGAAGATCACGATTGCAAGCGGGAAAAGGTCGCGAGCGCCGGAGAAGGCCACTTCCTTCCAACCGATGGCCTGAAACTCATAACGCGGGGCCAACGCCGGATTGAGCCAGCAGCGGATCATCACGTACCCGACATACATCGCAAGCAGGATGTATCCCGGAACAATGGCGTTGATCAGGAGGCGTCCGATAGAGACCTCTGCAAGGGTTCCCAGGAGCACGGTCAGTGCGCTGGGCGGAATGATCATGTCCAGCGCTCCGGAGGCCATGACAGGTCCCAGGACCATCTCCTTGCCGTAGGATCGTTTCATCATCTCGGGGACCATCAGGGAGGCAAGCACCGCGGTGCTGGCAACCGTGGCTCCGCTCAGGGCTGCAAAAAGGCCTCCGATGAGAAAGGTCACAACAGCGAGTCGCCCGGGAATGGACCCCACGATCTTCGAGAAGAAGTCGAGTGCTCTTGAGACCAGCCCTGCATGGTAAAGGATCTCTCCCATGAGGATGAAAAAAGGGATGGCGGTCAAATTGAATTTTGTGAGGGAATCGAAAATGCTGACCGTCAACTGGGTCAGACCGTTTGGCCCGCCCATCAGGCAGTACATGGCCCCTGAGGTGACCAGGAGAAAGGAAAAGGCCACGGGCATGCCGATGAACATGAGTCCGAGAAGGGACCCGAACAGCAGAACCATGATAAAGGGCCAATCCACGGCGGTCCTATTCCAAACCCTGTCCTTCGGGCCGCGGTTCGCCTGAGGGCTGGGTTTTTCGAAGGGCGGTCCGGAAGGATCGCAGGGTTCGAAGGATGAACTGCAGGAGGAGGAGAGCTCCTCCTATGGGGATAATTCCCATGAGCACGTATTGAGGGGTGTTCAGGATGCCGATGACCGTGACATCCCTCTGGAAATAATCGATCGTGACCGCGGTCCCTTTCCATGCGAGGACCAGGCCGACTGCAAGTCCCCCCAGTGAAGTGAATCCGTCCAGAAGGGCTGTTGTTCTGGGGCTCATTATGGAGGTAAAGAGGTCTATTCGAACATGGCCGTTCTTGCCCTGGAGCCAGGCCATGCCCAGGAATGTGATGTAGAGCATGAGATAGCTGCTCACCTCCACCACCCATGGGATGGGCTCATTCCAAAGGAACCGCGTCAGCACGGCATAGCAGATGGCAAACATCATGAAGATGATCATCACCGCCGCGACCACCGCCATGAGGGTGTTGATGACGCCGAGGGAAGAGTCCAGTCTGTTTTTGGCTTTGTCCAAGCTTCATCTCTTGCCGAGGTTTCTGGCCTGGTACCTCTGGCGATATTCGAAATCCGAAGCACGAAATCCGAAACAATACCAAAGAAGCAAATGAGCGCTGGATTTTTGTTTCGAATTTCGGATTCGAGATTCGAATTTTAATGCTTCAACCAGGGAATGTCATTTCGAAGGAGCGAGTCGGCTCCCCCGAAATGACAAGGTTTCGAGGCTATTTCCCCAGCATCTCCCTCAGCTTGGGGGCCTGCTCGGGATCTTTCTTCAGGACCTCTTTCCAGGATGCCTCGTAAGCGGTCTCCAGGTATTTCTTAGCCTCTGCGTCAGGCAGCTTGATCTCCTGTATGCCTTTGTTCGTGATCTTCTCGCGATCCTGCTTGATCAGCTTTCCAAAGTGAGCATGGGCGTCCCTCTCGACCTCTTTCATACACGAGATCAGGACCCCCTGGAGGTCCTTGGGGAGCTTGTTCCAGGAATTGATGTGGGCGAGGGCGATCACGTCCACCTGATAAAATGCGGGTTCAATGACAAATTTGGTGACAGAATCCCACCCGAAATCGGAGATCCCGAGGGAAGGCCATCCATAGCCTTTCACCATTTTCCGCTCCAGTGCCGTGAAGACCTCTCCGGGATCGGTTGCAACGGGAGCTGCGCCGAGGGCCTCCACAAAAGCCTTATAGGCCGGTGTGACCCGGATGGACATTCCTTTGAACTCCTCAATGGACTTGAGAGGAACCGTGGTATAGAGATTGTAGGTGAGACCCGGGGTGCCTTTGCCGAGATACTGTGCATTCAACTTCTTCTGATAGATCTCCTCATAAAAGGCGGAGATCCCTTTCTCCCTCTCCTCCCACGGCGTGAGCCTGCTGAGCTTGGCCCCTTCCACCACCGGGAGCTGTGCAACATTGTACGTGTGGGCCGTCCAGGCCAGGTCTACGACGCCGTTTCGAAGCGCTTCCACAAGCTGGAAGGAGGGAATTGCTTCAGGCCCCCCGCCCCAGACGATCTCGAGGCTTCCCTTGGATTTCTCCTGAACCTTCTTCTGGAGCATCCACAAAGCGTCGTTCATCTTGTTGTTCTGCGCCCAGGCGCTGACGATCTTCAGGCTTGCCTTCTTTTCGGCACCGCCGCAGACGGCCGGCCCGGCAACGATCATCAGGGTGAAAAGAGTCAGGCAGATCATGATGACAGGCATTCCCAAAAAGACCTTCACACTTGACTTCCCCATTTCTCTACCTCCTGTTCGATGTTGAACGCTTCCCACATTTGACATAACTTCATGATTGTTCGTGTTCTTCTTTTGAACGTCTTCTCCAACCACAAAGGACACGCTCTTCGCACATTAGTGTAGGATGGGTTGAGCGGAGCGAAACCCATCGGTAATGGTTTCCGGAATTCTTGGTGTCCCGAATCGATGGGTTTCCCCCGGCCTACTGCCTGCCGGGCTCAACCCATCCTACGGGGCTGCCATGAAGATTATCCTGACCAGTACTCCTCTGTCGCAGCCAGGGGTTTTTTCGTTCGACGTTGGACGTTCGATGTTCGATGTTGGACGTTCACCTCTTCTCCGTTAGAGGTTCTCTTCTTCACCACTCAATCCGCCGCCCAGGAGATTCACCAGCCTCTCATGATCCGTGATCGTAAGGCTGCACCTCCGCTTTTTCAGTATGTTCACCTTTTCAAGATAATTGAGAACGTTCGTCACGGTCACCCGTGAAAGACCTGTGAGACGGGCAAGGTCATCATGCGTGATTCTTTTCTGAATATGGAGGCCGTCTTCCTTCTCCACGCCGAGTTCGTGGACCAGCTTGAGGAGGATATGGACGACCCTTTTCTGTGCATCCAGGAATGAAAGATCTTCAACCTGGAAGGCTAGGAGCCTCATCTTACGGATGAGGGCGTTCATCAGCATGAAGGCAATAGAGGGCGTTTCGCGTATGACCCTGGAGAGGGCGTCTCTTGAGACCACATAGATTTCCGAAGGCTCAAGCACCGTAGCGGTTGCAAAATAGGGCTGGTCGTCGAAGGCCGCGCTTTCCCCGAAAAAGGTGTTCCCTTCCTGAATGGCCAGGATCTTTTCGCTGCCGTCCTCCCGGAAGATGCTGATCTTGACCTTTCCCCTCAGAAGAAAATAAAAGGTTCGGCTTCGCTCTCCCTGGATGTAAACGGGCTGCCCCCCCTTATAGGCTCTCATTTGGGCGGACTTCAGCAGCAGGTCCAGCTCATTCCGGTAATCCCCGATATTGTCTCTCACCCAGGGAGAATCGAAGCTTTTCTTCACGAAGTCCCTTTCGGTAAAATTCGAAATGCGATCATTGTGATTTGGTCATTTCAATTTGTTTCGAGTTTCGGATTTCGTGCTTCGGATTTACATTCTTCAATTCTCGGTCCGCTCCGCAAGAGACCTGATCATCCCCATTCTCTTTACGAGGGACTCCCTGATGGAATCGATCTGGCCTTTTTTCAGGTGGCGATATTTTCCCATGCTCTTGAGCAACTCCTCCACAGGTTTCAACTCATCGATGTCCACTGTGAAGCGATAGACATCCCTTTCCATTTCCCATAAGGGAAAGAAACCCGTTTCCACTGCAAGTCTTCCGATTTCAATACCCTTCTCGCTCGGGAATCTCCAACCGGTGGGGCAGGGGGTCAGGAGATGGATGTACGCGAGACCGTCTTTCACGGCCATGGCCTTGCGGAGCTTGCGCTCAAAATCGGCTGGGTAGGACATGCAGGCCGTTGCAGCGTAGGGGATCTCGTGGGCGGCCATGATGAGCGGCAGGTTTTTGCTCCGCTGCTTCTTCCCTGAACCGGTCTTTCCCACTGGCGTGGTGCTGGTCCACGCGCCCAGGGGCGTGGTGCCGCTCCTCTGAAATCCTGTGTTCATGTAGCCTTCGTTGTCGTAGCAGATATAGATGATATTCTCGCCCCGCTCTGCCGCTGCAGAGAGACACTGAAACCCCACATCCGCGGTGCCTCCGTCGCCCGCAAAGGCCACGACATTTACATCGACCCCTTTCCTGGAATACTCCCTCTTGACGCCTGAGAGCATGGAAGCGATGTTATCGAGAAGGGGAAAGAACACAGGGACCCTGGCGCCGGTTGTCATGCCGAATCCGACAACCCCTACACCGCCCATGCATCCTGGTGGAATGGCGAGGATGGTGTTCCTGCCGAGGGTCCTGAGAACGAACCTGAGGGCCAGCTCGGCATTGCAGCCCAGGCAGGATGAGATTCCGGGAGAGACAAGATCCTCCGAGCTTTTCCAGTCGACGGCCATGCTGGTCTGATCCTGATATTGCAGCGCCCCTTCCGGGCAGAGAGCGACACAAAGAGGATTGCCGCCGCAGAGGTCGCACTTGTCGGCCTTTTCCGGATGAATGCGTATCCCTCCATGCGGGCAGGCTGCTGCACAAATTCCGCAGCCCACGCAGGTGCGGGAATCGATTTTAACGATGCCTGCCGAACTCCGGTGAATTGCGCCGACAGGGCAGACAAGGAGACACTCCGGCTGCTCGCAGTGGCGGCATACGGAAAATAGCGCCTCGCCCTCAAACCTTGCGCCGGTCACGTTGGATCGATCGAGCCGGTACGGGGCCTGATGAGCGAGGCTGCAAGCGACCTCGCAGGCCCTGCAGCCGATGCACTTCGTTTCGTCTCGTTGAATTCCGTGTTTCTGGATCATACTTTATTGTAATTGTAAGATGGGTAGAGCGAAGCGAAACCCATCGGGATTGATGTTTCAAGCTATCCAATGTCTGATGGGTTTCCCCCGCCTTAAGACCTGCCGGGGTCTACCCATCCTACATGACTGTGCCGCCATGTCATTTCGAGGCGAAGCCGAGAAATCTTGGTTTCCTCAACTTCTCTCCTGACATGACAGCCTCTTCCCCCATCGCAGGGGATCTCCGAAGATCCGCTCTTCCATTCCCTTGAGAGGGACTTGTCTCCTGATGAGGTTGTAGAAAACTCCTCCGTCTGCCGGGCAGTTCAGGAGGAGCATCCCTTTCATCGTGCCGTCCCTGAAGACCAGTCGTTTGAAAGAACCGGTCTCTTCGTTCAACTCCTCCAGCATGACATCCCCGCCATCGGGCTCGAACCGGCCGAGGCTGAAAAGATTCCACCCCATGCACCGGAATGTGTTTATCGAGATCACGCCCGGATGCGGTTCCCCTTTGCCCATGATGCTTTCGGCCGCCCTTTTCCCCTGTTCCGCGGCGCTGATGACATTCGGGTTCAATCTGCTCCTGCCGGTGAAAAAATCCCGGTATTCGGCCACGTCCCCGCAGCCGTATATCCCATTCACATTCGTTTCCATCCGCTCGTTGACGAGGATCCCCTCCCGGACGGCAACTTTCGTATCGCGGACAATTTCCACATTGGGCCTGATCCCCACTGCCGCAAGGACCAGGTCGGCTCCAACCGATTCGCCGCTGGAGAGTACCGCCTCATGATCATGGATCCCTTTAATGCTCGAGCCGAGCCGGATCCGGATCCCTTTCCGCTCATAATGGTCGATGAGGACTCCTGAAAGCTCCCTGTGGACGAGGCCGGGAAGGATCTGGTCTTTCAATTCCAGCACAAGGACTTCTTTCCCTTCTTCGGAAAATACCTCGGCCAGATGGAGTCCGATCAGCCCTCCGCCCAGGATAAGGATCTTGCGGCTCCTCTTTGCCCTCTTTTCGATCCGCTCCAGATCCGGCGCTCTGCGGAGGGTGAACGCTTGATCTCCTGACGCAGTGTCGAGAACAACCGGGGCCGCGGATGCCCCGGTCGCAAGCACGAGACGGTCGTAATGAAGTCTGGCGCCGCTTTCGACAATGACTTGAGATCGATCGGGATCGATCGAGACCGCCCTCTCCTGGATCACGGAGAGACCGTGATAGAATTCTACGGGCCTGAGACAGCGGGATCCCTTTTCCTTGCTGGCGAAAAGATAGGGGAGGGCAGTGGGGGAGAAGACAGGCAGCTTCTCTTCGGAGACGAGGGTCAAATGTCCCTGGAAACCTTCCCGCCTCAGGGTTTCGATGACCGCAACTGCCGCATGGCTGTTGCCGATCAGGACGACTTTTTCAGACTTCCGAAAGGCCAAGCCACTTTACCTCTTGAATCTCTTTCCCGTTTGCTGCCGATTCCATTTCCCGGATGACCCCCAGGATATGATCCACCGTGATGTCAGAGCCCCCGAGACCTCCGATGTAGTTGAGAAGCCGTTTTTCCCCGGCAAGGGGTCCCAGGGCCGCCTTGGCTTCCATGAACACCACCCCTGTGCCCCATCCAAAGCAGACATTCCGATCGATAATGCCGATCACCTTTTTCCCCTGTGCCGCTTCGACCAGTTTTTCCACAGGAAACGGCCGCAGCGTACGGACCTTGAGCAGGCCTACCCCGATCCCCTTTTCCCTTGCAAGATCCACTGCGAATTTGGCTGTGCCTGAAGGGCTTCCCATGGTCACCAGCAGGAGGTCGGCATCCGCGGTCCGGTAAGCCTCCACCTGTCCTCCATAGCTTCTTTTGAACAGCTTTGAGAACTCCCTATCCACCCGGTCTATGACCTCTCTGGCCTTGTGCAGCGCACGCACGTGTTTGTAGCGGTATTCGGTCAGCAGGTCTCCGGGCGTAAGGGGATCCACGGACATGGGGTCGTCAGGATCGAGCTTGATGTGATCGATAGTAAAGGGAGGGAGAAAACGGTCGACCATATCCTGGGAAGGGATGGACACCCCTTCGGACATGTGGGAGAGGTAGAACCCGTCATAGCAGATATTGAGGGGGAGGAGGACATCCTTGTCTTCGGCAATTCTGTACCCCATGATCACCGAATCCATGATCTCCTGGTTGTTCTCGCAGAAGATCTGTATCCACCCTGCATCGCGAAGGGTCACGGCATCCTGCTGCCCGCCCCAGACGCTTTGAGGGGAGATGATCTCGCGGTTTGCAATCGCCATCACAATGGGGAGCCTCAAGGTGGATGTGCGGATGTAGGGCTCATACATCAGGGCAAGCCCCTGGGAGGATGTGCCGGTGAAGACCCTTCCGCCGGCAAGGCACGCCCCATGGAGAACGCTGAGGACGGAATGTTCGCTTTCCGCTTCCACCATCTCAGCCTGAAGCCGGCCGTCGGCAATGAAGTTGGAGAGGTATTCCACGAGCGGGGTCTGGGGCGTGATCGGATAGGCGGCAAGAACTGTGGGCCTGCAGAGCACCGCTCCGTAAGCCGCAGCCATGTTGCCGTCCATTGCCTTTATGCGGCTCATCCCCTTCTCTCCATCTCCATGGTTATGGCCGACGCATGGCACTCATTCGCACAGATTCCGCATCCTTTGCAGGTGTCCAGGTCCGCTTCGTAGCAGTTCTCGGTTTTTCGGATGGAATTGGTCGGACAGAAGATGAAACAGATGCCGCAAAGAGTGCACTTCTCGCTATTCACAACCGGTTTCTGGAAACGCCAGTCCCCGGTTTTGACCACATAGAGGTCCCTTCCAATTGGGGCTTCAAAAGGAGTTTTCATTTCCATGCCCCCTCTCCCCTCCGCTCATAAATCCTGGTCTCCCGGAAGGCGCGTTCCAAAATAATGAGGTTGTTCTTGAGAATCCTGCGGTCCATGGATTCTGAAACGGCCTTTTTCAAGGACCCGTATCCAGCCCACCCGGTCGTCTTGCAAAGAGCAGCCAGCATGGCAGTGTTGGGGATGAATGTGTTGATGGTCTCCATGGAAATCCTGGTGGCGTCCACGAGTCCGAGCTTTTGAATCTGGGGCGGAAGCGAGAGCGCAGAGGGATCCCTGCTCTCGTTCAAAACAAGGATGCCGCCCGATTTGATTCCCTGAAAAACGTCCACAGCCTTGAAAAGCGTGTTGTCCATGACCACCAGGCAATCCGGACGATAGATCTGGTCTTTTTGAAGAATCGGCTTCTGATCGAAGCGCAGGAATGCGACCACCGGGGCTCCCCTTCGTTCGAAGCCGAAGAAGGGAAAAGATGCCGCGTGCTTGCCCTCCCGGAGAAGAGTATCGACGAACATCTCGGAGGCGAGTACCGCCCCCTGTCCGCCGCGGCCGTGAATCCTGAGTTCTATCATAATGCGATCTTAGTCGAAGAGAATGGGCCCTTTCTGTAAACCAGGCTACACTTTGGAGTCATTCTAGGCAATGGGCGGGGAATTGGCAATTAACCTTCGTTTTCACAGCGAAGAACACGAAAAGAATAACCGCGAAGGCGCAAAGGACGCGAAGAAAAACGCTAAGATTTGTTGTTCGTCTGCCGGCATCTGCCGGCAGACGAACAACAACTTTCTTCCTGGCGCACTTGGCGTCTTGGCGGTTCAATGCCTGAAATCTGCGTAATCTGTGGATCCTCAAGCAGTCGGTTTGTACAGGAGCATCATCGGCAGGGGAATTCTGAGTTTGATCGCCCCTTCCGGACACTCTTCCACACAGCCGTTACAGTAGGCGCACTCCTGCGGGTAGCTGACCTGAGGAATCTGCTTCTTCCTCCATCCGTAGAAAACGTCTTCGCTGCAGGTGTCCACACATGTTCCACAGCGTTTGCATTTGGTCTCATCGATAATAGGCGGCATATAAACCTCCTTCAATATTTCTTACGTAGAATTTCTGATCTCTAAATTGATGGGTTTCGCTCCGCTCTACCCATCCTACAGTCCTGCCAATCCTATGGTCCTGGTCTCTGAATTGATAGGTTTCCCCCGGCTTAATACCTGTCGGGGTCTACCCATTCTACATCCCTGCTCCGCGCTTCAGATTTTCTGCTTACTGCTTACTGCTTACTGTTTACTTTCTTCTTACTTGCTTATATCCCGCCACTCTGTGACCGGTTTTCCATCAACCTTCTTGATGATGTGGATCTTTTTGTTGAATCTTGGGTTGGTGAGCGGATAGTCGACTCGAATATGGTTTCCCCTGGTCTCCTTCCGGTCAATAGCCCCAAGAAAGACGAGCTCTCCCAGATCGATGAGGTTGAGAACCTCCAGGCATCGACCCACCTCATGCTGATTCCCGGCCATCATGATCTCGTATGCCTTTTTCTTGATCCTGGACAGGTGGAACGAGCCTGCTTCGAGCAGGGCCTGGGATCGGGATGCCCCCGCATGATCCTGCATGATCTGCTGGAGCGCAATGTTCACCTCCCTCCAATCGGCGCCGTCTCTCCGGCTTCGGAGCTCCTGAACAAGACGAATTTTGTCTTCTATCATTTCATTCATCTTTGGCGGCTCGGGCGTCCCGGCATTCCTGCTGTAGTTCGCGGCATTCTCGCCGCAGATCCATCCAAAGACCGATGCGTTGGAAATCCCGTTCGCCAGCTCGTCTCCCAAAGCGTAAAGACCTTTCAGGGAGGTTTCCCCCTTTTCATTGGTAACAATTCTGCCCTGGCAACCGTGGTCATAGGTCATGAATTCCACAGGGTGTTTTCTGTAGTCTATCCCTTCATCCTTCATGTGTTGGATGACCGAGGAGTTTCCCTCATGGACAAGCCAATGCATCATGTACTCGTAGTCTTCATCCGACATTCCCCTCCCGTCCATGTAAACCGGGCCTCTTCCCGATTTGGCATAATCGGCAAATATGGCCTTGTTTACCTCCGGGGTGATGTCGCCATAGTGTCTTTCAGGCTTGGTTACGAAAGGGCCGATAGGTCTGTCATGAGGGTCGCGGAACACGCCGATCCAGGTCGCCTGACCGAATCGCGCAATGTACTTGGGCCCTACGTGAAGGACCCTCATCTCCACATCCTGCAGTTCTGCCCCCGCGCGAAATGCCATTGTCCGACCGTCTCCGGTCATGCTGGGCCTGGTAGCGTTGTTGTTCAGCCAGCCTGGTGTCGGCGCCGGGTACAACCTTGTGGTCCCACCTGTGCCCAGAATAACACTCTTCGCCTCAAAGGAGATGATCTTGTCGCTCCGCGTGTCGAGGCCCACGGCCCCTGCAACGCTTCCATCGGAGATCAGGTCGAAAACCATCACACGGTTGACGATTTTCACCTTTCTCTTGCGCGCCTGCTCGGTCAGAATCGGTTTTTGTCTCAGTCCCTCATACTTGAGAAGGCATCGGTATCCCCCGGGGAACGCGTGCCCTGCAAAGTAGTATTTTCCATTCTGCTTTGTGGGAATGCCCCAACTGTCCCAGAGTTTGATGATATCGAACGTGTTGGCAATATGGGTGCGGATCCTTTTCATGCCTAGGTTCTGGAAGTTCATTGCCTGCTGCGTCTGCAGCATCTCTTCGATATACGCATCCATATCCGACCCGTGCACTTCCGGGATGTAGCACAGGTAATGGTCGCAGCCGCCGCCTCCCTTTCCGCTGTGGATAACGTTGCCCTTCTCGGCCACAATGACCTTGGCCCCGAGCTCAGCCGCCCGGATAGCCGCCATCAGGCCGCCGATCCCCCCGCCCACACAAAGGACATCGCACTTCAAATGCTCCGTTTTCATTGAGTACCTCCCGTTCACAAATTTAAATAAGTAAGATCATTAACCACGAAGAAAGAGATGAACGTCCAACATCGAACATCGAACGTCCAACATCGAATGAAAGAACAAATACCAATCACCGTCAGAACCGTAGATTGGGTTGAGCGAAGCGAAACCCATCGTGGATCGCCTTTGATTCCAAATTGCCTCCGCGCAGCGGGCGAGTTCTTTTTCGATGCTGGTTCTTTAAGATGGGTTTCGCTCCGCTCAACCCATCCTACACGCTGCGCGATCGTTCTCAGTGCTCACAAACTTGATTTCCAATGTAGGTTAATGAACAATGTTGAATGCTTTCGGTCCTTCATTCGACGTTGGATGTTCGATGTTCAATGTTCGACGTTCGTCCTTTGCTGACCTCCGGCCTCTGCTCGATGCACCTCGGCGCCTTTTTCGATGATCTTTTCTTCCAGCTTGGAAATCTTCTTCCTGCTGGTGACCAGGGGGATCAGCAGAAACACGGCAGCAGCTATGAGGAACGTCAGGGCAATGGGCTTTTCCACGAAGATCATGAAGCTGCCGTGAGAAGTGATCAATGCCTGGCGGAACGACTCCTCCAGCATCGGTCCGAGCACCAACGCCAGCACCAGGGGCGCGGCGTCGAACCCGAACTTCTTGAGGAGATACCCTAGAACGCCGAAGATGAGCATGGTCATCATGTCGTTCACATTGTTGTTCACGCTGTAAGAACCGATCAGGCAGAAGATCAGGATAAGCGGGTAGAGCAGAAAATAGGGGACCTTCAGCACCTTCACCCAAAGTCCTATCAGGGGGAGATTCAGGATCATGAGCATTATGCTGCCGATATACATGCTCATGACCGTACCCCAGAACACCTCGGGCGCGTCCCTGAGGAGGAGGGGGCCGGGCTGGAGGCCGTGGATCATCAGGGCCCCAAGCAGTATGGCCATTACCGGGTTCGGCGGTATGCCGAGCGTCAGAAGGGGGATGAAAGATCCCGCGGCGGCGGCATTGTTTGCAGCCTCGGGTGCGGCCACCCCTTCGATGGCCCCATGCCCGAAGCGCTCCGGGTGCTTCGACACCTTCTTTTCCACCGCATAGGCGGCAAATGTCGCCACGATGGCCCCTCCGCCGGGAATGATGCCCAGAAAGAACCCGATCACCGTGCCCCGGACGATGGCCCATTTGGATGCCGCCCAGTCCTTGAGAGTAGGCAGGAGATTCCTGATCTTCGTCTCGATCACCGCTCCTCTCACCTCCGATTCGAGGTCTCTGATCACCTCGCTTATCCCGAAAAGACCCATGACCACGGCGACCAGGGGGACCCCGTCGCGCAGGTACATGAACCCGAAGGTGAACCGGTAACTGCCGGTGATGATGTCCATGCCCACGCCTCCAAGGATGATGCCCACGGCGGCCATCATGAGGCATTTCAGCATGGAGCCGCTGCTCAGGAAGCTCAGGACCGTAATTCCCATGATCATGAGCCCGAAATACTCCGCAGGGCCGAAGGCCAGGGCCGTGCGGGCCAGCACAGGGCCTGTAAAGGTGAGGGCGAGAATGGCGATGGTGCCCCCGATGAAAGATGCAAAGGCTGCCATGCCGAGGGCGGGGCCTGCACGGCCCTGTTTGGCCATGGGATACCCGTCCAGGCAGGTCATGATGGACGTGGCTTCTCCCGGGACGTTGACCAGGATGGATGTCCTTGACCCGCCGAACATCACGCCATACCAGATGCCTGCCAGCATGATGATGCCCGAGGTGGGAGGGGCGTGGAAAGTGGATGGCAGCAGCATGGCGATTGCGGCCGCCGGCCCCAACCCCGGCAGAACCCCCACCAGGGTGCCGAGGAAAACGCCCATGAAACAATAGAACAGATTGATGGGCTGCAACGCCGTCTGAAGGCCAAAAAAAATGCTCTGAAATACGTCCATGTTCAAAGTCCCCTTTTCAGAGGCTGTTTGTCACATTTGGATGAGACCGAGGAGTCCCCGGGGCAACTGTGCTGCCAGCCAGTACTGAAACAGCAGGTATGAGCATGCCGTGACCAGCACGGAGGTGGTCAGGGAAAGCCGCCAGGGCTTCTTTTCGATTATCCTCAGGAGAAAAATAAGAATGAGAAATGTCCCGACCACAAAGCCCAGCGTCTCCATCAGCGCAACGTACAAAAAGAGAGAGAGGACGACGGGGATCAGCTTTTTGAGGTTCAAACCTTTGAAAGGCAGCGAGAGGGGCTTCCACGCACTGCGCATGCGCAGGGAGCTGACGATCATGATCAGGGACATGAACCCGAGAAGGAGCCCGCAATAGAAGAAAAGAAAACCCGGGCCCGGCTCACGAAGAGTCCCCACCTGTTGCAGGTAGGAAAGAACGCTTACCAATGCGGCAAAAGCCAGCCAGAAAATCCCGCTGACAAGATCGATCTTCTGCATTTCGGATCCTTCCTGTTCTTAGGGTTGCGTCTCCGTTCCTCCCGCGAGTCATCACTCGGGACCTGGTGTTATGTCTCAGTCCTGAAGCTGCAATCCTGTCATTTCGAGTGAAGCGAGAAATCTTTTCGTTGGATCACGCTGCAAGATCTCTCCCGCCGTTTATCCCGCGCGGGTCGCGGGAGTCGAGATGACACCTTATCCGTGAGACATAACACCAGGGAACTGCGAGAGACAGGTTCTTCGCGCGCCTCCTGTTCCTACTTCTGGATCCCCAGTTTCTTTGCGATCGCAGAGACCTTCTCATACTCCTCCCGAGCCTCCTTTATCTGTTCCTCAGGAGACTTGTAATCGACCACATAGAAGAGTTTCTCCAGCTTGGGCTTCATGACAGGACTTTCTACAGCCTTCTTGATCGCCGGCACGAGCACCTTTTTCACTTCCTCCGGCAAGCCTGCAGGTCCATAGAGGCCGAACCATCCCGAGGGCGTGTTTTCCTTGTATCCGAGATCGGTCAGAATGGGGACCCCGGCAAAATCGGGCAGCTTCCTGGTCATGAGGAGAATCCTCAAATCGCCGTTCCGAACGTGATTGGCAAAAACGGAGATGGCGCCAACCGCCATTTCCGTGTGCCCGCCCAGAACCGACAGCGGGACCTGCTGGCCCCCCTTGGTCGGAACCTGGGTCACCTTGATTCCGGCGGCGCTTTGGACAAGTTCGAGGACGAATGTGGAAGCGGAGGTCGCGCCGGGATTTGCGCATCGAAGCGCACCGGGATTCTGCTTTGCATATTCGGCCAGGTCTTTGAAGGTTTTCCACTGAGCATCGGATTTGACGACGATCGCTTGTGGAAAATAGACGTGCACCCCAAGCGGGTCGAAATCCTTGAAGGGGTCGTACGGGACCGACTTGGGGTCCAGGGCCTTGGCGTAGACTATTGCAGGGGAGTTTGCGTAAGCGATGGTGTAGCCGTCTTTCTTGGCCCGGGCCACTACATCCGTTCCAAGGGTAAAGCTGCCGCCTGGCTTGTTCGTTATGATGACATTCCCTTTGATCTCCTTCTTGAGCTCTTCAGCGAGCATCCGCCCTGTAATGTCCCCGGCGGAGCCGGCGAGCATGGGAATGACCATTTCTATGTTTCTTGAAGGATAAGAATCTGCCGAGGCAAAAGGTGTGTTTCCGAAAAGAACGAAAAGCGTAAAGGAAAGGAAAAGACTCCAGCGTTTCATACCATCCTCCTCTATGAAGGTGAGCGTGGATAAATTAGAAACCAACCCGAGTCCCACGAAGGACAGAGTAAAGTAGGATGGGTTGAGCAGAGCGAAACCCATCTTGAGTTTGTATCAAATCGGCCCCGAATCGATGGGTTTCGCTCCGCTCAACCCATCTACATTCCTGGCGCGTGGGAACGCCTCGCTCTATGCGCTATGCCCTATGCTCCTACACCAGCATGGATATGGGAAATTCATAGGAAACCGCGGCGCTCGGACAGCTTATCCGGCAATTCCCGCAATGCCAGCACTCCTCAGGGTACACCACCTTGGGGCCGTTATCGGTCATGGCCAGAACATAGCCGGGGCAATCTTCCACGCAGTTCCCGCACAACTGACAGTGGCCGCAGTGAAAACAGCGTTCCGCCTCTGCCATCGCATCTTCCGGTCTCAGCCCTTTGTCTATCTCATCCAGGCAGGTTATGGATTTCGGCAACGGCAGGCGAACGGTTTCCGGCCTCTTCTTCTTCTCGAAAGAATCGAGATTCATCATCTCCTCATACTTGACGACATGCTGGCCGGCCGTTCCTCTGTTTTCTCTGAAAGCGGGCTTGCCCTGATCATTGACCACGATCCGGATTCCCTGATCCTGTCCCAGTCCCATCAGACGGTTGTTGATGGCGACCGCGGCAAACCGCCCGCCCCCCACTGCCTGGGCAACAGTTGAAGGCCCGGTCACCACGTCACCCGCTGCAAAGACCCGGTCGAGCGAAGTGGCCATGGTGATCGGATGGACCTCGATGGTTTTTCTTGCAGTGGTCCTGATCCGGTTTTGAGGATCGATCTGAGAAAGGTCGGGCTCCACGCCGACTGCGAAAATCACGGCGTCGGCTTTCAAGGTCTTCTTGGGATTCGAACCGGGATCCACGATGAGTTTACCGCAATCATCAAAATGGAAATCCGAGATCCCTGAGAACTCGACACCCGTGGCCCTCGACTGCCGGCCGACAATCCTGGAAGCCGCCGAGCTATGATGTATGGCAATCCCTTCCTCTTTGGCCTGGACGATGTCGTCCTGCGGGGCGCACATGGCGGAAGGTCCCTCCACGCAAATCACGTGGACCTCCTCTGCGCCCAGACGCTTTGCAGTGAAGGCGCAATCGAATGCCACACCACCCCCGCCGATAATGACCACCCTCTTGCCGGGATTTTCCCTTCGACCGAGATTGGCCTCCTTGAGAAAAGAGAAACCTGAGAGCGCCATGTCACCGCCCGGCAGATCGAGAGTCCGTTCCTTCCATGCGCCGGCTGCAATGAGGCAGGCATCGTATTGCGAGAGAAGGGATTCCAGACTCACGTCCCTGCCCACTGCGGTGTTTGTTCTTGCCTCGATGCCAAGCCCCAGGATCTGCCCGATTTCACGATCCACCACGTGCTTGGGAAGACGAAAATCCGGAATACCGATTCTCGGCATCCCTCCCAGAAACGGGGAGGCCTCGAACACGGTAACCTCATTGCCGAGCAATGCGGAAAAATAGGCGCAGGTCATGCCGGCCGGACCGGAGCCGATCACAGCCACTTTTTTCCCCGTGGCTTCCTTTTTCCGGGGTCGCGAAAGCGCGGTTCGATCGGCATGATCGGATGGATATCTTTCCAGTGCGCGAATCGATAGACCCTGGTCGAATTCGTTTCGGTTGCAGCCCGTCTCGCATGGGTGACTGCAGACCCGTCCGGTAATGGAGGAGAGCGGGTTCCTGGACCGTATGAACTGCAGGGCTTCCTCCATCCGATTCTCTTTGATGAGGGTGTTCATCTTCTGTATCGGCATACCCGCAGGACACGCCGCTTCGCATGGCGACGTCCTTTTTTGAGAGTCCAGGCAGTTTGCGAATATGGTTGCCTCGTGCATTTCCAGGCTGAATTTCGGCGGCATCGTTAAAGCTCCTTTCTTGAAAAAGAAAGATTAGACAGGAGTACGGGATCTACGGGATTCTTTCAAAAAACTGGATAAAGAAACCTGAAAGTATTGGATTCCCGCCTTCGCGGGAATGACGGAAAAATCCTGAATGGTCCCTCCTGATCCTGTTATCCTGTCTGAACTCTTTCTCTTGGACTGAAACCCCCACGCGAACATCTGCTCTTTTTCTCTTCCATTCGACGTTCGATGTAGGACGTGCATCTTCTTCCCTCTTCGTGCTTCGTGTTGAAATTGGCATTTGTCCTTGCTGACCTCTGATCTCTGATTCCCGACCTCTGGTCCTTTCATTCGACGTTCGATGTTCGACGTTCGATGTTGGATGTTCAATACTGCTCTTTACCCTTCTTTCCCCCACGCGAACTTCTGCTCTCCATTTTCCTCCCAGGTGAGGAGGGGTTTGGCCAGATCCCGGTCGAGGTTCGGGTAATCGGTTCTTCTGTAACAGGCCCGCCCGCTCTCTTTCCTCTCCATGCTGGCCCTGGTGGTCACCTTGCACATCTTGAGAAGTTCCATGGATTCGTTGGCCCGCATCAATTGCCGGTAATCCTCCGCCTTGAGGTCTTCCAGACGGCTTTCAAGAAAGGTGAGCTTTTCGAAGGCGATCTCCATCCCTTTTTGATTCCTTCTGTACCCCATGTAGTAATTCATCACCTGTCGAATGGCGTTCTCAAACTCCAGATAGGTCATGCCCTCCCCGGTATGGAGCGGCCTGAGTATTCGCTCCTTTTCCTTCAGCACCTCTTCTGAATCGATGGGCGCGAGATCGGAAGTCTTCAGGCATGCCTCTGCCGCGTTCAACCCGGCTGAGTATCCTCCGCACATTGAGCCGGAAAAGGCGAAGAACACGCAACCGTTGAAAAGCCCCGGCACATCGGTTTCGAAGTTGTCGCGGGTCCTGACAAGGCCGCTGAAGCAGAGCTCCGAGAGCTCTACCTCCATGGGCTTTGTCGCGAAATCGAGTCCCCTCTGCTCGCTGTAGTCGTTGTATGTGGCCTTATCCCCGGGCATGAGCACATACTGGAGGTGCTGAACGTCTTCCTTGCTCAGGTGCCTCATATCCATGTAGAACGGAGGGCCTTTCCCCTCCACGAGCTCCTGGTAGGTGCCTGCGATCTGGTTCACTCTCAAACCGTTTTCCAACATGGGGTCGTACTTGCCCATGAAGCGCTCGCCCAGGGCATTGAGCTCATGACCGCCCATGCTGTTGATTCCGTTCATCCCCGGGGCCCCAAATCCCTTGGGGATGAGGGTGGCAAGCTGCTGCGTATCGATGTTCATGAGTCTTGCGCCCGCCTCGTAAGGAAGGACAAACTGGCCCCCGGTGTTGTACGGTGAAAACCAGACATTGTAGGGATTCCCGCTTGAATTGGTCCATCCACGGGTCGCAGTGTTCCCGAGCGCCAGAATGACCTTCTTTGCCCTGAACACATAAAAGGCGCCGTCGAGAACATCATAGCCGACACAGCCCGCTATTCTCCCGTCACCTGTGAGGAGTCTGGTGATCATGATGTGGTCCTGGACGTCCACACCGATCGAGCGGATTTTTTTGGCCAGCCTTCTCTTGACGGTGGCGCCATTTTCAA
Source organism: Deltaproteobacteria bacterium HGW-Deltaproteobacteria-15 (assembly GCA_002840535.1). Classification (GTDB taxonomy): domain Bacteria; phylum Desulfobacterota; class DSM-4660; order Desulfatiglandales; family HGW-15; genus HGW-15. The sequence continues at coordinate 26,978 of PHBH01000043.1, read as the reverse complement.
TGTTGATCCACCAGTTCCCCGGCTGACCGAACCCCACGGTTCGGAGCCAGGAACCGTCCTCATTGGTGGCGAACTTGACTCCGATCTCGAGCAGGACATCGATCATGGCCGGCATGACCTTGACCCACCCGTCTGCGATAAGCCTGGGACTGAACCCGGAGACAGGGGTATTGTAGAATTTAACCACAGCGTCCGCGGTATCGGTCTCAGGGCCGCTGTTCAAGACGGCCATGAAGTGGTCGTTTCCTCCTCCAAGACACCCCGAGCTCTCAAGCTTGCCCTTGTCGAGCAGGAGCACCCTCAGCCCTTTCTGCCTGGCTGCTATTGCAGCGCCGCATCCGGCTGCCCCCGATCCCAGGATCAACACATCGGTTTCAATCGTTCTCAATGCATCTATAGAGTCATTGTTCTTTTGCATTCTGCTAACCTCCGGGTTTCCTGCTCAAGTTTTCGAAAAGATTCTGGGCAAGACGAGTGCAATATCGGGAAAAGCGATCATAAGCGCCACGAAAAGAAACATCACCATGAGAAACCATCCAACTCCTTTGAACATTACGGCAAGACTGATTTCGGAAGTGATGGATTGCAGGGCCAGCACGTTGATGCCCATGGGAGGGGTGATGACGGCCACTTCGAACATCAGCACCATGATAACCCCATACCATATGGGATCGTAGCCCAGAGTGATGATAACCGGGTAGAAGATGGGAACGGTCAGTATGAGCATGGGTATGGCCGGCATGAGACAGCCGAGTATGAGGTAAATGAACAGGATGGAGATCAGGATGAAGATCGGCCATACGTCGAGCTGGCTCACGAACTGGGCCAGCTGGATGGGCAGCTTGCTGGCAGCAAGGAAATAGCCGAAGACGTTTGAGCCTATCAGGATGGCCATGCATATTCCGGATATCTTGGCCGCTTCCTCCAGGCTGGACCGTATCCCGGCCCATTTGAGCCTCCCTCTCGCAAGGCCGATCACAAGAGCACCGAACGCACCGAAACCTCCCCCTTCTGTCGGCGCGAAGATGCCCCCGTACATCCCCACAATCACCAGGGCGAACAGCAAAAGGGTTGCCCACACACCTTTCAGGGAAGTTACCTTCTCTCTCCAGGTCGTACTTGGACCCGGAGGGCCAAGGCTCGGGTCCATGCGGGCGCGCACGTAGATGCTTGCGACAAAGAAGGAGACGAGCAGGATGCCCGGGAGAATCCCGGAAATGAAGAGTGTGGCGATGGATTGATCCGTGAGGAGGGCATAAAGGAGAAACGCGAGGCTCGGGGGAATGAGAACACCCAAGGTCCCTCCCGCCGCTATCGTCCCGGCGGCAAGGGCGGGAGAGTATTTGTGCCGCTTCATCTCAGGAAAAGCGATGGTGCCCATGGTGATCGATGTGGCCAGGCTGTCGCCGCAGACCGCGGCGAAACCCCCGCAGGCGCCGACAGTGGCAATGGCGAGTCCTCCGGGCAGGGCCCCCGCCCATTTGTATGCGGCATCGTAGAGATCTTTACCTATGCCCGAGAAAAAGCAGAATTCGCCCATGAGCACAAAGAGGGGGATCACGGAAAAATCATAATGAGAGGCGACGGAAAATGGGGACGAGCCCATGACCGCAAGACCCGCATTGGGACCTCTGAGGTAGCAGATCCCGAGGAACCCCACCAGGAGAAGGGTTGAAAAGATCGGCAGCCCCGAGATGAAGGCCAGAATGAGAAAGAGCAATCCCACGAGCCCTGTGGTCATCGGGTCCATTTTCCAGGCCGGCTTCACCGGCCATGCGGCCAGGTAGTACAGGACCGCGAGTATTGCGATTCCGACAGCAATCCATATCAAACCCTGCCACGACGAGCGGAGGACTTTGGACAGGTTCCGCAAGAGATCCGACAGCAGAACGAGGCCGTAGAGGAAAAAGCCGGCGGCCACGGAGAGTACAAACGGGAAGAGAGGAATGTGCAGGGCGGATGTCCCCTGATTGGTCTCGAGCAGAAACAAGGAGTATACGATGCTTCGCCAGATGAGAACCGAGACCAGAAACAGGGAGACGAGGGTGGTGAAACTGTTCAGGAGAAGTTTCGATTTTCCCGGAAGCGCGTTCGTCAGGAAGTCTATTGCGATGTGCCGGTTCGACGCCCCGACATAAGGAATAACGGCCATGACGGAGACGAGCATGGCAAGGCTGACGATTTCCATGGCCCCTGTTATAGGGGAATCGAGCAAGTAACGGCACAGGACGTCGGCTGCGGTCAGGAGCATGATGATACCGAGAAACAGGACGCCCAATGAATTAACCAACTTTGTCTTGCCAAGCAAGGACCGGCGGAACGACTCTGCCAGGACTTCGAATACGTTCCCGCCGGCCCCAATCTGCTCAGGCCGGGATGGCAGGCACACTGCGCTTCCCTTGTCAACCATAGCTGAACCTTTCTCGCGTGCGAGAAAACTACTTCGCAAACTTAGTCAATTCCTGCAGGACTTTCTTGCCCGGCAATCCTTTGGCCTCCAGGTCTGAAACGTACTTCTCCTTTACAGGGGCAAGAATCTTGCTCACTTTATCTTTTTCGGCATCCGAAAACTGGATGTAGGTGGTTCCCTTTGCCTTGGCTGCTTCCTCGGCTTCCTTTTCTTCCTTGTCCCTTATCTTTCCGGAAAACTCCACTGCCCAGTCGCCGGAGAGTTCCTCCAACACCTTTTTCACCTCCGGAGGGAGGCTGTCCCACTTCTGCTGGTTCATGACTACGTAAAAAGCCACCTGGGTGATGTCGAGCTCAGTGAAGTACTTGGAAATATCCACGAACTTTCTGGAAACGAAGATCTCGTTGTCCGCGATCGCCCCGTCGATCACGCCCTTTTCCAGGGCAAGATAAACATCACCGGGAGCCATGGGAACGGGACTGAAGCCAAGGGCTTTGCCTGTGACGACCGGTACTGATCCTGTCACCCATATCTTCATGTTTTTGAGATCATCCAGGTTGCGCACGGGTTTCTTGGTCGTCGTCAGCTTCAAGGGAGGAGCGGCATGGAGCCAGAGAACTTTCACTCCCTTATATTCCGCCTGGAATTCAGGAATAGTCTTGTACAGGTGCCAGAGTCCCTTGGATGCGGAAAGAGCGCTCTTGATCCCCAACTCAGGAAGCATCAGCGTCTCCGTCAGGGGAAATCGGCCCGGGTTCGCATAGGTGAGACCTTCGGAGATATCGGCCAGTCCGGAGACCGTGGATTCGAACATCTGATTCGTAGGCGCCAGGGAGTTTGCGAAATATGGAGTGATCTTCACATTTCCCTTGGTCTTTTCTTCAATCATTTTCACCCAAGGTTCGAGTACATGGACATAACGGTTGTGCCTGGACGGGATAATGAGACTGAGGCTCAGTTCGAGTGGCGCTGCAGGAGCAGGGCTCGGGCAGAGCAGCGCACCGATCAGCACAAGGAGGCCTATCATATGAAAACACCTTTTCTTCATCTTGAACTCCTTTCTGTAACGCGGCTAAGAGTTGTTTACACAGGGCATGCCCCAAAATCTCACCCGCAGACAATCCTGGCAAGGATGATGCCAGAGACGGTGCTCTTGTAAGTGTTTGAGATGTCAATACATATGCTTGAGTGGAAGAGGCAGGCATTCTGCGGTTGTGACAAAATGTCTCAACCCATACAGGCGCTTAATGCTATATCTCCAGGATTTAACGAGAAATTGCTATGAGGCATTGTGACTCAGGTGAGTCATTTTGACTCGACTTTGATGAGCTTTCGGTAGAGAGTCTTGCGCGGGATTCCCAAAAGGGCGGCAGCCTTGGTCTTATTACCTTTCCCCTGCCTGAGAGCTTCGTAAATCATCTCTTTTTCCAGCCCTTTAACCATCCCTTGGAGAGTTCCGGTTCTGCTGCCGGACTCCTTTTCCCCGGGAATGGTGAAGTTGTCGCACTTTCGGGTGTCCACCAGATCGAGCCGTCCGATCGTGATGAAGCGATGGATTGCATTTTGCAGCTCTCTCACGTTTCCCGGCCAGTCGTAATCATAGATGACCTTCATGACATCGCCCGGGAGCGGCGTGATCTTCCCGTCGATGTCGTAGCTTCTTATGAAATGGTCCACAAGAAGGGGTATATCCTCTTTCCTGCTTCGCAGGGGGGGAAGATCGATGGGAACAATATGGATCCTGTAGAAGAAGTCCTCTCTCGTGCGGCCCAGCTGGACCTGTTCGACCAGGTTTTTGTGTGTGGCCGCAATGATCCGGAAATCACTGTTTCTGGACTCCGTTGTGCCGATCGGCGTGTAGCCGTGTCCTTCGATGGCTCGAAGCAGCTTCGCCTGTATGTCCGGAGACAGCTCGCCTATCTCGTCCAGGAAGAGTGTCCCGCCGTTGGCTTGATCCAGATACCCCCTCTTGTCGACTTGAGCGCCTGTGAAAGCCCCCTTTTTGTAGCCGAAGAATTCGCTCTCCATCAGTGTTTCCGGGATGGCGCTGCAGTTCACGGGAACAAAATTCCCTTTTTTTCGTGAACTCCTGTCGTGGATTGCCTTGGCCACGAGCTCTTTTCCCGTGCCGGATTCTCCGTAAATGATGACGTTCGCATCCCTCGCCGCCGCCTTTGTGATGAGTTCATAAACCTCCTGCATTGGAGCGCTCTTTCCGATGATCTCTCCGAATCTGTACCGCTCTTTCATGGAGGCCTTCAGACTCTTGACCTGTCTCCGGAGACGACTGGCTTCCTCCTTTATGGCCGTCTCACGGTTCATGGCCTCTGTGACATCGATCAGGGTGGAAAGCACCGTAGGCTTATTGCCCCATGTAATCAGCTTTGGGTGTCCTTCGATCCACACTTCACGGCCGTCTCTTGCAACATGCGGCCAACGAAGGTGCTTTTCCCGGACATGTCCATGGGATATGGCGATATTCTTTTCCGTGAATTCCTCCCTTAATGCAGGGGATATGAATTCTTCCGCTCGTTTTCCAATGAAAAAGCCCGGATCCGAGTAACCCAGCATTTTCGCATAGGCGTTGTTTACAAAAACATACCTGCCGCCCTGGACGAGCACAAATCCGTCGGAGAGGTCTTCGGCGAGAGCGCGGTAGTCCTCCATGGATTGGATGAGAGCCTTTTCATGGTTGGATTCTTCGGTCACATCGATCAGTGTCTCCACCGCCCCCACGTAATGTCCGGCTTCAGGAACGGGGGCAGCCAGGAAACGGATATTGCGGGATCGGCCGCCAAGGTTGGAGAAAAATTCGGTCTTCTCCCATGCGTTGGAGACTGCCCTGGATCTGATCAGCTTGCTCCCCCGGTAATACTTCAGAAAACCCCTGCCATCCTGCTCCAGGACAATATCGGCCAGCATCGGACGTTTGGAGGAGTAAAAGGGTTTCCATTGGAAATCGGTGCCCACCATCTCCTTGGCCGGATATCCTGTCATGATTTCACACGCCCTGTTCCAACGGACAATTTTATGCTCCCGGTCGATGGCAAACTGAGCGACAGGGGAAAAATCAAGAATCCCCAGATAATCCATTTTTGAAAAACTCCTGAATCAGGATATTATTCGAAGTCCAAGGTACCAGACAGCCGAAAACCGGGTGCCGGCATAGGAACCAAATTAGCACACGGAAGCAGCTTGCACAATGCTCAGTTCCTCCGGTGCTGTTCACCTTTTCGCGAGAGAGAGGTGTGGGAAGGCGGGAGGCAAGCGCGGAAATATCAAATACATTAAAGACCTGATTGCCTGGCGGCGCAGGCGCGATAGGAATGAGTGGAGACCTTCTCGCAGAGCCGCGAAGACGCAGGCGACATCGAGAGAACGAAGGGTCAGGGGAGGTGTCCATGGACTTTCATGTTCCGACAGAGATGAATCACGAGGTCGAACGTTTTCAGTCGTTTTTGGATATCCAGGTAAAACCTCATCTCACGAGCTGGTATCATGAGAAGGCGATTCCACGGACTTTTTTTTCAGCAATGGGGGAAGGAGGATGGTTCGGCTTCACCTGGGACCGGGACAGGATTTGGGCCCGGCCCTCCCTCCGGGGCTCGCTTCTCATAGAAAAACTCGCCAGGCTCTCTCCGGGAGTTGCCGTCGCCTTTCTTGCCCATAATGACCTGGGCATCACCGGGCTGAGGCTATTTCCGACCGATGACCTGCTGGCCGGCTTTGGCGAACCTGCCGTAATGGGCAGGCTGCTCCTTTGCCTTGGAAATACCGAAAGTGAAGCCGGCAGCGACGTGGCAAACATTGCTATGAAGGCGGAAAAGGTGGACGGCGGATGGGTCTTGAACGGGACGAAAGCCTATGTCACGAACGGCACTGTCAGCGACCTGGCCGTGGTCACCGCTGTGACGGACCCGAAGGCAAGCCGAAACAGTCGTCTCTCCATGTTCCTCGTGGACCTTTCCTCAAAAGGGGTCAGCCGTACAAAGCTGAATAAACAGGTGTGGGTTCCCTCGGATCTCACCAGGATACAAATGACGAACGTCTTTGTCCCGGAGAGCCATCTCATGGGGGGAAGGGGCAGGGGTCTCCAGCAGGTGCTCACTATCTTCACGCACAGCCGGGTCTTCATCAGCGCAATGACACTGGGTACAGCAGAGGGTGCATTTGACCTGGCGATCGGCCACTCCAGAAAGCGCAAAATCTTTGGCGTGCGACTCGCGGACCACCAGTTCAAGTCCTTCCAGATCGCCGACCTCTATGCAAAGATGGAGGCTTCCCGGCTGCTGATTCACAAGGCGTGCTGGGCAATGGATCGCGACATGCCTTTCCGATTGGAAGCGTCTTTGGCAAAATACATGTCCGTGCAGACGGCAAAAGAAGTAACGGAGTGGGCCGCAGATCTGTTCGGCGCGGCATCCGTAATCTATGAACATCCAATCCATAAGTTCCCGCTGGATGCATGGGCATCATCCCTGGGGGAAGGAACCCAGGATGTGCAGAGGCTGGTGATTTTCAGGGAGGTGATGAGCGGTTTTGACAGGCGGCGATGAAGGGAAAGAAAAACTATTCACCGCAGAGTCGCTGAGCCCGCAGAGAGGAATCTTTTTTGTCTGCCGGGAGACGACGGCAGACAAAAAGGGGCTCACAGCAGAGTCTTGGACAGGCAAAATATGCGACCAAAGATTGGCCATATCGACCTGTGAAGGGCTGAACCCTACAGGGGGCGAGAGTTTTTTCAATGGCGGTAATCTCCCGCCATTGAAAAATGAATCTCTCTCTGCGCTCTCTGCGTCTCTGCGGTGAAACCCTCTTGCTTTGCCTTTCTTGACTTATCCTTCACCCGCCGGTATCCTCGTTTCATGTGTCCATGGTCATGACGGCAGCTAACCTTTTTCAGAGGAGGCGGGGCATGAGTGGAAGTACTTACACCATCGTTGAACTCGTTGGCACAAGCACAAAGTCCTGGGAAGATGCGGCCAAGACGGCCGTAGAAGCCGCATCTGGAACATTGAGGGATCTGAGGGTTGCCGAGGTAGTGAAGCTCGATCTGACCGTGGAAAACGGGAAGGTGAGTCAGTACCGCGCCCGGGTAAATCTCTCCTTCAAGTACGAGAAGGGCAAATAGTACCAGGCATGAGCTATCGGCGGTCAGCATTCTGACTGTCGATAGCGGACAAATCCCCCTTCGCGCACCTTATAGAAGGGGGGGATTTTTTTGTAGAGGATTGGTTCCGTAGGATGGGTTGAATGAAATGAAACCCATCGGGATCGAGGCGGGGTTGATGATGGGTTTCCCCCGGCTGAATGATTGCCAGGGGAAACCCATCCTACGTGACTCCAACCGAAGAACCGGGTCATTGACCCTGCTGCGGCAAGGGTCGATTGCCATCTCGACCCCGGCAATAGCCGGGGGAGAGATCTCAGATCTCCACCTTCGGTCGACATCACAACTGCGTCGTGAGACACCACCCGCTATCAGGGCCGGCTAGAGGAACTCGGGTTTTGGGAACAAGAAAGCAACAGAAGGATTTGCCGATAAGTCTTCTTCAGGAGCAGGTGGCCCGCGTGCTGGCGGCCATTCATGCCCATCCCGCAAAAAGGAGACGGATTCTTTCCGCTTACATCAACAGCTTCTTCGAAGCCGTCAAGGAAACCATCCGAACCCAGGGCAGGATCATGTCTTTTTATATGATCATGGCCGATCCGGTTGATTTCGGGGTGCCTCCTGTCACGGAGGAGGTCACGAGCGAGGCAACGAGGATGAATGCAGAGGCCGTGCTTTGGGTGGAAGGCTTCCAATCCGAGAGGGACATCAGCGATCTCCTCTATCATGTCGCGCTCTCCTCACCATCTCTGGGCGTGATCGGCTGGGTCCTGAAGGTCAGGCTCTGGGACGGCAAGGTCGAATTCACACGCGAGATGCCCTACCACTTCGACTCACCTGAAACGACAAAAACGCTGGGGGAATTGCTGGCGGAGATTGAAAAGCAGTAAGCAGTCCCGCGAAACGACACACGGGATCTACGCTACGCTCCGATAAGCGGCAGGCAGTTGAAAAACAGTAAGCAGTAAGCAGTAGGCAGTAAGCAGCAGGGGAAAAGCAAATCATACATCACCTGCCGGCACTGACGTCATTCAACCGGGGTGACGACTTTTACACACCGTCAAATTTGTGCAAAGTGCTGTAGGATGGGTTGAACGGAGTGAAACCCATCGGTTCGGAAGAGGTGCCGCGCATCGTGCGATGGGTTTCGCTGGCGCTCAACCCATCCTACGTTTCTTTCCAGACCGGCAGCGGATAACCAACCATTAACCATCTTCTTTCTGCCTATCGGAGCGTAGCGTAGATCCCGTGTGCCGTTTCGCGGGACTGCTTACTGCTTACTGCCTACTGCTCAGCAGTCTCTGCTTCAATCGCGTGTACCTCTCCTGCGGCTTTACATTCCTGATGCCGATACCAAGGGCTTTTCTCGTTCCCACAACAACCACGAGTCTTCTGCCTCGGGTGACTGCAGTGTAGATGAGATTTCTCTGAAGGAGCAGATAGTGTTGGGTAAGAAGGGGAATAATGACTGCAGGATATTCCGAGCCCTGTGACTTGTGCACTGATATGGCATAGGCAAGCACAAGCTCGTCCAAATCCGAATAGTCGTAGGGGATCTGCCTGCCGTCAAAAGAGATCAGCATCTCCTGGTTCTCCATGTCCAATCTCGTGATCCTGCCGATGTCGCCGTTAAAAACCTCCTTGTCATAATCGTTCTTGATCTGCATCACCTTGTCCTGCAGCCTGAAGGTCCGATTTCCCCTGGTTACGCCTTCCTCTCCGGGATTGAGCGCCTTCTGGAGCTCCTGGTTCAGGTTCGCAGCGCCGACCGATCCCTTGTGCATGGGAGTAATGACCTGGATGTCTTCAACCGGATCCAGTTCGAAGCGGCGCGGAATGCGATCTTTCGCAAGATCTACGATGATCTTGAGGACCTCGTCCGGATCCTCCTGTTCAATGAAGTAGAAGTCATCGAGACTCTGATCGGTAGGTCTGAAGAAGGGAAGGAGACCGCGGTTGATCTTGTGCGCATTGACGATGATCAGACTCTCTTCCGCCTGACGAAAGATCTCCTGGAGTTCCACGGAAGGTGCCACGCCGGAGGCAATGATATCCCCGAGCACGTTGCCGGGGCCAACCGAAGGGAGCTGGTTGGCATCGCCCACAAGGATGAAGGTTGCACCGGGGGGAATCGCCTTCAGGAGATGGTGCATCAGCAGGGTGTCGATCATGGATGCTTCGTCCACAACAAGAAGATCGCACTCGAGGGGGTGCTCATCGTTTCTTTGAAAGCCTCCCTTCTGCATGCTGAACTCCAGCAACCGGTGTATGGTCCTGGCCTCGTGCCCTGTGGCCTCGCTCATCTTCCTGGCCGCTCTACCTGTGGGCGCGGCCAGCATGATCCTGGTTCCCATTTTCGAGAAGATCTTGAGAACAGCCTGAACAATGGTTGTCTTTCCAGTGCCGGGGCCCCCCGTTATTACCATGATTTTGTTTTCCGCAGCGCAGCGGACCGCCTCCACCTGCTTTGCGGCCAATATGATCGAGAGTCGCCCCTGAACCCATTCCACGGCCTTGTGGGAGTCTATAGGACGAATAGATTTGGGAGCCTGCAGAAGTGCTTTCAGGCGAACCGCGATTCCTGTTTCCGATACGTGCAGACCTGAGAGATAGACCGCCTTGTTATTCGCCTTCAGGTTGTCCGGATCATCGTTCAGATCTTCCAGGATAATCTTCTTCTCCAGGGAAATGGCGTGAACAGCCTTTGCAACGACATCCCTGTCCACACAGAGAACTTCGCGGCACTTCTCTATAAGCGGCTCATAAGGGTAGAACACGTGTCCATCTTCGGTGAGTTGGTGGAGGACGTAGAGAATACCTGCCTGCACCCGGATCTCCGCATCCCTGGCAATCCCCAGTTTTTCCGAAATACGGTCGGCAGTGAGAAATCCGATGCCGAAGATATCGGAGGCGAGGCGGAACGGATTCTGTTTGACAACGGAAACGGCGCGATTTCCGTATTGCTTGAAGATCTTTGCAGCAAAACCCGGGCTGACCCCATGGGCCTGGAGGAAAATCATCACTTCGCGGATCTCCCTCTGCTCGTCCCACGCCCTCCTGATGATGTCTATCCTCTTCTCTCCGATTCCTTCAACTTCCTCCAGCCTCTGAATTCTCTTCTCTATGACCTCCAGGGTCTCTTTACCGAATCGCTGAACGATTCTCTTGGCCATAACAGGGCCGATGCCTTTGATCAACCCAGAGCCGAGGTATTTCTGAATGCCGTAGACAGTGGCGGGCACCGTGGATTCGTAATGGCTGATCTTGAACTGCTTTCCGTACTTTGGATGGCTGGTCCACTCCCCCTGCATGCTGATGATCTCCCCGGGGTTGGGGGCGATCAGATTCCCGACCACGGTCACGGGTTCCGGATGGCCCTGAACCTTCACCTTGGCAATAGTATATCCGGTCTCATCGTTGGTATAGGTGATCCTCTCGATCTGTCCTTTGAGCTCAGACATGACTGGTCCTTTGAAGGCAAAGGTTCATGGAGGTGAGAGTAGCTCATCATTGAAGGTTTTTACAACCGCATTCAGGTGGGCGCCCCCGCACGCGAAGTTTCGCGGCGGTTGACCTCCTCCGCGGCGGCAGCTTCCAGGGAGGAGGGGGAGAGTGGTTGGCAGTTATCAGTTAACTATTAACTGCCCTGCTGATCAGAGGCTGATAAATTCTCTTCGATCGTAACCTGATCTTCTTTCCTGTTTACTGCGTCTGTCTTTGAACCCCTCGGGAAAAGTCGAGAACTGACTGTGAGCTCTTCTGCGATCTACGCCGCATCTCCTATCCGTTCCACTCCTTCTCTCATGTTGGATTACTCCCGGTGCTTCGTTCAAATCGAGCTGGGAAACCTGCAAAAGGATTTCTCTGATATCGACAGGTTTTCGCCTCGCCAACAGCATAAGCAGTTCTCCTCTAGCCTTTTATGCAGCAACCCCTTGTCGATTGTGAAATGCGAATGTTCAAACTACAAGAAATCAGCAAGAAACATGCCCCATCCCTTCAAAAAGAAAGCTTTTGATTACAATGCCTTACTTCGGTCTCGGACGGCGGACGTGTAATATGTTTCCACGTATGGAAATAATTCTTGAGAAAGAAGCGCAGCAAATTACACTTTTGGTAACACTTTAGCTCTTTGAAATTGCGCGCAGGGTTGGGCCTTTGGTCTCACTGTCTTCATAAGAACAAAAGCCGCTGCCCATTGTTTTGCGCCAGCACTAAGCTCGGGCGGGCGGAGAGCCTTCTCGGTGGTCTCCATTTACAGATTTGCATGGGATCGACTGAGGAGACCCGCCGCCCGCCTTTGCTACCCATTTGCATGAGCTTTCCCCAGTTCGTCTTCGTTTTTAAAAAAGACCCACAGACACAACCTCATCAACTCTTGTTTCATAAAGCTAAGGTGATACGAAATATGAATATCGAAATGCGTCATTCCTCTGCTGCGCCGACTGGACGGGGGGGTCTTCTCCCAGTCTGGCGAGCATCAGTTTCTTGTTTTCCATAAACACTTTCCTGTCGCTCCCCGCGATTCTTTCCCGAGGGAAGCGCTCTTTAAGGGGATTGCAGTCTTTGCCGTCCTTCGTCATGCCGAAATGGAGGTGAGGACCGGTGGAAAGGCCGGTTGAGCCTATGTATCCGATGATCTGCTTTCGCTTCACCTGTACCCCTTCGCGAATTCCCGTGCCATAACGGCAAAGGTGGGCATATAGTGTTTCGTAGCCGTTCCTGTGCTTAATCACCACGGTTTTACCGAACCCGCCACGCCATTCGGATGAAACGACTTCTCCATCCGCAACCGCCCAAACCGGCGTTCCATAAGGCGCAGCGAAATCTATTCCGTGGTGAGGCCGAACACCACCAAGTATGGGATGCTTCCTTCTCTTCATGAAATCGGAGCTGACAAAATGGTAATCCAGGGGAACTCTCAGGAAACATTGTCTCATCGAGTTTCCGTTCTCGTCATAATAGTTTCCCTCGTGACAGAATGCGCGAATGAGAGTAGTTGCTTTGTGGATAACAAAGGCATGGATCGTCCCATATTGCAGCAGCGTCTCTTCTGCAAAAATCTTATCGACAACGAGAGTGAACCGATCCCCGCTTTCCAGGTCGGGACAAGCCTCCATGTTCTCGGCAAGAACCTTGCGAAAGAGGGGCGCCAATCCTTTGGCCTCGCCGGCTTGACATAGTCCATCCTCCAGTGTGGTGATAACCTCTCCCGAAATCCTGGACGTCTCCAAACGTCTCTTCCATGGCCTCTTGGAAACCTTGTACCGGCCGAGAGGATCTCTGGAAAGACGGCAGACGGTTGTGCCTCCATGCTCGATCAGGAACTCCTGAAGATTACCGTGCCGGTCCAGTGAGAACTGAAATGGTGTACCGGACCTTATCCTCTTCATATCGATATGCGGGGACAGCAGGGAGATGATTGTATGGATGCGTTGGGATGACATCCCTTTTTCGGCAAGAGACTTGCTCAAGGAACCGTTCTGCGGGATTATGCCCAAATCCCAAACGGACGGGTTGGAGCTTTCGGCAGCTGTGCTCTGGGGAAGCAGCAGCCTGAGGACAAGGACCAAAAGCATGACAGACAATTTAAGATGATCCGAGCATGCCCCCGTCTTTATCGGTATGTTTCTCATGTTTTTCTCCTGAATACACCGTTACCAGGCCGTTCGTGAGCCGTTCGAATTCCACATGCCTGAACCCGACCGCCCTGATTGCGTCTGCCACTTTTTCGGGAGAGGGAAATGTTCGGACCGATTCGGCAAGGTACAGGAAGGGATCGCTTTTTCCGGTAATGAGTCTGCCGAGATGAGGCATGATTTTGAAGGAATAGAGGTCATACAAACCCCTCAACCAGGAGGAGACCGGCATTGAAAACTCCAGGATCACAAGTTTCCCTCTTTCCTTGAGCACGCGAAACATCTCCCTCAGCCCCTTTTCGAGATTCACAAGGTTTCTGACTCCGAACCCGACCGTCATTGCATCGAAAGAGCAGTCCGGAAATCCGAGTTCCTCTGCATCGCCCTTGACCCAAAAAATGCTTTTCCCCCACGGGGTACGGCGCGCTCTGCTTTTCCCGGCCTGCATCATGGAGCCGTTCATGTCGCACACGAGCGTCAGCCCTTGATCTGCCAATTTGCCGGCTGCCATCATGGCAAATTCGCCGGTTCCCCCGCAGAGATCGAGGAATCGGAATTTCTGCGGGGGAACCCCGCAGAGATCCAGGAATCTGAACTTCTCCTTCAAGCGCAACCGTTCCATCGCGACCTTCCTCCAGCGGAAGTGAAGACCGAAACTCAACAATGCATCTGCAAGATCATATCGCCATGCAACGTGATCGAAATGCTGAAGAACCAGCCTCCTTTTCTCACTGCCCCGGACTCTGCGGTAACCGTAAGGGACAAACACGGCATCATCAGTCTCTCTTCCCATTCTCCGTGTCCTTCTTGTTCCGCGTGGTTGGAGACCATCTATTTTGATCACCAAGAGATTTAAACCGCCAAGGCGCCAAGTGCGCCAGGAAAACGATTTCTTTTCACCTGCCGAAGCAACTTCCGGCAGGTGAAAAAATGATCCTTGCGATCTTCTTTGCGTCCTTCGCGCCTTCGCGGTTCAATCCATCCTCGTCTCGGCCGCTGCCTTCACAGCTTTCAGATCCTGGATGCTGGAGCCAACAAGTAGGATGGGTTGAGCGGAGCGAAACCCATCGGGAGTATGCCTTCTCCGACGGCCCGGATCGATGGGTTTCGCTCCGCTCAACCCATCCTACGAGGCCAAGTTGGCCCGGTTTTGTTCTCTTCCATTCGATGTTGGATGCTCGATGTTCGACGTTCCTCTTTATTCCCCAGGTTTTTCCCCCAGTCCGTTTCCACCGCATACTTCAGGCACCTCGAAAAGGTGGGATAGTCGAACTCCGGACAGGTGATTCCCCTTTTTCTCAGGATCGCATCGCTTCCGGCGCTCTCGAATACGCGCTCATCCTTCATGTACGGTCCGTATGCTCCCACGCAGTTCTCGAAGAGAGTCTCAAGCCCGTTTCTCGGGAATGTTGAAAAGGTCCCGGGCGGAACCGCCTCAATCCCTTTGACTCCCAAAAAACGCTCTGCATATTCCGCGAGGTCCTTAAGCGGCTTCAGTCTTGGATTCACGATGTGAAAGATCCCGCCTTCTACGGCTTCCTCCATAATGGATAGGAAGGCTTCGACGAAGAAGTCCACTGGTATGAGGTTGATTCCCCCATACGGCAAGGTTTCAAGTCGTATGGGGAGATGGAGACGACCTTTCTCGTCTATGAAGATTCCCATTGCCCTGGCCCTGTCTCCGCCGTTTTCCCTGATGTCACGATCATAAACTTCCTTGAGCATAAACATGGTTCTCAGGGGATAATAGATTGCGTTGAAGCGGAAGGTCCTTCCGTTGCGGGAGTTCCCATAGACGATCGACGGACGGTAGATGTTAAGCCTGATGCCTTCCTCGTCGCAGGTATTCTTTGCCAGCCTTTCTGCGATGTGTTTGGTCTCCTCGTACACATTCGTGAATTCCCGCGCTTCAGTCATTTCTTCAGGGCAGCGACCCTGCCGTTTCCCGGCCGCATACGCCGTGCTGACATAGTGGAAGAAAGAACAACGACTCCGTGCTGCAAATGCCAGGAAGTTCCTGAGATTCGCTACATTGGACTTCTCGACCAAAGCACGCTTCCTTTCAGAGAAGGAAGTCGCCGAAGCGCAATGAATGATCTCGTCCACCTCGGACGCCACGTCTCCGTATGTCTGCGGATCAAGCCCGAGAAGGGGGTCCTCCAGATTTCCCTGGATGACTCGAAGGTTTGCAAAATCGATCTCATCCGCTTCGAACCAGTTCAGCAGCCGCTCCGCCCTCTCACCGGCCGAAAGGTTTTTCAGGGGTCTTACAAGGAGCAACACCCGGTAACCCTTTCGAAGAAGCTCAACGGCCAAATGACTGCCCAGGAACCCCGTGGCGCCGGTTATAAGGATTCGCGACGACCTGGAGTTTCTCATCTCGCTGATTCTTTCAGGACTGATTCTGATCATGTGTAGAGGTAGTTCTCCTTCCTTGAACAGCCCTGCGAAAAGATATACTTGAGAAACTTGATTCCCTTTATTCCGGCGCTCAGTCCATCGAGCATGGGCTCGATCTCGACCATGGCCTTTGCGATCTTTTCGGATTCCGACGGGTCGGTGTGATCGATGTAGTAGTCGTATTCCAGAATGCCCCTTTTCCCGAGGTCCAGGGGCGTGAGAAATCCATAATCATTGGATATGGAATAGCGGTCACCTATCCTTTTAAACTCGTCGATGATGTGCTGAATCACGTCCATCCTGTCGAGCGGCACATAGATCAGGAATGCGAACATGTGCTTGTGCCGGGACATGCGGGAACTGAGAATTCTGAACATGTTCAGCCAGACAAGGTCGGTCATGTGCGGCCGGCGGTAGAGCCTGGCGTAGAACTCCCGCAGATCCTCCTCTACCGCTTCTGCAAATGTCTCGGGCGATGGGGAGAGAATGGCTTCGAGGACAGGGATCATCTCTTCCTTGAAAAGGATCTCATAGGGGTATCGATCGGTTTCAAACCCGCGGAGGAATTCTTCCCATTGCCGATGTGCCAGCCTGGGAAGCCCCAGCATCAGTATCCGGAAGAGCCGGTTGTCGATAACCGCCGGCACCATGCCGGCTATCGCGGCTCTTGCATAGCTGTCGCCGACCACGAACACCATGTATTCGATCCCGAGAGCCTCCTCGAGAACCGGCCTGATCCTCCCGGCGAGCTCCGCCGAGGGCGACATAAAGGTGGAAAGGTAGTGGCCCCCGAGCACGCCGACTGCCAGGCCGATTCTTCGCCTGCTGAGATCCCTGGCGAAAGAGACCGCCTGTGAAAAAGAGGGAAATGGGACCAGAATGCCTTCTTCATCATTTGTGGTCGGGTGCATTTTTACGCTGGCGCTGGTGCAGATACCGGGAGAGGGAAGCACGGCGTGTTCAAACGAGAAGACATTTGGCGAGGACTTGTCGTTGAGACGGAAGACGTTCCCCCGGCTGTTCACGAATTCCATATCTACGAAGTTGTCCGCACCAACGCCATAGACGTTTGCCCAGGTGGAAAAAGTTCCCGTGCACACGATATTCCCGCAGACGGTCGCTGCCGGTTCTGCGGTATTCACACGCAAGCCTCTTGCAGCAGCTTTCTTCTGGAGCTCGAAGGAAGTGACGCCCGGCTCCACTTTGGCGAGCCAGTTGTCGGGATCGATTTCGATGCCTTTCATCCTGTTCAGATCAATGACCAGGCCGTCGGTAAACACAAAGCCGAATACACTCCCGCCGTTTCCCCGTACAATACAGGGAATCCCCGAACCGCCGGCCCACTGGATCATCCGAACTATCTCGTCACGTTTTTCCGGCAGGGCGACATATCGAGGCATACGAATGGAGGCCAGTGGAAAGGGATCGTTGGCGTACGTGAACAGAACGGCGGGGTCATTGCTGGCCCACTCCTGCCCCACGATTTTTCTCAGCTCCCGGAGCCCCTCATCTTCTGCGATCGTGACCACCTTCTTGCCCTGGCCCAGGTAGGCATCCAGGTACTCCTTCAAGGCGGCCATAACGCGCATAGGGCGCATTCCGGTCACGAAATGGCATTGCTTGTCGCACCTGCCGCACAGGTTGCAGGAGGAGATGATGTCTACAGCGGCTTTCGTAAGGGGGATGATTCCCTTTGCCAGTCCATCGCAGAGATCCATTCGACCCTGAGGGAAAAAAGAAACATAGGGTCTCGCTTCGCCGGGCGGGCAGAGTCCTGTTTCGAGAAAATCGATCTTGCACATCGCATAATGGCGGCACTGTGCTGCAATTTGACGTATCTCTTCGGGAATAGCCGGTTCCGTGTCCATGCTTGTCCTTTCCATCCGAGGTCAAGAGAGTAGGGGGTAGAAAACCTGAAGCAACTCGCTGCTATAGAAAATCCGGCGTTGGATCGAATCGATATGCAAGATGCAAATCAGGAAAAGGACTGCACGATCAAGGATCCGGCACTATCTCAGGTAGGCCTCGTAGGGGGGAGCCAGGATCCTCATCTTCACTTCAAAAATCCTTTCATCGTACCCGGGGACAAAGAAGGTTTTCTCGCTTTTCCCCTCCATAAAACCTACTGGAAACTCCTGCGTGTAAACGGTAACCCCGCTGATGTCGTTGCCGATGACAACAACTAGAAAATTCCTGAAGGCATTGATGCTGTCGTTTCGTATGGTGATTTTATAGCCGTCCCCGTTTCGCTCGAAATCCTCGAGCCTGAAGTTCGAATCGATTCTTACAAACGCCCGGTGAGCGAAGACGGTCGAAGAAAGAACAAATTCCGCCAAAATAATCCAACCCAGGAGGGAACGGATCAAAGCGTCTCTATGAATCCGAATACCTTTGCGCATGACGACTGTTCCAAAATCTAGAATATTTATAAATTCACATTCGATGGTGAGTAATGGGTCCTTTAATGTATCCGGGGTGGAGAAGGTCTGTATCAATTTCCAATGTCCGATGTAGAATGTCCAATGTGAGGGAGGGGATGAGTTTCCAATGGAGAATTTCCAGGGAAGCAAGAGAGAATTTCGAATATTGAACACCGAATATCGAACCGCAGAAGTGAAGGAACGAAAATAGGATTGGACATTCCGCTGAAGGCGGCCCTTGTTTACTTCGCGGCTCGGTGGTATGTAAGTAAAAGATATTTCTGCTGTATATGCCACCAGGACCATTAAGACACAAAGAGAAGAAATTGTGAGATCTTCGTGCCTTAGAGGTTTAGTGGCTGATTTTATTAAAACTTTGACATATTCCGGAGGTGAAGAAATGGCGGATCCCGATAAGATGCTGGATGCGCGGGGGGTCTCGGAAATGGGACCGGAAAGGCGCAAGGCCGAGGGGAAGTGGATCAAGGGGGCTGAACATATGGATTGGGGTATGAGGAACAGGCTTTCCCGTCTCATCAAAGCCGACGGCCACTGCCAGTTCCTCCCGGTAGATCATGGGTATTTCCAGGGGCCCACAAGGTGCCTCGAAAGACCGGGCGAGACTGTCAAGGATCTCCTGGCCTACTCGGACGGCCTTTTTGTCACCCGCGGCGTTCTACGCTCCGCCATCGACCCTGACACCGATGTCCCCATCATCCTGCGTGTATCCGGCGGCACGAGCGTAGTCGGGAAGGATCTTGCAAATGAGATCATTACCACTGCCATCGAAGAAGTCATCCGTCTCAACGCCGCTGCGGTCGGGATCTCCATATTTGTCGGAAGCGAATACGAGAAAGAGACCCTGGAAAACCTCTCTTTTCTGGTCAATGAATGTGAGGACTATGGGATTCCTGTCATGGCCGTAACTGCCGTGGGAAAGGAGCTCGACAAGAGGACCGCACGTTTCCTGGCCCTCTCCTGCCGCATAGCAGCCGAGCTGGGCGCCAGGATCGTGAAGACCTATTACAGCGCCGAGGATTTCGAAAAAGTGACCAACGGGTGTCCGGTTCCGGTTGTCATCGCGGGCGGGCCAAAGTGCGAGACCGAACTGGAGGTCTTCTCCTTTGTCTATGACGGGATGCAGAAGGGCGCCATCGGTGTGAACCTGGGCAGGAATGTGTGGCAGAGCCCCCACCCGGTTGCCATGATGCGGGCTCTCCGCGCAGTGATTCATGAAAAGGCCACCCCCAGGCAGGCACAGGACTTGTTCGATTCGGTCATTCACGGCAAGGCGTAAACCTCGTGATGGGTTTCCCCCGGCCTAAAGCTTGCCGGGGTCTACCCATCCTACATCCGGTCATTTGGATATACCGCCCTCCCTTTTGGTAAAGTTTTGTAGGATGGGTTGAGCGAGGCGAAACCCATCGTCAGGAACAGATCATGCGCGTACTCATGTATTACAGCAATAAGGACGTTCGTCTCGAGGAGATGCCGGTCCCTTCCATCGGCGCCGGGGAGTTGCTGATGCGAATCATGGCAAGCGGCATCTGCGGCAGTGATGTGATGGAATGGTATCGCAGGAACAAGGTCCCGCTGGTGCTGGGACACGAGGTGGCCGGAGAAATCGTCAAGGTGGGGGAGGGGGTCACGAAATTCAGGGTCGGGGACCGGGTGGCCGCGACCCATCACGTTCCATGCAATACGTGCCATTACTGCCTGAGCGGACATCACACTGTATGCGACACTTTGCTCAAGGGTACCCACTTTGAGCCCGGAGGGTTTGCCGAATATGTTCGAATCCCTCCCATCAATGTGGATAGAGGGGTTTTTCCCATCCCGGAGGAGGTCTCCTATGAGGAGGCCTCTTTCATGGAGCCCCTTGCGTGCGTGCTCCGGGGGCAGACTAATGCGAGGATGAAGCCGGGGCAAACCGTACTTGTTCTCGGGGCAGGCATCTCGGGCCTCCTCCATATAGGCCTGGCAAGGGCGCTGGGGGCCGGACTCGTGATAGCAGGGGATACCATTCCTTTCCGGCTAACGAAGGCGGCAGAAATGGGTGCGCACATTTCTCTGGAGGTCGATGACCGGTTCATCGAGAATCTCCGGGGTGCCAACCAGGGGAATCTGGCCGACCTGGTGATTATCTGTTATGATGGGTTCATCCCCTTCGCACTGCGATCTGTAGAGCGCGGAGGCACGGTCCTTTTCTTTGCAGGAGCCGCAGAGGGCGCCAGGATCCCGGCCGCCATCAACGATCTGTTCTGGCGAACCGAGATCACCCTCACTTCCACCTATGCGGGGAGCCCTGCGGATTGCAGCGCGGCTCTTCGCATGATCAGGGCGGGATCCGTGCCGGTTTCCAGGATGATTACCCACCGGCTGTCCCTGGCCGAGGGTGCAAGGGGATTCCAGGCTGTGGCAAGCCCGGTGGAGCATGACTGTGTAAAGGTTATTGTGGAACCGCAAAGATAACCGGCAGGGGGCTGAAATCCCTGCTCGCAGGTTGCTCAAAAATGCCCAGATGCAAGGCGCCCGATAACGGGGACCCACCCTCGGGGTGGGGTGTCCGTCTTTGGACGGACAAATCCTGAGGAGTGAGACGTACGCGCAGTACGTCGCAACGACGAAGGAGGAGGGCAACACCGCAGATGGGCGTTTTTCAGCAAACTGCTAGAAAGGAGGATCATCATGGGACTACCCAAGCCTAAGTATTCGAGTGATTTTGAAAAGGCACTGGAGATCGGCCGTCCTCCAAACATCGTGCGGCTTTTCCCCAACTCCAAGGCGCTCATTGTCAGCGGTAAGGTGATCGATCGGGCCTTGATCGCCAAAGGCAAGGCCATGACCATTGCCGCCAACGGAAGGAACCATTTTGTGATCCGGGGTGCGCTTGCCGCGGCCCAGAGGGCCAATGCGGCGATCATCATCGAGATCGCCAAGTCCGAGGGGGGGGCAAGCGCTTACTGCGCAGTGAATTTCTGGAACATGGCACGCCAGGTCGATATGGTGTGCAATGAATTGGGGATAACCGTGCCGGTAGCGGTCCATGCGGATCACTACGGCATCAAGGGAGATAAAGACGTCGAGGCCGCCAAGGTCGAAATCCCCAGCATGATCGATGCAGGAATCACCTCCATTGCCATTGATGCCTCGCATCTGCCGGATGAAAAAAACCTTCTCGCAAACATTGCCCTGAACTCCTTTATCCCCAAGTGGGCGGGTTATGAAACGGAGGTGGGAGAGATCAAAGGAAAGGAGGGGCTCTCCACGGTTGAAGAAGCGCTCTTCCTGATCCGGGGTCTGAATGCCCACAATATCTTCCCTGACTGGATCGCCTTGAACAACGGAACCACCCATGGCATTGAGGCAAGTGATGCCGGGATTCAGGTGGAACTGACGAGGGACATCCATAACGCACTCGCCAAGTACAAGGTATCCGGCGCGCAGCACGGCACCTCCGGCAACAGCTCGGAGAGGCTGCGCAGGATTGCCCGGGAAACCCGCACAACAAAAGCCAATGTGGCCACCGCGCTTCAGATGATTTCCTGGGGATTGAAGGTGAATGAATATGGAAATGCATACCAGGATGAAAACAAGGATTTCGTAAAGCTCCAGGAACTTGGCGTCACAGACCAGATGTGGGAAGAAATGAAGAGTTATGCCCTTTCCAAGTCGATCAAGGGAGGGGATTTCAAGAAAATCAACCTTCCCTTCGAGAACAAGTTGCTGGGGCTTCCCAGGGAGATAAGAGAGCGCATGGCCAAAGGCGTGGAGGATTTCACCTTTGAACTTCTCAGCAAGGTATTCAATGCAGAAGATACGGCGCCGCTTGCCCTGGAGGCCATTCTTCGCGCCGGCTCCTATGATGTCGGGCCCAAGGCCGAACGCGTCGAGGACCCTGCCGAATGGACCGAGGCCAAGATTAAGGAAAAGGCTTCAAAACTAAAAGGGGACAAAGGGCCTGAAGGGAACTTTGAGGACTAGCAGAGGGTCGAAAATCCGAAATCCGAAGCACGAAATCCGAAACAATACCAATGATCCAAATTCTAATGACCGAAACCGCGGTCTCGCCGTGTCTCTGTTTTGAACATTTGTGCTTTGAATTTGTTTCGAATTTCGGATTTCGATATTCGAATTTGGTGGCGGTCGCAGCCGCGCCCTGCATAGGAGAAATAGGTGAGCGAGAAAGCAAACCATCTCTGGGTCAAAGACATCCGCAAGGATGACAAGATCAAAGGGCTGTACCTGATAAAAGCCAAGAAAAGGTTGGCCACAAAAAAGGGAGACCCCTATCTGAGTGTCACCCTGGCTGACCGCACAGGGGATATCGAAGCCAAAATATGGGAGAGGGTGGAGGAATTGGACCCTCTTTTCAAAGACGGCGACGTTCTCGAAATTGAAGCCAGCGCCGGCTGCTACATGGATCAGGTACAGCTCACGATCTCCCGCATGAGGGTCCCCGCCGATCCCGTGGATCCCTGTTTTTTTCTGGAATCGTGTCCGAGGGATGCAGCCGAGATGCTGGCATCCCTCCGCAATGTTCTGAAGGAGATAGCAAATCCCCACCTGAAAAGCCTTTCAGATCGTTTTCTTTCCGACCATCTCTTCGTAACTCTTTTCAAGAAGGCGCCTGCTGCCAAGAATTTTCACCATGGTTACCTGGGCGGACTTCTGGAACACACCCTTTCCGTCTGTGAGATGGTTCTGCCCGTGGCTTCCCATTATCCGGAGCTCGATAAGGATCTCCTCCTGACAGGGGCTTTCCTTCATGATATCGGTAAGGTGAAGGAGCTCTCTTTCGAGCGGAAGATCGATTATACGGATGAGGGGAGACTCCTTGGACATATCATTCTGGGCGTAAGCATGGTGGAGGAGAAACTCGGGTCAATGAAAAACTTTCCTCCGGAGCTCGAACTGCGGCTGAAACATCTGATCCTGAGCCACCACGGAGAGTACGAGTTCGGTTCCCCAAAGCGGCCTAAATGCCTGGAGGCCTTTGCGCTTCATCTTATTGACGACCTGGATGCCAAAATGAACGGCCTTGATCGGTTCATGAAGCGGGACAGGCAGGATGGGAACTGGACTGATTTTAACAGGCTCTTCGGTCGATATTTCCTCAAGGCAGGGCCGGAAAACCCGGAGGACCGAACCGAGGAGCCGGTTCTGAACGAACTGCAAAGAGGGCTCTTCTCGAAATAGCGACAGCCGCCCGGCGGCTGAATGTCCAACCGCGGAATCCGCCGCCTTCGGCGGAACGTCCACCCGCAGAAAACCGCAGAATATCCAACCGTAGAAGTTAGAAACATACATTGGACATCGGAAATTGATCCTCCTTCCCTGGAAATTGGACATTCTACATTGGACATTGGAAATTCTCTTTGGTATAGACGGACATGCTGTAACTGCCAGGTGTCAAAAAAATGTCACTGAGACGGCAAAAACGACTGAATTGGCTATTCTTTTGGGTTGCCTCCCTATTGCTTTTCTGCACTTCATCCTGCTCGCATAAACCGGATCCCGTCCCCACGTGGAATTTCGCGCCTGGAGGGATCAGGCTCACGTACACCGCAGACAAGCTCCTCAACCGGGTAGGCGACAAGTCTCACACCCTGGTCTTGACCATTCACCAGATGAACGACCCCAATCCCTTCAAAAGACTGGCCCGGTATGAAGAAGGGTTGAGAAAGCTTCTCGAAGGTCGAAGCGCGGATCCCACCATCACTGCCGTACAGAAGTTCTTCGTTGAACCGGGAGAATCCAGGACGCTTGTCCTGGACAGGGTCGAGAACTCAAAGTGGCTCGGAGTGGCGGCAGGATATTACAGCCTGGACCCTGACAAAGTGGTGAAGGTTTTCGAGATACCATTTGCCGTCGAGAGCAAGGGTTTCATCTCGAAAGAGCGGGTGGCAAAGGTCCCGCCGTTTAATGTGGATCTTATCCTCGGGCCTGAAAGTATACAGGTACAGGAGAAACCGACCAAATGAAGGATTCCGCAAGAGGGCTTTTCTGGCATCAGGGTCTTTTTCTGCAACCGCAGCATTTTCAACACCTGGATTCTTATTGCCGATCCCTGCTCACGCCATTGTCAGATTATCTGAGACCCTACTTCTGGGGTGTGAACCGGCTCCGGATAGAGGAGTCGGCGCTTCAAAGCCACGTCTTCGAACTTTCCCAGGTAGAGGTGCTGTTCAGAGACGGCGCGTGGGTTGTTTATCCGGGAAATGCACTCCTGCAGCCGCGCCCTTTTAAGGATGTCCCCTTTGACTTTGAAAGCGGGAAGCCCATGAGGGTCTATCTGGGGATGAAGAAATGGGACATGGCCGGGGTGAATGTCACATCAACGGGCGGCTCCGAGGATCTCAATGGAATCGGGACCCGCTTCGTCAGTCCCATCGATCCTGAAGAGATCAAAGATCTCTATGCGCCCGGACCTTCCGCGCATGTCCGATTTATGAGCTATCTACTGAGAATTTTTTGGGAAACCGAAGTGGAAGGGCTTGGCGGTTACCAACTCATTCCCATCGGCCAATTGAAGGTGGATGGCAAGGAAGTCCGCCTTTCCCAGGACTTTGTCCCTCCGGTCGTTTCCGTCTCTGCCTCGGACACACTGGTACGGATCTTGAAGGACATCAGGGAGCAGGTGACTTCCCGCTGCCGGGTACTGGAGATGTACAAGCTGTCGAGAGATGCCAGGGGCGCGGAGCCTGATAGCGGGTTTCTGAGGTACCTGATGGCGCTGACATCTTTGAATCGGTATATCCCGGTTCTGCATCACCTGACCGAAGCGCCGGTGATTCATCCATGGGAAGTCTTCGGGTGTCTGCGGCAGTTGATCGGAGAATTGAGCACCTATACGGAAAGGATCAATGCCCTTGCAAGGCTGGAGGACGGGACCTCTCTCCTTCCCGATTACAACCACGAGGATGTGGTCAAGTGCTTCAGCGACGCAAGAGTCCTGATCGAGGAACTGTTGGGGGCCATCATCCTTGGGGATGAGAACGTTATTCATCTGGTTCGGGAGGAAAGTCGTTTTCAGGGGCACATTCCGGCAGATGCCTTCTCAGATCGGGATCTGTACTGTCTTGTGGTACGAGCTTCCGGGGATAGGGAAAAGGTGACTGATGTGTTCCGGCGAATGGTCAAGGTGGGAAGCACTGAGGAGATGTCGATTCTGTTGTCGAGGGCATTGCCGGGTGTTCCCCTGGAGCACCGAACGGCCCCTTTACCGGGAATCCCCCGGCACCCGGATACCTATACCTTCATGCTGGACAAGGTGCATCCCCAATGGCAGGCAATAAGAAAAACGGGAAACATATGCCTCTATTGGGATCAGGCCCCTGAAGACACCACTGCGGATTTGGTCATCCTCAGGATTTAGAGTTTTCAGGCGTCGGGTGCCTCGGGTGTCAGTGGAATGAGGTGTCAGGTGTCGGGTGTCAGGAAGGGAAGGAACAGAGAATGCTGCAATGGCAGCCTGAACACAGGAAATGAGATTTCAGGTTTCCGGTTTCGAGTTGAGGAAGTGAAGTGACCTGACACCCGAAACCTGACACCCGACACCTGAAACCTGACACCTGACACCTGACACCTTATATACTGAAACCTCTCTTTGGTAAGCCATGGCACTGGTCGATTGTTATGCAGAGCTCTTTGCCTTCACGGGATACCTCCTGAAGGGCGAGAACCAGAAGCTGATCAGCTATGAAGCTGCCGAAAAGAATTACTCCTTCCTCGTTACAAGGGCAGAAGAACTCGCCAGGTCCTCCGGGTACTCGGAAAATGAATGGATGGAGGCGTTTTTCCCCGTGTGCGCGTGGATCGACGAATCCATTCTCTGCTCCAGCTGGCCGGAGAAAACCAAATGGGAACACGCGCAGCTCCAGAGACGGTATTTCCAGACAATCAATGCCGGTGTAGAGGTTTTTACAAGGCTCGCGAGCCTCAGCGAGGAAGCACGGGAGGTGCGGGAGGTCTACGCCTACTGCCTCGCAATGGGTTTCAGGGGGACCTATTATCAGGCCCCGGATTCCGAATTCCAGCAGATCGCTTTTCAAAACCTCAACCGCCTTTCTGAAGATTCCGCCCCGGATTTTCCACAAGAGCTTTTTCCGGATGCCTATGAAGCGGCCATTGCGGGAAGGAAACAGAAGAGGAAGAAGTGGAGAAGTGTGTCCCTCTTCTCGGTGATGGTCTTTTTTCTGCCGATCGTTCTATTCTTCGGGTTGTTTCTTTCTTACGACCGCATGCTTTCCAATGAAATAGCCGCATACCTGGGGCTCGACGTCGCTCCCTTGTATCGCGCCCCTTTTTTCAAGGACAGGATTCCAAACCCTGCTGAACGGCACGTCAATGATTCATCCGGTCAAAAGAAGAAACACGAAGAGGGGATCATCGGCGTGTACGAGAGACTCGTTCACCCCCGCCGGGCTCACTATAAAGTAAAAATCGGGGACACCCTTGTCTCGATTGCCGCTCAGGAAGAGATGTATGGGGATCCATTGATGTGGCCCGTTCTTTATCGTCGGAATCTCAAGGAGCTTGCAGGGTTGAAGCCGGCCGCCGATATGCCGGTCGCCGTCCTCCCGCATGGAATCGAGCTTCTGAAAACAACACCGCATGAGATTGAGGAAAACAAGAAGAACCGTTCCGGAGAACAATGGGTTATCAATGTGCTCTCTACTGCCATCCATGAGAGGGCTGCCAATGCCGCCATACAACTGGTTAAAGCAGGGTATGTGGTCTATCTCACCAGGACGAAGCAGGAGGGAACGGAATGGACCCGGGTTCGAGTGGGCTACTTCAAGACCCGGGCAGAGGCGGAAGAAGAGGGAAAAAGAATCCAGGAGTCGCTGAGTCTTCCCAGAATCTGGACTGCAAAGATCGGAAAGGATGAGTTTGAAAGGTATGCGGGGTACTGAAGGAAGCTGCCAGGTGTCGGGTGTCAGGTGTCAGAAAGAAGCGGGATACAAGATGCAGGATGCACGAAAGAATACCGGATG
>PHBH01000042.1 GCA_002840535.1 Deltaproteobacteria bacterium HGW-Deltaproteobacteria-15 | reverse complement strand
GGCGGGACAAGCGGGCGAGAGACACTCTTTAAGTGTGCACCAAAAGCCACTCTGTTATCTGGTCTGCTTGATCACGGCAATGCTATGGGGATGTGCAGGTACGCCACCGTCGAGGTTTTATGGACTGAGCCCTATGCCCCCTTTGGAATCGAGTCCATTCGAGGAGACTCGTTCCCTCACGGTAGGGGTCACTCGGTTAACCTTGCCCGATTTTCTGGACAAGCCGCAAATCGCCACCCGCCTCGGCCCGAACGAGATCCGGTATGACGAATTCAACCGGTGGGCTGAACCCTTGAAAGACAACCTCTCCCGCGTCCTTGCAGAGAATCTCTCCGTTCTCCTCGGCCCGGACAGGGTGCTCGTTTCCGCAAACGCAGGGGCTCTCCTTTCGGACTATCAGGTCTGGGTGGAGGTGATTCAGTTCGAAGCCGGCCCCGGCGGAGATTTCTCGCTGACGGCCCAGTGGAGTCTTTTTCGTCAAGAGGGAAAAAAGGTCCTTATCAGGAAGCGGTTCAATATTCTCGAGCAGGCAGGTGGATCCGATTATGTAGCCATGGTGGCCGCAGGAAGCCGGGCAGTGGCCGCTTTGAGCCGCGAGATCGCAGGGGCCATCAGGGCCATGCATCAGGAATCCGCCCTTTTGGACGTCCATCCCCCGGGACAAGATGGAGCGAAGTCGAGATTTTAGCCTGACAAACTGCTATTGAGCGCGAAAGAGGTTCAGGAGGGAACCATGGGGACAGGGTCAATCATAGTGAGGATGCTGAGTGTATTTCTTGCTGTTCTGCTCATAGGCCCCCAAGGTATTTCCGCGCAGAGCGGGGGCGAGGATAAGCCGTTCAAGCAAGAGGAGTTGGAACAGATGCTCGCACCCATAGCGCTATACCCGGACTCGCTTCTGGCTCAGATCTTCATGGCATCGACCTACCCCCTCGAGGTGGTCCAGGCGCGGCGGTGGGTAAAGGCGAATCAGAAGCTGGTGGGAGAAGCCCTGACCAAGGCACTGGAGAAGGAAAACTGGGATCCGAGCGTCAAGTCACTGGTGAATTTCCCCCAGGTGCTGGACATGATGAATGAGAAACTGGATTGGACCCAGAAACTGGGAGATGCCTTTCTTGCCCAGCAAAAGGATGTGATGGATACGGTGCAGAAATTGAGGGCCAAGGCCCAGGAGGAGGGCAATCTGAAGAGTACGGAAGAGCAGAAGGTGATTGTGGAGAAAGGGACCGAGACCATCGTGATTGAATCTTCAAACCCTCAAGTCGTGTATGTACCCGCCTATAACCCGACCGTGGTATACGGCGCATGGCCATATCCGGCCTACCCGCCATATTATTACTATCCTCCGGGGTATGCGGCGGGTACAGCTTTGTTCTCCATTGGGGTGGGAGTCGCAGTCGGGGCCGCCTGGGGTTATGCATGGGGCCATTGCGGCTGGGGACACGGCGAGGTCGATATCGATGTCAACAGGAACACGAACATCAACACCAATATCGATCGAAGCAAATATCAGAACAAGGTCACGTCCGGTCAGGGCGGCCGGGGCTCGTGGCAGCACAACCCGGAGCACCGCAAGGGGGTCTCGTACAGGGACCAGGCCAGCGCCCAGAGGTTCGACCGGGCTCCATCCAGGGATGCGCAGTCCCGCGAAGCCTTTCGCGGCCGGGCCGAGGCGGGCAGGCAGGATCTTGCGGGTACGGGGCAGGCCGGAGGCCGGCAGGATCTGCAGGGTCGCGGGGAAACAGGGTCCTTGGAGCGAGGGGCGGCACAGCAGAGAAGAGGAGACGGCAGCGGCGATCTCGCTGCAGCTCAACAGCGCTCCTCCCCCAATGCGTTCAGCGGCTATGAGAAAGGGTCACAAACCGGCAATTTCAGCGCCCGCGGCCACCAAAGCATGTCGTCGAGCAGGGCAGGAGGTTTCGGGGGCGGTATGAGCCGTGGAGGCGGTAGAGGCGGGGGCGGACGGAGATGAGTGCGTCGGAGCCGCACGATTTCAAGGAGGGAGAAGCGATGGGGACCAACATCGATGGAAGGAAAAGGACTTCATCAGTCAGAGTCTGCGGGGAATTCCTCATAGCCGCTTTGTTTACAACCCTTATGAACTTCGGCCCATCCCCCGCGGCGGCTCCGAAACAAGAAACCTTCTCCTCGCCTGGAGAGGCGGTAGAGGCCATGATAAGGGCTGCAGGATCGCATGACATCAAAAGCCTGTTGAGCTTCTTCGGTCCGGACAGCCGGGACATCGTGTCATCAGGGGACCCTGTTGCCGACCGATCGGGCCGTGAAACATTCGTGAGTCTGTATCAGGAGAAAAACAGGCTGGAGGAATCCGCAGACCGCAAGATGGTGCTTTATGTGGGGAGTGAGGATTGGCCCTTTCCCATCCCTGTGGTCAAGGAAGACGGGTCCTGGCGGTTCAATGCAAAAGAAGGAAGAGAGGAAATCCTTGCCCGGAGGATCGGCCGGAATGAGCTGAATTCCATCCAGGTTTGTCTGGCCTATGTTGACGCACAGCGGGAATACGCGCTCAAGGACAGGGACAATGACGGACTTCTGGAATATGCCCAGAAGTTCAACAGCGATCGAGGAAAAAAGAACGGCCTGTACTGGAAGGCAGAAAGAGACGGGGAGCAGAGCCCGTTAGGGCTCCTGGTGGCCGCCGCCCAGAAAGAAGGCTACGGCGAACCTTCAAGCGGCAATTCCTCTCCCTATCACGGATACTACTACAGGATTCTCAATGGCCAAGGGAAGCACGCGAAGGGCGGCGAATATGGCTATGTGGCGAATGGGAGCATGATCGGAGGTTTCGCCCTCGTTGCGTACCCGGCCCAGTACGGGTCGTCGGGCATCATGAGTTTTATCGTGAACCATGATGGGATGGTTTATCAGCAGGACATGGGCCGTGGAACCGAAAAGGCCGCGCTCGCCATGAAGGTCTTCGACCCTGACAGCTCGTGGAAAAAGGTTGAGCAGCCATCCGCAGAACGGTGAGCGGCGCATGACCAACGGAGCATGATCGAATCCCGGAGGAGGTCCACATGGAAGCGAAACTTCGTGGGATGGAACAGCTTTCCAGCTGGAGATCAACGGGGGATTTCGTCATTCAGTATGGGGGAGAAATCCTCATAGCCGCGGTGATGTTCCTGTTGGGGTTGATCGTGGTGAAGCTTTTCCTCGCCTGGCTGAGGCGAACGCTTCCGAGATTTACCGAAAACCGGTATCTCCTCTCCGTGGTGATGACTGTCCTGAACATCGTGCTGATTGTCGCTGTCATATCCTTTTCCCTCCACTATATGGGAATGAGGGACCTTGTGATCAGACGCCTCCTGATCGCCGCTGCCCTGGTGGTGATCGGCTTTGTCGTGCTTCTCCGGCCGTACATCCCCACGCTCCCCTTCAAGACGGGAAACACGGTCGAGATCGGCGGGCTCATAGGCAAAGTGGAGGCGATGACCTTTACCTACACCCGCCTGAAAACGTTCGACGGCAAGACCTTGTTCATACCCAACCAGTTGTTGTTCAAGTCCGTCATCAACAATTTTCACTTCACACCCACCCGTCGGGTCCGGATCAATGTGACTATCGGGTACAAGGACGATCTCCTGAAGGCCAAGGAGGTGCTGAAGGAGCTGGTGACCGGTGATGAGAGGGTCCAGAAGAAACCTGCCCCGGCCGTCTATGTGGTGGACATCGGAGCTGATGGGGTTGAGCTCTCGGCCAGGTGCTGGGTGGAGAATTTGAAATACTTCAAAGTCCGTTCCGATCTGATGGAGAGGGTGAAACTCCGATTCGACAAGGAGGGGATCACCTTCGCGTATCCTCAAAGGGATGTGCATCTGGACATGACGGCTTCTCAGCCTGAGCATGGGCATGCTGAGATACCGCTGCAGCAGGGAGCCCGGTCGGAGCCCGTGTTCAACGAGGAGGTGGCCCTGCACGGAAGGGTGGAATCGTCAGATTGATCATGTTCTGAATTGGAAATGATCTCGTCTGTCGCCGTTAACGATACCAGGAGGCGATTTCGTGGGGACGAACCAACAGTCATACGAAGATCGAATGCGGTTTGGGAGCCTTGTTTCAGACTTGTCGGCGCGGTTCATTAGCCCGGCGTCGTTGGATTGGGAGATTGACCACGCGCTTGAACAGATTGTATCCAACCTGGGAGCGGATCGGGGCGGATTGGCTCAGTTCGACATGGAGGAGAAATCGCTTTTCCCGACCCATATCTATGTCAGGGCGGGCGCTCCTCCCATGCTTCAAGTCGATTTCGCCGATGAATTCCCCTGGTATACGGATGAGATCAGGGCAGGACATGTCAAGCTCTTCCCACACCTGCCCGATGGGCTTCCTCCTGAGGCGGAGGCTGAACGCCGTTATGTAAGACTCAGGGGGATGAAATCCCACGTCCTTTTGCCCCTGAGAGCCGATGGCAGGACGATCGGGTCTTTGGGGATCGCCTGCTATCGGGAATACCGGGACTGGTCGCCCGAAATCACCCTCTTGGAACTGCTCGCCACCATTTTCGGAAATGCACTGGCGCGTCATCGATCGGACAAGCTTCTGCGAAATGCATACGCGCAAGTGCAGTCTCGTATCCAGGATCGAACAGCAGAGTTTTTGCAAGTGTACCAAGCCCTTCAGGAATTCACCCTGCTGGCTTCTCACGATCTTCAGGAGCCCCTCCGGAAAATCGGTCTATTCAGCAGCAGGTTGATGGACGAATACGGCCGCTCCCTCGATGGGAATGGGTTGGATTATCTGAAGAGAATACAGGAGGCAGCACAACGAATGCAGGACATGCTCACGGGTCTTCTCGACTATTCGAGAGCATCCGGCAAAGCTGAACCCTGTTCCACCATAAACCTTACGATGGTTGTTCGCGAGGTGATCGATGATCTGGAAGCGAGGATTCAGGAAACAAACGGACACCTGGAGGTGGAGGAGCTCCCGATCGTAAAGGCGAACTCATATCAGATGCGTCAACTCTTTCAAAATCTCATCGGCAACGCTTTAAAATTTCACGGCGAAGAAAGACCTTTGATAAAGATTTCCAGTCGAACAAGTGAAGACCACTTTCTTCACCGAATTCTGGTCGAGGATAACGGAATTGGCTTTGAGGAGAAGGACGCTGGAACCATCTTTATGCCCTTCAAGAGATTGCATGACCGGAACAGCACCTACAAAGGCTCCGGGATTGGGCTTTCGATATGCCAGAGGATTGTCGAAAGACATGGGGGAACGATCACTGCGAAGAGCGCTCCTGGCAAAGGTTCGACTTTCATCATCGTACTGCCTGCAATGCGTGACTGATTCACCCGGGCTTATAAAATTTTTCCCAACCGGCAGATAAAGAGTCACGGCAAGCTTCGATGGCATTCCTGGTTCTGCAGAGATAACAGATCAAAAGTAGCCTCTTCGACATCTTCCGGATCACTAGCGGCAGAGAATCGAGATCTGCGTATTTGAGCTTCCGCTCGTTCGCATGGGAGGACCGAGATACTTACTTTGAATACAAGATACGTATGCCTGCCTCGGAGTTCATAGGCTTGCGCCTCAGTCCGTGCGGGTTCGTAGAATAAGACACAAGCCCCATAGTGATCCCGCCTCACTTAAGAGATACTGTAAGACCTGAAGAGGGTTGGTTTAGTTGTTGCTAAACCTAGCCTCACTTTCTCAAGGTGCCCTGTGTTGTCAACAGAGTCAGTGATGCCGATTGACCGCCAAAACAGAGGGATGATCTTTCTTTATACCTTCTTTCTTTTCCTCATGCTCGCCGGTATTCCTCGTGCCGTCCCGGCCCATGCACAACCTCAACAGGCCATGGAAGCGAAAAACGTTCTCGTCCTGCATTCCCACGAAGCCAACGCACCCGTTTTCGTTGAAACCGACCATGGGCTCTCAACGGCACTGCGGTCCGGTGGGATACCTGCTGCAAACCATTATTTTCAATCCCTGGACCTGAGGCGAAATCCCGGCCCCGAGTACAGGAGACTTCTTGTCGAGGAGATGCGTGTGCGGTACGGGCATCGCAATCTGGACATGATTATTACAATGTTCCCGGAGGCCTTGGAATTTCTATTGAATGACGGCCGGGAGTTCTTTCCGGATGTTCCCGTTCTGGCGCTTTACCTGCCGAAAGGCTTCAGATTGCCCAAAACGGAGCGACGCATCATCGGTCATTCCGCAACACCTGATGTGAAGGGCACTCTCGAGATTGCACTGAAGCTGATCCCTGGAGCAAAACACGCGTATGTCGTAAGCGGAACCCACGAGGTTGACAGAAGGATAGAAGATCAGGCTCGGCGCGATTTCAAGAAGTGGGGAGATCGCATGAATTTTCGCTACTTGAACCGTATGGACTTTGAGGGTGTGCTGACCGCTCTGTCCACCGTTCCTCCTGACACCATTGTCCTTCTCCTGATTTATAGCCAGGATGTTTCCGGCCGAAACTACATGGCCAGAGACTTGGCCCAACGGCTGAGTCAAGTCTCCGCGGCGCCGATTTTCGGGTTGCTCGAGGTTGCTCTGGGATACGGCATTGCAGGGGGCTCTCTGATCAACTTCGAAGGAATCGGCAAAAAGGCTGGTGAACTGGCTCTGGATGTCCTCAAGGGGGTCCAACCGCCGGAGAACGTTTCTGCCGCCCTGGACGTGCCTCCCATTCCGATGTTCGACTGGCGGCAGCTCAGGCGATGGGGATTGAACGAGTCGGTTTTGCCCAAGGGTAGCGTCATCGTAAACAGGGAGTTTACGCTTTGGGACTACAGGTACTACACAATCGGTGCCTTGGCTTTTATCACGGCCCAGTCATTCCTCCTCATTGGGCTGTTGATTCAGAAACGACGCAGGAAATCGGCCGAGAATTCGCTTTTGACGAAAACTGCTGAACTGGACCAATTCTTCACCGTTACTCTGGACTTGTTTTGCGTAGCAGACACAGAGGGGTATTTCCTGCGCCTGAACCCCGCATGGGAAAGGGTCCTCGGTTACAGCAGGGAAGAGCTCATGGCCAATCGGTTCTTCGACTTTGTTCACCCCGAGGACTTGCACGCCACCCAGGGGGTTTTTACCGACATTGCATCTCAGAAGGAAATATATGCTTTTGAGAACCGATACCGCTGCAAAGACGGCACCTACCGTTGGCTGGAATGGAACTCAGCCGCGGCCGGAAACCTGATTTATGCCGCTGCGCGTGACATTACAGAGCGGTTGAATGCCGAGGCCGAGGCCCGGCAGCGCAGGGCGGAACTGGCCAACATGAGCCGTCTCACCATGATCGGCAAATTTACCTCCACGCTGGCTCACGAGATCAATCAGCCGCTCACGGCCATTCTGAGCAACGCGGAGGCGGCTCGGCGATTTCTCGGCGGGACCGCACCGGACATCATTGAAGTCCTGAAAATCCTGGACGACATCGTCCGGGACGACAGGCGGGCCGTCGAAGTGGTGCAGAAAGTCAGGGCTCTTGTAAAAAAGGAAAAGCCCGAGCAGGAATTGTTGGATCTGAACAAGGCTATTCGCGAGGTGATCACCCTCATACGCGGAGAGTCTCTTCTCCGGGGACTGTCCATTCTCATGAAATTGAGCCCTGATGTGAAAATGATTCGCGGGGACCGCCTCCTGCTGCAACAGGTGATGCTGAATCTGATCCATAACAGCGCAACTGCCACGAGAAATTCTCCACGGGCTCAAAGAAAAATCATCGTGAGGACCGCGATGCCGGACGCCGGAACCGTGAAGGCGTCTGTAACGGATTTCGGAATTGGCATCGATCAAGGGATTTCTGACCGGCTTTTCGAACCCTTTTGCACAACGAGCAACGAGGGTTTGGGCATGGGGCTTTTCATCTGCAAGGAAATCATCAAGGAACATGGCGGGAGTATGGAAGCTTTGAACAACGAGGATGGCGGCGCCACCTTTGGCTTCACGCTGCCGGCGCACCAGGGGGACCGGTCATGACAGAGGAAAAGCCCTTTGTATATGTTATCGACGACGACCCATCCGTCCGAAAGGCCCTCGAGCGTTTGCTTCGATCGTCGGGCTACTGCGTGAATACTTTCGCATCGGCCACTGAATTCCTCGATTTCAGCTGTCCCGATATGACGGGATGCATCATCCTTGATATTCAGATGCCGAAAATAAGCGGTCTCGAACTCCAGGACTGCCTGGCCAGGAAGTGTGTTTGCTTGCCCATTGTTTTCATCACCGGCCATGGGACTATCCCCGCAAGCGTCAGGGCCTTGAAGGCAGGCGCCATGGATTTTCTACAGAAGCCTTTTGAAGAATCGGAGCTCCTGGATGCGGTTTCCCGGGGAATAGAAAAGCACCGCCGCTTGCGGCAAGAGCAGAATATGATGAAAGTGCTTCGTGCAAGGGCGGCTACACTGACTCCACGGGAACGCGAGGTTTTTGGACTTGTGGTCAGCGGTATGCTGAACAAGCAGGTTGCCTTCGATCTGGGGACGGCCGAAAAGACCATCAAGGTGCACCGGGCCCGTGTAATGGAGAAAATGTGCGCCCAATCCTTTGCAGACCTCGTTCGCTTTGCCGAAAAGCTTGAAGTCCATTCCTCGACCTGACGAAAACCTGTTTCACCGCGGAGACGCAGAGAACGCGGAGAGGAGGTTTTTTTTCCAATGGCGGGAGATACCGCCATTGGAAAAGCTCAACCGCTGCGCGTCGGGTCGTTTCTTCTTCGAACCTGGAGAAAGCAAAGTATAGCGTGAAAGTTCACAGCCGACATTTACACAATAGGAGGAGGAATTGAGAGCGCTCCTTTTTGTCTGCGGTCGTCTCCCCGCAGACAAAAAAAGAATTCACTCTGCGACCTCTGCGCCTCTGCGGTGAAAAAGTCTTTTACCTTCTCTGACTTCTGATCTCTGACCCCTGTCTTTCCCCGGCCTCATTGGACCAAGGTCCAATATCTTTCATCCTTTCAATCCCTATAAAGTACATCAGCGAAGATGGAACCGAAACAGCGAGCGCATTCCCTGCAGGCTTGTCGTAGCGAAGCGGAGATCCCGCTCCGCGGGGCCGCAGGGAGCTTCAATGAAGACCGGAACACCCTCGGGAGAAAGCGCTTGCATTCATCTGCAGGGATGCCGGCATAACGGGAGATGGATGGTCAAACAGCCTTTTACCGTATACGTGGTGGATGATGACAAGTCCATACGGAGGGCACTGAAGCGGTTGCTCAGCTCTGTGGGATATAGCGTATTGACGTTCGAGTCTGCAGAAGAATTCCTGAATTCCTCCTCCGGCCTGGATCAAGGCTGTCTTCTTTTGGACATTCGGCTCCCGGGAATGACGGGTTTTGAGCTTCAAGAGAAGCTCGCCTCAGGAGGGCGGAAGTACCTGTTCATTTTCATGACCGCGTATGAAAACCCCCAGTGGCGGGAAAGGGCGGCGAAAGCGGGCGCGGTAGCCTACCTGAAGAAACCTTTTAATGAAAATTCGCTTTTCGACGCGATTCAGCTCGCCCGCGGCAAGGAGGTTTGAAGAAAGAGACGGGATGGCGCTCCCTGTTGGACCAAGGTCCCATATATATCTCCAGTTGGATTGCTATAAGTTTTGTTAAGGAAGACCCCTATGAATAATAGACCTACCACCGGGATTACATGCGACGGGTTCTTTGGAACCGCTTCTCTTGTTCTCGTCGTCGCCTTCTCGCTGCTCTCTTGCGACCAACAGCAAGAGATCAAGGCCGGGAAAGCGGAAACAGAAGTCATAAGGCCGGTCAAGCTCATGACTGTGGCCTCCGGGGACGATGCCCTCAATCGCAGTCTGCCCGGCAGGGTCCGGGCGTTTAACCGGGTGGAACTGGCCTTTCAGGTAGGAGGGACGCTGGTCCAGCTTCCTGTTCAAGAGGGGCAAAGCGTACAGAAGGGGGACCTCCTTGCGAGGCTTGACTCCAGAGATTTTGAGGTCGCACTGCGGAATGCCGAAAGCCGCGTGCAGCGGGCCAAGGCCCTCCTCCGGCTATCAACGGTCGAGTACGAGAGGCTGGAGCGCGTCAGAAAGGCTGACCCGGGGGCGGTTGCCCTGAGCCATCTCGACCGTGCCATGGAGCGCAAGGAGATGGCCCATGCCGACCTTCTAACGGCTGAAGCAGCCCTGGATACGGCCAAGCTGCAGTTGAGCTACACCTACTTGAAGGCTCCTTTCCCAGGCATTGTGTCGAGTCGCTCAGTCGACAACTTCCAGGAGGTTCAGGCCAAGCAGACCATCTTCAGCATGGACGACTTCACAATGGTCGAGGTCGTCGTCGAAGTCCCGGAATCCCTGATGGCCCCCATCAGGAATCCTGGAACCTATGTTGTCACCGCAGAGTTCGCACCCGCCCCCGGCAAGAGATACCCGTTGACCTTAAAGGAATACTCCATCAGGGGGGATCCCAAAACCCTCACCTACCAGGTGACCTTTCAAATGCCGCAGCCCGAGGAGAAGATCAATATCCTTCCGGGAATGACGGCCAATGTCGTGGCGGAACCGAAGGAGCGCTCGGCCCTTCCCATCGTGATCCCCGCTGTTGCCGTCTTCTCACAAGAGGGTGGAACCCCTCATGTGTGGGTGGTCAAATCCGAGGACATGACGGTTCACCTTCGCGAGGTGAAGACCGGTGCGCTGACCGGCGCGGATGGCATTGAAATCATCGAGGGCCTTCAGAGAGGCGAAACGATTGCCGTGAGTGCGGCCAGCCAGCTCCGGGAAGGCACTAAGGTTCGCAAGTTCGAATCGTGAGACGAATGAATTCATGAATCTCGCAGAATACTCCATACGCAACAGTGTCATTACATGGTCCGTCACGATCATTCTGCTCGGGGCAGGATTCATCTCTTTCCAAAAGCTGAGTCGCCTTGAGGACCCCGAATATACGATCAAGGAAGCGGTTATCCTGACTCCCTATCGGGGGGCAACGGCCGCCGAGGTGGAGGAGGAGGTCACTGACGTCATTGAAAGGGCGGCCCAGGAGCTGGGGCAGCTCAAACGGGTCGAATCCCGCTCCTCACGCGGGCTCTCTTATGTGAAGGTGGTCATCAAGGAGCAGTTCGACAAGAACGATCTTCCCCAGATATGGGACGAGCTTCGTAGGAAGGTGAACGACCGCCAGGAGGATCTGCCGCCCGGCGCCGGTCCGTCGGTGGTCAACGACGACTTCGGAGACGTGTACGGCGTCTACCTGGCGCTCACAGGAGAAGGATACACCTACAAGGATCTTTATGCGACGGCCAAACTCCTCCAGCGCGAGTTGCTTCAGGTCCAGGACGTCAAACGCGCCGTGATCCTGGGTGACCAGAAGGAGGTCGTCTATGTCGAGATGCAGCGCGACAAGATGGCGGAGCTGGACATCTCTCCCCAGGATATTTACACGGCCCTGGCATCCAAGAACCTCGTGTCGGATGCCGGAAGGGCGGTGGTAGGTCCCGAGCGGGTTCCCATCAATCCCACGGGCGAGTTCCGATCCGAAAAGCAGTTCGGAAACCTCCTCATCCGCAGCAGGGGACCCGGCCAGCAGCCGCTCACCTACCTCGGCGATGTGGCTACCATCGTTCGCGGATACCAGGAGCCCGCCGGCAATATCATCCGTTACGACGGGAAACCGGCTGTCTGCATCGGCGTTTCCACCGTGCAGGGCGGAAACGTTGTGAGAATGGGGCAGGGAATTGACAAACGCATGCACGAGCTGTTGCCGGAAATCCCGCTAGGGGTTCATTTCGGTATTGTCTCACTTCAGTCCAGGGCGGTCACCGCTGCGATCGACAACTTCCTCGTCAACCTTGCCGAGGCAGTGGCCATCGTGATCATCGTACTCCTCATCTTCATGGGTCTTCGAAGCGGGCTGATCATCGGAGCGGTGCTGGTCATCACGATCATGGGATCTTTCATCGTCATGGGGATGAAGGGGATCATCCTCGAGCGAATCTCCCTGGGCGGCCTGATCATTTCCCTGGGCATGCTGGTGGACAATGCGATCGTGGTGACCGACGGCATGCGGATTCGCATGCAGACCGGGACAAAACCCCTGCAGGCCGCAAAGGAGGTCGTCGGACAAACGGCCCTGCCGCTTCTTGGAGCGACGGCCATTGCCATCCTCGCCTTTGCCCCGATAGGACTTTCCAACGACAATACCGGGGAGTACTGCCGCTCCCTTTTCTATGTGGTTCTCATCTCCCTGGGATTGAGCTGGTTCACCGCAGTCACCACGACGCCGCTGCTCTGCAAGCTGTTCCTCAAGAGCGAAAAGGTGGACCCCGGCGAGGCCACGAAGGATCCCTACGGCGGAGCGCTTTATCGGGGATACCGGGGGTTCCTGGAGGCCAGCATCCGGTTCCGCTGGATCACCCTGATCGTTATCGCCGGCCTTTTTGTGGCGGCCCTCGTCGGTTTCAAGACCCTCAAGGTGAGCTTCTTCCCCGACTCGACGAGAGCGCAGTTCATGATCGATTTCTGGTTTCCCGAGGGCACACGTATCGAGGAAACGGCTGCCAGGATCTCGAAGGCGGAAGATTTTCTCCTTAAGAAGAAAGGCGTGACCGCCGTGTCGACCTCGGTGGGCAGCGGTCATACGCGCTTCATTCTGGTCTACTCTCCTGAGAAGTCCTGGGATGCCTATGCGCAGTGCCTGGTGGACGTGGAAGACTACCGGAAGATCCCTGTGATGATGAGGGAGACGGAGGTTGAGCTTGGAGAACTGCTTCCGGATGCCGTCATCGCAGGCCAGGCTTTCATACTCGGTCCCGGCGAACCGGGAAAGATTCGAGTCCGGATAGCGGGTCCCGACCCGGAGGTCCTGCGGGAGCTTGCCGGAAAGGCCGAGCGAATTCTCGCCGATCACCCGAACGCCAAGAGTGTGCGCAATGACTGGCGGACCAAGATCAAGGTGTTGAGACCCCAGATAGCCGACGCCCAGGCCAGGGTGTTGGGTATAGAGCGGCCGCATGTGGCACAGGCCCTGGATGCAGCAGTCGAAGGACATGCTGTGGGGATTTACCGGGAGAAAGACGAACTATTGCCTGTTATCGCCCGATCGCCCGAAAAGGAGCGGATCAACCTCAACGACCTCGGCGCTGTCCGGGTTTGGAGCACGGCGGCCCAGCAAATGATCCCGATGGGACAGGTCGTTACGGGATTTGCGACGGTGTTCGAGGATCCTTACATCTGGCGAAGGCACCGGGCCAAGACGGTCACGGTCTTTGCCGATCCCAAAACCGGACTCGCCAGCGAACTTCTAAAGGACGTCAAGGTGGAGATCGAGAAGGCCTTGAACGTGGACTTGGCGCGGGTGACGGGGGAGAATCCTTCCGAGCACACCTTTTCAACAATCCCCATCAAGGAGGA
This sequence comes from Deltaproteobacteria bacterium HGW-Deltaproteobacteria-15, assembly GCA_002840535.1. Lineage (GTDB taxonomy): Bacteria > Desulfobacterota > DSM-4660 > Desulfatiglandales > HGW-15 > HGW-15. The sequence continues at coordinate 48,928 of PHBH01000042.1, read as the reverse complement.
GAACCTCCTTCCGCTAAGAGGAATGCAGGGCTATTCCATGGCATGGGGAGGGCAGGCGGAGGACTCGGCCAAGGCACAGGCCAACCTCTCGAAGAACTTCCCCCCCATCCTCGGACTGATGATTTTCATCGTGATACTGCTGTTCGGCTCGATTCGCAAGACACTGGCGATCTGGCTGACCGTCCCGACCGCGATCATCGGCGTGACCATCGGACTCCTCATCTTCAGGCAACCCTTCGGCTTCATGTCGCTCCTTGGGGTTCTCAGCCTTTCGGGCATGTTGATCAAGAACGCCATCGTGCTCATCGACGAAATCGGTCTGCAGTCGTCGGAAGGCAAGGTCCCCTTTAAGGCGGTCGTGGACTCAAGCGTCAGCCGACTCATTCCGGTTCTCATGGCTTCGGCTACAACGATGCTGGGCATGATCCCTCTGTTCACGGACGCCTTCTTTGTGGGCATGGCTGTTGCCATCGTATTCGGATTGGGTTTTGGAACGATTCTGATTCTGATCGTTGTGCCGGTGATCTATGCCGTTCTCTTTCGTATTCCGTACCCTAGCGGGTCGAGGGGGTAAGGGGTTAAACAGTGTTCGGTGTTCAGAGTTCAGGAAAGACTCTTTAGTGTTGCGTCTTACAACAAGTTGTCATCTCGACCAAGGGAGAGATCTTGTGCCTCCCTCCAATAATAAGATTTCTCACTGCGTTCGAAATGACATTCAACTTACTTCAGGGATAACGACATTGGTTCTCTCATCCTGAACTCTGAACACTGAACACTGCACAGTGACAACATAAGATGGAAAAGAAGGATGAATATCGGGGATAAGGTTGCATTCGTGGTGGTTCTTGCACTGCTGGTGAGCGGTTGCGCTACGGTCGGTCCCGACTATACCAGGCCCGAAGTGCAGGAAGCCAACGGGTGGATCGAGAAGGACCTTCGGATCAGGAGCGAAACGGCTGACCTGAGCAGGTGGTGGAAGGTATTCGGCGATCCCATCCTCGATGACCTTGTCGAGAGGGCCTATCAACAAAACCTTCCCCTCCAGATCGCCGGCATCCGCATTCTGGAGGCAAGAGCCCAATTGGGGATCGCCATCGGGAATCTTTATCCCCAGACGCAGGACGTTGCCGGGACTCTCGCTGCGACGCGGCTGAGCAAGAACGCGGCCAATACGACCCCCGGTTTGGATTTCAACTATAACGAACTGGCTGCAGGCTTCAACGCGACGTGGGAGATCGATCTCTGGGGCAGGTTCAGGCGCGGCATGGAGTCGAGCTTTGCAAACCTGGAAGGAACCATCGCCGATTACGATGCCGTCCTCGTCTCCCTGACGGCTGACGTGGCCCGAACCTATGTCCTGATCCGGACTTTCGAGACCCGTCTCGAACTGACCCGCGAAAACGTCAGGATCCAGGAAAGAACCCTCCAGATTGCAGAAGCCCAGTTCAATGGCGGTCTGGTGACCGAGCTCGATGTGGAGCAGGCCAAGAATCTTCTGAACACCACCAGGGCTCTTGTTCCCACTCTGGAAGCCAGCCTGCGCCAGTCCCAGAATGCACTCGCTGTTCTCCTCGGCATTGTGCCTGAAGAGACCCAGGAGATTCTAAAAGGGTTCAAGCCCATTCCTTCGGCGCCGGTGGAGGTGGCTGTGGGTATCCCGGCCGATCTTCTCCGCAGGAGGCCGGATGTGCGTCTTGCAGAGCGGCTGGTTGCTGCTCAGAGTCCGTTAATCGGGGTAGCCAAGTCGGATCTCTATCCTCATTTCACGCTGTTCGGATCCATCGGTCTGCGGGCGAGCGACGCGGGGCTGACCGCCGCCGGTTTTCCCGGCGGCAGTAAACTGAAGGATCTCTTCAGTTCAAACAGCGTTGAATGGTTTGCCGGGCCGGGGTTCACATGGAACATCTTCAACTACGGAAGAATCAAGAACAGGGTGCGGGTCGAAGATGCCCGTCTTCAACAGCTGGAGGTCAATTACCAGAATACGGTGCTCAGAGCCTATCAAGAGGTGGAGGATGGACTCGTAGGCTTTTTGCGGGCACACGATACGATGAGTTTCCTGGTCGAAGCGGCCAGGGCCTCGAAACGGTCGGTGGATATTTCCCTGGCGCAGTACGGAGAGGGGTTGGTGGACTATCAACGGGTGCTCGATGCGGAGCGGACCCTGGCGGCATCCCAGGATGCCCTGATCGCCACCACGGGATCCGTGGCCACCAACCTGATAGCCGTTTATCGGGCACTTGGTGGGGGGTGGGAGATTCGGGTTGGGAAGGAGTTCGTGGACCCGGAAATAAGGGAGCAGATGGTGAACCGCACGGATTGGGACAAATTGCTTACGCCCGAGGAGATGGAACCGAAGGTTGAAAAGATTCAGGGTATTTTGCCGCGGCCGGATTGGTAGGGTTCCGGTACGTCTCTGGCCCGTTGGCACTGGAGCATGCAGAGGCTCAGAGAAGAGCAATTGTCTTGAACATTCCTGGATCAGGATAATCTCTGCGGCTCTGTGGGCTCTGTGAGAGAAAAACTATTCCTGCAAGGAAGGGGGAACCATGACAGCGATTCAGGATCTGGTCCGACAAACGCGACTCCTCGAGATCGTAGGGGACACGATCCGGGTGAGGGCGAAGGGGGTTGCCTTCGGGGACATCGCCGTGGTCGAGAACGTAGACGGGGAGATCTCGACCGCTCGCGTGGTTGAGCTGAACCGCGATATGGCCAGCCTCCAGGTTTTTACCGGGGGAAAAGGTCTGTCCACGGACGCGAGAGTCCAATTCCTGGGCCGCCCTTTCGAGGTCACTTACTCTGAAAACATCCTGGGTCGGATATTCAGAGGATCGGGTGAGCCGATCGACGGAGGCCCGGATCTCACAGGAGACCCCAGGATCAAGGCGGGCGGTCCAACCGTCAACCCGATAATGCGGATCCTGGCCTCGAAGATGATCGAGACCCAGGTGCCCATGATCGATCTCTTCAACTGCCTGGTCGAGAGCCAGAAGATCCCGATCTTCTCCATCCCCGGAGAACCCTACAATGAATTGCTCGCCCGCATCGGTTTCCAGGCCGACGCAGACATCGTCGTTTTCGGCGGGCTCGGTCTTATCTTCGACGATTACCATTTCTTTCGCACGGTCTTCGAGGAGCATGGCATCTTTCACCGGACGGTGATGTTTGTAAACCAGGCGTCTGACCCTATTGTGGAGAGGCTGCTCGTCCCGGATATGGCCCTTGCGGTGGCCGAACGGTTTGCGGTCGAGAAGAACAAGCGTGTCCTGGTCCTTTTGACGGATATGACGGCCTATGCCGACGCCATGAAAGAGATCGGAATCGCCCTGGAACGCGTGCCGGCTACCCGGGGTTACCTGGGAGACCTCTACACGCAGCTCGCCAGGCGCTATGAGAAGGCATGCGATTTCAAAGGCGCCGGCTCCGTGACGATCCTTGCGGCGACCACCATGCCCGGAAACGATATCACCCATCCCGTTCCCGACAATACGGGATATATCACCGAAGGCCAATTTTATCTTCACGACGACATGATCGACCCATTTGGTTCTCTCTCGAGGCTGAAGCAGCGCGTCATCGGCAAAGCCACGCGTGAGGACCACGGCCAGGTCATGAATACGATGATCCGCTTCTACGCGAACGCGCAGGAGGCGGAGAAGAAGCAGGCCATGGCCTTTGAACTGTCTCCGTTCGACCGGAGTTGTCTCAAATTCGGCCGTCTCTTCCGTGACCGTTTTATGGACATCCGGGTTTCGATCCCGGTCATTGAGGCCCTCGATCTCTGCTGGAAGACACTGGCCGAATGCTTTGAACCGCAAGAGTTGATGATGAAACAGGAGCTCGTCGACAAGTATCTCCCCAAAGTGCAAGCAGGGGCGATACAGGGGTGATCTCTCCATGGCCAAGTTGAAGCTCAGCAAACAGTCTCTTCAAAAGCAGCGCGAGCTCCTCAAGCTCTACAAACGTTTATTGCCCTCCCTCGATCTGAAACGTCGTCAGCTCACGCTGGAGACGCAAAAAGCCGTGCAGGAGTATGCAGCAGCGCAGTCGGCCCTGGATACGCTGGATACGAAAATTGGTGTTGAGCTGCCCATGCTGTCGAGCTCGGAGATGGATCTCGCCGGTCTTGTCAGGAAGACCGATCTGAAGGTCCGAGAGCAGAATCTGGTGGGGGTCAAACTTCCGATCCTCGAGCGAGTGGAGTTCGAGGTGGCGGATTACTCCCGACTGGCGACACCGGCCTGGGTAGACGTTTTAGTGGAAAGATTGAAGGAGGCCGCGGAGGAACGGTTCCGGGTGGAGATCGGACGGGAGCGGGTCCGAATTCTCGAACAGGCGACCCGCCGGATCACGCAGCGGGTCAATCTTTTCGATAAGATCCTGATCCCCACGACCAAGAAGAACATCCAGAGAATCCAGATTTTCCTCGGCGATGCGGATCGGGCGGCGGTGGTGACCTCAAAGATTGCCAAGGGGAAGCAGGCCGAGCAGCGGGAGCTGAGCCTTGGCGGAGGGTCGCGGCAATGAGCATCATTCCACTCCAAAAGGTTACCTTTGTAGGACTGGCGGCCGACAAGGAAAGACTGATCGACACCTTGCAGGAGATTGGGTGTCTCGAGCTTATCTCTCTGAACCCCGGGGGGGAAAGGGCGAGTCAGGCAGGTCCCTCGCAGAGGGAACGCGAGGCATTGAAGTTTCTGTTGAGTTGTCCTCAACAAAGACGGCAGGTGAGAGATCGCACCCCGTTCGATGCGGCAGAGATAGAACGTCAGGCGATCGACCTTCAGCACCGGATCCAGGGTCTTGAGGATGAGCGGGATTTCCTGACCAGACGCATTGCGGACCTGAAACCCTGGGGGGACTTTGCCTTTCCTTCACTGGAAGAGATGGGCGGCTGGCGGCTGTGGTTCTACGTGATCCCTCACAGAGAGATGAAGAAGGTTGAACCCCTCCCCCTTGCCTGGGAAGTCGTACGGAGGGATCAACTATCCTGTTATGTCGTGGTCGTCTCGGAAAAGGAACCCGCTGAGATGCCGGTCACACGAAGTCATCTGGGGTCCAGGCCTCGGCGTGAGCTGGAACTGCGGCTTGAAGAGGTTGAGCTGGCGATCGAAGACGCACAGGCCGAGCGGGCCTTCCTGACCAGGTGGAGCTTTCTCTTCGCGCGAGGTCTAGCCCAGTTGGAAGATAAAGCTGCGAGAAACGAAGCAGCCGCGCAAACCTGCGACCAGGACCCCGTGTTTGCGCTGCAGGGGTGGGCGCCCAGAGAGACGGTTTCCGAGCTCAGGGAGTATGCGGAGAAGCAGGGGCTGATGTTCGAAGCGGAAGAGCCCGACCCCGCCGACGACCCGCCGACGATGTTCCGGAATCCACCCGCCCTATCCGCCGGAGAAGACCTTGTCACATTCTACATGACACCGGGATACCGGTCCTGGGATCCGTCCTCCGTGGTCTTCGTCTCTTTTGCCGTCTTCTTCGCCATGATCCTTTCTGATGCGGGCTATGCCGCGCTGCTCGGGCTTGGACTGCTGATGTTCTGGAAGAAGATGGGACGTTCGGAGACGGGCCGCCGTTTCCGGCCCCTCGGAGTCGTCCTGGTTCTCGTCTCCATCGTGTACGGCATTCTGGTGGCGAGCTATTTCGGGATCTCGCCCCCGTCAGGATCCTTCCTTGCGAGCCTCCATCTCATCGACATGTCGAACACCCCCCTGATGATGGCGATTTCAGTCGTCATCGGGGCTGCTCACGTGGTTCTGGCCAATGTGATGAACGGGTGGCGGTATGGGAGACGCGCACAGGCGCTGCCCTCTCTCGGATGGGCCTGCATTGTAGCGGGCGGGCTTGTGCTGGGAGCGGCCATGGTGCTCAAGCTCGAATGGCTCAAGTACACTGCCGTGGCCGTGATGGCGGCCGGTGTGCTTCTCATCGTCCTCTTCACCGGTGTGGGGGCAAAGCCGGTGGCGCGATTGACCCAGGGGTTCCTCGGCTTGACTAAAGTCACCTCCGTTTTCGGCGATGTCCTCAGCTACCTGCGTCTCTTCGCCCTGGGACTGGCGACATCGTCTCTGGCGGTCTCCTTCAACGACATGGCCGATCAGATATACGCCGGAATGCCGGGGATTGGGATCGTGTTTGCCATAGGAATCCTGATTTTAGGACATGTCATGAATCTCGTACTGGGCATCTCCAGCTGCGTGATTCACGGGCTTCGTCTGAACGTGATCGAGTTCTTCAATTGGGGACTCACGGAAGAAGGCAGACTCTACAAGCCATTCAAGAGAAGGAGGCAGGAAGAATGGACGCATTGATATTGACACTCGGATGGATGGGGATTTTTGCCCCGCTGGCACTCGGTTCCATCGGCAGCATGGTCGGGTGCGCACGGGCCGGCATGGCCGCCGACGGGGCGATGCTCGATGTGGAAAGCGGCTTTGGCCGATTCGTAGGGATCGCCGCCATGCCGTCATCGCAAACTATTTACGGGATCGTTGTAATGGTCATGCTGCGCAGGGAGGTGACGGTGGCCAACGGTCCCGGCATATTCGCAATCGGACTCCTTGCGGGGCTGGCCTTGATGTTGAGCGCCGTTGCTCAAGGAAGTGCCTGTGCTGCGGCGATCAATGCCGCCAAGAGCAAACCGGAGGTCTTTGGGATTTCCCTTGCGCCGGCCGCCCTGGTAGAGGGGTTTGCGGTCTTTGCCTTTGTCTTCGCGCTGGTGTTGGCGGGCGGAATCCCTAAGTAGGACCGGGAACGAGAGGGGTGGATCTTATGGTAGCGACCAACAAGACATCGTCGGGCGTGAACGAGCTCATCGGCAGGATCCGGGATCAGGGCGTTCAGGCCGGAAAACAAGAGGCAGCGAGAATTCTCCAGGAGGCCAGGGCCGAAGCAGCGAAGATCGTGGCCGAAGCCGAAGCGGAAAGCCGGGCTCTGCGCGAGAAAACCCATACGGAAATGGAAGCGTACAAGGCAGCGGCCCTCGAGTCGCTGAGACTTTCGGCACGGGACACGGTGCTTCAGCTCAAGAGGAAGGTCGCCTCCTCCTTCGAGGTCTTTGTCAGCCGGCTGGTGACCTCGGCCACCCGTGATGAAGAACTGATCAAGGCGATCGTCCTGGTTTTGGCAGGCCATGCAGCCGGGGAATTCATCAAGGACAAGGAGATTCAGATCCTGATCAACGACGCCATCTTGAGCGGCAAGGCCGATCCCAAGCTCCGGGAGCGCGGGAAGCAGACGATCCTCGCCCTTTCGAGCGACATGCTGAGAGAGGGCATCGAGCTCATTCCCGGCAGGCAGGAGAACGGCGGGGCTCGCGTACGTCTGGTCAAAGACAAACTGGAAATAGACCTTTCGGAGAAGGCGATCGCCCGAATGCTCTACCAGCAGATCCTGCCGCGGTTCCGGGCGATCGTCGAGGGCATCGAATGAAGCCGGGATCAAGAGCGTACTATACCCTGGTGTCCAGCCTTCCCCCGCTGCCCCACTTCGAGCGTGCGGAGCGGCTGCCCATCAGCCCATACCGGCTCGAGCAGCGGCTGAGCATGCTCGATGCCGAGGATGCCGGCCAACTCGTCCGCGCAAGACAGTTGATCGGCTGGAGACCCGAGCGTCCCTTAAGGAAGGGGGATGAAGAGACGGCTCGCCAATACCGGAAAATCATGGAGCAGCCCTTCCATCCCGCCCTGGCCGAGTTCATCGAATTCCGAATGGATCAGCAGACGGTCATGTCCGCCTTACGGCGGCGGCGAAGCCGAATTGGACTGCCCTCAACCGGTCGGAAATGGGGGGCAGGCCGGTGGGTCCGCTGGATCGAAAATCATTGGGACGATCCGGATTTTCGTTTCGGTTCTGTCGTTCCCTGGGTTCAGGAGGTAAGGGGCTATCTTGAGGCCGCGGAGGCGGTTTCTATGGAGCGGTTGTTGATGGATTTAGCCTGGCAGCGTCTGAACCGGATCGGAGACAGGGATCTCTTCGGATTCGAAGCGGTGATGGCCTACGTGTTCAAGTGGGACATTTTAAAGAACCGGCTCGATCAAGACGCAGATGCCGGCAAGAAGCACTTTCAGAAGCTGGTCGAGGAGGTCATGCATGGCTAAGACCGCTGAGTCGAATGGAATGACTGCGACCGTGATCGGGGTGAAAGAGAGTCTCATCGCGATCGAACTGGACGAGAAGACACCGATCAGGAAGAACGAAGTAGGGTACATCTGCCTGGGAAACGAACGGATCAAGGCGGAAGTGCTTCGCGTTCGTGGCCGGACCGCAGACATGCAGGTCTTCGAGGATACGGAGGGCGTCCGCACGGGGGATCGGGTCGAGCTGACCGGGGAGATGCTCTCGGTTGACTTGGGCCCGGGACTCCTGGGGCAGGTGCTGGACGGCCTGGCAAACCCCCTCTCGGTGATTGCCCGGGAATATGGCTTCTTCCTTCCTCGAGGGGTCGATTTTCCCTCGATGGACCGAAAAAAGAAATGGGCCTTCACACCCACGGTCTCCGTCGACCACCGGCTCACGGCAGGGCAGCCCCTGGGAATGGTTCCTGAGGGGCCTTTGCAGCACAAGATAATGGTCCCTTTCAATGAACCGGGAGAGGTCGAGGTCTCCTGGATCAGGGAAGGCAGCCTCGAAATCGACGCCCCCCTGGCACGGATTCGCACACAAGACGGTCGCGAGAAGGAACTGACGATGAGGCAGCGCTGGCCGGTACGGAAACCCATCCCTGAAGGGCTGCTCCGCCGGCGCATCGTGGAACGGCTCTTTCCAGTGGAGCCACTCACCACGACCCAGCGGATCATCGATACCTTTTTTCCCGTGGCCCGGGGAGGGACCGCCTGCATCCCTGGCCCCTTCGGTGCGGGAAAGACGGTCCTGCAGAGTCTGGTTGCACGCTATTCGACCATCGACGTGGTGATCATCGTCGCCTGCGGAGAGCGGGCAGGCGAAGTGGTCGAAACGATCACCGAGTATCCCGAGACCCGGGATCCCCGGACAGGCGGTTCGCTGATGGACCGCACGATCATCATCTGCAACACCTCGTCCATGCCCGTGGCGGCTCGCGAATCATCGATCTACACCGGCGCAACCCTCGGCGAGTATTACCGGCAGATGGGTTATCACGTTCTCGTCATTGCCGACTCGACTTCCCGCTGGGCACAGGCCATGCGGGAGACTTCGGGCAGGATGGAAGAGATCCCGGGAGAAGAGGCATTTCCAGCCTATCTCGATTCGGCCATCAAAAGCATCTATGAACGGGCCGGGGTGATCCGCTGCTCCGACGGGTCGGTCGGGAGCCTGACCATGATCGGCACCGTATCTCCCGCCGGAGGGAACTTCGACGAACCCGTCACCCAGGCCACCTTAGGCACCGTGAAAACGTTTCTGGGACTTTCGGCGGACCGCGCCTATAGGCGTTTCTACCCCGCCATCGATCCGCTGATCTCCTGGTCCCGGTACCTCGACCAGCTCAAGGATTGGTTCAACACCAACCTGGACACTCAGTGGGTGAGCGGTGTGAACGCCATGCAGGAAATCCTCCATCAGGGGGACGCCGTCTATCAGATGATGCAGGTGACGGGGGAAGAAGGGATCACGATGGAGGATTTCGTCCTCTGGCAGAAGGCCACCCTTCTCGACATGGTCTACCTTCAGCAGGATGCGTTCGATGCGGTGGATATCTCCATGCCTCGGGAGAGACAGGCGGAGAGTTTCAAGCTTCTGATGGGACTGATCGGGAGAGACTACCATTTCAAAGGAAAAGACGATGCGAGAGGGTTTTTCACGAAGCTTGCGACCCTTTACAGAAACTGGAACTACAGCCCGTCCGATTCTCCGGAGTATGGACGCTACCGCCAGGAAATCGAAGACCTAGCGGCAACGTATTCGTCGGCCGCCTCTTTCTCGGCGGCTTGAGAGGGAGTGACGAAGCTTTCGGGACCAAAGAGAAGTGCGTTCATGTCCGAGCATGCAGAAGAAATTGAAAAGGTGGTCGTCCTGTCGATCATCGCACTGCTCATCGTAGGAAGCGTCATGATCGTCCTCCCTTTCCTTAGGGCCATCCTCTGGGCCCTGGTCTTCGCGGTGTCCGTCTGGCCCTTCTTCGTGAGGATCGAAATGGTTCTGGGAGGAAGAACCGGCCTGGCCGCGATGGTCCCTACCCTCCTCCTTGCCATCATCTTTTTCCTGCCATCGGTTTATGTAGGGTCCAGACTTATCATAGAGTCGTCGGGCGCTCTCGACTATTTACAGGAGTTGATGGAAAGCGGCCTCGGTCCTGCACCCCTATGGCTCAAGGGTTTGCCGCTGGTCGGAGACAGACTCGAAGGGGTTTGGCAGGCCGTCGGGCACGATACCCCAAGATTGATTGAAATGGTCAAACCCCATATTCGGAATCTCTTGGGGTCCATAGTAAGCGCCGGGACAGGGATGGCCCGGATCATTCTGACGGCGATCCTCAGTCTGATTATTTTCTTCTTCCTGCTGAAGGAAGGGCGCCCCCTTCGAGTCAGCCTGGAGAAAATTTCCGTGCGGTTGGGCGGGGAAAGGGGGCGCCATCTTCTTTTCGTAGCCGGGTCCACAATGCGTGCCGTGGTTTTGGGGATCCTCGGCGCAGCGGTGGTCCAGGGAATCCTGGCGATCTTCGGCCTCTGGATTTCAGGGGTCCCCGGTCCCGTCTTCCTGGGGACGGCGGCAGGACTGTTCGCCCTCATTCCCATCGGCCTTATCCAATTGGTTCTCCTGCCTGCAGCAGGGTGGCTGATTTACAGCGGTGAGACGGGATGGGGGATCTTTCTCTTCCTCTGGTCTCTTCTTGTGGTGGGTAACATCGACAATGTGATCCGGCCCATGTTGATCAGCCGGGGCGCCAAGCTGCCTTTCCTTGTGGTCCTGCTCGGCATCCTGGGAGGGCTGGCCTTCGGGGGGATCATAGGCCTTTTCGTGGGTGCGACGCTCCTGGCGGTATTTTATACGATGTTGAAGGAGTGGGTCGCGGTCCCGGATAAGGATTCAATCGACGAGCGACTCCGAAAATCCCCTCAGTCTCCCCCTTGCAAAAGGGAGGACTGCCGCAGGTTTCCCCCTTTTGAAAAGGGGGACTAAGGAGGATTTGAACCGAAACAGCGAGCGCAGGATTGGCTTCACCGTCAGATATCTTCGAACCTTCCGATCAGCCTCGGATCCTGGAATCCTCAAGTCGTGTTTATCCGAGGAGCCTAGTGGTTTTGAGAGCCGGTGACGAACATGAAGAATGACATTTCAAAATACCAGGTGACCGAAATCCTCCGGGATCAGCGGCCGTTGATCATCCGCGCTGTCCACCCCGATGACAAAGGGCTCATTATCGATACCATCGGTCGAGTGGGCGCCGAGTCGATCTACCGCCGCTTTTTCGGTCCGAAGAAGTTCACCGAATCGGATCTGAAACAGGCGACCGAGGTCGACTTCGTCAATGTCGTAGCCCTGGTTGCCGTCCTGGAGAAGGATGGAAAGGACCATGTTGCGGGCGGCGGGCGCTACGTGCGAATCGGGGGCACCGGGCAAACGGCAGAGGTGGCGTTCCTTATCGAAGACGCATTCCAGGGCCTCGGGATCGGATCTCGCCTGTTCAAGCATCTTGTATCGATCGGCCGGGATTCGGGAATTGCGCGGTTTGAAGCGGAAGTGCTCCCCTCGAACGAGGCCATGCTCCGGGTCTTTGCCCGGGGAGGGGTTCCTGTGACCAGGACCATGACTCGCGATTCTATTCACGTGGTGATGGATCTGAAAAAAAAGGACGATGAACACGGCGATGAGGGTCATTTCTCAGAGACTCCCTGCGTCTGAGAGATGTGAATCGCCACCAGCCTGGCCATGGCGACCGCCAGATACATCTGCCCCACCATAGCCTCCAGCACGGCCAGGGACCGGGCCGGATTGGATACCGGAAGGATGTCCCCATATCCCACCGTGGTGAGCGTGATGAAGCTGTAGTAGATGAAATGGACTGGATCTCTACTCAGGCCTCTTGGCAGGGAAAATGCCCCTGGAGAACCGCTTTCCAGGAGGAAATAAAGATGGACCCAGACGATCCCGATGAGAAAATAAGAGCAGACCGCACCCATGACAACATCACGGGTGACTTCTCTCTGCTTGTTCACATGAGACAGGATGAGAATCAGCGCCAAGGCGATGAAGAGGGCCCCAAAACTGCTGGCCGCCACTCTTGCCACAGGAAGGCGAAGGATCTCCGCGGCCCAACCCAAAAGGAGCGCCGGTATGCCTGTTGAGAGTGAAAGGACGAAATCCCTCTTCCTATAGCTGATGGCACGGATTCCGGAGAGCATCACCAGGCTAAAGAATGCTTCCGAAAGAATGCTGACGCGAACGAAAGGTTCCAGGAAGGGCTGCAGTGCGAACAAGAGCAGGATGGAGAGGAGGAAGAAGGAGAACCTCCCCACCTTATCTCGCACCGAAACTATGCGCGTTTCAGGGAACATGAAGGAACTGTAACCACCCAGCTGCCGCCCATTGCTTTATGAAGGTTCACCACGGAGATGGTAACGCCTTCGCTCGCCTTCTTCTCCTGAAAGGACATGCCGATATAGTCAAAACCCATCCCCGGCGGCATGACCTGGCTGAAGACTTCTCCCAAGGCCTTCATGGCCTGCAGCGAGCTGTAGCCCGGAGCCGAGGCAGCGTTGATGGATATGACAATCGCGACAATAGGCCGTCGATAAAGAATTTCGCCATGGGCGCTTTACCTCTTTTCAGATACGGGTTTGACCGGGGTCTCCTGCTGAATAGAATCATAGAACGAGAGGCATACCGCGACTATTGGACCAAGGTCCAATATCCTTCCTTTTTCCAATCCCTATAAAGTAGATGCGAGACCCACGAGAGGGGAAAGGAGAGCCTGGATATGAACCCTTATGACTTTGCCATTCAGATGAGCCGGGACGGCGAGAAGTTTTTTCGCGTCCTCAAGAGGCAGGTGACAAAGCCCGGCCTACGCAGGATCCTGGTCATGCTTGCCAAGGACCAGGCGCTTCACCGCCAAGATTTATTAAAGATGAAGAAAGCGGAGGGGACCTCGCTAGATGACGCCGGGAATTTGTCGGGGGTCCGAAATCCCTTTGCCGAGAGGATCGAGCGATTGGCCGCCGGAGAATGGCTGGACGAGAACCTTCCTTCCGCAGAACTCCACAGGAGGGGGAAAGAACTGGCCAATGAATGTGAGGACTTCTACCGAAAAAGGGCCGCCATGGTGAAAAGCCCCAGCCTCAAGCAGGCCTTCCTGGGAGTCGCCGAAGTGCAGCGAAAGCACTACCTCACGCTCGAGCATCTCATCAAGCAGGGACTGGCGGATGCGGAGTGGAAGGTAGCGGTACCGCTGGAATGCTCTTTGGCTATTCAGGATCATTGGGGTGAATGTAATCCTGCCAAAAACAAATCCGACGAACACGAAGGGAAAGTAGGAGATCACCTCCCATGACTCTTCGACGAATGGATTAATCAATACCTTCAAAGGATTCAGGGAAGGAAGGACAATAAAAGGAAGAGACTTCTGAGAGTCTGGGCACTCACCCTGGTGAAGAAAGGAGATCGTCATGGCGAACGCCGTTGTCGTGCTCAACGCGGGCTCATCCAGCATCAAATTTTCCTTGTTTGTGGAGCAGGGGAAGACATTGGAGCCGCGGATCCGGGGTCAAGTCGAAGGGCTTTATACCGGGGCGCGTTTTGTCGCTAAGGCAGTAGACGGTGAGGTCAAGGCCGAAACTTCCTGGCCGGCCGGCGTCAAGATGGGTCACGCAGGGGCGCTCGACCATCTGATCGAGTACCTGCGGTCGGAACTGAAGCGCGACCGGCTGATCGGCATAGGGCATCGGGTGGTGCACGGCGGTTCGGTCTATACGCAGCCGGTCCGCGTCGATTCGGAGGTCCTGAAGGCTCTGGAAATCTTCGTTCCGCTGGCCCCCCTGCACCAGCCCCACAATCTCGCGCCAATACGCCGTGCACTGGAGCGCGTGCCCGAATTGCCCCAGGTGGCTTGTTTCGACACCTCCTTCCATCGCACCCAGCCCGAAGTGGCCCAGTTGTTCGCCCTGCCGTTCGACCTGTGGAAGGCCGGGGTCAAGCGCTACGGGTTCCACGGCCTCTCCTACCAGTTCATCGCCTCGGAATTGCCCGAAGTCGCCCCGGCTGCGGCCATGGGAAAAACCATCGTGCTGCATCTGGGCAATGGCGCGAGCATGTGCGCCATGGAAGCAGGACGCAGCATCGCCAGCACCATGGGGTTCACGGCGGTAGAGGGGCTTCCGATGGGCACCCGCTGCGGCTCGCTGGATCCCGGGGTGATCCTGTACCTCATCGATCAACTCGGGATGACCACGCGCGAAGTCGAAAAGCTCATCTATAACCGGTCTGGATTACTCGGTGTGTCAGGCATTTCCAGCGACATGCGCACTCTGCTGGCAAGTGACGATCCGCAGGCCGGGATGGCGATCGACCTGTTCGTGTACCGGGCGGGTCGCGAGATCGGTTCGTTGACCGCTGCATTGGGCGGGTTGGACGCCGTCGTTTTCACCGCCGGCATCGGCCAGAACTCCCCGATTGTCCGCAGCCGCATCTGCCACAGTGCCGCATGGCTGGGTCTGGAAATCGACGAAACCGCCAATAACGCGAATCGGACGTGCATCAGCACACCATCGAGTCCCGTCTCGGTCTGGGTAATCCCGACAGATGAGGAAATCATCATCGCACGGCACACCCGGCAGTTGATTCAATCATCAAAGGAGATGAAAAAATGAAAATCGAAATCCCGCGTCCGATTTTGAAGAATAAAAAGGCTCTTGTGGTCGGAATCGCCAACGACAACTCCATCGCCTACGGGTGCGCCCGGGCGTTTCGAGAGCTGGGAGCCGATTTGGCGGTCACCTTCCTCGACGATAAAGCCAAACCCCACGTCGAACCATTGGCCAGGGAAATGGACGCGACCATCTTCCTGCCGATGGATGCCTCCCGGCCGGGCGAGATGGAAGCCGTTTTCGAACACATCACTCGCCAGTGGGGGCAGCTCGATATACTGGTACATTCGATCGCCTTCGCGCCCAAGGAGGACCTGCAGGGCGGCCTTCTGAGCTGCTCGTCCAAGGGATTCTCGATTGCCATGGACATCTCCTGCCATTCCTTCATCCGCATGGCAGCTCTTGCAGCGCCCCTGATGAAGGATGGGGGGGCCATGTTCGCCATGAGCTACCACGGCGCGCAGGAAGTGGTCCCAAACTACAATGTCATGGGCCCGGTCAAGGCGGCCCTGGAGGCTGCCTGCCGCTACCTGGCTTACGAGCTCGGCTCACAGAAGATCCGGGTGCATGCGATCTCACCCGGGCCGCTCAAGACCCGCGCCGCATCGGGGCTGAAAGACTTCGACGTGATGCTGAACGAGGCGGTGGCACGCTCTCCGATCGGCGAGGCGGTGGATATCATGGATGTCGGATTTTTTTGCGCCTTCCTGGCGACCCCGTATGCACGCCGGCTTACCGGCCAGACCATATACGTGGACGGAGGCGCGAGCATTATGGCGTAAATCAGTGAGGTCGACTTGGTTTTCATTAAACCCTCCACTTCCAGTGGAGGACGCAGAGAGGTTCCACCGATCGGGGGTGAGAGGCATGGCTTCAAATCCGAATATCAAAACCCGAAATTCGAAACAAATCCAAAATCCGAATGCTCCAATATTCAAAACAGCAAGAAAGGTTAAAAGGTTCAGAGCCTGCTCCGGACTTGATCCGGGGATTCCCCGCTCAGAGGTCCACAGTCTACAAGGTTTCGTATCTCTGCGCCTCGGCCGAGAGAATGGAGTCTTGCGGTCTGTCCATTTTGATCATTTGGATTTTGGTCATTTGACATTGTTTCGGATTTCGTGCTTCGGATTTCGAATTTATTCATGGGTCACCTGAGGCCACCAGCACTGCAGGTGGAGCCTCACTAAATCCAGCGGGCTCGTCGCCTGCGGTTGATTGACACAGGAGGTTTAGATGGAGACTAAGATTTTCAATCCGCTTGCCGGCACCAGAGATTTGATGGAGTACCTTATCGACGCCGGCCAACGCACCGTCCTCTACTTGGACGTGATGCGCCGGCGAGGCAATCAGCACCGGGAGCACATGGCCAAGACGGTCCCTCACGTGCTGCATTTCACCGGGGAATTGATCCTTGATGGACGAACGTTTCCCCGCCCGGTCAACTACGGGATCGTGAAAATCAGACCGCCCGCGTCCACTGTCATTGACGACAGGAAGCGCCCCTTTGTCGTGATCGATCCTCGTGCGGGTCACGGCCCGGGTATCGGCGGGTTCAAGGCCGACAGCGAGATCGGCGAAGCCATGCGAGCCGGACACCCTTGTTACTTCGTCGGTTTTACGCCCTATCCCGAAAAGGGTCAGACCATTGAAGCCGTTATCGACGCCTGGGGGGTTTTCCTGGAGCGGGTAGCGGAGTTGCATGCCAAGGCCGAGGGCAAACCGGTCGTCATCGGCAACTGCCAGGCAGGGTGGGCGTTGATGATGCTGGCGGCAAAGCGCCCGGCACTCTGCGGGCCGCTCATCCTGGCCGGGTCGCCGCTGTCATACTGGGGAGGCGTACGCGGGGCCAAGAATCCCATGCGCTACACCGGCGGCCTGCTGGGAGGAAGTTGGTTGACGGCCCTGGTGAGCGACCTGGGAGCCGGCAAGTTCGACGGCGCCTGGGTCGTGCAGAATTTCGAGAATCTGAACCCGGCCAACACCTTGTGGACCAAGCAGTACAACCTCTACTCAAAGATCGACACCGAGGAGCCCCGCTACCTGGAATTCGAACAATACTGGGGAGGGCACTCGATCCTGGCCGGGGAGGAGATGCAGTACATCGTGGACGAACTCTTTGTCGGCAACAAGCTCAGCACCGCGCGGATGGTGACGGCGGACGGCGTGCGTCTGGATTTGCGAAAGATCCGCTCGCCGATCGTGTGCTTTTGCTCCAAGGGAGACAACATCACACCCCCGCAGCAGGCGCTTGGGTGGATCCTCGACCTGTACCAGAGAGACGAAGACATACTGGCCGCGGGTCAGACGATCGTCTACGCGGTGCACCCTACCATCGGCCATCTGGGAATATTCGTCTCGGGCAGCGTCGCTAAAAAAGAACATCAGGAATTCGCAAGCAACATCGACCTGATCGATTGCCTGCCCCCCGGTCTCTACGAAGCGGTTCTCGAGAGCAAGACCACGGATTCGGCCAACGTCGATCTGGTCACCGGACAATACATCTCCCGATTCGCGAGAAGAGGGCTTGCGGATATTCGTGCGCTGGGTGGGAATACACCCGGGGAAGACCGATGCTTCGCAGCGGTGGCGCGATTGTCGGAGACAACCAACGGCTTGTACCGCACCACCGTCCAACCGCTCGTCCGCGCCCTGGCCACCGAACAGGGGGCGGAGTGGTCGCGCCGCATGCACCCGCTGCGACTCGGGGTCGATCTCTATTCCGATATGAACCCGGTGATGAAGCCATTGGCTGCGGCGGCAGATAAGGTCAGGGAGAACCGGCGTCCGGTCGCGGCGAACAACACGTTTCTTCAATGGGAAAAGGCTTTCTCGGATTCGATTGTCGCCGGTCTCAACGCCTATCGTGACTGGCGGGATATGCTGATGGAGCAGTTTTTCTTCGGCATCTATCAGCAACCCTGGCTCCAGGCTTTGCTTGGCCTGCGGTCGGGAGAAACGGAAGAAAGGCGACCGGGCCGGGACGCGGATCATGAAGCATTTGTCGAACAGCAAGTCAGGGAACTGCGAGCCAGGATGGACAAAGGGGGTCCTCGTGAAGCGGCGATTCGGGCGATGATCTACATTCGGATGCCGGAAGATGCCGCAGACGAGCGCGCGTTTGAAATGCTGAGGCGCTTCAGGGGAGAGCAAGACGGCAGGAAGAGCCTGGATGAGTTCAAGCAGGACGTTCGCGAGCAGTACTTCATGCTCCGGCTTGATGAAAGCCGAGCAGTAGAAGTGATCCCCAACCTGATTCGAAACAACAAGAAAGACGCCGCGAAATTCCTGGGCCTGATCCGCAAGGTCGTCTCGGCGGGCGGTCCATTGCAGCTGGAGGGGAAAAGAAGGCTGGCCCGGATCGAAGAAATCTTCGCGTCTGACGAACGCACGGAATGATGTCATCGTCAAGTGTAACCCTTTAGCGCAATGAAACAGAGGATTGATACAGGAGGGCTTCCCGATGATTACCAATAAGACTTTCGAGGAGATCAAAGTCGGCGATAGCGCTCGAATGCAGCGTGTCCTGACCAAGCAGGACATCGATGTGTTCGGCCTGATGTCGGGTGACATGAACCCCACTCACTTCAGCGATGATTATGCGCGGATGCTCCTGGAGCGCCAAGAAGTGGTGGGGCACAGCATGTGGGGCGGGGCGCTGATTTCGAGCCTGCTCGGAAATGAACTGCCGGGCCCCGGCACGGTCTACCTTTCCCAGAGCTTCGAGTTTCACAACGCGGTGGAGCTCGGGGACACGCTCACCGTCCTCGTGACCGCAACATCCAAGAGCGCCGACGGAACGGTGCTGTTTGACTGTCTGGCGGTCAACCAACGGGATGAGAAGGTCATCACCGGCGTCGCCAGGGTGAAGGCGCCGACCAGGAAGCCCACTGAAGGCGCATCGCCTTATGCCGCCATGCAGCTGCACCGCAAGATGGCTTTTAAGAGACTGATCGATTACGTCAAAGACTGGGAGCGGATCAAGGTGGCCGTCTGTCATCCCTGCAGCAGGGAGGCCCTGCAAGGCGCCATCGATTCGGCCGAGGCCGGCCTGATCGATCCGGTGCTGGTGGGGCCGGCGGATAAACTCCGTCCGTTGGCCGACAGCATGGGTGTGAATATCCAACCCTACCGGCTGGTGGATGCGCTCCACAGCCATGATTCGGCATCGAAAGCAGTGGCCTTGTGCCGTTCCGGGGAATGCGAGGCACTCATGAAAGGCAGCCTGCACACCGACGAACTGATGAGTGCGGTCGTCCCCTCGGCCACAGGCCTGCGTACGGAGCGGCGGATCAGCCACGTTTTTGCCATGGATGTGCCCACCTATGCGAAGCCCCTGTTCCTCACCGATGCGGCCATCAATATCTACCCCACGTTGGAGGACAAGGTCGACATTCTCAAGAACGCCATCCAGCTGGCCCATACATTGAAGATCGAGGTTCCCAAGGTGGCCATTCTGTCGGCAGTGGAAACGGTGAACCCGAAAATCCCCGCTACAGTGGACGCCGCGGCCTTGTGCAAGATGGCGGATCGCGGGCAGATCAAAGGGGCGATCCTGGACGGCCCCCTGGCATTCGACAATGCCATCAGCAAGGAAGCTGCCCTGATCAAAGGCATCCAATCGCAGGTCGCCGGTGAACCGGATATCCTTCTTGTCCCCGACCTCGAGGCCGGAAACATGCTGGCCAAACAGCTGGCATACCTGGCCAGGGCCGATTCCGCCGGCATCGTTTTGGGGACACGTGTACCGATCGTGCTGACCAGCAGGGCGGACTCGGCAGAAGCGCGGCTGGCTTCCTGCGCCCTGGCGGTTGCGTTCGCTCATCAGCAGCGGGGAACCGCCAAATCCCCGTAAACGTGCAAGGTGCCGCAGTGGGGAGTGACAGAACTGAACCCTTTTTCAGGGTTTTTCAACCGAAATTGCGATAGAGTTCCTCAGCCGGGCATAGAAAGAATCCCCCACCTTCAAGGTATCGAAGGCCTTTACCGAACTGTCCGCTTTGGTGGTGATCATGTTCCCACCCGGCAGCTCAAGGATCAATGCCCTTGCATCCCTATCGATGGCCTTTATGGTTACGGTCGACTCCAGGGTCTCCGAGACGGCAGCAGCCGGCTTTTCGCCCTTTGGCGCCCTCTCGATCACGGCTCCGGCCCGTTCTTCTTTGGGTCCCTCGGGGTACAAGTCTACAGAATTGTGAGCCTCGATCTTCAATCGATCGCCGACCACGATCTGGTCGAAATTTCTTGCCTCTTCCCCCACCACGAGCTCGGTAACATGGCCGTTGGGTTCGCGAAGCGTCAAGGCGCGGTCCTCCTTATTTATGCCTACGACCTCGCCGGTAAAGACCGCGGCATCGCTGAGGTGAATGGCTTTCCCTTCCTGCGCATGAGCTGTTGACATGCTCCCCAGGGCCAGGGCGGCGATGATGAAGGCCGATAAAAGAGCGTAAATATTCTTTTCCATGACTGTTCTCCTTTCTTTCCGGCAATGAACGACGGCGCCGGGTTCACAGATATGGAACTTATAGTAACCCCATCCGAAGAGGGTATTGGACCAAAGTCCAATATCTTTACATCCATCGTATTCTTAATTTAAAGAAGAGCGCCCTTCCTGGCATCAAGACGTCCCGCTGCTATCGGATCGAAAACGAGTCGTGGGCCATCATCACCTATGAGCTGGCAAGGCGGATTCCCCTGGTGGAATAAGCGGAACCGGGGAGATCTGCAAAGGAGCAAGCGATGAAAAAATGTGTGCAGGCGATTTGGATCCTCCTGGCGGTGTCCTGGGCGGCCCCGGCCCTGGCCCAGGATCTCATTGTCTTTCCCGCCAAGGGACAGAGCCAGGAGCAGATGGAGAAGGATAAATATGAATGCGACCAGTGGGCCAAGAAGGAGACAGGCTTTGATCCCTCGCAGGCGCAACCGAGTGCCGAGACTGCGCCCTCCCCAAGCCAGGCTCGTTCCGGTGAGCGAGTCAGGGGAGCGGCAAGGGGGGCTGCGGTCGGCGCGGTGGTGGGTGAAATAGCAAATGATGACGCAGGCAAAGGTGCACTTGCCGGGGCGGCCGGAGGCACCATGGTGGGCGGCATGAGGAGCCGAGAACGAAAAAGGCAGGAGGCACAACCTCAGCAGCAACAGGCCCAGCAGCAGCAATCGGCGTATTCACAGAAGCAGGGCACCTACAACCGCGCATATTCGGCCTGTCTGGAGGCTAAGGGGTACACGGTGAAGTGAGAGGTGCACCAAAGAGGGGAATCATGGGGACACGATCGACCATGGCTCGAAGAATGGGGATGCAGAAAGGAGAACCGACATGAGCGACATAGAAAAACAGAGACTCCATGAGGCTCGAGAGCATGGTGTTCCCTGGAAAAAATGGGGCCCCTACCTGAGCGAGCGTCAGTGGGGCACGGTGCGCGAGGACTACAGCGACTCCGGGGATGCCTGGAACTACTTTTCACACGATCAAGCGCGATCGCGCGCATACCGATGGGGGGAGGACGGGATCGCCGGGATTTCCGACGACAAACAACTGCTCTGCTTCGCCCTGGCACTGTGGAACGGGAAGGACCCCATCCTGAAGGAACGGCTGTTCGGTCTCACGAACAGCGAAGGCAACCACGGCGAGGACGTGAAAGAATACTATTTCTATCTCGACAGCACGCCGACCCATTCCTATATGAAATACCTCTATAAGTATCCTCAGAGGGAGTACCCCTATCACGACCTTACAGCTGCCAACAAGCAGCGCACAAGGAACGATTTGGAATATGAGCTGCTCGATACGGGCATCTTCGATGACAACCGGTATTTCGACGTATACGTCGAGTACGCCAAGGAGTCCCCGGAAGAGATCCTGATCAGGATCAGTCTCGCCAACAGGGGCCCCGAAGCCGCAGAGATCCATGTGCTGCCCACGCTCTGGTTCCGCAACACCTGGGCTTCCTGGTCGGAAGGCACCGCAAAGCCGGTCCTGAAACAGGTGAACAACAGCACGATCGAAGCCAATCACCGGGAAATCGGGAAGTTCCAACTCGTGTGTGACAGGGACACGGAGATGCTTTTTACGGAGAATGAGACGAACAACCAGCGGGTCTTCGGCAGCCCGAACCCCACGCCCTATGTCAAGGACGGGATTAACAACTATGTGGTGAACGGACACAAAGACGCGGTAAACCCCGAACAAACAGGGACCAAAGCATCTCCTCACTACCGCCTGACAGTCGGTCCCGGTGAGACATCCGTGGTCCGGATGAAGCTGATTGCCCGGAAAGAAAGACCCGGGGCCGCAGTCGATTTCGGCCGTGCCTTCGAGTCGATTTTCAATTCCCGCGAGGGCGAGGCGGACGAATTCTACCGGGCGATCACCCCTCCGTCCGTGGGGGAGGATGCGGCAATGGTGATGAGGCAGGCGCTAGGGGGCATGCTGTGGTCCAAGCAGTACTACAGCTATGAAGTCGTCCTGTGGCTCGCCAAACAAGGGATCGATCCACGGGACCCGCAGTCCCGCGCCATCCGCAACAAGGAATGGTTCCACGCGGTCAATGAGGACATCATCTCGATGCCCGATAAATGGGAATACCCGTGGTACGCCGCATGGGACCTCGCCTTCCATACCATCTCACTGTCCATGGTCGACTTGGATTTCGCAAAGGAGCAACTCGACCTGATGCTCCGCGACATGTACATCCACCCGAGCGGGCAGATCCCGGCCTACGAATGGAATTTCAGCGACGTGAACCCTCCCGTGCATGCCTGGGCGTCGATGTTCGTCTACGACATGGAGAAGCAGTCTTACGGGCAGGGCGATCTCGATTTCCTGAAGCGAATCTTCGGCAAGCTCATGGTCAACTTCACCTGGTGGGTAAACCGCAAGGACCGTTTCGGCAAGAACGTCTTCGAGGGCGGGTTCCTGGGCCTCGACAATATCGGCGTTTTCGACCGCAGCGCTGCGCTCCCGACCGGCGGCCACCTCGAACAGGCGGACGGCACGGCCTGGATGTCCATGTACTGCCAGAACATGCTCGAGATCGCGGCGGAGATTGCTACCTACGACCCGACCTACCAGGAACTGGCAACGAAGTTCATCGACCACTTCCTCTGGATCGCCGAGGCAATGAACCGGATGGGAGGCCGGGAAATGGGGCTGTGGGATGAGGAGGACGGATTTTATTACGACGTGCTCCGGTTGCCGGACGGACGCGCGGTCCCGTTGAAGGTGCGCTCCATGGTGGGGTTGCTGCCGCTGTGCGCCACTACCGTCATAGAAAAATACCAGAGAGAGAGCGTGCCGCGGGTTCTTGAGCACTCCAGAAAGCGACTGGAGAGAATCCCTGGACTCCTGAATAGCATCCATGCCACGGGACCGGGTCAGCGCGGTGTCAACGACCGGGGCATTCTGGCGCTCGTGAACCACGACAAACTGCAACGCATCCTTTCGAAGCTGCTCGACGAGAACGAGTTCCTGAGCCCCCATGGGATCCGCGCCCTGTCTCGTTTCCATGTGGTCCATCCCTATGTGTTCAACGTCGCCGGGCAGGAATACCGGGTGGATTACCTGCCCGCGGAATCGGATAGCGGGATGTTCGGGGGCAACTCGAACTGGCGGGGCCCGATCTGGCTCCCGGTGAACGTCCTGATCATCCGCGCGCTCCTGCAGTTCTACCTCTACTACGGAGACACCTTCAAGGTGGAATGCCCAACGGGATCGGGGAACATGATGAACCTCTTCGAGGTCGGCATGGAAATCAGCAGACGTCTGGAACGCATTTTCCTGCGCGGCGATGACGGTCGAAGGCCCGTATACGGCGGCGCGGAGAAATTCCAGACCGATCCGTACTGGCGGGACAACATTCTCTTTTATGAATACTTCCACGGCGACAACGGGGCGGGCCTGGGGGCAAGTCACCAGACTGGCTGGACCGGGCTGATTGCGCGTTTGATCCGGATACGCGGGGCATCGGATGCGCAGAAATACCTGCAGGCGGGAAAGCGTTACCACCCGATGCGGCCGGAAGAGGTAAAGGTCGCCGCATAAGGAGACAGCCCATGTCCTCATGGCCGAAACACCCCATGATTTATGAGATCAACACCTGGGTCTGGCTCAAAGAGCTGGCACGAAAACACGGGCGGCCGATCACGCTCGGGGATGTCCCGGAGGCGGAGTGGGAGCTGCCGGCCAGGCTGCGTATGGACGCTGTCTGGCTCATGGGCGTATGGGAGCGAAGCCCGGCGGGTATCGCGATCGCCCTCGAGAATCAGAGTCTGCTGGACGATTTCCGTCGCGCCCTCCCCGATGTCAGGCGGGAAGACATCGCAGGCTCTCCCTACTGCGTGCGTCGCTACGAGGTCGATCCTGCCCTCGGCGGACGCAAAGGTCTGGCAGCCGCACGGCGTGAGCTTGCGAAGCGAGGGATCAGGTTGATGCTGGATTTCGTTCCGAACCATGTCGCCCCCGACCACCCCTGGGCCTCGGACCACCCCGAGTATTTCATTCTGGGGACGGCGGAAGACCTGCGGCGCGATCCTGCCTCATTCCGAGAGGTGAACGGGAACACTTACGCCTGCGGCCGCGATCCCTTTTTCCCGGCGTGGCCGGACGTGCTGCAGCTCAATGCATTCACCCCCGGTCTGCGAAACGCGGCAGCCGCTACGGTTTCTTCGATTGCGGATCAGAGCGACGGCGTCCGCTGCGACATGTCCATGCTGATGATGAACAAGATCTTCGGCCGGACTTGGGGGAGCCGAGCCGGGAACCCGCCCCAAACAGACTACTGGCCTGAGCTGATCCATTCGGTTCGCCGGGCTCATCCGGACTTTCTCTTCATGGCCGAAGCGTACTGGGACCTCGAATGGGAACTGCAGCAGCAGGGTTTTGACTTCTGTTACGACAAGCGGCTCTACGACCGTCTCGAACATGACGACGCGGAGAGTATCCGGCTGCATCTTCTGGCCGATCCTTCTTACCAGAAAAAGCTCGTTCGCTTCATCGAGAATCATGACGAACCCCGTGCGGCGGCGACATTTCCGACATCGAAGGAGGCCGCCGCAGCGGTGACGGTTTTCACCCAAATGGGGGCCGGACTCATGCATGAAGGCCAGCTGGAGGGCCGCAAAGTACGGCTGCCGGTCTTCCTGGCCCGGAGACCGGATGAAAAGATCGACGAGGAGCTGAAGAAGTTTTACGACCGGCTCTTGACCGTCCTCGCCGGAACGGGGATACGCCGCGGAGAGTGGCAGCTCTGTGACAGAACCGGATGGCCGGACAACGCCAGTTTCCTGAACCTCGTGGCCTGGTGCTGGCGCGAGGGCGAGAAGAGGCACGTAGTCGTCGTCAACCTTTCCGATAGCCGGTCCCAGGCGCGGATTCATCTTCCCTGGGATGACCTTTCAAACCGGTCGTGGCAGCTCGAGGACCTCCTGTCGGGCGCGAGATACCGCAACGAGGGCAACGAATTGGAGGCCGAGGGGCTCTTCGCCGACTTGGAGCCATGGGGATATCATCTGCTTGAAGCGCAGCGGCAAAGCTGAAACCCTTCCCCAGGCAGAAGAAGGGGACGGTCTTCCATGATCAAAGGGATTGGCCACGTGGGGGTGGTGGCTCTTCTATTGCTGGCGGGGTGCACAGGATTCGGCCCGTTGACCGTATCGCGGGACCGGTTCGATTACACGTCCGCCATTTCGGACTCGTGGAAGCGCCAGATGCTCTTCAACATGGTCAAGATACGCTATGGGGATGCCCCTGTTTTCATGGACGTCTCTTCGGTGATCAGCCAGTACCAGGTTGCGGGGCAGATTAATCTGGGGGCAACGATCAACAATCATCCTTGGAGCAGTTCTCAAACCTTGGGCGCGTTCGGGCAGTATGTGGACCGCCCGACCATCACGTTTACCCCCATCCTGGGCGATAAATTTGCCCGCAGCATGATGTCCCCTATTCCTCCCTCCGCCATCCTTAGCCTTATCCAGGGCGGCCATCGCGTAGACGTCGTGTTTCGGGTGTTGGTTCATGAGATTAACGGTATCCGGAATCGCTTCGGAGGGGAAGCGAGAGCCCGCTCCGCCGATCCTGAGTTTTATCCTTTGCTGGAGAAGATGCGCAGGATTCAGTCCTCAGGGGACATCGGGATGCGAATCCAGAAAATCGACAAGCAGGAAGCCGCCTTGATGGTTTTCCGGGGCAAACGGGATTCTGCGACGGGAGCCTTGGCCATGGAAGTCCGGAAGATGTTAGGTTTGGACCCTCTTGCTAACGATTTCCATGTGGTGTATGGGACCGTTCCCAAGGATGATAAGGAGATCGCGCTGCTGACCAGGTCGATCCTGGAAGTCCTTGTCGACCTGTCAGCGGATATTGAAGTCCCCGCCGACGATGTCCAGGAAAAGAGGGTGGCACCCACTTTCGCGGAAAAGGCTGCGGATGAGGAAATCCGCCCTCTTATGAGGATTCAGAGTTCATCGGCAAAGCCCGGCGATGCCTTCGTCTCTGTTCCCTACAGGAACTCCTATTTTTGGATCGACGATCGGGACCTGATGTCAAAGAAACTCTTTTCCTTCTTGATGTTCATCTTCACCCTGGTGGAGACCGGGGAGAAGGGGCCGGCTCCCATCGTAACGATTCCTACGGGATAGGTAGGTCGCACGACTGCAGCTCTTTTTCCTTCTCAATTGCTCCAAGAGTCATTGTGGGAGCACCCCAATTGTCTTCCCTCTTCTTGCCTTTGCATGACCCATCCATCCCATACCCCAACTCGTACAAATTATGCGACCCCGTCACAGGGTGAAGAAAAGGATGTTGCGGGCGGACATCTCCGCCAATAGTAGCGTGCGCCGCCGGCCACACCTCCGCCTCAGGGAGGAACGCGAGTGGCCGCCATTTCAGATATGTAAGCGATTTCTCAGCTTGCTGGGAGGTTTTTCTTCGGAGCAGTAATCCGTAACTGGGCAGGGATAGCAGCGAAGGTGAAAGTCCTGTAGTTCACAGTTTCTCCGCCCGAGCTAAGTCTCCCGGATGGCCGGCCGCCCTCATGAGGCAATCTGTTCTCACAATCTTTTCATCCATTCGATACTCTTAGCGTATCGACAAACACATGATTTCCCCCATGTCCATTTCAGGAGCTGTCCGACATAATCTTGGATACATGCAGTCAAATTGAACACAGAGCTCATCTTCGAGTAATTCTCATGCAAAAGAGCATGACGTGATAGCTCTGCGGCCTCTCACCAAATGCATGAAGGAGGCAGGCAAATGGAAGGCTATGACTACGCCAAATGCATTGAAATCTCAAAGCGGGTTCGCTGGGATATCGATAAGGATGTCATCCGTGCCCGCGACTTTGACTTGTCGCATAAATTCCTTCCGGACGGCCTCTCCAAGGTTGATCGATTGGACTTCCTCAATGAAGAGGACAAGAAGTTCTTAGGCCAGATTCAAGGCCGCACTTATGCCAACATGTTCGGATTTGTCGAACGATTCATTGTTGCCAAGATCCTCGAAATAACAAAAGGGCATTGGTTGGGCGACCAGGTCGCACTCGAAGCCCTGGTGCGTTTCTGTGATGAGGAACTGAAACATCAGGAACTGTTTCGCCGGATTGAGCCTATGTTGGCCGTCGGAATGCCGCCGGGCTACATATTTCCACATCAGCCTGACGCGGTAGCAGCGGCTGTCCTGGAAAAAAGCACGTGGACAGTACTGGCCCTGATTCTTGAGATCGAGCTCTTTACTCAGGAGCACTACCGACAAAGCATTGAACCGGATGAAAACCTCTCCCCGCTGTTTAAAGACATATTCTTTTTCCATATGAAAGAGGAAACGACCCATGCATTAATGGATGAACTGGAGTGGCCTCGGGAAGATGAGAAACTCACTCCCATGGAGCGGGATCGGGCCGTCGATCAATTGATCGACCTGGTTGGCGAGGTAGATGGCCTTTTGCAGGTTCAGAGCAACTCAGACGTCGACTACTTCTTGAAGGTTCGCAACCCTGCGCTTGGGAAGGACGATAAAAATCAAATCAGGGATGGTGTTATCGAGGCCTACCGCTATCAGTACATCTTCTCCGGTGTAGGCCACCCTCGATTTCAAAAGCTTCTTGGTGAACTGACTACAGAGGCGCAGCAACAGCGCGTCTCTCAAGCCCTTTCGCCCTTGATGTGATCGTTTGAAGTTTTCAGTCTACCCAATCAGTGAAATCTGAAATTTAAAGATCCTCCCGACCGTCCCCCATCGCACATTGAAGAAGAGCGCGAGGTGATAGCCCCGCAGCTCTTCCTCGCGGCTGCGCCCGCCCGGCTTGTCGTCCTCACGGCTTTTCCAATGAAACTGCAACCGCCTGCGTATAGCGGGCGTGGACCATATCTCCCACTTTCAACTTGTCGAAGGCTTTGACCGACTTGTCTACCTCGGTACTGACATCTCTGCCATCCGGAAGTTCCAGGGTCACGGTCCGGTCCTTCTTGTCTATTGCCTTGACCTTGGCGGAAACTTCTACCACCTCTGCAGCCATTCCGGCCGGCATCTCCCCCTCAGCCGACCTTCCACCCACAGCGCCGGCAAACTCTTCAGGTTCCTCGCCTTTCTTCCCGAGAGAAAGAGCCAGCGATCGACGGTACACGGCCTTGACCTTGTCCCCGACTTCGATCTGGTCGAAATTCCGTACCTCGGGACCCGCTTTGATAGAAGCGATATTCCCTTCCGGCCCACGAAGCGACAGGGTGCGGTCTGCGTGATCGATGGCTACCACCTCGGCGGTGATGTCAACGCTTTTGCTCATCTCAACCCCTTTTCGCTCCTCCGCACGAGCGTTCGTTGTGATACCAACCGCCAGAGCGGCAGCCAGTACAAAGGCCATCAAAAAATCAGTTCGTTTTGTTTTCATGTTGTTTCTCCTTTTAGGCTGTAGAGTATCCTCCAAAATACACACACGGTCCTCAATGGAAATGAGGTCAGAGGCTAATTTCTCATTCAAGGGAATAGAACAATAGAGTGCATCGCCATCTTGGATTGTTCCTCCTCATCATTGGATGCAGGGTGCTTACGGCCAGACGCCCTCAAGAGGAGAATAGGCTGCCCGGAATCCCTTCAAAACAAAGTTGGCATTCCTAATCCTTGGCCCCGAATCATCCACTCCAAGAGGCTGCGTGTAGGACCAAGGTCCAATATCTTCTTCGATAACACCTCCTTAAAAGTGAATTAGAATGTGCGACAAGGATTGATCAAAATCCTTTCGCAACAATAAAGGCAGGAGAACCGAATGGACGAGGGAAAAATAGGCTGGAAGCGTAAGCTCTTCCTCGAAATAACCGCCTACTGGATAGATGTAGTGTATCTGACCATTCTGTTTGCTGTGTTCACCTCGTATCGGAGACTAATGCTGGCCAATTAGGCATAAGAAAGAAATCAGGGCCTCTGCAAAAGGTCTTTCAGCACAAGGTGCAGAAGATGCTCAACCACTAGAGCCTTTGGGGAGGCGGATCTCCGAGCCTCCGCCCGACGGTTCATTGCAGCACCCCGGAGGGAGTTGACTACTCACCGGTGAGGCAAAACGGCATCATGTTTCCACGATCCTCTGCCATCTGTCGTTTAGTCGTTTTGCTGGCCGTCGTCGTCACCGGGTCTTGTCATCTGGGCACGGACCTGCTCGCCAAGAGCAAGTCGCGCACCCCGGTCACTTCGACCGTCAAGGATCTGAAGATGTCCCCGGAGGAACTCCGTGTCCGCGTACGCGCCCTCGTGCGTCCGATTTTGGGGATCATCGAGGAAAAGGCCGACCGGATCATTGCGAATACGTCGGACCGGGCGGTCCGGCGGGGGGCCATCGTCTTGAAGATCGAGATGACCACGACGATGCTCGCCGCGATGCTTCGGAGCGACCCCGTGCTGGCCCTCGCCGATGGGTGGGGATACGTACTCCAGGTCGAGTACGCACTCCCACTACCGGAGCTGCAGGCCAGGTACGGCCAATCTGCCGACAGGGCACTCGAAGCGGTCGCGCTCGTCGAGAGGCAGTTCCGCGACTTCGTCGCCAGCGTGCGGCCCGGTCCCTTCGCTGAGAAGTTCGCGTCCGTCGTACGACGGTGGGCAGAACGCCATCCCATCGAAGGTGCGCTCTACCGCAGGCCTCCCATAGACAGCGCGGTGGCTGAGTTGCTGGCGTCGTCCGGAGCCGGCGGGGTCTTCGCGGCGCTTGGCGATCTCGACGAGACGATGGCAGACGTAATGACCCGGATGGACCTGTACACCATGTACCTCCCGCGGCTGGCGCGATGGGAGGCCGAGCTGGCGGTGGACGATTTGACACGGGGGGTCGACCCGCGGACCTTGAGTACTGACTTTGAGCGCTTGACGAGGGCTGCGGACCGGCTCGCGGCCGTGGCCGAGACTGCGTCCGATTTGGCGGCACGTGAGCGAGCGGCCGCGTTGGACGCTATTCGCCGCGAACGCATCGTTGTGTTGGATGCGGTACAGAAAGAACGCATCGCGACCCTTCATGAGATCGAGGCGATTGCCCAGCGTTTAGCGGATCGCTTTGAGATCGAGGCGATTGCCCAGCGTCTAGTGGATCGCTCGGGCCCTTTGCTGCACGATGCAGTGCGGACTGACTTGAAGGACTTGGTGGAGAGCGTCGAGGAGATGCGCGAACGACTGATGGTCGAGTCCGGCGAGACCCTCGTGTTGGTCGTGGACCACGCCTTTTTCCGACTGGTGCAGCTCCTACTCATCTGCGCAGGGTTGGTCGCTCTGGGCCTTGTGCTCTACCTCTGTTCCTTCCGCCGGCGAAGATTGCAGGGCTGAGTTACCTAACTTATATCTTTATGTGGAATAACCGCCGGAAATGGGAAGGACCGTTTAGGCAAGAACGTCTTCGAGGGCTGAGCCATCCAGCATCAGAAATGCTGCTCTGCTCCTGGCCTCTGGGGTTACCGGCTCATGCCGGACTTCTGGTCTCCTGCCACATGTTGTGTCTTATAACAATCCATTGGGAAGAAGATATTGGACCAAGGTCCAATATCTTTCGTCTTTTCAATCCCAATAAAATACATCATCGATTTGCCTCTCCGAAAACTGTCGGAGCGCAGGCAGAGCACCTTAAGGGAAAGGAGAATAATCATGAAAAAGAGGCTGTTCAATATTCTGTTGGCCTTTATTACCGCCGCTCTGGCGCTGGGGAGTGCATCGACGATTGATGCTCAGGAAGAAACGGTGGTTGAGCTGAGTAATGTAGTGCTCTTCACGGCTGATGTCGTCGCGATTGACCAGAACGAACGCGTCATAAGTCTTCGCGACCCCGATGGGAACGTCGTCGTACTGGAGGTGGGGCAGGATGCAAGAAATTTGGATCAGATCGTCCCTGGAGACAAACTGAAGATAGAGGCCAGCAACTCGGTGATGTTGTATCTTGATAGACCCGGAACTGAGCACGCCGGGATTGTCGTTGAGAGGGCACCAAAGGGAGAAAAGCCGTCCGGCATGGCTGTGGAGACAGTTGACGTGACCGCAACCATTAAGGCCATCGACAAGGAAGATCGTGCAGTGATCCTTGAGTTGCCGGATGGGAAGAATGTTACAGCAAAAGCGCACCCGTCGGTCAAGGCATTCGACTCCCTGAAAGTGGGAGATTCGTTCCAGGCCCGGCTCACAAGATCGATCGCGATTTCGGTTGAAAACCCGTAAAGAAGTCGCGAATGATCCATCCAACTGGAGGAGAGACATGGTGTCAAGACTTTCGATTTCTTTTATTGCCCTGGCTTGTTTCACGGTTTCCTGTGCACCGGCCAGAGTCTGGGAAAGTAAACCGGCCGTACAGGAAGCCGTGAACAGACAGTTCAGTGTTTCACTGGAGCCGCTGAGGGAAGGGGAAACGTACTTCAGCGTGTTCAGAATCACCGTCAAGAACAATACCGACGCTGATTTGGAGATTGACTGGAATAAGACCCGATACATTCACAACGGACACCCGATCAGCGGGTTCGCTTTTCAGGGGATTGAGCCGTCTGACCTGAAAGACGGTACAATTCCTTCGGATACCGTCCCGGCCGGCGGTTCATTCCGGAAGGATATTGCGCCCACAAACCTGATTGCCTTCAAGCCTTTGAGGGATCACACTCCGGAAGCGCATTCCGGTATCAGCGCGGGAATGATACCGCAGGGTGAAAACGGTGTTCTGCTGGTTATGCGGCAAAACGGCAAGGAGATCCGGCAGGAGGTGAGCGTTCGGATTACAGAGGTGAGCACAAAAGGCGGTGTCTCACACTCTTAAAGTCAGTTGGTCCCCGATATCCAGATAGAGTCGCCCCAGGACAGCCTCCTAAAGGGTGACGTGCCGAGACAGCTATAACGATCTCCTGAGGAGGGGTACCTCCCTCCCAGGATCTCGGGACTGCTGGGGCACCTCGGCGACTCCACGGGTGGAATGAGTAAATGAAAGGAGTCCATAACATGCGCAGAATAACGATTGCCCTTATCATGGCTGTTGCGTTTGTCTTCAGCGGGTGCACGGTCTCACGAGAAGCCCGTATACAAAAAGTCAAATCCCAACATCCTGAATGGGACCAGACCACCGTGGAACGAGTGGCAGAGGGCCAAGTCGAGGTCGGGATGACGGAAGAGATGGTTTTGGCGATTATTGGTCAACCCGGCCAGGTTGCCCGTGAAGACCATGGGAACGTGTGGACCTACATGGCTAGTGAAACTGGTTCATGGGGAGAACTCCGGTCAGTGCCTGCTTTTTTTGTGCATTTCGATGCTGGGAGAGTTGCTGAAATAAAGGGATCTCAAAAGCGTGTGGTGACACCCCTCTTATACTCTCGATAGACGTACGCTGGTGCATCTGGTTTGAAGATCGATTCCGCGGAGTCGAGATTGTTGTCCCCTGCCATGTAGATCATCACCGTCCATTTCGCCTTCATTCCCCGTCTCCTTCCTCTGGCTTCTCTTGTCTCCTTTCCCCTCGCGCATTCCTTCTCTCTCTTCGTCTTCCTTCCGCTTTCCGCATTCCGACTTCCGGCCTTGTCGGCAGCTCCTTTTGCTTCTGACCTCTGACTTCTGCCCTCTGGCCTTCTGCGGCCTCCCTGGCGCTCTCCAATCCGGATCGACCATCCTGAAGAACCATTTTCCGTTAGGGGTTGCAAATGAGCGCGTTTTCCTCCATGGTCAACCTGTCATCGGCATTCTTTAATTTGCAGAGGAGAATAACTCTCATCAAGGAAAGCGATAAGATCATCACCTTTTGAAACCCACCGAAGAACAACAGGCCATCCTGGATGCGACAGGGAGGGTCCTCCTGGTGAATGCCAGGGCGGGGACGGGGAAGACCGCCACCCTCCGGATGATCGGTTCGGCCCATCCCGACCGGAAGATCCTCTACCTGGTATTTAACCGCAAGGCCAGGGAGGAGGCCGAAGAAAAATTTCCCGGGAATGTCCGGGTCCGGACGGTCCACTCCCTGGCCTTCGAACGCAGATGGCAGGTGGGACCTTTTACTGTTTCCGACATGCTCCCACCCTTCAAGGGCCGAAAGAGCGCTCACCAGCTTGCCGCCTTGAGTCATGATTTCCTGGAGTTCTTCATGAACTCCTCCTTCTCTAAGGTTGAGCCGGCCCTGGAGGTGTTTCAAAAAGAATACCTGGGGAACATCAGCGAAGAGGTGAAAAAGCTCTTCCAAGGTTCCGGGGATCGCGTCATCAAGAGCTGCAGGGAGATCATGCGACAATGGAAGAGGCAGCAAAAACCCTGCCCCCATGACTTCTACCTGAAGCTCTTTCACAACGACGGGCGCTTCCATGAGGAGCTCAACCGGTTTGACATGGTGCTGGTCGATGAGGGGCAGGACCTCTCCCCCATCATGCTGGATGCGCTGGAGCACTGCCGGAAGCGGATCGTCATCGTGGGTGATACCCATCAGCAGGTCTACGGCTTCCGTTACGCCATCGATGCCATGAAGCGCTTCCCCTCTGACGAGGAGCGGGACCTCACCATGAGCTTCCGCTTCGGGAAAGACATCGCGGAGATCGCATCGCTCCTCATCCGGGAGGCCAAGGGTGAGAAGGGCTTCAAGATCAGGGGGAACCCGCAAAAGTCATCTGGTGTGAGTTTCTATACCGACCTCCCTCGCCCCAAAGAGGGCGAGCGACGCGCTATCCTCAGCAGGACAAACCTCGCCCTCTTTGACAAGGCCCTCTCGCTGCGATCGAGAGGAATCCCCTTCTCCCTGGAAGGGAACGTGAGGGGCATCCTGAATCGCATCCTGGACGTGCACTGGCTCTCCCTGAAAGAGCACGACAGGATCCGCGACTCCTTCATCCAGTCTTTCAAGGAGCTGGAGTCCCTTGAGACCTATGCCAGGGACCTGGATGACTTCCAACTCGCCGGTATCGTCAAGGTGGTCAGGCAATATGCCCGCATCCTACCGGGTGTAGTTTTCGAGATGATGGACATAAAGAAGAGCGCGAACGGAGACAAGGACGATCCAGCCGTTATCCTGTCCACCGTTCACGGCGCCAAGGGCCGGGAGTACGACCGGGTCTACATCGATGCCGACATCGCGGCCGCCCTTTCACGGCCGGAAGCTCTACTAGCAAACGCATTGGGGGACGAGGCCAACATCGCCTATGTGGGATTTACCCGGGCCATCCGTGAGCTGCATCTTCCCCCTGATTTCAAAAACATTCTTACCCTGACATGGCAGACGGGCATCAGACGCTATGAGCCAGCCCCGGTTCCCAGACCTACAAGGTCTTCTTCCCCTTTACGAAAGCGTGCATCACTACCGGATCTTTCAGCAACTGGGCCCGGTCAATCCAAGCCTCCCCGCAAGAGATCCTTCAAGGTCGGTGACAGGGTAAGGACTGTTCACGGCGAAGGGATCATTATCGAGATCAGTTGCGAGAAATATCTGGTTGCACTGGATGGGCAACAGGGAAGGCTTTGGGAGAAAGAGTGGGGATTGAAGAAGGCCTGATTCACACTTGGTTTCTCGATCTCCCCCGCATATTCACTCGTTCATTCTATTTATATTCTGATGTACGTTATTTTCACAGGCTGTCACGAAGACCAATTCTCCACCTTCAGCCCGGGGACCTTCTTGAACAGCTTCATGTTGTTCGTGACAAGGGTGACGGACAGGCTTCTCGCATGGGCCGCGATCAAGAGATCCATGTTCCCTATCGGAGTGCCGTTTCGCCTTAAATGCGAGCGGATCTCACCATAGTGCGCCGCTGCGCTACTTTCGAACGAGACGATTTGGAAGGGCGCCAGGAATTGATCGAGAACTCGGTGGTTCTGCTCCGGCTTGCTGCTGTTGGACATGTGGAACCGCAGCTCCGCTTCAGTGATCGCAGAGATTCCCACCGAATCGGGTGAAAACCTCCTCAAGTTTTTGAATACGGCAGGAGGGTTCTTCTTGATCGTGTAAATGCAGGTATCCGTGTCAAGCATGTAGATCATCGAGCCCCTCGCGCTCTTGAGATGGCAATTGTTCGCGTCCCCCCTCGAAGACATCCTTCGTGAATTGGCCCACACTCTCCTCCACGATCTTCCAGGGATCGTCCTTCGGGATGAGAACGGCGCAATTCCCCATCTTTTTTATGTAAACTTCACTGCCTCTGAACTGAAACTCCTTGGGCAGGCGTATTGCCTGGCTGTTTCCGCTCTTGAACACCTTTGCCGTCTTCATCAATGTACGCCCTCCCTTCCTTGTATATACCAACACGTATATACTAATCGCTTCTGAAAGTTATTTCAATCCGAACGGGACTAAGATTTTCTCTCCAGGTATTTCCGATGGGCCTGAACCATCTTGATTTCACCATAGGAGTAATCGTCGCCCAAGGCTCGTTTGATCTCCCCGAGTGACTGGCCCTTCATTTCGAGGAGCTTCCGCTCGACAGCCTGCCGCTTTTCCTTCGCCAGCATCCTGCCGATCTCGATCTCACCCGTTTCCACAAAAAAAGAGAGGTGGCTTTCAACGGTCGAGTGTGCCAACCCTCGCTCTTTTGCCACTTGCTCGATGGTCAGTCCTTTTTCGAACAGCTCAAAGCTTGCTTGCCTGGTGTCTTTGGCGGAAGGTCTTCCTTCCTTTGCGGCGGTATCCGCAGCAGCCTTGGGCGGGGGCAGCGTTACTTCTTTAATTTTGTGTTTTTGTCGATAGGCCGAAACCAGAGCCAGCAGTTCCTTTCCGTATTTCTCAGTGGTGCGCTCGCCAAATCCCTTTATTTTTCTTAGCGCCCTCAAATTGTCGGGCAGGTTGACGGCGATCTGGATCAATACACGCTGGTGCAGTATCCGGTAAGGAGGGACGTCCGCTTGGGCGGCCTTTTCGGCGCGCCACGCCTTCAACGCCTGAAACAGCTCGGGATGGCCGACATCGGATGCGGTGTATTCCATCGCACTTTTGTTTCGTTCCTTTTCGGGCTTGAAGTCGATCTCGGCAGAGGAAAGAGCGCGCAAGTAATTCCCGGGCGAAAAGCCGTTCCGGCAGCTTTTCACCGCCGCCATTTTCACTGCGGATTCCTTTTTGAACTCATCGAGGGCTTCGCGAGCCCTTTTTTCGATTTCCTTATTGTCGGTCTCGATTCGCAATTTGCGGAGGCAGTCGCCGAGGGCCGCTTCCATTTTCTCCTCGAAATACACGGAAGCCTTGATTACACGCTCCGAAATGGATGCATCCGATTGAGGCAGGTTGTTGCCGGCGAAGAGCTTGCTCAATTGTCGTTTGAAGTTTTCGCTGACCAGGAAGACATCCTCTTCGGCTTTCTTCTCCAGATCTGGAAGGTCCCCGACACCCGACACCTTGACCGTCCGGGCGTTAACGAGCAGGACCCTCACCATCCTGCTCAAGCACCCGCGCAACCGTTGAAAATCGAAGCATTCCGCAAGCAACCGCTGTTGATAGCGAACTTTGGCCGTTTCGAGCCCTTCCCGCGACAGAGGATTTTGGGATGCCTGAGCAATGAAACGGGATACCGTTTCATCCGCCTTGACCACGTGCGACGAAATGGGCGAGCTGAGCACCATGCCCTCAAGGGTTTTGCAGCGGCTCAAGGCCACATAGACCTGGCCGTGGGCAAAGGCGGCCTTGGCGTCGATGATGGCGCGCTCGAAGGTGAGCCCCTGGCTTTTGTGAATGGTAATGGCCCATGCCAATTTGAGCGGGATTTGCACGAATTTTCCGACCTTGTCTTCAGTGATCTCCCTGGTCGCCGGATCGATTTTGTACTTGATGTTGTCCCAGGCAGCCGGCTCCACGGCTATTTCACACTCATCGTCCGGGCATTTCACGAAAACGGTCCGGTCGGAAATTTCCGTTATCTTCCCTATTTTCCCGTTGAAATAGAGTTTTTCGCGGGACGAGTCGTTGCGGACGAACATCACCTGGGCGCCCTTTTTCAGCTCAAGGGCCGGCGATGTGGGATAGGAGTATTCGGGAAAATCTCCCTCGATTTGGGCATTGAAATGGTGCTCCTTTTGCCGCAAGGCCTGAAGCCTGGCTTTGTTGATGGCGTCGGCGCCGCTGTTGTGGGTGCTGAGGGTGATGTACCCTTCGTTGTCGTCGGGAGTGAAATGGGGGATAAAACGGCTATTGAGCTTTTGCAGGGTGGCCGGGTCAAGCCTGTTGTCGCGCACCTGGTTGAGGAGGTCGATGAAGCGCTCGTCCGACTGCCGGTAGATGCGCTTCAGCTCGATAGAGACCAAATCGGTCTGCCGCAGCGCATTGCTGCCGAAAAAGTAAATCGAATCATAATACTCCCGCAGGATGCTCCAATCCGCCTCCTTTGCCACCGGGGAAAGCTGGTGCAGGTCGCCGATCATGAGGATCTGCACGCCTCCGAACGGCAGGTCGTTCCGGCGATAGCGACGCAGCGCGGCGTCCACTCCGTCGAGCAGATCGGCCCGTACCATGCTGATTTCATCAATCACCAACAGGTCCAGACTTCTTATGATGTTGATTTTGTCTTTGCTGAACTTGTGCCGGTTGCCGCGGTCATATGCCTCACTGCCCGGCACGAACGGGCCGAAGGGCATCTGAAAAAACGAGTGCAGGGTGACGCCTCCTGCATTGATAGCTGCAACGCCCGTCGGCGCCGTGACAATCATCCGTTTGTGGGTATTCTCTTTGAGACTGTGGAGAAAGGTTGTCTTGCCGGTGCCGGCTTTACCGGTCAGAAAAAGATTGCGGTCGGTGTACTGGACAAGGTCGTGAGCCAGTTGCAGCTCTGGGTTGGGGGAGATGCGTATCGCCATTGGAGATCTCCGGATCATTGGTAAAAATTCTAAAGCTCCTTTCTCTTAGGGGAACATCAGGTTTGCGAGATACAAGACGTGGTTCCTGGAGGGACTGGAAGGGGGAGAACTCATTTTGAGCCTCCATAGTGCTCAGATCCTGTGCCTAACCTCTTAAAAAATGTATCAAAGTGGCGCGCCCAGCAGGATTCGAACCTGCGACCTACGGATTCGTAGTCGGGCCGAAGCCGAAAGGCACTGGGAGACATGAGTAAGGATAGGGAGACAAAGGTTTACAATTTCAAACAATTATCGATCATCGGCCTTCCGTTGATCTTCACCATTTTTACCTTTGTTTCCCTGCTCCTCGCCGATTTTCGGCAAAATTTTGGCAAGAAATCCATAACCCGTTAAGAGTTCGTTCAAGAGATTGCCTATCTGTCCTGATTAAGGCAAAAGCAGCACAGATAGGTTCCAGGTTGAAGTGCCTATCGTTCCCCGTCAGGAAACGGTGGGGCGGCCCCCCCCCTATAGGTGGAGGCTGATCTCTTTTCCGCCCGGTTTAGGATCCCGGCAACCTACACCCGTACCGGGGCCAGTATGCCCTTCAACTCTTACGCAAGTGGCTATATCATAGTCCCAGCTACGCATCAATATCCAAATACAAACCTAGACTCCAGAAACCACAAAACTTATGGATCTCATATGCCCAACCTGAACCCAGATTCCCATCAGGGTTACTACTCTTGTAGTAATAAACCCTGACTTTTTCATTCGAAGATAACTTACCTATTTGTCTATCGACTTTTGTGTGCCGCCCATATCTAAAAACAGACCGATACCGATACTGATCGTCAGAGGAAACATAAAGAAATGAACCTTCTCTTTTCCCGAATGGACCGCAAAACCATCCTGCGAACTTGCTTTTCTCGAGCCGGTATAATTCGCTTGCACGATTCCATCCACTATATTCAATCAAGTGCACCTCAATTACGTCACCCTTCGACAGTGAATCAAGTGCATTCCCTTTTGTATCAGGGCCAGCCAGAAAAGCCATATCAGCTCCCTCGAAGGGCTTGATAAAATAATTCCTGAAGGCATTTCCGTGGGCATCCCACCCCACGACTTCGCCGACATGCACGCTCTTGCCCCTTACAGATCCTTGAGAAGACTTTTGTCTTGCGTAGTATTCTTTCAGAAGTTCACGGTTCTTGGTCGCGCGATGCTGTAATACTCCACCCACGATAACCGCTGCTACAATCAACAGAGATCCTGCGACCAATAGCCGCCTTCGTTTTTCCCTTCTGTTTCTGTTTTGAATGATCCTGTTGTTTATTGCTATTTTGAGATCACTTGCCTTTTTTGACTTAGGGCATGCCTGCAATGCAGAAATTACACAACTTACAGCTGAATTCAGATCGTTGCCCGCCTTGTAAAGCTCCTCCGCCTTATTGTAGTCTTTGGTAAAACTCCTCTCCTTTTCATCAACTTCTTTCTTTCCTTGATCCAAACCGGGAAGATTTTGCCAGAACCTTTCGGCCGATGTCAGATTCCCCCTGGCTGAGCTAAAATCTGCCGCACTGGCATTTTCTTTGGCTTGGGCCAATAGCCCCTTTGCCGTTCCCTGTTCTTGTCGCACATGTTCCAACCGCTTCGCGGCATCCGCCGCCAAAGGACAAATCTTTAAGGCTTCTTGAAGTTCCTTTTCGGCGAGATCTAAACGTCTGCTGTTGTAGAACCCTCTCGCATTGCCAAAATGAAGGTTCCATTTTTTTCGCGTTGGTGAGATCTGAGCCCTCACGTTTTGGAGGTCGGGAAGCTTTCTCCAAAGGGATTCCGCACATATCAACACTTCTGTGGCAGAGTCGAAGTTTGCCGCGCGGATATCACGCTCTGCCTCAGATAGAAAATTTCGCGCCTTCCTCTTGTCTTCCCCAACCTGTTGCAGCAATCTGGTCAGTTCTTTTGCGTTAGGGTAGAGGCTCAACCCTCTCGTTATTTCCGCTTCGGCACTGTCCAGGTCTCTGACCTCCGGCTTTAGCGCTTCCTCCCATTTCTTTTTCAGGTCCAGAAATCCTTGTATCCTGTCCCTTATTATCTGAACGCCCGGTACTTTGGACCAGACCTTCTGCGCCTCTTTCAGTTGCTCAATAGCCGCTTGTGCATGCCCGTGGTTTATTTGATCTTCGGCTTCTCCCAGAAGCTTGATCGCCGCCT
Organism: Deltaproteobacteria bacterium HGW-Deltaproteobacteria-15; assembly: GCA_002840535.1. GTDB lineage: Bacteria > Desulfobacterota > DSM-4660 > Desulfatiglandales > HGW-15 > HGW-15. The sequence goes on along the minus strand of PHBH01000042.1, from coordinate 8,710 downwards.
TCTGCTCTTCTCTTACCTGTTCCAACAGGTGTGCCGAATCAGAGGAATCGGGGCAAATACCTATGCTTTTGGTCAGTTCCTTTTCCGCGAGTTCAAGGTCCCGCACCTTATCATCCAGCGCCTCTTCCCATGCCGTTCTACAGGATTGATAGTTTTTCCTTACTAATTCAATTCTTTCTCTGGACTGTTGCAGCCTCGGGTTTTTGGGCCATATGATCATTGCCTTGTTGAATTTCTCCGTTGCGCGATCGAAATTCGCAGCTCGGAGGTGGGCCGGGACCTTGTTCAGACAGGTGCTAGACGCGTCCTTGTCTCTTTCTACTTCTTCTAGAAGGCCTTTTGCAGCTTCATCGCGGGGGCAGATGGCCAATCCCTTCTTCAATTCCTCTTCCGCAAGATCAAGATCCCTCACTCCCTCCTTCAAGGCCTCTTGCCATCGAAGCTTCACTCGATCGTATTCACTCTTCTTTGATTTCAAGGTGTCCAAAAACCGGTTGATTATATCAAAATCTTTTCTAAGTGATTTGACTTCGTTCGCCTTACCTATGGCCTGATCGAATTCAGCCGAATCCGCCAAATCCATTGATTCCTTGTACAGCTCTTTCGCCTTTCTGATCCCTTCTTCAACTTCAGCTTTTAGCCTTAGGACCTCTTTGCTTTTCGGAGACTGCTTCAGACACGTGGCCAGCTTCAACAAAGAGGGGGTCAGCATCAGCAATCGTTTGTCACTCTTGGCCTCTTCAAGATTTGTAGCATAGATCCGCTCTCTCTCATTGAGAGCCTTAAAAGCCGTATCAGTTTCCTTCCTGGTCGGTATGAGCCTCTTGCATGCGTTCAAGAGTTCCCTGGCTTCGGAGTATCGCCCCTCATCCATCATTTTTGTTGATCGATCGTAACTCTCATTGTACGAAGCGATCAATTCATCCAATCTCGCCTTTTCTCTGAGGGCAATTCTATGCCTTGGAACGAGATCCAAAACGTCCTGCCATCGCTGCTTGGCGTCCTCAACCCGACCCTCCCCTTCCGCCTTCTCGGCTTCCGGGACTATATCGTCTATCGAATTTTGTAGGTTCCACAAATCAGGAAGCATCTCGTTGGCGTCTTTGTTGCTCCTGTCGAGGTCCTGTACTTTCCTTAGATTTCTTATGGCCTCTAAAGGATCTACATCCCTTAGCTCTCTTGCTGCTTCCAATAATTCCTTGATCTTGTAATGTCGGCCAATCTCGTATCCGCACCCCGGCTTCTCCAGGTTGTGCTTTGGACATACATCCACATCCAGGCGATTTAGCCTGTAGCATCTGGGGCAAGGGCGGAATTTCTCACTCAAATCAGAATTGCATATCTCGCATCTCCTCAGATCTCTATTCACATTGACATGGCCGCATTTGGGGCACCTTACATCGACCGAGATCTCAACACCCGAGACGGCATTATCCAGATCCGATAGCAACTCGGCCACGGATTGATACCGCTCGCCCGGTGCTTTGGCCAGACATCGCCCCACGATCTTCCCCCACGGTGCTAGATCACCCTCCAATCGCGGGGGCACAAAGCTAACGTGCTTTTCCTTAAGCTCGTCAAAGTTTCTGCCATCAAACGGCACGTGTCCGTCCAGAATTTCAAACAGGATTACCCCTAAGGAGTAAATGTCGCTAAGATGATTGATGTCCTTCTGACGCGCAGATCTGAATTGCTCCGGGCTCATGTACGTAGGGGTGCTGAATTCCTTCAGGATCGCCTCCCTGTTCTGAGCATACTGGATATAATTACGGCTCAATCCTAGGTCAGATACTTTTACTCTGCCTTCCTTTATAAGGAGATTTTCCGGCTTCAGGTCCAGGTGTATCAACCCGTGATTATGGATCGTCTTTACCCCCAAGCAGGCATCCTTGAAATACCTCAAGCCATCCGAACGCCTCTCCTCCCCAGTTCTGTCCTTGTTCGTGTGCAACCACTTTCGCAGGCTACCGCCCTCGGCGTATTCCATGGACAGCAACACCAGCCTGAGACCTTTGAAATCAGGATCCACATAAGGCCCGTTCACCTGAATGACGTGCTCAAAGTCGGTAATCCTTCGGCGTAAACTTATTTCGTTCCTGACTTGTTCAGCCGCAGTCTCCTCCTCGCCTGTATTTGAAGGGACAATTTTCAGGGCAACCCGTTCAGCTACTTCGGTATCCCGGGCCAAATAAACCTCTCCGAAACCACCCGATCCAATCCTGTCTTCAATCTCAAATTGTCCGCTCAGAAGCGATTCGCCGGGCTCAATAGCAAGTGAGAATCCAAAACTCTCCCCGCTCAGTTGGATCCCGGAAAGCCTCTCACCAGAAGCAGGTTGAGCCTTACCGCACTCCGGGCAGTATTTGCCGCTTCCTGAAAGCTCAGTTCTGCAATATGCACAGGCAGGCATAGTGAAAAACTCCTTCGAGGCGAATTTGGACTATATGGGAAAAAGGATTTTGCCGTTTGGAAAAACTTACGAATAATGTCAAGCAAGTGGTTCATTCAGATTAAGTCGAATGTTCGCCACCGACCGCTATTCAGGAATGCCTCTTACTACTCCGAAGACATACTTTTGAGAAGCTCCTCTTATCATAAGTCCTCAGTAGTATAAAGAATTTCTTCCTGAAGCAACAAGCCACAAGGGTTTCTGAAACAACCCCCTTCCTTCTGCCGCTATTAGCAAATCAAATACCTTTAGCGGAAAGGGGGAAATGGAAATGTTCGAACGCATAAGAAAACGGGATGGGAGGATCGTCGGCTTCGATCAATCGAAGATCACATCGGCAATAGCCAAGGCGGGAAAAGCGACAGGCGAGTTCGAAGAGGAAGTAGCAAGGGAACTCTCCTCCAACGTCATGGACTTGGCCCATTCATTAGGGCCCGGTTTGGTCGCAGATGTGGAGGACATCCAGGATGCGGTGGAAAGGGTGCTTATCCGATCCCCGTACTACAAGACGGCCAAGGCATATATCCTCTACAGGGAGCAGCACGCCAAGATCAGAGATCTTCTGTCCAAGGCCAACGTTCAGTTGGTCGAAAACTACCTGGAAGAGATTGACTGGAAAGTACGGGAAAACAGCAACATGCCCTATTCGCTCCAAGGCATGAACAACTATATCTCTTCTGAGATCACGGCGGAATACTGGCTGAATCGGATCTATCCCACCGAGATCAGGGAGGCCCACCGAGAAGGGGATTTGCACTTACACGACCTGGGCCTTCTAGCGGTCTACTGCGTAGGATGGGATCTAAAGGCTCTGCTTCTAGATGGCTTCAAAGGAGTAGAAGGGAAGGTCGAAAGCGCACCTGCAAAACACTTGAGATCGGCCCTCGGCCAGATCGTCAATTTCTTCTATACCCTCCAGGGAGAAGCTGCCGGAGCACAGGCCTTTTCGCATTTCGACACGCTTCTCGCCCCGTTTGTTCGAGCCGACGACCTGGACTACGTCCAAGTGCGTCAGGCTTTCCAGGAATTCGTGTTCAATACGAACATCCCCACTCGCGTCGGCTTCAGAACACCTTTCACGAATGTCACCCTGGATCTGCAGGTGCCAAAAGATTTGGCGGTTGAACAGGTGATCATCGGAGGTCTTCGGCAGAAAGACACCTATTCTGACTTTCAGCAGGAGATGGATCTGGTCAACCGGGCATTCGCAGAGGTCATGCTGGAGGGGGATGCCAGGGGAAGAGCGTTTACCTTTCCTATCCCCACGTATCAGATCACCCCCGACTTCAATTGGGAGAACCCTGATCTCGATTCGATCTGGAGGATGACTGGAAGGTACGGGATCCCTTACTTTTCCAATTTCGTGAACTCAGACATGACTGCCGAAGACGTCACCTCGATGTGCTGCCGCCTCAGGCTGGACAAGAGAGAGCTCCTTAAGAGGGGTGGAGGCCTTTTCGGTGCCCATCCACTTACCGGGTCCGTCGGCGTGGTGACCATAAACCTCCCTCGGATTGGATATCTTGCCGGAAACGAGAAGGCCTTCCTCGAGCGACTCAAGAAGATGCTCTCCCTCGCCAAAGAGAGCCTCTCCATTAAACGAAAGGTTCTCGAGAGGTTCACCGGCCGAGGTTTTTATCCGTACTCACGGTTTTACCTGCGAGACGTCAAGGAAGCGAGGGGCAGTTACTGGTGCCAGCACTTCTCGACTATCGGCATCGTCGGCATGAATGAGGCCTGCCTGAATCTCCTCGGGGAGAACGTTGCGAGCGAAAAGGGGCGCAACTTTTCCCTCCGGCTGATGGACTTCATCAGAGATTTCCTCTCCGAGGCACAAGAAGAGACCGGGGATATGTTCAACCTGGAAGCAACACCTGCGGAAAGCACTTCCTATCGGTTGGCGATGCTCGACAAGGCGCGATACCCTCAAATCATCTGTGCTAATGAAGAAGCATATCAGCAAGCCGCCCCGTTTTACACGAATTCAACCCAACTCCCGGTAAACTTCACGGATGACATCTTCGAGACCCTTGAGTTACAGGACGAGTTGCAGACGAAGTACACCGGGGGGACCGCTCTTCATATCTACCTAGGGGAACAGGTGACGGACACAAAGGCGGTAAAGGGTCTGATCCGGAAAGTCGTATCCCGTTATCACATCCCTTATTTCACCATTACCCCGACCTTCAGTGTCTGCCGGACTCACGGCTACCTTAGCGGGGAACAAACACGCTGTCCTTCTTGCGACCAGGAGACCGAAGTCTACTCAAGGGTGGTGGGGTATCTCAGCCCCGTGAGGCAGTGGAACATTGGCAAGCAAGCCGAATACAAGAAGAGGAAGACTTACAAAATAGGATGAACGGCACTGACCAGGACACGGCTTAGCGGAGAGGACCACTATGAATAGAGTTTCCAGACAAGAACAGTTCCGGACTGGATCGAAACGAAACCTGACCGGTCTCAAATCGGTCCGGTCCGGGCAGAACGGGACAGGAACAGAACAGGGCCAATCTTTCCTGGGTAAGAAGCAAGTACAAATCGGCTCGAACGACAGACGGCCAGGCCCGACGATGTGTGCCAGGGCGTCCGCGCCTCAACGAAAAGAGGACAGAGGGGTGTTTCCCCTTCTTCTGACCTTGAGTCTGGTTCTTGTCGCCGGGAGTTCCATATACATGTCCGTATACGGTTTAATGGCAGTGTTTTCCGAGCACTCCAAGATCATATTCTGCACGGGACTCGGCATGGAGATTGGCAAGATCCTGGTCGTGTCGCATCTCTATCGTAACTGGTCTGAGCTTCGTTGGATTCCAAGGGGCATTTTTGCCGGTATCATTCTCGTTCTTGTGGTCTTGACTTCTGTCGAGATCATGGGGTTTCTGTCGCAGAGCCATGTTCATGCTACCAACGGATTGAGGACGGCAGAAGCCGATCTCGACTCATTGGCAAGAGAAACTGCAATCCTTAGAGATCAGATTTCAGTGTTTGACACGACCCTCGAAGGTCTTCCAAAAGGCCATGTTACCAGACGCATCGATGAGCGAAACAAGTGGGGATATCAGGAAAAGCAGGCCCGTCTATTGGAAATCGAAAACCAGGAGACCCTTCTTCGGATCAAGGTCATCCAGGAACGGCAATCGGCGGGACCTGTTTTCGCGGTTGCCAGAATCATGGGCTTAAAGGATGAACATGCCATTTCCTGCCTGATTCTGCTCCTGGTTCTGATTCTAGAGCCCCTTTCCATAGGCCTTACGGTGGCTGTTAATGCGGTCTGGGCAGACAGGAAACCCCCGCAAGAAGAGATTCGGGAAGACCAATCCCTCAATCAGGAGTTTCTTGATTTCGTGAGCAAGCACAATCTGACTGTAGAACAGATCGCCAAGATAACGAATCGAAGAAGGTTAAGAACTTGTCAGGAGTGGCTGGACGGGAAAACCCCGGTCCCGAAGAGGGCCGTTCGTGCGGTCAGGGAGTGGGCAATCAAGAATTCTTGAAAGGCCTTGAAGAGTTCAACAGCGGTTTGAGTGACGTACTCGGAAGGTGATTTAAGTGACCTTTCAATTCAACAGGAACGATTTCGGGTTGCTTTCCTTCTTGACCCAAGCACGGGCCTTGACCGTGACCCAGCTTGCGGCCTTTCAGAAAAGAGAAAGACAGGTAGTCCGTAGACGCCTGAGGGCGTTGTCTGAGGAGGGGCTCATCCAATCGGATACTAGGGCATTCGGTAAGAGTCGGGGCCGACCTGAAAAGATTATACACCTGACCGAGAAAGGCATTGATCTGTTGCGTTCCAAACTGCCGGAGCTAGAAGATGTCCCGAACAACTGGTTGGACGCCCCAAGCCACCATAGTCTTGACCATCAGCTCTTGGTGAACTGGTTCAGGATTCATCTGAATGCTGTTGGAGAAATCTTTTCACAGCTTTCGGTCCGGGTCATCTCTCCCCTTTTTCCTCTTCCCGGAAGGGAACCTCCCGCAGCCAATGGGTTTATCGATCCGCTCAGGCGCAAAGGTGTGAAAGCCTTCGCTCCAGACCTGGTTTTCTCGATTACCCATAATGAGAAGAAGAAAACGTTGTTGTTCTTCCTTGAGGCGGATAGAGGGACCGAGTCAGCCGCAGGGGTTTCCCGGGGGAAGGGAGACATCCGGAAGAAAATACTCAACTATCGACAATGCTTTCAAACCGGAGAATACAAATCCTACGAGACCATTTTGGATTGCAGGTTGAACGGCTTTCGGCTCCTCTTCCTTACGACCTCGAGCACCCGCCTGGGTTCCTTGTGCAACTTGGTCAAAAGCATGTCGTCATCAGACTTCGTATGGCTTGCAACGGTGGATCAGATGTTTTCTGCTGGGTTGTCGGCAAAAATATGGTTCCGCGGCGGCAAGCAAGACACCGCTCAGGAATCAATTCTAGGATCCGAATTTGCTCGCTCTGCACCGCTCCTCCTCAAGGAATGACATCCCCTACCCCGGAACTTCCCTTGTGGTTGGGCCTTCTCGCGGCCAAGCCATAAACCAGCCCCAGAATGTATCGTAATCTCCCAGCAAATTGCACAGAAAATCCTTTGGATTGTATCGAAAATACACCTCGAATTGCACCGAATTGATCTAGCGCTTTGCGCTCAATTCATCATGGAAACAGCCAATTAGCTCCTGCATCGAAAGTCTAATATATATTAGTGTAGTTTCCTGCCCACCAGGTTGTACCTTCCACGGCCGGAGGAGTAATTGAACTGAGAAAGCGATCTCTGCTGTCCCCAGTAAGGCTTGCTCATAAGCTTCCAATATTTTCCGATCGTAACAGACTTGAGCTCCCGCATGATGTATCCTCTCCAGTCTTCGTTAAAGGTCCAAGGGTAAACCGGGATGACATTCAAGCCAGTTTTGGAATATGAGGTTTCCTTGGCCTTGATTCCTCGATCATAGTTTTGCCTTCCTGATAGTCCAAAGTATTCGATGTAAGCACCGAACTCGGGGAGATAAAAATCCGGGTACCAGATCCTTGGTTTGTTCATGGGATAGTTCACCAGCACGCCCTGCTCATACTGGTACTTGATAGAATTCTCATCGAGGAATCCGGCAATCCGCTTTTCTCCTTCCGACTTGAATCTATATGAAACTTCGCTGCCTGCCAACGATTCGAGGGTGTAGCGCTTGTCCATTCTCCGAGCTGGTGCGATCGGCAACTTATAAATTTGAGTCACCACTCCAAAGTGAATAATAATTGCGTAACTTTTTGGGCCATGCAGAGCTGGCATCTTTTTCCTCCTTTGCTTGCCCTGCTCAGTTTTGGGGCACCCGCAAACCCCTTATCGTAAATTTTTCGGTCCCTGAATGGACCGAAAAATTTATCGAGGGGTTCGCTTAAAGGTGCCCCAAAACTGACCCGCCATCAAACCTTTTCTACGTGAAAAGGTTTGATGAGGTGATAGACATGCAGTTCAACATAGTCCAAGAAGGACAATACAGAGAGCGAGCATCGAGAATGGAGACACGCTATCTCTGCATTTTTTGCAGGAGATTGCTGACTGAAGCCGAGTCACATGCCGGCTTTGAAATTTGTCCGTCTTGCCGAGTCGTGTTAAATCCTCCCTAGATTACGGCCTTATTTTTCTTTTTTTTGTTCCCCACCCACCCCATCCCATTTACTGCGGCCCCGGCGCTTCTTAAAAGAAGCGCCGGGGCTGAAATTCTATCCTCCTCGCAAAACAATGATCAGTACGAAATCTTTCTCCAGGCTTTATCAAGAACAATTCCCTCAAGGACCTAACGGAGAATGAATCACCCCGCAGCAACCTGCGGGTTACCCACAATGGAATCCCTCTTTCGAAGAAGGAAGCTCCTGAGAAGTGACACCAGCTGAGATTAGATCGGGAAGAGGATCCGATCGTAGGCCGGCTCCGGGACACGCAGACCCCTTATCGTAAATCTTTCCCCCTGCGGGGTCGGCCTGACGGCCTAAAGATTTATCGAGGGGTCCGCTTAAAGTCCCTACGCCGGCGCCGGAAGCACAAATTCCCTCTCTGGAAACCTATGGCCAGAGAGGGAGCATAAGACTCACTCCGGAGGTGGTCAGAATGTATAAGCAGCTAGAAATCAGTGAAGCCGTTGACAGCTGGATAGCGGAAGAGGAGCTTCCCGCCAGTTCTTGCCTGAAGGTTATCCGGGCGAACGACCCTGACTTCGGCCTTTCCGAGGGCGAAATCGACGAGCGAAACGAGTTCATCCGTTGGTTTCTGTCTCAGGAGTTTGTTCCGCTCC
>PHBH01000041.1 GCA_002840535.1 Deltaproteobacteria bacterium HGW-Deltaproteobacteria-15 | reverse complement strand
TTCAAGCGGATCGCCATGCGGCTCAACGGCGATCCCGACCTCCCGATACAGGTTCCCAAAGGGCAGAAGAGCATCTGGCGGAAGTTCGCGTCAAAATTCAGCGGGAAGAATTAGGGGACAGAGATGCTTGCCATGTGGTTTCGAAGGTTCATTGGAAAGAACAACAGCAAGGAAGTCGCCAAGACAAGACTTCGATTTGCTTTGATCTGCGATAAGCTTGATGTCTCCAACGACATACTGAGCGATCTGCAGCGCGAGATCGTCGAGGTCATCTCCAAATACTTTGAAGTCGATAAGGACGATGTGAAGCTTAAAATTCGCAAGAAGGACGACCTCTCTCTGGTTCTCAAGACACCGATCGGGATGGCAAGGCGTAGAGAACGGCGAGCCTAGTCATTACTCGAGAAATGTTCCATGACACAATTTGATGCGCCGCTTAACAAAGTATTCCTGGGATGCGTTTTGGGCTCGTTTCTGAAGAAAGGATTTGAATTATGAAGAAGACGTTCTCCTTATGCCTGATTGTACCCATCATGATTGTGTTGACCTCTTCTTCAGTCCTCGCCGGAAACATGGACGAGGCCGATCTCCTCATCGACAAGGCGCGGATCGTCATCGAAGAGATGGTGACCAGCAGGGATAAGGTGATTCCGGAGGATCTCCTCAGGGACTGCGCAGGGCTGGCCGTCATCCCTGGAATGTTCAAGGGCGGTCTTATCGTGGGGGGATCCTACGGCAAGGGCGTCGTGCTCGCCAATCTGGACGGCAGATGGTCGGGGCCCGCCTTTACCTCCCTGGGCGCGGGGAGCGTGGGTTTCCAGATCGGGGTCGAATCCATTGATCTGATTCTCGTCATTATAGGACAGAAGGCCATGGATTCATTCCTCAGGACTTCCTTCAAGCTCGGCGGGGATGTCGCCGTTGCAGCCGGGCCGATCGGCGCCCACGCAACGGCCGCAACGGACGTTATGCTTCATGGAGGGATTTTCTCCTATTCCAGGTCAAAGGGATTGTTTGCGGGGATATCCCTGGAAGGGGCGATCCTGGGAAGCCAATGGGAAATGAATGAGGCCATGTATCAGACAGGAAATATCAAGTCCATTTTGTATGGCCAGGTAGAACAGCCCCCCGCCGCCTTGAGACTGGTTTCATCCATAGGCAAACTCAAAAAGTGAGATCCGAAATGTTGACTGTTATCTATTACGAGGGATGAAAAAGGGGAGGAGTCGGTATGGATTTCGATTTGTTGCACGGTGCGAAAATCAAGGTGATCGGTATCGGGGGCGCCGGAGGCAATGCCATCAATAACATGATCAATGCAAAGCTGCGAGGGGTTGAATTTCTTGCCGCGAACACGGATATCCAGGACCTTGAACGATCGATCTGCGCTTCCAAGATTCAGCTCGGCGCCTCGATCACAAAGGGGCTTGGTGCAGGCGCCGATCCCGAGATCGGGAGGGTGGCCGCAGAGGAGACTCTCGGCGAAGTTCGGGAGTTTATCACCGGGGCGGACATGGTTTTCCTGGCCGCCGGCATGGGGGGAGGCACGGGCACCGGGGCGACACCCGTGATCGCGCGCGAGTGCAAAGCGAGCGGGGCATTGACGATTGCAGTAGTGACGAAGCCGTTCTTGTTTGAAGGGGAAAAGAGGATGAGTCGAGCCCTGGCGGGAATCGACTGCTTAAAAAAGGAAGCGGATACCATCATCCTGATCCCGAATGAACGACTCAGGGCCATTGGGAAGAGGAACAGCATGTTGAAGGATCTGATCACCCGGGCGGATGATGTTCTTCTAAACGCGGTAAAGGGGATCTCGGATCTGATTGTCAGCAGCGGGTTTATCAACCTCGATTTCGCGGACGTAAAGAAGGTTATGGAACAGATGGGCACAGCCATGATGGGGACAGGCAGGGCCGGCGGCGAGAACAGGGCTTTGGAGGCGGCCAAGCAGGCTGTCAACAGCCCGCTGCTGGAAGACATCACGATAAGCGGCGCCAAAGGCCTCCTGATGAATATCTGCGGACCCTCAAGCATGACAATGGAAGAAATTGACGACGCGTGCAGCTATATCAAGGGAGAAGTGGATATAGAGGCGGAGATCTTCTGGGGGGTCGTATTTGACGAGAATATGGGAGAGGACGTCCAGATCACGGTCATCGCAACCGGGATCGACAAGGCGAAACAGAACAAGGCCGTACGGCTCCGGGATCTCAACCCCGATGAGGCCCATGAACAATGGCAGGTGAGAGGGCAGGAGGGAGAGAACCTGGACGTTCTCGATGCTCCGGCCTACCAGCGTCGCAAGGTGAGGAGGAGAGCTTTGAATGAGGAACGTCCTCAGGTTTTCCAGTAGAGCAATCTTGACCTGTTTTTTTGCCAAAAACAGGTCAAACTTTCTTTTTCAGAGCATAGACAATAGCCGGCATCTCGATTCTGCCGTCGATTCGCACACCAACTCACTCTGTGTGCTCTGTGAGATAAATGTAAACTCTTTTATGCTCTCCATAATAGGTATCACTCGGAGTACATGTACTGAGGCTCGGTCTTGTTCGGAATAATGAAGTGGTCGGGAACCGAAAACTCCGAGCAGAGCAGCAGGGCCTTTTTGCTGACCTCCTCGATCACGGATTCGTTTTCGATATTTTCCGCAACCCTGTTGATGAATCCCGCGATGATCGCCATTTCCTTCTCGCGCATACCGCGGGTGGTGACCGAAGGCGTGCCGATCCTCAGGCCGCTCGGGTTGAAAGGAGGGGCGGTATCCCCCGGGATCGTGTTGTAATTCGTCACAATGGACGCCCGATCCAATGCTTTTGCCAGTTTCTTCCCGGCAATCTTCTTGCTTCGCAGATCGATCAGGATCAGGTGATTGTCCGTCCCGCCGGACACGATATCGAAACCGTGCTCGGCCAGCTTCTCGGCAAGCGCTTTGGCATTGGCAATGATCTGTTTGGCATAGGAGAGGAATTCGCGGGTGTTCGCTTCCGCCAGTGCTACCGCGATTCCTGTGATGGTATGCATGTGCGGCCCGCCCTGGAGACCGGGGAATACGGCCCGATCCACCTTTTCCGCATGCTCGGTCTTGCAGAGCAGCAGGCCTCCTCTGGGGCCCCGAAGCGTCTTGTGCGTGGTGGTGGAGACGATATCGGCATAGGGTACCGGACTCTTGTGGCATCCAGCCACGACAAGACCTGAGACATGGGCAATGTCGCTGATATGGTAGGCGCCGACCTCCCGTGCAATCCGACCGAAGACTTCGAAGTCAATCTCCCGCGGGTATGCGGTCGCACCCGAGATAATGATGCTGGGCCGGTGCTTTTTTGCGATCTCCTCGATCCGAGTGTAATCGAATCGGCCTGTCTTGGGATCCACGGAATACTGGACACTCTTGAAAAACTTGCTTGTGGCGCTCACGTTCCAGCCATGAGTCAGATGTCCCCCTTCTGTCAGCTTGAGGCCCATGATCGTTGAGCCCGGCTCGACCAGCGCAGTATAGGCGGCAAGGTTCGCCACAGATCCTGAATACGGTTGGACATTGGCATGATCGGCGTGGAACAATCCTTTTGCCCTTTCGATCGCAAGCGTTTCGATCAGATCGGTTACCTGCTGTCCTTCATAATACCGCCTGTTAGGGTACCCTTCGGAGTACTTGTTGGTCAAACAGCTCCCGGTGGCCATCATGACCGCTTTCGAAACGTAGTTTTCAGATGGAATGAGCCTGATCTTCCCGCTCTGTCTTACTTCTTCTTGTCTTACAAGCTCATAGACCTGCGGATCGTAGAGCTCAAGCGCCGTGGCCATGGAATGTCTCCCTGTATTCGTATTTCGTGCTTCGGATTTCGGATTTATTCATATCCCTTCGCATGAGCCCCCTCGGGGGACTACCTGTGCGCCTGTCCCGTGAAGCGGGGCTCTGCGGCTGGAGAAGGCTGCATCATAATCAATTCGGCGAGCCGTTGTAAAGGGCGGGCGTCAGGCCTGCTGCCAGGTCTTACGGATTTTCGGGATCGGCGGTGTCTCCCGGGTTCCATACCTCACGGCCAGGCCGAGCGCCTTGATGGCTGTTTCCGGGCTGCTGAAGGTCGGGAAGCCCATTTCCTCTATCCGTGCGGCAGTGTCGGACGCCACTCCCGGATCCGGGCCATAGACCCATGTAGCCACCGCTTTTTTCGAGAAATGCTGCATCTTCCGGTAGGCATCAAGATAACTCCCGATTATGTGGGCGTCGGGGTTTGCCCAGACCACGCTGAAAAGGCAATCCACCTGGTCGTCCTCTGCAACCGTTTGTAGAATTCCGGGGTACCGGTCAAAGGCATCCTTAACCGCCGCCATCGCGGGTCCTATGTCTACGGGCATCTTTCCCAGCCCTGGAAAAATCCCGTCCAGGAAATGCCTGGTTTCTTCGGAAATGCCTGCCGGCCGCAAACCATATCTAGCCCCTTCATCAATGGCAAGAACGGCGATGCACCCTGTAAAGGTGACGATTCCCAATCGATTGCCCAGTGCAGGCCGACCTGCCGCAAAGATCTTGGGCATCTCGAAGATGTCGCCGTAGTCCTCCAGGCGCAAGATCCCGGTCTGTGCGCAAACAGCGTCGAAGATATCGTCATCCATCGCTATGGAGCCCGTGTGGGACGCCGAAGCGCGAGCCCCTTCACGGGTCCTGCCGGACTTCAAGACCAGAATGGGTTTTCGCCCGCCGACCCTTGCGGCGGTTTCCAAAAATCTTCTTCCATCCCGGATACTCTCCAGGTACATGCTGACGACCCGGGTCTCAGGGTCGTTCTCCAGGTACTCCAGCATATCGCATTCGTCCACATCGCAGCGGTTGCCGAAATCGCAGATTTTACTTACTCCAATCGACGCTCCACGGTAGGAAAAGGCCTGGGGGTTGACCATCCCCGTCTGAGCGCAGATACCGGCACTCCCCTTTTTCAGTGGATAACCGCCCCCATTGTACGGGCAAAGATTGAGACCGTTTGCCATGTTCACGACCCCTGCCGTATTCGGCCCCAGGAGCCGTATTCCATGGGATCGGGCGATCTCGACGATTTCGTTCTGCAACCGCGCCCCGGCCTCATCCCTCTCCGCAAATCCATCCGAAACAACGATGATCCCCCGGACAGACTTGGCCGCGCATTCTGAAATGACGGTTGGGACGGAGCGGCCATTGATCATGACGAGCGCCAGATCCACCTCACCCGGAACACTGTCCATCGATGGGTACACCTTCAGGCCCAGGACCTCCTTGTACATCGGGTTGATCGGATAGATCTCCCCCTCGTACCCGGACCGTTTCAAGGACTGGACCGCAAGATACCCGCCGAAAAGGCCTTCCCTGAAAGAGCCGATGATTGCAAGATTTCTCGGCTCAAAAAAAGCGGTCAGGTCCGTCGAATGCTCCATCTTTCACTCCTCGCTCTGATCGATCTTTATTCCAAACGGATGATAGATGAATATCTTGAATCGGGAGTTGCAGGGGCGAGTGGAGGGATGATTATCCTCCATTTCGGCTGCGCAAAGAAAAGCAGATCCGGGATACGAGTAAGGTTGCAGCGAAAAAGGACAACAGAGCCAGGACCTGCCATGCAACGTTTTCCAGGCCGCCCCCCCGCACAAAAACATTCAGAAAGGCGTCATGGCCCCAGGCAAGGGGGGAATAAACGCTGATATCCCGCATGATCTTTGGCATGGCATACACCGGAACCATAATCCCGCCCATTGCCGCAGCGATCACAATGGAGATCGGGCCGACCATCGATGCCTGTTCATAGGTTCCTGCGAGCGTCCCCAGCATGATACCGTAGCCGGTTGCGGCAAGGATGGCGCTGAGCGCGATGACAAGAACGGCGCATGGATCGGCGCCCATCTCGAGCACCGGCGCACCCAGCAAGGGCAGGATATGTATTCCGATAAACAGCATCAGCCCGAATTGGATCAGGCATACGCAAAGATAGGCGAGAATTTTTCCGGTCATAATGGAAAAATAGGATATGGGCATGGTCCTCAGCCGTGCCAGTGTTTCATCGTGCCGCTCCCTGATCAACCCGCCCGCCATGGGGACTACGATGAAAAACATGCCGAACAGCGCCCAGGCCGGAACGTTGTGCTGCACCGATGTCGGCTTCTTCTCGAACACATTCTTGCCGGCGGGGCTTTCCCGCACGCCAAGCAGCCTGCTGTGGATGAAATCGCGCTGCATCCGGGGAAAGTCGACTCCCCTCCACTCCGGCAGCGAGGATCCTATGGTTTCTTTTATGGAGCCGGGGATATATGTCGGCAGCAGGTCCGACAAAGCCCTCATCTTTTCTTCCATCTCAATCCCGAAAGCCAGTAACTCGAGAGACTGAAGCATTGCGGAGCGGGTCCCACCGAAAACGGTTGGGTCAAAATATACGCGGATATCAAGTCGCCCCACACGGTCTTCATGCGGCGGCGCTTCCCCTTCAAAAGCCCGCCTGACCGACTGCTGAGCGCCGGCTTTACAGGCAGCGCTTGTCCCCTCGGGGATGACGATGCAAAGCTGAAAATCACCCTTGAAAACGAGCGCCAAAGCGGTCTTCCGATCGATTTTGCTTCCATCGATTTGTTTTACGACTTCGATCGACGAAATCCCCGCGAGTTTTTGTTCGATATTCTTACCCACCTCCTGTCCGTCCTCATCGATGAACAGGACTCGCGTATGGCCTTCGCCCATCGTCTTAAGGACATTCTCCTGAACCAGCGTCATCACGAGCACCAGCAGGGCGGGCATCAGAAAAAGCACCAGCAAGCCGCTTCTGTCGCGGGAAAGAAGAAGAATTTCCTTTAAAAGGGTTGCACCGATCTTATACATCTCTTTCAATCCCGCAGGTCTTTTCCGGTCAGCGCCAGAAACAGTTCTCCCAGACCGGCATGCCCGGGCGGCCGATCGGCCATTTCCTGTGGCGACCCCTCCGCAATGATGCGGCCCTCGTCCATAATGGCGACCCGATCGCAGAGTCGCTCCGCCTCATCCATATAGTGGGTGGTATACACAATGGCAGTTCCGTTCTGTTTCAGAAGGCTCAGCTTTTCCAGGATCATATTTCGTGATTGGGCGTCGATGCCGACCGTCGGTTCATCCAGAAAGAGAATGCGGGGATCATGCAGGATTCCTGCTGCCAGATTGGCTCGGCGCTTCATGCCGCCCGAGTAGGTGGATACGCGCTGGTCGGCCCGGCCCTCCAGACCTACCATCTCGAGACAGAAGCCGACGCGATCTTTGAGGATTTGCCCGCTGAGGCCACAGATTGTGCCGAAATATCGCAGGTTCTCCCGAGCAGTCAAACCGCCATAGAGGGCGATATTCTGGGGGACCAGTCCCAGGAGGCTGCGGATACGTCCCGGGTGCTTGAGGGCGTCGGTCCCGTAGATTTGCACCCGTCCTGCTGTCGCACTCAGCAGAGTGCTCATGATTTTAATGGCTGTGGTTTTGCCGGCGCCGTTCGGACCCAGCAGCCCGAAGATTTCCCCGCGCCTGACGGTGATGTTCAAGCCGGAAAGAGCTTTGCAGTCAGCCCCTTTATAGATCTTGACCAGGTTTTCGACAGTCAATACCTCTTCCCCGGCCGCTCCAGCCTTACCAATCCCGGAAATCGCGAGTGGCGTGACATGTCCCATATTCAGAGATGGGCCTCGATGAATGCCGCGAGGCTGTTGATGGTCTGCAGAGCAGGACGTCCTTCCTTCATATTACGTATGGCGACGCCGAAGTGTCTGTCGACCTGACATATGATCTCAAGAGCATCTATCGAATCCAGGCCGAACTTTTCGCCGAAGATGAGGTCATCGTCATAAAACTGTTCCGGGGTAACTTCCAGGTTCAGAGATTGGATCAGGACTTTCTTGAGTTTTTCTTTAATCGAAATGGTGGATTCAACTCCAGCCGGGAAAGAAATGTTCATTTTCAAAATCCTCTCCGGTAAACGTCCGGTATTCTCACAGGGAAAATCCCCGCTTTCTCTTGGGGATATTGGTCCGAGCCGTCACCTGGCTGAGCCTCCAGGCTGCGCTCAATCCGAGTTTTTTACAATCGCCAGCAACTCGCTATAAATCGCCGTTTCCTTTTCAGCGCAGTCTCTCAGAATCTCGGCCATGGCGCCGAAAGAGTCTGTCTCAGTTGCCCGGCCTTTGCAATGCCGGGCGCCGATAAAAGCAAATTTCCGCCAGCCGTCGCCCACCTGTGTCATTTCACGAGAAAGGTCATTGAGACGGTTGTCATTCAGAATGGAGGCGGCTTCCTGCAAAAAGGCGGCATACATAAAGCGGAAGCCTGCCCCGCCGGTTCCGAGCTCTTCCTGCATGCGGACGAGTTGCCCGAGGTAAAGGGTAGCCTTGGGCTTTCCCACTCTTTCCGGCCATTTTTCCAGGCGGCCCGCGAGAAAACGTATCCCACGAACCCCGACGATGGGGAGTGGGGTTTTCAGCATTCTGCTGCAGACCTTTTTGATCCCTTTCCGGATCGGGCGGCCCAGATCGATCTCCCCGGGTATGCGGGTGAGATAATACATCGTACCTTTGGGGGCGAGCGCCCCTTTGGCAAACCGCGCCTTCATCAGGTTCTTGGCAGAACAGACTTGAGGTTCCGGAAAGACCGGATCGCTGATCAGATAGTCGTCTCCCTCTTTTCCGTACACAATGAGATTGTGCATATTGAAGTGGAACCGGTAAGCCGAAGGGAAGTAGGGCAGCCAATAGGCGCCGGTCCGGCAGCCGACCGCAATGCCACTCTCCAGAAGACGGTCCAATGCATCCATGCCCTCATCCGGGTTGCGAAACTTCCTCGAATGGAGTCCCACACCCAGCTTGCGGCACACGCGCTTCAAAATCCCTCCGACCTCACAGCGGAAGGTGGTCAGCGGAAGATCGTTGATCTTTATGAATGGAAGATATGCGAAAAACAGACCTGCGCCGATACCGAAAGCCAGGGCTTCACTGATGTTGACGCCGTGATGGAACAGCAAGTTGGATGAAACGCCACTTTCGCAATGGGCGGACTGTCGGTGCCTGAAATCAATTTTCATTAAAGCCGAATTTCCCTAAAACAATCATTGGCATTGTCCGGCGCTTTCAAGAGTTGCTCGACCGTAATTTCAAAAACATCGGCGTATCTCCTGAGCACATCCGGTTCAAGTCTCCGAAAGACAGCGGGTCTCAAATGGCGTTTGACGCGCCAGCGGCTGAAACCCACATATCTTGAAAGGAGACCCGTATTCATCTGGTTCTTGGCCATGTGAAAGGCGAGAGGGCTCAGCTTGCCTGCCTGTATCTGCTCCAACACAGCCTGCACCTGCGCCTTAATGATTTCCCACGCCTGGTCGTTGACGATATTTTTCGGCTCCCACCCTGCACTGTTGCTCAGCACGTACCTGCCGCTTTCATCCACCGCATAGCAGACTTCATGAATGTTTTCAGGATTGATTCCGCGCTCCTGGGGAACCTCACGTATCTTCATGAACGTGCTCCAATCGCGTCCTGGGGTTCGGCTCCAAGAGAGAACCGCTTAATGTGACGTGGAAATCCTGCCCTCTTGACCAGGTCAGAGACAATCGGCTCAGCCGGAAAAATATGTTCCTTGGAATACTGGAACAATGGAATTGTGGAATGATGGGTCTCAAAGCGCATAAGGCCATTTTGCAGAACTTTCATCTCCCGGTTTGGGTGATTACTTCCCAAAATATTCCACTATTCCAACATTCCAATATTCCGGTGATCCAGCGTCACAAACTTCACCCCTTCGGGGTGCATCAAAGCCAGCCACTGTGGGGTCGGATTCTTACTATATTTTCTCCCAAAAGGCAATTTCTTATCGGGGAGTTGAAGTTTGTTGACATGCTGAAGCGCAAAAGGGCATTATTGACCGCCTTTTTTAACCTTCGTATCGCTATTGTCAAAGCATGGATGTTCTCACGCGCGGTGGGAGTGAAAGGTGGTTGCGAATCGGGTTGGAATGCTCTCGTGTTTTCCCGTTATGGTACGGAGAAGAGAGCCGAGTAAATGCACGGAATATTTCGCATTTCGACTGAGGCGGAGAAGAGAATTTACTGGAGGGGATTATGAAGGCGTTCTCGATGTTGTTGGTATTCATAGCTGTTTTGACAGGTTCGGTGGATTTCCAATTTCCATCCGGATTTGATTCTAACCGCGACGGCGCGGTTTTCATGCAATCGCTTGCAGCTGCCGAGCATTGCGATGGTACTAAGGGTTGCGCAACCAATTATAGCTGTAATTTCCCGGACAGATGCTTTAAAAAAATCCCCACCTTCAACGGCTGGACTGTCTGGGTCGGGTGGGCGGCTTCCTTCTCGGAGAGCTACGCGCCTGAGAGTGAAACCTACCAGTGGGTCGCCTACTTTGCACCGGACGGCGTGTACCTGACCCAGCAGTGTGCAGAGGCTTACTACTCGGGGGTCGATGTCAATATAGGGTACAACTACTTCTTCGGGGTGGCCTACTCTCCTCAGGGAGCGACCATATCGAGGAGTTATCTCACCAGCCTTATGGGGGTCTCGCTCTCGTATAACTTTCTCGGGATGGGGCTCGCGCCTTTCGGGCCTCTTGCCAACCTGAATGTGGGAGCGAGCATCGGACCTACCTTCTTCCGCAAGCAGGGGTCCGACATTCTGGAAAGGGCGGTGCAGTTGGGAGCCGGCTTCAGTGTGGCGTACCAGTTGGTCCCGCTGCCGATTCCCGGAACCGCCACCCTGGATTGCTTCACGAATGTCAACATCGATTTCGTGAAGATCCTTAACTGGGCGGTAAATGAGGATCCGAACGTGAACCCGATGAACAAGGTTCGACAAGGGCTCCAGAGTGTAGCGAACGAAACGGCAGGAAGCGGGTACTTCTACGATGTCCAGCTCAATCAAATGGCGCAGATGATGCTCACTTTTTTCAACACCATGCAGACCGCCGGCACCGTCACCCTTCCTTCTTCCGGTAACGTAGGCCCCGCGCAATATTTCGCCCACTTCATGCAGTACACGGCCACGCCTGCCAACCCGCCGGTGAATTCCGTCGATTATCTGAAGAAGAAGACCCAGGAGTGGCTGGAGTCAGGGAATACAGACACCCTTTCGGAGGCGCTCTACCGCTCGATCCCTCTGGACTTTGCATCGTTCTACAGAAGCCTTCGGGGTATTGACGCCGGCACGAGGTTGGGCTTTGAAACCGGATATTATCTCGGCACCGGTGCCGATTATGTGTATGCTGAAGACTGCAGGAGTGAGAACATCATTCAATGCAAACCGGGAGAGCTGTGTTCCATCGTGGTGACCGCGGAGGAGATCGCCGCTTTGCTCCCGGGGACCACGGCGCAATCATTTGAAGATAAAAAGGTGGTCTTCGACAACCCCACGGAGCAGTATCTCGCCACAATGAATACCGAGACCAGCGTCACCATAAAGAATGGAAAGGCGACCTACTCTTTTGTACAAGCTTCCGACTTTCCGCTGGTAATCGGAGCCAGGGTCGATGATCCGATAACCGGCGTCACGGCTGTCGAGCTCTGCCGGAGGATCGTCCAGTTCCCTGAATCCCAACGATTGCTGGGACAATCATCCTCAATCGGCCCTATGTTACAACTGTTACTGGACTGATGATTATGCTGTTCATTGAAAACGGGCATTGAGCAGGCAAAAACTCGATGAGGGACAGTTGTCCGTCCTTAACCGTAGAAGTGTACGCAAAAGCGAAGACAGCAGGGGTGGGAGAATAAGAATACGATGTCGCGAATTGTCATGGATCACCCTTAACGTCATCGGTATCGTAAAACTTCAAGAGCGCTTCCATGGCATTCACCCACTGCGAATAGCTGTCGGGCTTTCTGATGAAAGGACAATCGAAGTCACGGGAGAGTTGGAGATCTTCCTTGGAGCTCGCAACCGAGAGGATGACTATCGGGATAGATGTTAAGGCAGGGTCGGCTTTGATCTCGTGAAGAGCTTCTCTGCCGTTTTTTCTGGGCATATTCAGGTCGAGGATAATCAGGTCGGGAATCTCGGAATCGGTATACTCTCCCCGATGATTGAGAAAGTCCATCAACTCCAAGCCGTCATCTACGAAGTGCATATTCCCCTTGTAACCACTTGCTTCCAGTGCCAGCCTAATGATCAGGCGAAAATCCAAATCATCATCGGCAACCAGAATAGACTGTATCATACAAGTCCAGCCATAGGTGACTTGAGCCGTGAAAGAGGTGGTAACAGGGATCCATTTCGAAGATGCTGAGAGAGATAGTCTTACATTCTCGATACTTTGTACAGAATGTCAAGAACTCTGTGGCTTGCTGAAGACGATCATCCTCTGAGAGAAATCCGCCTGAAAATTGACTTTAATGTGACGTGGAAATCCTGGTCCTCTGGACCAGGTCAGAGATCATTGGCTCAGCCGAAAAAGGGCCTCTTGGAATGATGGAATAATGGAATCATGGAATGATGGGTTCAAAGCAACAAAGTGATCTTGCGGCACGCTCATCTCCAGGATTTTGGTTGCAGTTCTTCCCCACTATTCCACTATTCCAACATTCCAATATTCCGGTCTGTCAGCACCATTGACTGCCAATTTGCGGTCCCGAGCCTTACCTCATTAAAGAGGGCAGCAGCAGCGAAAGGCCCGGAAACAGCAGGATGATGGCCAGTAACACGAAATCCGCCGCAACAAACGGAAGGATGCCTCTGAATATCGTGTACATGGGGATGTCTCCTGCTATTCCACGGATGACAAATACGTTCAGACCGATGGGCGGCGTGATACATCCAATTTCGCACATCACCGTGACCAGCACCCCGAACCATATGGGGTCAAAATTCAGGACGGAGATGACAGGGTAAAACGTGGGAATGGTGAGCAGCAGCATCGACCCCGGATCCATGAGACAGCCGAGGATCAGATAGATGAACAAGATAAGGCTGAGAATGAAATAGCGGTTCACTTCGAGCGCCACGACCGTATCCGCCAGCATCATCGGGAGTCGAGTCACCGCCAGAAAATGACTCATAATGGTGGCGCCCGCAAAGATGAGCATCAGCATGCTCGTGTTTTTGATGGTGTCCAGAAAGCTGCCCCGCATACTCTTCCAGTTCAGCCTTCTCTTCAACACTGCGAATACGAATGCCACAAAGGCGCCGACCGCCGCAGCTTCGGTGGGGGTGCAGATCCCGCTGTAAAGACTGCCGATGATGGCGAAAAAGAGAAGGATGATGATCCATGTATTCTTCAGGGAAATAAGCTTCTCTTTGAGGGTGGTTCTGGGTCCTACCGGGCCCAGGCTCGGATTGCGCTTACAAAGGATGAAGACGACCAGTATGAACAGACAGGCCTGAAGGATGCCGGGCAGCACGCCGGCGAGGAAGAGCTGACCGATGGACTGGCCGGTCATGATGCCGTAAATGATGAAATTGATGCTGGGAGGAATCAGAATGCCTATGGTGCCGCCGGCGGCCAGTGCGCCTGTGGATAAGGCCACGTCGTATTTGTACTTTTTCATCTCCGGAACAGCCACCAACCCCATGGTCACCGCCGTCGCCACGCTGGAGCCGGAAACGGCCGCGAAGCCGGCGCAGGCCGCAACGGTAGCCATGGCCAACCCCCCGCGCAGCTGTCCCAACCATTTATATGCGGTTCCGAAAATGTCGGCGCTCATGCCTGCGTAGAAACAGATCTGGCCCATGAGAATGAACAGGGGGATGACGGAGAAGTCGTATGTGGAGAAAAGCGTGTAGGGAACCGTCATCAGCTCTCCCAGGCCGTGGTTCAGGCCGCGCATGTACAACAGCCCTAAAAACCCGAAGAGCCCCATCGCCGCACCCAGGTACATGCCCGAAAAAAGGAACGCGAACCCCAGGACAAGCAATATCACGATGGTGATGAATTCCATGTTCAGTTCGGTCATTCGTTCACCGCTTTATTCAGGAAATAGACGAATTCCGACAGCAGGGCCAGAGAGAACACGGCCATGCCTGAAGCCATTACGAGAGCAAACGGAAAAGCGGGTATGAACAACACGGGCGAGGTCATCTGGGAGTCCTTCAGGAGCCCCGCATAGATGACCGCCTGGCGGCATATCAGTAAGACCAGCCCGAGCGTCAGGAAGGAGGTAATGCAGTAGAGAATTTTCCGCACTGTCAGGGGAAACCGGTCGATCACCACTTCCACCCTGATGTGACTCTTCTCCATCGTGCAATGAGCAAACCCCGAGACGATGGTAATGAGCATCATATACTGGATAAGCTCCATCGCTCCGCCGATCGGCCTATTGAAAAAATAGCGGAGCAGAACATCCATGGCTGCAAGGAACATCATCGCAGCGAGGATGCCTGCTCCGAGACCGCTCATCCATCGGCTTACAGGATCAGCAATTCTCGCGAGGAAAGACGCGCACCTGTTCAGCCACATGTTTTCACCTAGGGTTCCGTTTCGATGAGCTTCAGCGTGTCGGCGAGTACGGCCTTGCCCGGCAGCCCTTTGGCTTCCATACCCGCAACCCAGCGATCCCATACGGGCCTCCCTGCAGCCTCTATCCACCGGTTCAGCTCAGCCTTGGGCAAATCATACTCCTCCAGTTTTTGACCGCCTTTCTTAACCCAGTCGGCCATCTCCTTTCGGACCGGCTGATCATAACTGTCGTGGAAATCCCAGGCATAGGTCCGCGATCCCTCGTATCCGCAGACACTCGTGATCGCCTTCTGGATATCCGGGGGCAGGCTGTTCCACTTTGCCTTGTTCATCGAAACCGTGAAATAGGAGGTGGTGATGGGTACATGAGTCCAGTACTTGGCGACCTCATAAAGGTTGAAGATCTCGAGCGTTCCAAGCGGGATTCCCGACCCGTCGATGGTGCCCTTCTGCATTGCAAGATAGACATCAGGCATGCCAAGCAATACCGGAACAGCGCCCATGGCCTTGAACACGTCGGTCGGAGGCCCGGCGAGCACCCTCAGTTTGAGACCTTTGAGATCCTCCATGGTCTTGACCGGCTTCTTTGACGTGATAAGGGATATGGGAGGTGTGGCGTGGAAGACCAGGACGTGCACATCGGCATACTCCTTCTGGATCTCCGGGTATTTCTCCCGTAGCTTCCACAAGATGCCCCCCGCCTGCCTGCCGTTCTTAAATGGCAGGAACGGAAGCGTGATCACATCGGAAAGGGGGGTCACACCCGCCCAATAGCCCTGCGCGCACCAGGCCATATCGACCACGCCGGTCTTGATGCCCATCCAAGCATCGGTGCCCTTGGCCAGACTCTCGGCATAATATCGTTCAATCTTCACCTTGCCGTCGGTGGCCTTCTCGATCCGTTTCAGCCATGGTTCGGTTCCGTTGACCGTACACCATGCATTGGGTGGATTGTGGTCGCTGTAGGTAATCTTGATCACCTTCTGTTGGGCAAGGGCATCACCGCATATCCCCGCCATTAAAAAAATCCCGATAAAAACGACTAGAGAAAGCCTTTTCATGTTCATCCTCCCTTTTATAAGGTTTGGTAGCCACAACGGCCCGTGCTTTGTTCGCCATCTTGAACCGAAACAGCGAGCGCTAACCCCGCAGCTTGCTGGGGGGTTAGCGAGCGATCCAAAATAGATGAAATCCTCAAGAGGTCGAAGATTCCCTGCAGCTTGCTGCAGGGAGCTTCAATAAATTCGAAATCCGAAGCACGAAATCCGGGAAACAAATTCAAATGACAAAAATCCAAGTGAACAATCAATTCATTTTTTCCTGATGAAACCGAGTGAAGTTTGGGTAATTTGAGAATTCGGATTTCGGATTTGTTTCGAATTTCGATATTGGATATTCGGGTTTCAAGCGGTTCCACCCCGGGATCATGAGAACCTGTGCCGGTCCTCCACTTCTCACTCCGTAATCTAGCCCTGCACGGAGAGGAACAGTGCTGCAATCTGCTCCGGTTGAGCCTGTCTGGGATTGCCTTTTGCAACGGGCGCCGTATAGGCGTCATCCACCATTTTCGGATCAAGCCTGAATTCAATCCCCATCTCCGAAAAGGTCTTCGGAATGGCCAGCCTGGAAAAGAGCCCGCGAACCGCGTCCACCGCCCGCGACGCCGCCCTCTCAGAGGACAGGCCGCGGACATCCACCCCCAGGGCCTCTGCCAAGGGAACGAATTTTTCCGGGCAGGCGGGGACATTGAACTCCATGACCGCGCATAGATACAGCGCACAGGAAAGACCGTGGCTGACGTGATAGTAGGCGCCGACGGAATGGGCAAGTCCGTGGACAAGACCAAGTCCCGCATTTGCGAAGGCGAGACCGGCTAAACAACTCCCGAGGAGCATCCGGCCGGCTGCTTCCGTTTCTTCGGGATTGGCGGCGAACTTTTCCAGGTTGCTCGTGATCATTTTCATTGCGGAAAGGGCCATTCCATCGGTGATCACGTTGCTGTTGATGGAGAGATAGGCCTCGATCGCGTGCGAAAGGGCATCGGCGCCTGTTTCCGCAGCGGTGCGAAAAGGAATCGTCGAAAGCAGAAGCGGGTCCAGCAGTGCGACCTTCGGTACAAGAAGCGGACTCCTGATGCCCACCTTCATTTTGCCTTCATGGTCGGAGACGACGGCTACTGCGCTCACCTCTGAACCGGTTCCCGCAGTGGTCGGAACCGCATAGATCGGGGGAAGGCAATCCGGGATGGGCCTGCCGGAACCGTATTCCCTCAATGTCCCGTCACCGCTTACCCTGACGGCAATAGCTTTTGCCGTATCAATGGAGCTGCCGCCGCCGAGTCCGATTATCGAAGCGCAGCCCCTCTCGCGGTAAAACGATGCCGCTTCCTCAACAGTTTCGATCGGTGTGTCCGCCACAACGCGGTTAAAGATGTCATAGCGGACTTCCGCCCGGGCGAACAGGTCTGTCACCTTGTCGAGAATTCCTGCACGAACCACCCCTTCATCCGTAACGATAAGCGGCTTGTCCCCGGAGGGGAATTCTTTCCTGATCTCTCCGAGCGCCCCTGGACCGAATATGAGCCTGCCGGGATTCCAAACCTGATAAACCCTTCCAGGATCCATGGTTCTCTCCTAGCTTTTATGCGCCTCAATTTAACCCCCGCTCAGAAACCCAAGCAAATTTCACCGGTACACCTTAAGAGGGATTTGGAGAAATGGCAAGGGTTGAGCCGCTTCCCCATATCACTCCCTTTTTTTCACATCGCAGAGCAGGGCCTTGTACACAGGGAAACCCGAGATGGGATCGCGATTTTCAAAATCGGTCACGTAGTTGGCGTTGGCCTCCCGCCATTCCTCCACCTGAATGGGGCTGCCTCCGCCCACATTCAGTTCCACCTGGCCTGTCATGACATCGTCCGTCACCTTCGCCCAAACGCCGACCCTTCCACGAGGAGATTGCACCCAGACCTTGTCGCCGTCAAGAATGGTTCTTGCCGCTGCATCAGCGGGATTAATCAGAACTTGGGGTCTTGGCTGCAGCTTCAGAAGTCCCGGGATGTTCAGGTGCTGGGATCGAAATGCGGATTGCAGCCTCGCCCCCGTATTCAGCACGAGCGGGTACTGTTTGTAAAGCTCAGGGCTGCCGAGGGGGCCTTCAGTGGGTTCTCTGTATACAGGCAGACCGTCATATCCATATTTTGCAAGCAGTCGCGACACCAGTTCCAGCTTTCCGGATGGGGTGTTGAACCCGGGTTTGCCGTCCGGTCGCAGGGTTCCCTTTTCGTATTTTCGGTACTCGATATCGGATGTCTCAAATTTTATCCCCTCGGGATGAGCCTCAAGATCCTCGACCGATATCGGTGCATCTTTGAGGGCAAATCTGACTCGCTCCTCCTCGGTAGCCGGGAAGAGGTCGCCGTAGCCCAATTTTCCCGCCAGCTGCCTCAGAAACAGGTAGCCCGATCTGGCTTCGGCAACAGGTTCGATCACCCTTTGTCTCAATTGGCAGTATCCTTGCGGATACCTCTGAAAGCCGTAATTCTCAAAATTGGTGGTCCCGGGGAGCACGATGTCGGCATACAGGCCGTCTCCGGTCATGAACCGGTCGAATGTCACCATAAAGTCAAGTTTTCGGAAGCACTCCTTCCAGAGCTCGGGATCAGGCAGACTGGTAAGGAGAGATGCGCCGAAAACAAGCAGGGCTTTGACCGGGTATGGGTCCCCATCCAAAATCGCCCGTGGCGCTTCCATGAATTGGGCCGACATCAGCAGATCACAAAAAAGGGGATACTTGTCTGCGCCTATCGGCTTTACTCCCCTGGGCGGATCGAGGCCGATCCGCGAGAAGCGCGCCTTTGGCCGGGACCTGAAGAGGAGTCCTCCCGGAACATCCATGTTCCCGCTTATGGACCAGAGACTCAGCACGGAGCGGATGTTCTGCACCCCGCTGTTGGTGTATTCCAGTCCCGTGTACATGACCAGCGAGGCCCCCTTGGCTTTGGCTATCTCGCGCGCCAAACCGGCTATGGTTTCCGCGGGCACGCGTGTAATGCGCTCAGCGACTTCCGGCGGAAACTCCTCCACGTATTTCCGAAGTTCCTCAAATCCCTCTGTCCAGTTCTGCACAAAATCCCGGTCGTAGAGTCCCTCCCGGAGCGCGACATTGATCATGCTGAGGGCAAGCGCACCGTCCGTTCCCGGGCGCACGCCGATCCATTCATCCGCCTGCTTTGCGATATCGGATCGCATGTGATCAATGACGACCACCCGTGCGCCCCGCTTTTTCGCGTTGAGGATCTTCTTTATTTTATCGGGGGGAGAATCCGTGGGGGGATTGGCCCCCCAAATCACGACCAGGTCCGCGTGATCAAAGTCCGGGTAAATCGTTTGCATGTCGGCCCCGAGCGTGGCTACAGCTGCGAAAACGCCGTAGGAAACATAGCAGATCGCAGATACGCCTGCCGAGTTGGGCGAGCCGAAAGGGAAAATGAACGAACTGGTGCCCTGGATCGACAGACCACGGAATCCAAAGACTTCAGGGAAGTTATACTCAAAACTTCCACGGCCGAAGTAAGTCATCACCGCTTCGGCGCCATAGCGGTCTTTCACCTTCTGAAAACCATCGGCGATTCGCTCCAGCGCTTCGTCCCACGTGATCCGTTTGAACTTCCCTTCACCCCTCTCACCGATTCGCAGAAGGGGATACTTCAAGCGGTCGTTGGAATAGACGATCTCCCGTGCATGAACGCCCCGAACGCATACTACACCGACAGGGTGTCTCTTGAGAGGCAGGATTTTTCGAATCCTGCCGTCGACAAGCTCCACTTGCACACCGCACCCTCCCGGGCAGATGCCGCATATGCCCGCCACCTTCTCACCCTTGCCTTGTCTGGACATGTTCTTTATCTCATTCCCTTCGGATGTGGTGTTTTCCGGGTAAAGCATATCAGAACGCAGAGAGTCGGGTCGGGCGTTCTTTTTCGACAGACTCGATTTGGGCGAACACCATGTCAGAGGTGTCGTAGCCGGTGCATACTTCTCAGATCTCGAAAATCTTTTTCTCTGTCCTGTGCAGGCATGCGGACGGGCCGTTTTCCGTAACGAGATAGTTGTCGCAGACCCAGGAAAAAACCGTCCCGGATGCGACGATCGGGTGAACGGTTATATTCATGTTCGCCTGGATTCTCATGGTTTCATCCTCTCGTATCGCCGGTCTCTCCACGAGATCATACCCCTGTCCGTGGGCATACAGCCTGGTTTCTTCGGGCCATCCTCTTTTTCTGAGGAAGGCATTATGCGCAGTGATGATGTCCCTGGGGTCGGCCCCCGGTTTCAGGAGATCCAGCGTGACCTGTTGTGCCTCCTTGGCGACTTCAAAGGCGTCCAGGAGTTCATTGGACGGTTTGCCCAGGACACAGGTCCTCCCCAACTCCGCGTACATCCCGCCGGGGCCGTTCACCTCGATCATCAGCGTGAACTGATCTCCGGCCATCATCTTTCGATGGGTGAAGTGCCTTCTCATCTGGGGGCAGGGCGTGCCCATAGGCGCGGAGC
This sequence comes from Deltaproteobacteria bacterium HGW-Deltaproteobacteria-15, assembly GCA_002840535.1. Taxonomy (GTDB): domain Bacteria; phylum Desulfobacterota; class DSM-4660; order Desulfatiglandales; family HGW-15; genus HGW-15. The sequence continues at coordinate 85,980 of PHBH01000041.1, read as the reverse complement.
CGGCCATGATGAGCTGCTGCTCGCTGCCCAGATCCTGTACCGTGTGCTGAACAAATGCCGCCACTTCGGAATCCCTGACGCCCGGCCTGATCATTCCAAGGGCCTTTTCGAATGCGGCATCCTGAATCGATGCCGTTTCCCTGATCAGCCCGATTTCCTCGTCACTCTTGACGACTTTGATCCGATCAACGAACTCGGTGAAATCGGACATGCTTGCGGCAGTGAGATGTTTCCTCAGGTAATCGCCAAAAGCCAGGGACATCATGCCGCATCCCACCAGCCCGACAGAGCAGGCCTTGAAAGGGGCAAGCTCCCGCACCACCAGTTCCGCATCGTAGGTTGTGCTGTATTGCAGGGAGGGGAAATAGGGGGCGGTCATCAGCTTGCGCACCCCTCGAAAGGCCCAGTCTTTTGCGCTCAGATCCGTCGGCCCGCTCGAGCGGGGACCCGAGTTGATGACCGTCATCTCGCCGTCTCTCGGGAAAATGACTGTGGTGGGATAGCCGTTGACCGCAGGGATATCCGTGAACCATTTCCCATACCCCTGCAGAAAATCATTGTCGTTCTGCATCACCAGAAAATCGATCTTCTCTGCCTTCATCGCCTGACGAACGGCGTCCCACCTCCGGGTCAGTTCTTCCTTTGAAATGCTGAAACGTATTCTCTCGTGCCCGCTTTTCATCCAATCTCCTTATTAAAGCTCCGTGGGGATTCCTGATTCTCCTGCTCGCCGCAAACAAATCATCATCTGCTTACCTGGGTTGAGTGGCCGGCTCCTTGATCAGGCCAAGGGTCTTTTCCAGCTCGACTTCACTGTCCCAGCGCTCCTGGAGGAACTTGGTATACTCTGCGCTTCGCATCTTGAGCGAGACAACCCCGAACCGCTCGACATAAGGCTTCCAGGAATCCATCTCCTGGGCCTTGGCAAAGGCGTCTTCAAGCTTTTTGACCACGGCCGGATCCATTCCGGCAGGGCCATAGACCGCAAACAGGGAATCATTATAAACCTGGTACAATTCCATCGTGGTCTGAACATCCGGCAACCGGTCGAAACGCTCCCTGGTGTGCATGAGAAGCGCTCTCATCTGGCCGCTCAGAGCCTTGTTGACGTCTCCTGCGGAGACTGCATCCACATGGCCGCCAAGAGCCGCCGTTTCAGCAGGTGATGTACCCTTGTAGGGGACATGGACCCAATCGATCTTCTCTCTCATCGCGATGACCTGCATAAGGATGTGCGGCACAGAACCCGCTCCAAGAGTGGAATAGGTCACCTTGCCGGGGTTTTTTCTGGCATATTCGAGCAAATCCTTGAAGGTCTTGAAGGGGGAGTCCGGTCTGACCAGAAGCCCGCTGGCAGCCCCTGCAAAGGCGTAGATATTGGTGAAGCTGGCAAGGGGCTTGTAGGTCATCTTCCTGGTGAGGGGCACCCTCATAATCGCCGCGCTGGAGGTCGCAGCCAGGGTGTAGCCGTCCGGTTTTTCCCCTGCCAGCGCTGCAAGACCCACTGTTCCGGTGCCGCCGTCCTTGTTGGCAATGACGATATTCTGGCCCAGAACCTTCTCCGCGCCGTTGCACAAGGCCCGAATTCCTGAATCCACGGTTCCACCTGGCGCGAAACAGCAGTACATGTTCATGTTTCTTTCGGGATACTCCGCAGCGGCTGCGGGGTAAAGTGCGACCATCGCAAGGATGAGCGCTGTCCATGCCGTTCCCATGAATTTCCTCTTCATCGTTCGATCTCCTTTCGGGTTTTAGGTTTCGTCAAACGGCCGCTGATGAGGGGTTCCCAAAATCCCCCCCAACGTCCGGCATCTGAAAAGGAACATACTCCGAACCCCCGGCCTTCCTGCATAGTCGCCAAGGGGTTCCGTGATGCCGTCAGTCGTCGTCCGCTCCGAGTTTGAGCGGCTTCTTGCCGAAAAAGGGAAGCACGAAAAGGAGCACGGCCGCGATCATGACCGCGCATGAAATCGGCCTCGTGAAAAAAATCGCAAAGCTTCCCTTCGAGATGAGCAGAGATCGGATGAATGCGCCCTCCATCAGGTCACTGATTACAAAACCCATGATCAAAGGCGCCCCCTCGTAACGGAACTTCCTCATGAGAAAACCGAGGACACCGAACAGAATCATGATGATCAGGTCTCCCACGGCATTCTTCACGGTGTACGCACCCAGAAGACAGAAGAAGAGGATCAAGGGGGCCAGGATGGAGTAGGGGATTGTGAGAAACCGTACCCAGATTCCAATCAGGGGCAGGTTGAGAAGTACCAGCATCACGTTTCCCAGGTACATGCTCGCAATCACGCCCCAGAACAGCGCCGGCTGGTTCTGGATGAGCAGAGGTCCGGGCTGCAGCCCGTTGATCATCAGCGATGCAAAGATGACGGCCATGATGCCGTTGGTAGGGATCCCCAGGGTCATCAGGGGGATGAAGTTGGCACCCGAACACGCGTTGTTCGCCGCCTCCGGCCCCGCCACCCCTTCTATGGCCCCGGCCCCGAATTTTTCCGGGTGTTTGGACATTCTCTTCTCAATGGTGTAGGAAGCGAAAGTGGAGGCAATGCCTCCTCCGCCCGGGATGATGCCCACGAAAAAGCCGACAACGGTGCCACGGATAATGGGCCAGGTGGAGTCCTTCCAGTCCTGCCAGGTGGGAAGCAGGTTCGAGACCCTCTTCTGAAACACCTCCCCCTTCATCTGGACCTCGAGATTGCTCAGCACCTCCCCAACACCGAAGAGACCTACGATCACGGGAACGATTCCCAGCCCCTCGAGCAGGAAGTGGAAGCCGAAAACGAACCGATCCACGTTATTGAAGACATCCTGCCCGACGGAGCCCAGGAACAGGCCGAGCGCCGCCATGGCCAGTCCCTTGACCTGGGAGCCCGTGGACATGAATGTGATGAGGGTCAATGCCAGGATCATCAGAGAGAACATCTCCGGGGGCCCGAAGCTCAATGCGACTCTTGCGAGGGCAGGCGCAACCAGCATCAAGCCCAGGGTCGCAAAGGTGCCTGCGATGAATGACCCGAATGCGGATATCCCTAGAGCCCTTCCCGCCTTTCCCTGGCGGGCCATCTGGTAACCGTCCAGGCAGGTGACCACCGAGTCCACCTCCCCCGGGATGTTGAGCAGGATGGAGGTGGTGGAGCCTCCGTACTTCGCGCCATAGTAGATCCCGGCCACCATGATGATGCTCGATATGGGTTCCAGGTGATAAGTTAAAGGCAGGAGCAGGGAGATGGTGGCTCCGGGGCCCAGGCCGGGCAGAACCCCGATCAGGGTTCCGAGCAAGACCCCCATGAAGCAGAAGAAAAAATTCACAGGCTCCGCGATCACCGAAAAGCCCAAGGCAATATTGGACAGGAAGTCCATCAGAAAAGTCTCTCCAAAACCCCCTCCGGAAGAGGGGCCCGAAGCAGAAGGGTGAAGAGAAAATAAGTCGCGATGCTCACCGCAAGCGCGAAAAAGATAGACGTCTTCCAGCGATGGAGGGACACAAAGCGGCTGACCGCTACGAATAGAAGGATGGTCGAGCCGATGAATCCCAATTCTTCCAGGATCAACGAGTACAGGACAAGGAACACCACGGTCAGATAGATGGACCGCTTGTTTGCGCCGGCCGTCCAGAATCGAGCGGCTCTGGTCTCGCCCCTCGCCTGATAGAGAATGAGAATCGAAAATATGGTTAGAGCCAGCCCGCCCGCCAGGGGAAAGAACCCCGAGCCCGGGGAATGGAGAGTCCCCACCCCGAGCTGCATGGCGCCGATGCACATGGCGAGCGAGAGCGCAAGAAGGAAAAGACCGGAAAAGGTGTCATGCTTCTGCATCTTCTCTTCTGTACTTACGGTTGTCTGGTCTGAAGCTTTTAGAAGGAGGCTTCACAGGCGTGCGACAGGGATGATATCGCTCTCAGCCCTCCACCTTACGAACCTTCACTCTCACAGCGGTTTCTATGGACAATGTCACGGGGCACTTGTGTTCCATGTCGTTCATCAACAGGTTGTTGAACATCGCCCCCTTGCCCTTTGCTATGGGCCGGCCCTTGGCCCAGCCTCCTCCCCCCGTAATCGACGCGATCGCCCGCGGATGAATGCCGCTCATCAGCTTTGCCCGGCCGGTCATGCTGTTGCCCCTGATGTTCTCCGCCACGACCATGTCTCCATCCTTGATCCCCTTTTCCCCGGCTGTCTCCGGATGAATGCAGATGTTGTAGGTGAAAGGGTTGTTCCTGCTCATCTCGTCGAGCAGAGGATTTTCAAAGGTGGCGGTCGCGGAGTGGAGGGTATCCCGATAGGTGAAGGCGATGAGATCGTGATCGGGATGCGTTTTCTCTTCCTCATAAAGGACAGAGGGGAAATAGGTGAGCAGAGGCGTGTACTGGTTCCAGTCCATTCGGATGCCGAGCTTATCGGCTATGGGCATGCCTTTTTCCTTGGTGTTCAGGAGAAACTCAAAATAGACGGGACTTCGCCCGGTGCAGAAGGTGCGCCAATAGGCCTCCTCGGGTCGCTTCTTCCAAGTCTGGAATCCCTTCTCCCTGAAGTACTGGAACCCTTTCCCCTTACCGAACATGTATTTCAGGGTGCGGTCGATGAACTCCTCGTTCGAGAGCCTTTCGTCCGGTTTTATGATGGGATATTGCTCGGAAATCTTCTGGATCACGCCCTCTGCGGCATGGGACTCCATCTCGGCGGCTCCCCATTTTGTCAGCTTCCCGGAAAAATAGGTGTCCAGATAGGTATTGTACCTGGCTCTTACCTCCGGCCCAATCCTGTCGGCCAGGTCGAACATGATCTCCAGCAGGTCCCTTTCCTCATAGCGATTCTTCACTGCAGGCTGTCGCAGGTGGAAAGTCCAGTCCTCCATGCCTGTGGGGTAATTGAAAAAATAGCCGATGGAACTGCTCACATCCAATTGTTCCAGAGGATGTTTTTCCGGCAGCACGATGTCCAGATAGGCTTCGGTGGTCTCATTGTGTTCGGTGAACACGCCCCAGCAAAAGGGGACCTTGGAGAGGAATCTTCCGGTGGACTCCACATGCGCCGTGGACTTGAAGAGATTGCCTCCGATAAAGGCCACGATCTGGCATTCATAGGGCCGGCCGGCCTTGTCCCACACCTCTTCGAAGTCGTCCGCATAGGGGTGGCCCGATGTATGGGAATGGACGAAGAAGTCCTGAAGGGTCAACCGCTCCGGCCACTTCGGATCCTCCGGGGGCCAGGGATCGTGGGTGACCCACTGGCCCGGCGTGACCATGCCGTCCACGCTGGCATAGGGTTCGTAGCGCGGATATCCGGTTTCAGGGTAGCCGAACCCCCGTGCGGGCCAGCCGATTGTGCCGCCTACCGCCTCCACATTTCCCACCAGCTGGTTCAGAAGGCATGTGGCAAAATACTGATGAAAGCAGTTCGAATGACCCTGGCCGCCCCGGAACATGAACGAGGCGACCGGCCGGTAAGGCAGCCTGACTCCCTCGATCTCTATGGTCGCCCCGATCCTCGCCTCTTCAAGGAATTCTCTGGCGATACGCTCGATCTTTGCCGCCGGGACCGTGCTGACCTTTTCCGCCCACCCCGGTTCATACTGCCTCAGATGCTCTTTCAGGAGGTGGAAGGCGGGCCGGCATTTCACGCCGTTTACCTCGAAATCCCCGAGAAGCGCGCATTGGGGCGACAGGGTGGGATCGTTCCAGGTCTTGGCCCTGTTTTCGGATTCGTCCCACAAGAGGGGTTGGCCGCTCTCCCTGTCCCTCACGAACCGCTGGTCCGGTCCTACCAGGTAAGGACCGTTCGTATATTTCTTCAGGAATTCTTCGTCATATTTTCCCGCCTTGTTCACGATGATGTTGCACATGGCAAGGATCACGGCCAGATCCGTGCCCGGCAGGATGGGGACCCATTCCGTGGCCTTGCCTCCTGCAAAATTGCATATGGGGTCGAAGACGATGTTCTTCATTCCCCTCGCCCTTGCCTCGGCAGCGCGCCTCAGGTTCTGGGCAGAGCTGTGCCCGGAACCGGTCCCCTTGTTCGAGCCGAACTGGATCGCGTAATTGCAGTACTTGTAGTCCGCAAGCACCGACCAGGAACAGTGCACCAGGCCGGCCCCGAAGTGTGCGCCGTTGCCGCAGTGCAATCCTACGCCTCCGGGGGCAAAGGCGCGGCAGCCGATGGTCAGGAGAAAACCCGAGAAGATCACCGAGAGTTTCTTGTTCGTCCCGGGGGACGGAGAACCGGCGATGGCAACGGCTCGCGGATCCTTTTTCAGCACCTCTTTGTGCTTTCCGGCAATGGTGCTCATCGCCTCTTCCCACGAGATCCTCTCCCACCCGGGATCCTGCCCGATCCCTTTCCTGGGATTGGTCCTTTTTACGGGGTACTTGATCCGGTTCGGGTCATAGAGGCTCATGATGTTGGCAGACCCCTTGCCGCAGAGACCTCCCCGGCTGCCCATGTCGCTGTCCGGCTCGCCCTCCACCTGCACCGCGACCCCATCCACCACCTTCACGGCCATGCCGCATCCTCCATAGCACTGACCGCACTGCGTATGAACCCAGCGTTCGGTTCCTTTGCCCGTCATTGGCCTAGGCATGTCTCTCCTCCATTAGAAGTACTGCTTGCCCCTGGTCCGGATATTCTTGACGTGAAGCATGAAGACCTCTGAGATTTGAAATTTGAAATCTGAAATCAAGCCCCGGGGGGGGGTGTCTCCTTCCTCACCCTGCTCAAGGAAGGTCGGGTGACTCCGTCTCTCCGTCATCTCTTGAATTCCTTGGGCATGCACGGGAATATGCCCGGGAAGTACCCTGTCCTCATCAGACCGTAGCGTAAGAGCAGGTCCCCCAGAACCTGCAGGACCACGGCAATCAGAAGAATAGAAACGTTCGCTTTCCCCCCGCCGGCGGAAAGGCCGTATGCGGCGGCGATCAGGGGAACGATCATTCCGGCCCCGACGATGCCGAGCCAGAACATCCACTTGAGCTCTCCCTTCATCATCATTCGCAGGGAGATCTTTTCCTTGCCCTCCTCGATACCGAGGCTCACGAGGGCCAAGGCGAAAAGGCAGGCATTGATGAGGAGGATCACCGAAATCCACTCGGTCGCTTGGATATGGGGCATGAGACCCAACAGCAGGTTCACGGCCAGCAGGACCGAGAATCCGGCCAGAAAGCTCCTCAAGAGCATCTGAACCGGCAGGAACCCCGAATGCCAGGTCGGGATGGACTTGACATCGGCGATTTCAAAGCCGCCATAGAGGATCGTGGCCACTGCCAGGACTTGCGCGGGAATCAGCACCCATGCTGAGGACATTGAAAGATAGGACAGGACCAGATGAATGAAGGCGAACAGTTGAAAAAGAGAGATGATGAACAGGCCGCGCGAAATCCAGGCCTTCCCCGGTCTTTTCACGGCCCTGTAAATCCTGAAGGGATGGCCGAGGAACAGGAAGTGCGAACCTCCCCCGAGAATTCCGGAAATCAGCCAACCCGCTGTCTGCCCCCAAAGGCTGTGAAACAGGGATGCGGCCAGGAAGAGGCCTGCCCCGAATTCCACAAAAAACAGCCCCGCAAAGAGCAGCAACCCCTTTCCCCTGATCCAGGCGGTTTGGAGTGTCGGATAGATCATGTATTCGTACGGTCGAATCTGTTCGCTCTGCATCATAGCCCTCCCCGTTCGGCTACTTGGCGATGTAGTATATGCTCGGATCCGTGCCCGCTTCAGGCCTGAGCTGGTAACCCCTTCCTATCCTGATCGCGGTGGAGACCTCGCTTTCGGGATCATCCAGATCTCCGAATATGCGTGCCTTCGCCGGACAGGCAATCACACAGGCAGGGGTCACCTCCCGATCCACACCCGGTCTTTTTCCATTGCTCAGCCCTTTTTCAACCCTCTCCATGCAGAAATTGCACTTTGAGACCGTCCCCGGCTGCAGGGGGTATATCTTCTCCCGCATCTCTTCATAGGGAGTGAAACCCTGGCCCGGGTAATATTCCGCGGGTTTCTCATTGAAGACGCGGACCTGGTACGGACAGGCCATCATGCAGGAGCGGCAGCCGATGCACTTGTCCGAGTCCACCCATACGATGCCGTCCTCCCGCTGCTCCGTGGCCCCGGTGGGACACACCTCCACACATGGCGGCTCCTTGCAGTGATTGCAGAGCGTGGGATAAATCTGTTTGTTGATCCCTTCCGCTTCAAACACCGCCACCCGGTTCCATGCCACGTCGCGCGGCAGGAAATGTTCTGTCTTGCAGGCTATGACACAAGCATAACAACCCACGCACCTCGTCAAATTGATCGCCATTCCCCATCTCATCGAACTTCTCTCCATTTTCTTCGGGTCTGTGTCTAACGTGAAAAAGCTTCACGGATCACCCCTCTTGTTTCGGCCTCCCTGAAGCCTAAGCAGGCAGAGAGCTCGTTACAGGCCTTCTTCAGGGCGTCTTCAAGGAGCGAGAAGTCTATCTCCGATGTCCGTATGTTGAGATACATGATTGTCAATGATGCTGAGACACGTCCATCCAAACCAAAGATGGGCGCCGCGATGGCAGAGAGCCCTTCGAACTGTTCCTGCAGGCAGTGCGCCACTCCTTTGGAGCGAATGGATTCCAGTTCGCGCAACAGCGTCAAAGGGTTGGTGATGGTGTTGTGAGTCAAAGGTTTCAACTCTACGGAGGAAAGGTAGGCATCGATCTCTTCCTTGGACGAGAAGGCAAGAAGTGTCTTTCCAGAGGCTGTGGCATACAAAGGAATGCGTGCGCCGGTTCCCAAACGGAAAGACATGGGCTGGTTCCCGTACTGTCTGTGCACGACCAGGGCCAGATTCCCTTCCCGGACCAGCAAACTGGCGGACTCGTCTGTTTTGGCTACGAGCTCGCGAACTATCGGCTGTGCGGCTTGCACCATGTCCAGGCCGGAGAGATAGGAATTGGCGAGTGTGAGCACTCTCGATCCCAGTTTGTACGTCTTGCTTGCCGAGTCAAAGGAGAGATAGCGGGTTTCTATGAGATTTACGAGCAGTTTGGAGAGACTCCCTTTGGGGATGACCAAGTCTTCAGCAATATCCTTGTGTGCCAGGCCATTTTTGTTGGCTGCAAGGAGTTCTAAGATTCGGATCACTCTGCTTGCGGACTTGACCATGAGGGGTCACCAGATGTTTCCATATGGATACGCAGTTTTTACATGGAAACAAGCAACCCGTCAAGATAAAAAATTGTAACACTTTAGCTCTTTGGAATTGGGCGCAGGGTTGGGCCTGGGGTGCTCCCTGTCTTCATAAGAACAAAAGCCACTGCCCATTGTTTTGCGCCAGCACTAAGCTCGGGTGGAGAGCCTTCCCGGTGGTCTCCATGGCTCAGGTGGAAACTCGCTGCTTACCACGCCGTAAACAAACCGGAGACAACCGGCGATAAATCTCTTTTCACAAATAGAGCAAACGAAAAAGTACAATCATACCAACTAGATCTTCTATGCTCAATCCGATCAAGACGGCATGAAAGTTGCGTGAGAAATCTATGGGTGTAGTCCAGGAGGATGCAAGCCTCACGAGCAGTTGGAAAAGCAGCACAAGTCCATCATCCAGTGAGCGCCTCCCATTATGGATCTGAAAATGAGAAAAATATTTTACTCGACCAGGTCCAAGCTCATCATCAGCATCATGGGGTCTTCCTTCCTCGTGGGGGTGGTTTCCCTGTTTGTGGGAAGCCAGATTCTCTACAAATCAGTCCTCAGCGAAGCGAACATCCGGGTCAGCTCGGACCTCAATGCGGCCAGAGAAGCCTACCAGGGTCGAATCAAATTGGTGAAAGTTTCTCTGAACATTACCACGCTCGGATCCGGATTCGTCTCGGCACTTAAGCAGCGCGACATTTGGGATCTTCAACAACGGCTTGGCCGGCTGTCCCGTGAAGTGGGGCTGGACTTCGCGGGTATCGTCACGGACAAAGGAAACGTCCTGTGCCGGATCGGGCTCGACCCCGTGCCTGACGAAAGTCCCCGGCCCCCAAACCCGATAGCCGAACTTGCCATTAAACGGAGGGTTCCGATAGCAGGAACAGTAGTCCTGAGCGAAGCCTTTCTTTCTTCAGAAAACCCTGCATTGGCCGACCTCGCCAGGGTCCCCTTTTCCCCTGCTTCCATGGCAGAGCCGACAAATGAAGGCCAAGAGAGTTCGGGTATGGCACTGGCCGCCGCCATCCCGGTCTTCGATCAGAGTGAAGTCATCGGTGTACTCTATGGAGGCATTCTCCTGAACCGCAGCGAGTCCATTGTTGACGGTGTCCGCGACACGGTTTTTCTGAACGAGACATACAAGGGGCGCGCCTTCGGGGCCATGAGTATTTTCCTGAATGATCTCAGGATATCGACCAATACCATTGCCCGGGATGGGAAGCGGGCGATCGGGACAAGGGTTTCGAAAGAAGTAAAGGATCGTGTCCTGCGGGATGGGGGTACCTGGACTCAGCGGGCTTTCGTGGTCAACGACTGGTACTTGACCGCATATGAACCGATTACCGACATTCACGGCAATAAAGCGGGCATCCTGGGGCTCGGAATTCTGGAAGAAAAATATCTGGATATCCGGAGGAAGGCCCTATTCTTCTTTGTGCTTATAACCGCGGCGGGAACGGTCCTGGCCTTTGGATTGGGATCCCTGCTCGCCGGCAGGATCATGGACCCGGTCCACCGGTTGATCCAGGCAAGCCGGCAGGTATCCGAAGGCAATTACAATCCGGAGGTCGGTCCAATATCAAGAGGCGAAATAGGAGGCCTGCAGAAAACCTTTAAGGACATGGTTGCAGCCCTTGGGCAAAAGCGGGTGGAGAGCGAACATCAATTGCTTCATTCTGTAAAACAGGCCAGCGTCGGCAGGCTTGCAGCGGGGGTGGCCCATGAAATCAACAACCCGCTGACCGGCGTGCTCACGTATACCCACATGTTGTTGCGCCGTAAAGATTTGAACGATGAGGTGCGCTCGGATCTCGAAACGATAGCCAAGGCCACTGAGCGGGTCAGGAAGATTGTTAAAGGACTGCTCGATTTCTCCAGGCAAACCAGTCTTCATCGGGAGCCGGCAGAGATAAACCGGTTGGTCAAATCAGCGGTCTCATTGATGGAAAACCAGGCTCTCGTAAAAGGCATCAGGATAAAATGTCACCCCGGCCAGGACATCCCCATGCTCACCGTGGACTGGAGCCAGATGCAGGGGGTGCTTCTGAACATCATCCTGAATGCCCTTGATGCCACAGAGCCCGGGGGAGAAATCAAAATATCCACGAATTCTTTTTCATCAGCGACCGGCATGAATCATAAAGGTGTCGAGATTGCCATCACCGATACCGGTTCCGGTATCCAGCCCGACAATCTCGAAAAAATTTTCGAGCCGTTTTTCACAACAAAGGAAGTGGGGAAGGGCACCGGTCTCGGCCTGGCGATTTCCTTAGGCATAGTCCAGAGGCACGGTGGAACCATCCGGGTTCAGAGTAAAGTGGGCGAGGGCAGCGCGTTTTGCATATGGCTGCCGATAGAAGACGATGACGACTGAGAATACGATTCTCATAGTGGATGATGAAGGCATTGTCCTCGAGAGTTGCCGCAGGGTGCTCGAGGCGGATGGGTTTGAAACCATGCTTGCTTCGTCCGCTGAAAAGGCCCTCGAGATGATGGCGCACAGACTGCCGCTTGCGCTTCTCATGGATATCAAGATGCCCAGACACGACGGCATATACCTTATGGGGCAAATCCGAGAAAGATGGCGGGAAATACCTGTCATAGTGATGACCGGGTATCCTACAAGCGAGACAATTGCAGAGGCCGCCCAGATGGGAGCTACCACGCTTATCTCCAAGCCGTTTACACCCGACGAACTGGTTGAAACAGTCCGTCGGGTTCTGAAAAAGGAGATACGGCCCGTTTTTTCATCTGAAGGATAAGGAACACTTTAGCTCTATGAGACATCCGGTTGAGTGAGGTTTGGGCATGGGGGTCTTTTTCAAAAGCGAGGAGCGCTTTGGAAAGCGCATGCAGAAAGGGGTAGCAAGGCGGGCGGCGAGTCTCCTCAGTCTATTCGACGCAGAGCTTTCTGTGGGGACCACCGGGAACCCCTCCGCATTGCTCCCGCCAAGATGGGCACCGCCCCGAAGGGGTGGGAGTCCAAGCGAAGCGCGGACAAGCATTCGTCCACCGAGTTTTTCGCTTCTGAAAAAAGACCCCCATGCCCAAACTCTGCGCCATTCTCAAAGAGCTAAAGTGTTACAAGGATAACCATGGAGCCGGCCATGTTACTTGACAAAGCGAGTGTCCTGGTAATCGACGATGAAGAAATGGTGCGAAAATCCTGTGCAAAAGTCTTGAGGGAAGAGGGACATGTCGTAAGAGGGGCGGAGACCGGGGACCAGGGGCTCGATCTGTTCAAAGAGTTTCATCCCGACCTCGTACTCATAGATTTAAAGATGCCGGGCAAAAGCGGCATGGAAGTGCTGGAGGAATTGGAAAGCGAGGACCCGGACGCGGTCAAGATAGTGATCACAGGCCATGCAACGGTCTCCTCGGCCATCGAAGCGATGCAAAGGGGCGCCTACGATTTTATCCCGAAACCCTTTTCCCCGGACGAACTCGTGCTGATTGTCAAAAGGGGGCTCGAAAAAAGAAGGCTGCTCAAAGAAAAAAAGGGACTGTTAATCGGTCAGGAGAAAATACGAAGGAACATGGTCTCCCTTGTCAGCCATGAGTTGAGAGCTCCCATAGCCGCCACCGTGCAGTATCTGGAAGTCATCCTGGAGGGCATGGCGGGGGAAGTCTCCCCAGAGGCGAAAGAGCTGATTCATCGATGTGACGCGCGATTGCTCGAAATGCTGGATATGATCGGCAAATGGATCAATCTGGCCGTTTTCGATGCAAAAAAGATGGCGGAGCACTTCGAGGACGTCAATCTGTCCGAGATAGCCCTGAAAAGCATGGATCGCCTGAAACCCTCTGCTGACAAGAAAAAAGTCAGACTCTCCCTCGAAGCGCAAAAGAACGCGCCCTTTATCACTGGAAGCAAAATCTGCATGGAAGAGGTCTTCAACAATCTTATAGGGAATGCCATCAAATATAACAGGGAAAAGGGACGGGTGTTGGTAAAGATATATGAACAGGAAAAGGATGTCTGCTTTGAGATCGATGACAACGGCATAGGGATTGAGGAGGAGAATCTGCCCCGGATATTCGACGAATTCTACAGGGTGGACGGAAGAAGGAATTCACCGATCCAGGGTTCCGGCCTGGGCCTGGCAATTGTCAAGACCATGGTGGATGCGCATGGCGGAGTGATAAAGGTGGACAGTCGATTCGGCAAGGGAACAAATTTCAAGGTCTGTCTGCCGAAGCATGTTCATTCAGAGAAGGGATCTTGAAACCATTATGACAGATGGATGATTGGGTCTTGCAGGGTTTTTGGCTGATCCAATCGAAGGGAGGTCATTATGAATTTGAAGGGAGCAAGAATCTTAATCATCGATGATGATCCCGACTTTGTCCGATCGACGGGCATGATATTGAAATCCGCGGGTTGTCAGGTTCTGGAAGCGTTCAGCGGCAGGGAGGGGCTTGAAAAATCCAAGGCGGAAAATCCGGATCTTTATATCATTGACCTTATGATGGAGACATACAGCGAGGGCTTTCGGGTCGTCGAGTCCCTGATAAAGGATGAGAATACAAGAGACAAGCCGCGGATTATGATTACTTCCGTCGATTTGAAGGGCCCATGGGATACCTATCCACTCAACGAATGGTCGGCATGCGACTTTTTGCTTCAGAAACCCGTTCATCCTGCGGAGCTTCTGAAACACGTTGAAAAGGCCATGGCTTGACCCTGACTTGCACAACGGTTTGACCGGTACCCCCGTCATTCCCGCCCCGCATCGAGTGCGGGATAAACTCCGGCGGGAATCCATGTATCAGTATTGTCTGCGGAGAGAACAACATGACGAAGAAGATGCTGATTATCGACGATGAAACATTGGTGCTGGAGTCCTGTCGCAAGGTATTTGAGCCCGAAGGCTATGATGTGGTTTGCACCACCAGCCCTGAAGAAGGAATGAGGCTGGCATCGGATTCTGGGTTCGAAGTGATCCTCTGTGATTGGAAAATGCCGGGCTTTGACGGGATGAATGTCGTTGAAGAACTTGATCGACGGACCCCGGAATCGGCTCTGGTAATGATCAGCGGCTACCCGGCGGTTGAAAGGGCTACCGAGGCCATGAAGCGAGGGGCCATGGATTATGTGTCCAAGCCTTTCAAACCGGAGGAGATTGTTGAGGTCGTCAACAGAGCTCAGAAGAGGAAGATCTCCGAGGAGAAAAAGGCTATTGGAAAATTTGAGAAAATAATGAAATCATGGCAGTTTCCCTTGCCCCCCCTTGAAGACAAGGCGCCCAGGACTATCGCGGAGACCGTTGCATCGACAGTGGGTGTGGGCAAGGCCACATCTCCGTGGTTCACGGTTTTTGTGCTGGGTATCCTGGCGGGTTCCTATATCGGGTTCGGAGGGTTGCTCTCGACCACGGTTACTTTCGACCTTGCGGCAAAGGCGGGGATCGGGCTGACGAAATTCATGGCGGGATCGGTTTTCAGCCTCGGCCTCATTCTTGTTGTCATTGCCGGCGCGGAGCTGTTTACCGGCAACAACCTTATGGTCTCAAGCGTCCTGACAAGGGAGATCACCTTCAGCACCATGGCAAAGCGGTGGGTTCTGGTGTATGCGGCAAACTTTATAGGAGCGATCCTCGTAGCCTCGATTTTCTATTTCTCGGGTCTTTGGAAAACCGGAAACAGCGCCTTGGCCCATGCAGCGATAGGCATAGCCGCCAAAAAGGTGTCCCTGGACTTCAGCGAAGCTCTCGTCAGCGGGATCGGCTGTAACTGGCTGGTGTGCCTGGCCGTCTGGATGGCACTTGCAGCCCGCCAGATTATCAGCAAGATATTCGCCATCTTCTTCCCGATCATGGCCTTCGTCGCTATAGGTTTCGAGCACTGCGTGGCGAATATGTATTTTATCCCGGTAGGCATATTCCTGAAAAACTGGGCGGTGGTCGGTTCCGTCTCAATGGCCGGCCTGGATGGACTGACCTGGGTCAATTTTGTCTGGAAAAATCTCTTGCCCGTGACCATAGGCAATATCATCGGAGGCGCCGTGTTTGTCGGCATGAGTTACTGGGGCGCCTACCTCAGGCCGTCCCCAGCTAAAAGAAGCATGGCTTAACAGGCTTTTCGTATTTCGAGGAACTGAGGACTCGGAAGGAATATCCCTTCCACAGAAGCTGCTTTGCTTTATCCCGGGCTATCTTCGAAGATTGACTGAAATCGGTTGCCTATTTTTATCTTCGATCTTCATCATGATCAGGAAAGGAAGGATAGAAATAGTCCGGCAGCCACTGCGGAACCGATCACTCCCGCGACGTTTGGTCCCATGGCCTGCATGAGAGGGTTGACACTGCCACCGGTGCTTTCGGTTACAAATTTCTGAACAACACGAGCGGACATGGGTACCGCAGAAACGCCGGCGGCCCCGATACAGGGATTTATTCGCCTGTCCGGAGGGAGAAACAGGTTGAGTATTTTTGCAAAAACGACGCCGCCTGCTGTACTGAAGGAAAACGCAACGGCTCCCATGACCAGGATGGCAATGGTGTCAAATTTCAGGAAGTGCTGGCTGTCCATGGTGGCGCCTACCGCGAGCCCGAGAAAAATCGTCACGATATCGATCATGGCGCTTCCAGCTGTCTTGCGCAGGCGTTCGGTCACACCGGATTCCCGAAGGAGGTTTCCGAACATCAGCATGCCGATCAGCGGCGCGCAGGAAGGAACCCACAGGGAAGCCAAAATTGCGGTTATGATGGGAAAGATAATGACCGCCGTTCTGGAGACCGGACGGAGCTGCGGCATATCGATGGCGCGTTCCTTCTTTGTTGTCAGAATCCGCATGATCGGCGGCTGAATGATAGGCACGAGGGACATGTAGCTGTAAGCGGCAATGGCAATGGGGCCCAGCAGGTGCGGGGCCAGCTTGCTTGTGAGGAAGATCGCTGTGGGGCCGTCCGCACCGCCTATAATCCCAATGGATGCAGCCTCCCTGGGAGTGAACCCGAAAATGTAGGCAGCACCCATAGCCGCGATAATGATCCCCAACTGCGCCGCCGCCCCCAGAAGGAAGGTCAAGGGTCGTGCCAAAAGAGGCCGGAAGTCCGTCAATGCGCCGACCCCCAGGAAAATAACCGGCGGCAAAAACTGGGTCTTTATACCGGAGCGGTAAATGAAGTTCATCACCCCCTCCCCATAGGATCCCATGTCGCCCAGTGGCAGGTTGGCCAGGGTGATGCCGAATCCGATGGGGATGAGCAACAGCGGTTCATAATTCTTCGTGATGGCCAGATAGATCAGGGTGCCCGCTACCAGGAACATCACCACGTTTCCGAAGGAAATATTGGCAAACCCTGATGTCGCGAACAGATTCAGGAAGGTCTCCACCGGCTAATCCTTTGCCGCTAATGTAAGTATGGGTGTTGTGTTGTCGACTTCATCTCCAATCCGGGCCTGAATGGCAGTCACCGTTCCCGCGTGCTGGGTCACGATGTCATGGTATGCCTTCATGGCCTCCACAACGGCAATGGTCTGGCCCTTGCTCAGCTCATCCCCCACCTTGACCTTGATATCGGTCAGTACCACGGAACCGGAAAAAGTGGAGCAGATAGGGATTTGTCTGCCGGTTGCTGCAGGCGCCGGTGAAATTGGAGCTGCCGCTGGGGCGGCGGCCCCGGCCCCGTCCACTCTCTCGAGGGTCACCACGAAGCATCGGGTGTTTCCACCTTCCACCACAGTGCACCTGGTGGTAAGGGGGATATCCCTCGAAACCGCGTCCGGCGGCATGGGTCTGGGTATTGCTTCCTTCGGGGGCGCGGCGTTCTTCTTGAGCGGAACATCTATTTTGCACCTTCCGCAGAGGAGCCGCATCCCCTCGTTCAGCTCCATCTTTTTTCCGGGTACCATCGCAGAAACAACCAGGAAAACGTTCTTGTCCGTCACCGCGAGGTTTGCTTCTTCCAGGGCTTTCTTGGCCTCGGGAATGACATCGGGCACCGCTTCGAACGGGTCCCCTTCAAAGGGCGGGAGTCTCAGCTGCTCAGACGCAGTCTTGACGACCACGGGGTCAGGCGGCAGCGGGGTCTTGCCGAAATATCCGAGCACGGCCCTGCCATAACCCTCTTCGATCTTTTTCCACCGGCCGTAGAGCACGTTGTTAAAGGCCTGAAGCCAATACTGCTGGCTGCCCGGCGTGACGCTGGTCCATGCGCCGGCTGCTTCCACCACCACCGGAAACTCCGCGAGAATATCCCCGTACTTGTCCAGCAGTCCTGCCTTGACCATCATTTGAACGTTGGGCCCGATGGCGCCGCCCGGCATGGGAAAGCTTATCACCCGTGCATCGGCCATGGTGGTGACCGGGTTGAAATCGTAGTCCTTCATACCCTCGGTCAGAATGTTCTCGATCATACGGACTTTAGACACATCGAAATCCAGAGAAAACCCTGTCCCCTTGAGGGCGTGTGCCATGGACCGGACATCGGGCTGTGCGGTTCCGCTGGCAAGGGGCCGCACCGAAAGGTCAATGCCGTCGGCTCCTCCTTCGATGGCTGCCATGTATTGCGATACGGCCATGCTGGCGGTGTCGTGGGTGTGCGCCCACAGTGGCATTTCAGGGGGCATGATCTTGCGAATGCCCAGAGCAGTCTCATAGAAGGTCTTGGGATCCGTTGTGCCGCTGGCATCCTTCAGACAGATGCTGTCGATTCGAATGCCGCTGTCGAGCAACCGTTTTCCGATGTTGATGTAGAATTCAGGGGTGTGGACCTTGTCCGAATAAAAAGGAAGCCCCATCATTGAAATGGCTACCTGGTGATGCATGCCGGCATCTACGATCGGGCGCCCCGTTTTGACCAGAAGATCCGTGTCGTTCATATAGTCGAAATTCCGGTCCCAGGTGGTGCCGTATTCCTTCATCAGTCTGGCCTGCAGCCTGAGGGATTCACGGTTCTGTGCCTGGAGGGTGACGCCGGAGAGCGAACGCGTGAGGATCTGCAAATCCACGTCAGGGCCCAGGGCATCACGCATCCTTTTCATGATTTCGAAGGGGTCTTCCCCGAGATAGAAGAACGGCGCCTGATATTTGGCCCCCCCGCCGAATTCCATGTGACGAATCCCCGCCTCTTTAGCGGCATACTCCATTGCCGGCAGGTAGTCTGACAGACGAACCTTTCCGCCGAACGTACTCTGCACGCCATCCCGGAAGGCAGTGAGCATCACGCGTATCTTTTTGGGCTTATCCGTGTAGATCATGTCCCTTCTCCGATTTTTATTAGATCGATTTCCCCCTTCGAGGCAGCTCCAATGGCGTTTCCCTTGCAGGGGCTTCATCAAACCTGGAGGTTCTTGATCTCCTCTATCCTGGCGATCCGTGCGCCGGGAAACTCCCGCGCATAGGTCGAAATAATGGCCGAATAAAGCGCACAATCATCCGTAGCCGCAACCTTCCCTTTTGCAGGGAAAACACGCATGATTATCTCCATAATCACGGCAAGAAAAATGAGGACGACGAATACTCCCGCAATGGAAGTTAGAAAGACCACTGGGAGGTTGGGCTGCATATTCAAAATCCTTTATGATGATGAAAAATCTGATCACTTCTATCACTTGTGATTCTTCTTGACAACACCATATCGCGACGGGGAACGTTTGAGCTCGCCTCCCGTGCGATAGGGATATCGATGGCTCGAAGAGGATCTTTGGCGATGAGGTTCTGTCTGTCCATCGGGATATCCCCTTTTCTTCGGAGGAGATCACCAAAGCAAGATTATCCATATAATTGAGAGGACAATCGGCCTCCACAGGAGTCCGGCCCGGCTATGAGAATTGAAAATTGTCCAAGCCCTGCGGAAGGAATGCTATTCGAACGGCAAAAATCTGTATATCAGGCCATTTCGGATTTTCTTGTAGAAGATTTTCTTACAAGGTTCAATCAGGTGGTCTCGCACAAGATCCCTAACCGAATGGTTGACAAAGAACCCTCTTCGCTTGACACCATCCGGCACGCCGCTATATCCTGATTTCAAAATGGGCAAAGATATACCCTATGACATCATGAGGAAGGGGAGAAAAGGTATGGCTAAAATAGAGATCGATAAGAGCCAGGCATTCTATCCGATGCCCTGCTCACTCGTGGGTGCGAAAGTCGATGGAAAGCCCAACTATTTGACTGTATCCCTGTTCAGCATGGTGAATCGAGAGCCGCCCTTTCTCGCCGTCGCATTGAACAAAGACCGTTACACGAACAGCGGCATCAAAGAGTGCCGGACTTTCAGCATAAACATCCCGTCCGTGAGTTTGGCTGAGCAGACGGATTATTGCGGCATGGTCTCCGGCAGGAGTGTTGACAAATCCAACCTGTTCGAGACCTTCTATGGGAAACTCGGAACAGCGCCTATGATCCGTGAGTGCCCGATATGTTTTGAATGCAGGCTTGTCCGGACCGTCGACCTGCCGGCAAAGGATCTCTTCATCGGAGAGATCATCACTGCCTATTGCGATGAAGATTGTTTAACCGATGGCGCCCCTGACGTGATGAAGGTCAATCCTTTTCTGCTCATAGATGCGGAAAGAAAATATGTCTCTCTTGGGCAGGAGATAGGACGAGCATGGGAGATGGGGAAAAACCTCAAGAGAATCCAAACCAATTTTCCTTCAGCTCGCGGCAGTTGACAGACGGGCGGCCCAAGGGGATTTAGTCGAGTTCCTGCAGGGGTCGTTAACTCCCCCTCCATATTTTCCTTGCCGTTGAGCCGGAATTTCATGGAACCCTTGTCTCCCACGCCAACTCTCAGCTCAAACCTGTTGGCTGCGCGCTAAACTTCCCGCCTCACAGGACCTGGGACACTAAATGACCCAGGTCCCGTACTATCCTCGACAAACTCCTTTCAGATTAACCCTTCTCGCAGGAGTCCATGTAGTGGGGGGGAAAGCCAGATGGTATGGGGTTCTCGTTTGGAGGGGGATCAGCGGTACGTGTCCTCGCGGCGGCATCTGATTCCTACAAGGGTGACAACATGCTCAAGGTCGTTGATGTGGTAAATGACACGCCACTTCCCGATGCGTATTCGCCAGCCCTGGAGTCCGCGCTACTTCCGACACCCGGGCGGGCGAGGATCCTCTTCCAATCCAAGGATGGCATTGGCGACGCGGCTGAAGTCCGGATCGGGGATGTGATCCATATCCCGTTGGGTCTTACGGTCGAGGATCTCAATCCTGTACTTTGCCATGGGAGGATTCACGCCGGCGGAGGTAATCCCGGAAGGATTGTCGTTTCTTTCGGGCCGGCCGGGCAGTCGCCTGATCCAGGCGCCTGCTCAGTTCGTCGTCTTGGCCGTCTGCCTCGTCATCCAATAGATCGAGGTAGTGTTCGTATTCCTCCAGCGTCAGAAGAACAGCCACCGGCTGACCTTAGGAGCCAACCACATACCGCGCGCCATGCTCGCGTATTGTGCGGACAGGACCATTTGACGAGTTGTCACTCACGGTCTGTGAGCCTCCTATCAGCAATGGCGTCACAGGCTGCTTGAGAAATCTCAAGTATGTTACTTCTTGGAAAGGGAAGATTTTAAGCCGAGTAAGGGAATCAGGCCAGATTCTTCAGTTCGGGGCCGACGTGAAGGTCATGGCGCTGAAGGACTTGGCAGAGGAGGAAACTTGTTGATCGTGAAAACATCATCAGGTATAAAGTATTCCCGCTTGACTGCGTTCAGAAAGGCTCCGGTGGAGGAATCAAGGATTCATTGATCATTCCGACCCCTTTTCAGCCTCCTCCTATACACTGAAAAAACCTGGTCAGATTCAATAACCGTCATGGAGAGGAGGTGAATGAGATCGACGACAACAACGGATAGGGTGTCCATCTTTCGATCACCACGAAAACACAGGAGCGACCAATGAAAAAGATAACAGCAGCCATCCTCTTCAGCATGATGTCTTTCTTCTTGATGTCCACACCCCAATCCATCGGCCCCTCGCAAGCCCTGGCAAAAGAGACCATTCAGATGAAATTCGCCAACTTTTTTCCACCTGCCTCCGCCCCGAGCAAGCTCTGTGAGAAGTTCATCGCCGACATAGAGAAGCGCACCGATGGAAGGGTGAAAATCACCTACTATCCCGGCGGTTCCTTGGCCAAGGCCCCCGCTATGGCCATGGCGGTCATGGAAGGGGCCGTCGATATCGGCTTTTCCCATGTCTATTACACCCCGGGGCGGATGCCTGTGACTGAGGTCGCCGGCCTCCCGCTGGGCTACCCCAACCCGTGGGTCGGGGTCCATGTAATGAATGACTTCTATGACAAATTCAAACCAAAAGAGTGGGAAAAGGTGCGGATCCTGTGGATGCACTCCTCAGGCGTTACGGTCCTGATGACCAAGAAGCCCGTGCGTCGCCTGGAGGACATGAAGGGAGTAATCATCAGGGCCCCCGGCGAAATCGGCATGACCATCAAGGCACTGGGCGGGACCCCTGCCCCCACCACCATGTCGGAGGCCTATGACGCCTTGTCCAAAGGCGTTATCCATGGCGCCTACACCGGGGTGATGGGCCTGAAGGACTGGAGGTTTGCCGAGGTGGTGGGATACACGACCCTGGCCTGGCAGGTCGGAAGCGTATTCCCCTTTTATGTGGCGATGAATAAGGACAAATGGGCGAAGTTGCCGTCCGACATTCAGGCCATTTTCGATAAGACCTGCGAGGAGTACAAGGAGCATTTTGCCCGGATGTGGAACGAGGCCGAGATCAATGGAAAGGAATTCGGCGCCGCAAAGGGCGTGGAGTTTATTGAATTGAACCAGGAAGAGGCCGCCAGATGGAAGAAGGCCGTGGAGCCGGTATTGGAAGATTACGTGAAACAAATGGCGGGCAAGGGCTTTGCTGAGAAGGATGTTCGAAGCTGGATCTCCTTCCTTCAGGAGCGAATCGATTTTTGGACCAAAAGGCAACTGGAACTCGGGATCAAGTCTGCAACCGGTCCCAAGGAGATGTTGAAGTGAGCATAATGCATGGCTCACCCAGGCGCTGAAGACTTGAGACTGCCGATCGTGACGACGAAGGCCGATCATCCAATGGAAAAGAGGGACCACACCCATGATGCTCAGACGGATTGAAAAGGTAAACCGTGCGGTCAGTGTATGGTTTGAGCGTATAGGCATCGTTGCCATGCTCCTGATGCTGGCGGTCACCTGCATCGATGTGATTGGGACCAAGTGCTTTGCAACTCCTTTTCTCGGAGCGATCGACATCGTTACGCTTTCGCAAGTTGTGGCCATCGCCTTTGCCATCGCCATAGCACAGATTTCCGGCAGGCATATAAGCGTGGAGCTTCTGGTCTCCAGTCTCTCAGAGAGATCACAGGCGGTGATCGACAGCCTTATCTGTTTTCTTCAGGCATTGTTCTTCGCCGTGATCGTATGGCGGATATTCATGCTTGGCCGTGCCTTGCGTATGGCCGGGGAGGTGAGCTCGACGCTTTTCGTGCCTCTCTACCCTTTTCTCTTCGCTATAGCCATCGGGTTTGTTCCGATTACGGTGGTGTGCCTCCTCAACTCCTTCCAAGCTGCAACAAGGGCGGTCAGAAGATGAATCCGGAAACGATCGGCATCATAGGGATCTGCGTTCTGCTCCTGTTATTCATGCTCAAAATGCCTATTGCCTTTGCCATGGGCCTCGTGGGGTTTCTTGGGCTTGCATATCTGGACAACTTCCGGGCGGCATACTACACGCTCTCCATGGACATTTTCGAGGTCTTTTCGTCCTATCCCCTGAGCGTGGTCACTGCCTTTGTCCTCATGGGGTCTTTTGCCTTTGCCTCCGGCATGGGGGCAAGGCTTTACAGGGCAGCCTACGTCTGGGTGGGCGGCCTGACCGGGGGGTTGGTTATGGCCACGGTAACGGCCTGTGCCGGGTTCAGCTCCATTTGCGGCTCGAGTCCCGCTGCGGCCGGGACCATGGGCAGTATCGCCTTACCGGAGATGAAGAAATACGGCTACGATACTGCGCTGGCTACCGGAGCGGTAGCAGCCGCCGGTTCTCTGGGGGTCCTCATCCCACCCAGCACGGTTTTCATCATTTACGGCATATTGGTTGAAGAGTCGATCGGGAAGCTTTTTGCGGCCGGAATACTGCCGGGTCTGGTCCTGACCGCACTGTTTATGGCCACGGTGTTCATTCTGTGCCGGCGCGATCCCACCCTGGCCCCCTATGGACCGTCGACTGGATGGAAAGAGAAGTTCATGGCCCTCGCCGGCATCCTGGAGACCCTTGTTCTCTTCCTGTTCGTGGTGGGCGGGTTGCTTTTCGGCATGTTCAGCCCCACTCAGGCCGGAGGAGTCGGAGCAGCGGGCGCACTGGCCATCGGATGCATCAGGCGAGAGCTTAACTGGCGGAAGTTCGTTGCGGCATGCGAGGGGGGGATCCGCATGTCCTGCATGATCTTTCTGCTGATCACAGGGGGAACCGTCTTTGGGCACTTCATGGCGGTGACCAAGATCCCCTTTGCCATGGTGGACTGGGTGATGGGAATCCAGTTACCGAACGCGGTCATTGTGGGGATTATCGTTGTCATCTTCTTTTTGGGCGGCATGTTTATGGATTCCATGGCCCTGCTCATGATTCTCGTCCCTATTTTTCTGCCTGTGTTGGAGCATCTTCAAATCGACCTGATCTGGTTCGGCGTGCTGCTGGTGGTGCTGATCGAGTGCGGCACCATCACCCCACCTGTGGGTGTCAACGTGTTCGTCATCAAAGGGATTGCGCTTGAGGTGCCGCTTCAGACCATTTTCAAGGGGATATTGCCCTTTGTCGCGGCCCTCCTGGTGATGATCTCCTTGTTGATCATTTTCCCGGGGATGGCCACGTTCCTGCCCTCTTTGCTCACCTATTAAGGGGCACGCACTCCACACTTCCTCCCGTCCAACCTGGGACATCAAATGACCCAGGTCATGTACTATCCTCGGACATCCTCCTTGCAGTTTCATCCTTCTGACAGGAGGGCATGCATAGCGCAAAGACCGCTTCTCCCCTCCCTTGGCGGGAGGGGACAAAGGGGAGGGGGGAGCTCCTCCCTTTCGCAAAGGGAGGCCGGGAGGGATTTCTCCAGTACTCATCTCAAAACGCCTGGCAAAGAAAGCCAAAGAGGGGTATAGAAGTGTTCTCACACAAAATCGAAAAAACAGAGAGCCGATAAACCCAAAGACAATCTTCTCAAAAGCGAGACTGGCGAACCATCTTAAAGGCAATTCCCAGCTCAACCAAATAACACCAAGCCACTCACTAACCACAAAATAATTTCATCCCTTTGACCGTATCTGTCAAAACCAGGTTGTGAGATCAACCCATTTCCAAGGTGTGGAAGACGTCAGGCGGATTGCTCGCCGGGCTTATGTCTTTGATTATCGTTCCCACGCTCCGGTGTCCAATCAAGTATCTAAGTCATGACCTATCAGGTCTGGCGGGAGGGAAGTCATCTGTGAGAACAAGGTGAGAAAAAATATAGGGATGGACGTCAAAAAAAACTCAGCGTTTGACCGTCCCTGTCAAAGCCGGTTGTATGATCGGTTCCTACTTCGCCAACGGACGAACCTGCTCCGACGGAGGGCCATCGTGGAGGTGCTGGGGAAGAGGACGCCGCATGGGGAGCATAGGGCATAGCGCAGACTAGAGTTACTTAACCCTGCTACTGAGGAAGGGGTAGACAAAATCTATGCAGGATGAGTTTTGGGCTCGGCCAGGACAATCGTTAGTCTCCCATTTAGACAATGTGGCCAAGTTGGCTTCTGACTTCGCCCGGGATATCGGGCTGCCCAATGCCGGCTTCTTGCTTGGTAGTCTGCATGACCAAGGAAAGGCTTCCCAGGCCTTTCAGAATTATATCCGTTCGGCAACCGGTTTTTGGGACCAGGAGGACGAGCACTACGTAGACGCCGCGGGCAAGAGGGGGAAGATAGACCATTCCACTGCCGGGTCCCAGAAGATCTGGGCCGCGCTCAAGGGTATCCCCCTAAAGAAAACCGATCCTCTTTTTGCCCAGATGCTCGCCCTCTGTCTATGCTCCCATCATTCCGGACTGATCGATTGTCTGGAACCGGGTGGGGAAAACGCCTACAAACGAAGAATCGGGAAAGACACTGGCAAAACGCACCTCACTGAAGCCGTTGCGGCATGGGGCAAGGAATGCGGACCTTCAAGGCATGACCTCCTGTTGGAATGCCTAAAGGAAATGCGGGGCCGTTTCAGTAAATTACTGAAAACTTCGCCTTCAAATCTTTGCAGTTCCTGCATTACGCGAAGCTGCAGCGGGTATGTCCCCAATCCAATCGCCTGGTTCCACCTTGGATTCTACACCCGCATGCTCTTGAGTTGCCTGCTGGACGCCGACCGCATCGACAGCGCGGACTCTGGGCAGCCCCTAAACGCCTTGTGGCGTTCTTCCGGGGAAACCGATTGGGAAAAGCCGATTCGGAGGCTTGAAACCCACCTGCTGGATATCCAGGGTGATCGGCCCATCGACGAGATCCGGCGCAGCGTGTCGCAACGCTGTTTGGATCGGGCTGAAGGGCCAAAGTGTATATACAAACTGACCGTGCCCACGGGCGGCGGCAAGACCCTGTCCGGGCTCCGTTTCGCGCTGCACCATGCCCGGCGCCACCGCATGAAAAGGATCATAAACGTCATCCCCTACACTTCGATCATCGACCAGAACGCCGATGTAGCCAGAAGCATACTGGAGCCGAAAAGTGAGGAAGAATTCGGAAGCATCGTCTTGGAGCACCACAGCAACCTGGAGCCGGAAAAGGAGACGCCGCGCAGCCGGCTGGCGGCCGAATGCTGGGATGCCCCGGTGATCTACACCACCATGGTGCAGTTCATGGAATCCCTGTTCAGCCACGGGACAAGGTCTGCACGGCGCATGCACCGCCTGGCCCAGGCGGTCATTGTTTTCGACGAGATCCAGACCCTGCCTGTGAAGTGCGCCCGCCTGTTCTGCAACGCAGTGAATTTCCTAGTGCGGGAATGCGGGGCCAGCGTGGTTCTTTGCACGGCCACCCAGCCCTTGCTGGACAAGCTGGAGCAGCCGGAGCGGGGCGTCCTTACCTTGGAGGCGAACAGCGAACTGATGCCGGATGTCGAGAACCTCTTCCATCAGTTGGAACGGGTGGAAATCCTGGACCGGACCCGGGTCGGGGGTTGGACGCTTGAACAGGTCGCGGACCTGGCTGCCGAGCAATACGAGAAGGCAGGCAGTTGCCTGGCGGTAGTAAACACCAAGGATTGGGCGCGCAGGCTGTACAATGAGTTGTCTTGCCGTGGTCTACCCGGCGTTCACCATTTGAGCACGGACATGTGCGCGGCCCACAGGTTGTGTGTTCTGAACGAAATGCGCTCCAAGCTGGAAAACCATGAACCTGTCCTTTGCGTAAGCACCCAACTGATCGAGGCCGGGGTGGACATCAGTTTCGGCGCAGCCATACGTTTTCTGGCCAGCCTGGACTCCATCCTGCAAACGGCCGGGCGCTGCAACCGCAACAGGGAGCGCAGGAACGGACCCGGTCTGGTGCATATCTTGAACCCGGACCGCGAGGAATTGGGGCCGCTCAAGGAAATAAAGACCGGACAGGAGGCTGCTCGACGGCTCTTACAGGAGTTCCATGCCGATCCCGAATCCCTGGGGGGGTCGCTCACCCATCCCAAGGTGATAGAGCGATATTTCCTCTACCATTTTTTCGATCGCCGCGAGGAAATGGACTATACGGTGAAAGCCAATAAGGTTGGTCGCACCGATAACCTGGTGAACATGCTTTCCTGCAATCCGAAGAATCCTGGGAACATGGATTTCCACCCATCATTGCGCCAATCATTTGCGGAAGCCGGGAGGCATTTCCAGGTCATCGACGAGGCCACCCGGGCGGTGATCGTACCTTTCGGGGAGGGAAAGGACATTATTGCTGAGTTATGCGGCTTGCATGATCCCAAGATGCTGGGGCCGCTGCTGCGCCGGGCCCAGCGCTACAGCGTCAACTTATTTCCCGGTCCCTCGAAAGTCTTGGATCAAGCAGGCGCCATTCACGAGATCCAGAAGGGCTGGGGCATATACTATCTGGATAAGCGGCACTACAGCGATCGGACTGGCGTTTCGACCACGGTGGTCAATGACATGGATGTACACATCTGTTAAGGAGGCGACAGTGAAAAACGACATCACCTTCAAACTGACCGGGCGCTACGCCCTTTTCACCGATCCCCTGACCCGCATTGGTGGGGAGAAGTGCTCGTACCACATCCCCACCTATGAGGCGCTCAAGGGGGTCGTCAAATCGATCTATTGGAAGCCTACGCTGATCTGGTTCATCGACCGGGTGCGGGTCATGCGGCCCATCCGCACCCAGACCAAGGGCACCAAGCCCCTTGAGTACGGCGGGGGCAACAGCCTGGCCATCTACACCTTCCTGGCGGATGTGGAATACCAGGTCCAGGCACATTTCGAGTGGAACGAACACTGGAAGGAACTCGCGCACGATCGGATCGACGGCAAGCACTTCGAGATCGCCCGGCGCATGCTGGAGCGCGGCGGCCGTCAGGACATCTTCCTGGGGACGCGGGACTGCCAGGGCTATGTGGAGCCTTGCCGCTTCGGCGAAGGAGAGGGGCATTACGACGGCATAAAGGAACTCGGGTTCGGGCTCATGTTCCACGGGTTCGACTACCCGGACGAGAGCGGGCGCGACTTGCTGTGCAGCCGGTTCTGGCGGCCTTGCATGAGGAAAGGGGTCATCGAGTTTCCCCGGCCCGAGCAATGCACCGTCCTCAAGGATGTGCGGCCCATGAAGGCCAAGAAATTCGAGCCCGGCCGTGACTTCAGCGGGCTGGCCGAGGAGGGACTGATATGAGCTGGATTCAGAAGTTGTATGAAACCCATGCGGCCATTCCTCCTGATGAGGCTTCGGTCCCTGAGAGCCACATCACGGTCAAGGCCCATATCGAGGTGGTCCTGGACGCGCAAGGCAACTTCAGAAGGGCCAAGGTGATCGACAAGGGCGACTCCACCACAGTCATCCCGTGCACGGAGGAATCGGCATCAAAGTCAGGTACAAAACCCAAGACTCATCCGCTTAGCGATCGTCTGCAATATTTGGCCGGGGACTTCAGGAACTTTGGGGGCGAGGTGACAAGCGGCTTCAAGGATGCTCCTGGCGAGCCATACGCAAGTTATGTTGGCCAATTACGCTCCTGGGTCAAGGCCAAACCCTATTCCTTGATGGAAGCCATTCTGACCTATGTGTCCAGGGGGTGCCTGATTGCCGATCTGGTCAAGCCGGAGGTCAAGGTGCTCCCGCTTGGCCCAGACGGCAAGTTCATCAAGAAAAAGGAGAAAGGGGATGAAGTCCTTTTTCCCATTTGGTCCGTCCTGGCAGCTGGGCTATTGCCGGAGAACGCGGTGGTACGCTGGCGTGTGGAAATCCCGGGCCGACCGGCATCAGGAACATGGGAAGACCAAACCCTGATCGATGAATGGCGCGCATATTATCCACAGGCAATCACCTTAAGAGATACTTGCATGGTCACAGGGGACAACTCCCCTCTGGCTTCGCTGCACCCGGCCAAACTGCGCCATGCTGGTGACAAGGCCAAACTCATCTCGGCAAACGACACTTCCGGCTTCACCTTCCTGGGGCGCTTTACCGATGACTCAGGCCAACAGGCCTGCGGGGTGGGCTATGAGGTGTCCCAGAAGGCCCATAGCACCCTGCGCTGGCTTATCAGCAGGCAAGGATTCAAAAACGGCTCCCAGGTCTTCGTCAGTTGGGCCGTGTCCGGCAAGCGCGTGCCGCCGCCACTGGTGGAAAGCTCAGAATGGATGGATGAGGCTTCCACCGCTTTTGCCGAAGAACACCCCGACGCGGATAGTCTGGTTATCGACCACGCCCGCGATGTTGGTCAGGGCTTCGCCCAGCGGCTCAACAGGTACATGGCGGGATACAGGGCCGACATCGAACCCACGGAAGACATTGTGGTCATGGGCCTGGACTCGGCCACTCCCGGCCGCATGAGCATAACCTATTACCGGGAATTGCTGGGGTCCGAGTTCCTGGCCAGGTTGGAAAACTGGCATTCGATCATGGCCTGGCCGCAACGCCTTACGGTAGAGGATGGGCCGAAAGGAAAAGGCAAGCCTAGAAAACGCGTTTTCTGGCAGGCCTGCGCGCCCGGTCCGCGTAGCATCGCGGAAACGGCCTACGGCCGCAGGGACGACAAGCTGAAACGGACCACCGTGGAACGCCTGCTTCCCTGCATAATTGACGGCAGGGAACTGCCTAGAGACCTCATGGAGAGTTGCGTTCGCCGCGTGGCCAATCGCGTCGGCATGGAGCATTGGGAATGGGAACAAGCCCTTGCCGTGGCCTGCGCCATGTTCAAGGGCTTCTACGCACGGCATGGTAAACACAATAATGGGAGGAAATACGAGATGGCATTGGAGATGAAAAAGGATACGCGGGACTATCTGTATGGAAGATTGCTGGCCATTGCGGAACGGATCGAGGAGATGGCCCTGTATGTGGCCGGTGAATCCCGCTCCACCGCCGCCGCTCGCCTTATGCAGCATTTCGCGGACCACCCCTGTTCCACCTGGCGCACCATTGAACTGGCCCTGCAACCTTACATGCAACGACTGCAGTCCAAGAGGGGAGGTTTTATGCACAATATGAAATCACTGCTCGATGAAGTAATGGGTCTGTTTAAGGATGAGGATTTCCAGTCTCCTATGCCTTTATCCGGTGAATTTCTGCTGGGTTACCACCTTCAGCGGTTGGAGTGGAAGAAGGAAAAGGACAACACAATTGAAACCGAAGGAGAAGAACGATGAGCACACTCAAGAACAAGATTGATTTTGCTTTGATCCTCAATGTCACCCGGTCCAACCCGAACGGCGACCCGCTCAACGGCAACCGCCCGCGCACGGACTATGACGGGTACGGCGAAATCTCGGATGTCTGCTTAAAGCGCAAAATTAGGGATCGACTTCAAGAATACTTAACCGGATTTGGTAAGACGATATTCGTTCAATGTGACGACCGCAAGTCAGATGATATGAATAGTCTTAGGGAGCGTGCGGAATCAAAGATACACGGTTTAGGAAAGGAATACTTCGAGAAAAAGGCTGACAAGAAGAAGACTGTTGCGGCCGCTTGTGAGAAATGGTTTGACGTACGTGCATTTGGTCAACTCTTCGCATTTGCAGGCGGCAAGAAAAAAAAGGGGAATGATGATGGAACCAGCGATGCTGACGGCGTCTCAATCCCCATCCGCGGCCCAGTGACTATCCAATCGGCCTTCAGCGTAGAACCGGTCAGCGTGTCCAGCATCCAGATCACCAAGAGCGTGAGCGGGGAGGGAGACGGGACCAAGCGCGCAGCTGACACGATGGGCATGAAGCACCGGGTCGATAAGGGCGTTTACGTGACCTTCGGCAGCATGAATCCTCAGTTGGCCGAACGCACCGGCTTCTCGGATGAGGATGCCGATACTATCAAGCAATTGCTGCCCAAGCTCTTCGAGAACGATGCCTCCTCAGCCCGGCCCGAAGGCAGCATGGCCGTGCTCAAGGTCATCTGGTGGAAGCACAACTGCAAGGCCGGTCAATATTCCTCGGCCAAGGTGCATCGCAGCCTCACGGTCAAACCGGAGGGCTCCTATTCCCTAGTGGAATTGCCCGGTCTCAAACCGGAGGAAATTGACGGGTTCTGATGCGGGCAGCTCCACGGCCATGGCTCGCTCGCCGGGCGTATGAGCACACGGCGCCTTGTCGTTTTTGAGCATGACACAGCTCTTGGCCAGAGGCTGGCCAACCATCTCTTCGAGCGTGTGACCTGGAAGCGCACCACCAGTGGCCCTGCCCGGGAATTCTCCGATTATGAAATACAATTGGACGGGCAAGCGATCACCTCGACCCTAAAGGATGTAGATGTCGAACCTTTCTGAGGTCAACAAACTCCAGGGTGGGGAAGGCGATGATGCGCTGTTCCAAGTAGATCCAGATGGTGATTCTTCAGTCTCCCCGGTCGGTTCATGGGGGATAGAGTGACGCGAAGTCTTTGCAGCGGGCAGCAAAGCAAAATTTGTTCTTGATTGGCAGGAGGGATGATGGACACGAAGATAGCTGTTTTCAGGGGCAAGGAAATCAGGAAGATTTTGTTTGAAGACGAGTGGTACTTTTCAATCGTGGACATTGTCGCAGTACTGACTGACAGCGAAAAACCCCGCGATTACTGGTACCGGATGAAGCAAAGGGAAAAGGAGTCGAGCGGAATTGAGTTGTCGACACTTTGTCGACAACTCAAACTGGCGTCGGCTGACGGCAAGAAATACCTGACTGAGGTGGTCAACACTGAGAATGCATTCCGCATCGTCCAGTCCATTCCATCCCCCAAGGCAGAGCCGTTCAAGCGGTGGCTGGCGAAGGTCGGTTATGAGCGCGTGAAGGAGATCGAGGACCCGGAGCTGGGCACCCAGAGGACTCGGGAGCTGTATAAAGCAAAAGGCTATTCCGACGACTGTATCGAGAAGCGTATGCGCGGGATCGCCATTCGCGCCGAGTTGACGGAGGAATGGAGGAACCGGGATGTGAAGGAGGAGCGGGAATACTCCATTCTCACCGCGCAGATCTCCAAGGCCGCCTTCGGTCTCACGCCCTCGGAGTACAAGGATCTGAAGGGGTTGAAACGGGAGAATCTCCGGGACCACATGAACGACCTGGAACTGATCTTTTCCATGCTGGGCGAGGCCGCTACGACTGAAATAACGCGAGCGGACGATGCCAAAGGGTTTGAACAAAGCAAGCATGCCGCCCGCAAGGGTGGAGAGGTTGCCGGAAACGCAAGGGAAGACCTGGAACGGAAGACCCGCAAAAAGGTTGTTACCCCGGAGAACTACCTGGAGGCGCCGGAGAAGGAGCGGAAGAAGTTAAAGAGTTAAAATCTGATCATGCCACACATTCAGCGAGGTGCCTGCTATGACTTACTCCCGGTTTGAAGAACTTCCTGTTTGGCAAGAGGCAATTCGTCTGGCTGAAAATACCTATGACATGACGGAAAGCAAGTCCTGGTCCGGCAGTCGGAGTCTCCGAGATCAGTTGGAGAGAGCTGCGCTTTCTGTTTCCAACAATATCGCCGAAGGATTCGAAAGGGGAACTACAAACGAGCTTCTGGCGTTTATCTATATTGCGCGCGGCTCTGCCGGGGAAGTCCGATCCATGCTCTGTCTTCTTGAACGACGACCAAGGTTTAAGGATCTCAAATCTCAAATTTCAGATTTGAAATCCCTTGCGGAGATGTGTTCTCGCCAATTGCGTGGCTGGGCGGAGCATCTGCAGAATTCAGACATAAAGGGCCAGCGGCACCTGAACGAAAAAACTCGAGCGGGTTACCAATCAAGAAAAGAGGCGAAGGAATTCGAGGAGGAGCTTCGGGGGTTGCTGCCACCGGACCATCCTTTGCGCCGAGGCAAATAGGGCGCTACGAAAGAGACTTTCGTCTGCAAGAGTTTTAAAAGAGCAGGAGACCATGAACTACACCGAAGACGACTTGGTCCCCATTTCAGCCCTTCAGCACTATGTGTTCTGCGAGCGGCAATGTGCATTGATCCATATCGAGCAGGTGTGGACAGAGAACCGGCTGACAGCAGAAGGCAGGCTTCTCCACGAGCGGGTGCATGAGCAGGACAGCGAAAGCAGGGCAGGGGTCCGCATCGAGCGGGGCCTTCCGCTGCGGAGCCTTCGCCTCGGGCTGGTAGGAGTTGCCGATGTGGTGGAGTTCCATCCTTTGCCGGAGGGAGGGTGGAGGCCGTTTCCAGTGGAGTACAAGCGGGGCAAACCGAAGCCCGACCGCTCGGACGAGGTGCAGCTTTGTGCGCAGGCGATGTGCCTTGAGGAAATGCTGGAAGTCAGCGTGCCTTCCGGCGCCATGTTCTATGGCAAGATTCGCCGCAGGCACGATGTCGTCTTCGACGATGCCATCAGAAGCGAAACAAAGCGAGTCGCAGAAGGAGTGCACGGTCTTCTAAGAGAAGGGATCACACCAAAACCTGTTTTCCAAAAGAAGTGCGGGCAGTGTTCCCTGTTCTCTCTCTGTCTTCCTAAAACAGTTCAAAAGAGACGCTCAATTGAGCGCTATCTCTCAGGAGCGATCACCGAGTGAAGAAGCATCTGAATACTCTTTTCGTGACCACACAGGGGGCCTATCTCTTCAAAGAAGGGGAAACGGTCGTCGTAAAGGCTGAAAACGAAGTGCGCCTGAGGTTGCCTGTTCACACCATCGGGGGGATTGTATGCTTCGGCAATGTCTTGTGCAGTCCCTTTCTGCTGGGATTCTGCGCGGAAAATAACGTGGCCATCAGTTTTCTTTCGGAACATGGCCGATTCCTGGCAAGGGTACAGGGGCCGGTATCGGGCAATGTCCTTCTCCGGAGGCAGCAGTACCGTCTTGCAGATGACCCGGAGTCTTCGGCGAGAATGGCAAGATATGTTCTTACAGGGAAACTTGCCAATTGCCGCGCAGTCCTTCAACGCACATTGAGAGATCACCCGGAAAGGGTGAATGGTAGAGCAATCAAAGGAGCGTCGGACAATCTGAAGAACAGCCTTCAGTCAATTCAATCGGGGCCAAGCCTGGACGTCCTTAGGGGAATTGAAGGGGATGCGGCGCATTCGTACTTCTCTGTTTTTGACCATCTCATTGTGGGACAGAAGGAGGATTTTGCTTTCCATGAGCGAAATCGACGCCCTCCGCTGGACAAAGTGAATTGCCTGTTATCCTTTCTGTACACTCTTGTGATGCATGACGTCCGTTCTGCTCTTGAAGCGGTTGGTCTCGATCCTGCTGTGGGCTTTCTTCACAGGGACCGGCCCGGCCGCCCGGGGCTCGCCTTGGACCTGATGGAAGAATTCCGGCCTTTCATTGCCGACAGGCTGGCACTCTCTTTGATAAACCTGAACCAGGTTCAGAACAAAGGGTTCAGAAAACTGGAGACGGGGGCTGTCCTGATGGATGACGATACGCGTAAGGCTGTTCTCGTGGCTTATCAGAAGCGAAAACAGGATGAGATCATGCACCCGTTCATAGAAGAAAAAGTGACGATTGGACTATTGTTCCATGTTCAGGCGCTGCTGATGGCTCGATATGTGAGAGGCGATCTGGACGGGTATCCACCCTTTATCTGGAAATAGGATTTGAGATCATGCTGGTGGTCGTGAGCTATGACGTTTCGCTGATGGATGAGGAAGGGAAGAGCCGCCTCCGGCGAGTCGCGAAAGTGTGCAAAGACTATGGCCAAAGGGTGCAATTCTCCGTGTTCGAGTGCATGGTGGACCCTGCCCAATGGGTCCGCTTCCGTGACAAGCTGATCAAAGAAATAAATCCCGAGGTTGACAGCCTGAGGTTCTATTTTCTCGGGGCCAATTGGAGGAAGCGCATTGAGCATGTAGGGGCAAAAAAGGGGATAGATCCCGAGGAAGCGCTTGTGGTTTGAGACTCGTTGCGAACCCCAAGCTCTCATTGATGAGGCAAAGGATTTCCTTTGTTAATTGAAGTGACTATGTCTCAATTTCGTGAGGGTAGGTTCGCGGACACGGATTCCATAGGCAGATTGCGCAATTAGCACCAGCGTTCTTTGATAATCGAATACGGTACGAGTGAAAAGCGGGCAGTTCGCGCACACTGCCAAATAATCATTTGTATTGCAGTCACATGGACTGCAACAGTCGCTCCCCGCGCGGGAGCGTGGATTGAAACTCATATCCCCAAAGCTCCTGCATGAACGCCTTGGTCGCTCCCCGCGCGGGAGCGTGGATTGAAACTCCCATCTGGCCGATGTTGCGCCCGTTGCCATTGGTCGCTCCCCGCGCGGGAGCGTGGATTGAAACATCGTCAACGCGCTGAAGGCAGAAGAATTGCCGGTCGCTCCCCGCGCGGGAGCGTGGATTGAAACCCTGCATACTTACCTCACTCCCGACACAAAAAAGTCGCTCCCCGCGCGGGAGCGTGGATTGAAACAGAAGGTGCCCTTTTGCTGTACTCTCGAACTCCCCGTCGCTCCCCGCGCGGGAGCGTGGATTGAAACTATCCAGCGTAGACAATGCCGGAGTTCGCGCAGGTCGCTCCCCGCGCGGGAGCGTGGATTGAAACAGAAAGCAGCTCCACGAACGCGCCAAAGGCATGGTCGCTCCCCGCGCGGGAGCGTGGATTGAAACTCCCAAGTCGGTAGAGCGTATCCATGCCTTTGGGTCGCTCCCCGCGCGGGAGCGTGGATTGAAACAATCAGACAGGGATCTGTTATGAGACACGGGAGGTCGCTCCCCGCGCGGGAGCGTGGATTGAAACAAAATCGCTCGTCAGGCTGACATCGGTGCCAGGTCGCTCCCCGCGCGGGAGCGTGATTGAAACAAGAAATTGGCTGTCCTTGTTCGTGTTGCCGAGGTCGCTCCCCGCGCGGGAGCGTGGATTGAAACCGGTTACGACTGCGAGCTTGTTCATTTGCCTTCCTGTCGCTCCCCGCGCGGGAGCGTGGATTGAAACGTTTCGATGGTTGTCCGGGTGACTGCAAGTCTGTGTCGCTCCCCGCGCGGGAGCGTGGATTGAAACACTCGACAAAGGGCCGTCCTCTTCGTCACAGAAGTCGCTCCCCGCGCGGGAGCGTGGATTGAAACCGAGATAATCAAACCCATGGCGCATGTTGTGAAAGTCGCTCCCCGCGCGGGAGCGTGGATTGAAACACGGACATTCGGGCCACTCTTCCAGGTAAGACTGTCGCTCCCCGCGCGGGAGCGTGGATTGAAACAAAAAGGGGGATATTGAAATCCTTGTGACCATTGGTCGCTCCCCGCGCGGGAGCGTGGATTGAAACTATTGTAAATTCACCAAAGAAAAGATCGTTGAACAAGTCGCTCCCCGCGCGGGAGCGTGGATTGAAACTGGTACCGTTTGTGGCCCGTTTGTGGTCCTGTTTGGTCGCTCCCCGCGCGGGAGCGTGGATTGAAACGATGCTGGTCGAGGACCGTCCAGGCGAGACCTAGTCGCTCCCCGCGCGGGAGCGTGGATTGAAACTCCTTAAGGACTTGGATCGTTCCCGTTGCCAGGATGTCGCTCCCCGCGCGGGAGCGTGGATTGAAACTATGGCCTGTACGTGATCGGCTACGGCCCGCGGGTCGCTCCCCGCTGTCGAGGATCATGATAATTCCCCCCTTTAGGTGGGGGTGGGATCATTTCATTCCCCCCCTCTTGGCTGGAGGATTTGATCGGTGTATCTCCCTGAGGATAAGCCATCCCGGAATTCTGCCTTTAATGAGTTGAATCCAAATGGACTGATGGGGTATAAGGGAACGCCGATTTTATCCTCGCCGGGGTATGAGCATGAAGGTGCGATTCTGGGGTACACGCGGGTCCTTGCCGCGGCCAATGACAGCCAGTGAGGTCCGATGGAAGATTTCCAGGGTGCTGGAGGCCGCTCAGAATCACGATCTTGCCGATGCCGAGGCCAGAGAGCATTTCATCGATTCGGTGCTTCCCTTTGTACTGAGAGGAAGTTGCGGGGGCAATACCTCATGCGTGCAAATCGACGGCTCCGATGAGCATATTCTCTGCGATGCCGGGACGGGCCTGAGGGATTTCGGAAACCATCTGACGAAGAGCGGCGAAGGAAGGTCCTCCACCTTTCACATCTTCCTCTCGCACCTTCACTGGGACCACATACAGGGCTTTCCTTTTTTCAGTCCAGCCTATGTTCCCGGCAACCGGATTTATATCTATGGCTGCCATCCCAATATGGCCGAGGCGTTCAAGCGGCAACAGGAGAGCCCCTTTTTCCCGGTCACGCTTGCAGAGCTGGGAGCCTCCATCCAGTTCATCTCACTCTCAGCCGACAAAGAGTACGACATCTCCGGATTCCATATCAGGATCATGGAACAGGACCATCCCGGCAAGTCCTATGGGTATAGTTTCAGCCGCTCCGGCAGGAAGATTGTGTATTCAACAGACTCGGAACACCAATCCAATCCGGAAGGTTCTCCTTTTGTTGATTTCTTCAGAGATGCCGACCTGTTGATTTTTGATGCGCAGTATTCTCTCGCAGAAGCCGAGCTCATCAAGCGAACCTGGGGCCATTCCTCCAACATCATGGGCGTTGAACTGGCGGTGCTTGCCGGCGCCAGGCATCTCGTGCTTTTCCATACAGAGCCGAATTTCGATGATCAGCGTCTGGAGGACATCAGGGAAAAAACCAATGCCTACAGAAGCATCTACGCGGAAGAGCGGCCGCTTGCGATCAGCATAGCCTACGATGGCCTGGAAATAGATCTCTCAAGATTCTGAGAGATGTCCGATAGCAGCCTGCAGTCCCAGGATTACTATCCATAAAGATCCGAATACCATTCTGCCGGGATTGATCTCCGCATCCGATCAGAGTAAGAATCGTAAGCAGCAGCTTGCTTCCTGCAGAGGGGAAGGGTCATAGGAGGATGGTGCAAATGGGGTCAAAGGCGTGGGAGTCGCGTAAGGTGGTAATTGTAGGCGCCGGAGATGTGGGCGCCACTTTTGCCTATGCACTGGCTCAGTCGGGTATTGCCGATGACATTGCGCTCATGGATTTGCGCCGCGAACAGGCCGAGGGGCAGGTTTTGGATCTGGCACACGGGCTTCCGTTCATGCCGGCGGTTCATATCCATGTGGCTGAAGACGCAGACTATAGCGATGCCGATGTGATCGTCATCACGGCCGGCGCCAGGCAGAAGCCCCGGGAGTCAAGATTGAGCCTTGTACAGCGGAACGCGATCATCATCCGCCAGATAGTGGAAGAAATCGTCAGGTCGAAATCCCAGGCGGTCATCGTAATTGTGACCAATCCTGTTGATGTCCTCACCTACGTTGCATTGAAGCAGTCAGGATTGAGCAAAGGAATGGTGATCGGTTCCGGAACAGTCCTCGACACTGCGCGGTTTCGTTATATGCTCGGCCGCCACTGCAAGATCGATCCCCGCAACGTTCACGGGTACATCCTCGGCGAGCATGGGGACAACCAGTTCGCCGCTTGGTCTATGACTCATCTGGCCGGGAACCCAATCGATCGATACTGCTCCGTATGTAAAGAATGTGGAAATTGGGCGAACACGCGCGAGCGAATCGAGCGGGAGGTCCGGGAATCGGCATACCACATCATCAGCTATAAGGGTTCCACATTCTATGCCGTAGGACTGGCGCTCGTGCGCATCGTTGGCGCCATCCTGCGCAATGAAAACAGTGTTCTGACCGTCTCCACCCTGCTGCAAGGGGAGTACGGAATACACGACGTCTGCCTCAGCGTTCCGTGCCTGATTGGAGGCCAGGGGATTGAGCGGATCCTTGCCGGCGAGATGCCGGCGCAGGAGATGGCCAAACTGCAAAAATCGGCCGAAGTCCTCCAAAACATCATAGCGCAGCTGGGACCGCTCTCCTGACCCTGAAATTACTTCTTCCCCCCAGAGCCTGCCTTGATGTCGCTGTTCATATCCTGGGCCATAGTCAAGTGCTCCTCAAGGGCCGGCACCTTCTTGGCCGCCCAGGCTCTTAAGTCCGGATCCTTCCCCTCGTTTGCCTGTTTTCGGAATTCCGAAACGTCCTTTTTATGGTCTTTGACCATCATTTCCATGTAGTTCTTGTCGAACTCGGCGCCCGAATACTGCGAGAGCTTTTCGAGATCCTCACGATGTTTCCGGCTCATTTCCTCCGGCAATTTGATGTTTTTGGATGCTGCAAGCGTTTTCAGTTCCTGGCTCGCTTTGCCGTGATCATCGATCATTGTCTGCCCAAACTCCTTGACATGCTGGCTCGAAGCCTTCTGCACTGCAAGTTTTCCGGCCTCCATCTCAAAGAGACTCCCGGATGCGGCATCGGAAGCAAATTTTTCGTCAGGTGACTTGGTTTGAGCAGGCTTCTGCTGAGCAGAAGCAAAAAGAGTGAAACCAAACACCAAGGCTAATGTGACTATTAATGCGGACACGGATTTGCGCTTCATTCTATTTACCCCCTCTTCATGTTTTCTTATCCATTGTACTTCACATGAACGAGGCGGCCTATATCGTGCGGGCGGTATTTCATTCCGCAAGGAAACGCATTTCCCGGTCAAATCCGGCTTGCCTCGCCGGCAGGGTCACGATGAAGGTAGACCCTTTTCCAATGGCGCTGCTGGCGGTAATCGTTCCATGGTGGCGGTCCACGATCTTACTGCAGACCGCCAGGCCGATGCCGGTGCCCGGATATTCCTTTCGGCCATGGAGGCGCTGAAACGGCTGAAAGATTTTGTCCAGATATTTTTCCTCAAAACCGATCCCATTATCCTCGAAATAGATTTTGCATTCCCCGCCCAGGTCATTCTGCTCGCACTTCGCGTAGACTCTCACCCTGGGCGGTTCCCCCTCCCGGCGAAACTTCAGTCCGTTGCCGAGGAGATTCTGGAAGAGCTGCCTCATCTGTCCGGCATCGGCCTCAATTTCAGGCAGCTTTTCAATCTCCACAGCCGCATTCGCTTCCTGAATCTGGAGTTCCAGGTCCGTAACCGCCTCCATCGCCACTTTGGTCAAATTGACTCGCTCAAAGGGCTCGGCCTTGGAGGTCAATCGCGAATATGTCAGGAGGGACCGCAGGACCTCCTGCATCCTTAAAGCAGTCTCACGCATGCGTCCAACGTAGTCAAGCGCCTGCCCGTTCATCGATCCGGCATAGTTTAGAACCAGATCGCCGAATGTCTGGATCTTTCTCAGAGGTTCCTGGAGATCATGCGCTGCCACAAAGGTGAAGTTCTCCAGTTCTTTGTTTCTCAGCGCCAGCTCCTCGGTGCGCTCCCGGACCCTGTTCTCGAGCTCATCCCTCGCAAGGCGGAGCTCATTTTCCATCCGCTTCCTTTCGGTAATATCTATAAGCGTTCCCAGGATAGCAGGATGATCTTTGTGCACCACCCTTGTGCCGTATATCTCGACCTCGCGTATTGCCCCGTCTTTTCGCTTTATGCGGAATTCCCTTTGATCGGCGTTCACCTCCCCGGATATCCGGCGGCTGATGGCGTCCATGACCGCTTCCCTGTCTTCAGGGATGATGCTTTCCCCCGGTCTGACTCTATCGATCATTTCTTCGCACTTGTAACCGTGCACCTGGGCAAATGCCGGATTCACGTATCGGAAGAGGTCATCCTGAATCAAATACACGCCGACGAGCGACTTTTCGGCAAGAATCCGGAAGCGCTCTTCGGACTCGCGAAGGGATTCCTCCATGCGTATTCGCTCGGTCATGTCGCGTACCAGGCACTGGAACTGCCTCAGCTTGCAGTCCTGGTCGTAAAGGAGGCTTCCATTCGTTTCTACCCAGATGATCGAGCCGTCCTTGCGTCTCATCCGGTGCTGAATGCGGAAGCGGTCGGCACCCTTGTCCACTGCCTGGCGAATGGCCCTCCGGGCGATTGACAGCTCATCCTTCGGGGTTGCGATCTCGGGAGTGGACCCGATCAGTTCCTCCAACTCATATCCCAAAATGCGTACCGCTGACGGAGACGCATAGAGAATGCGGCCGTCAGGATCATGCTGCGATATCATGTCCGCCGTGTTCTCCGCGATCAGGCGAAATTTTGTTTCGCTTTCCCGCAGCGCCTCCTCCGCCAGCAGCAGGTCGGTGATATCGACTCCGACACCCCAGGTGTGCCAACCGGGTATAGGCGCCCTGGCCGATATGTTGGACCAGCTTATCGTCTTTTTCCTGCCGTCCTTGCAGGTGAGCGTGTATCTCCTTTCGCGAAAGTCGAATCCCAGGTCAATCAATTCGGCCATCATCCGCTCTCGATATTCGGCATCAGGGTACAACATTTCCAGTGATCGCGGATTCCCCACTATCTCTTTGGAACTATAGCCGGTCACCCGCTCGCACTCCCGGTTCCACACGATGATGTTGGCTTCCTCATCGAGAGCGTCCATCATTACGGGCATATTTTCCAACACATTGCGCAGCCGCTCCTCACTTTCGCGTACCGCTGCCTCCGCCCGCCTTCGTTCCGTGAGGTCCAGTCCAATCCCCCCCACGTACTTTCTTTCCGAGGCATCCTGAAAAGGGAACTTGAAATTCCACCAGGTGCCGAGTCCCCCATCGGGGTTAACGGCATCCTCCATGACTTCAACAGGGCGGCCGCTGTCGAGAACGGCCTTATCGTTCTTCCAGTACTGCTCGGCAATGCCGGCCGGCCACACTTCGAAGTCTGTTTTTCCCTGCCACTCTTCCAGTCGCACTCCGAAACGGTCCTCGAAGGTTTTGTTGAGGTACATATAGCGGCCGTCTGCATCCTTGATCCAGGCAATGCAGGGACTGTTGTCCATGAAGCACCGGAAGCGCTCCTCACTGTTTCGGAGAGCTAATTCCCGGATTCGCACCTTCTCGGCCATCTTGTTGAAGGCTTCGGCAAGATCTTTGATCTCGGATGGACCGGAGGCAATAGCCAGATTCCCTATTTTGCCGCGTCCGAGTGCCAGGGTCTGTTTTCGGAGGATGCTTATGGAGGCGGAAATCGTGCGGTAAAGCGCCAGCGCAGTTCCGAAGGCGGCCAGAGTGACTGCCAGAAACAGGGTGCCGTGAGTCACCAGATTTGCAGTGATGGCGCCCATTGCATCTTCTTCAGCGCGGCTTGCGGCGGCGATCCAGCCTAGAGAGGGAATCGGAGCAACCCCGACCAACCTTTTCTTGCCGGTTCCCAGTGTAACGGTCGTGGCAAGCTCTGTCCCGGTGATTGCCTCTTCAACCTTCCGCGGGTAGCGCTCCAGCCAATTTCGCTGCTCCCAGGTAAACTCCTTGGCAGGATAGGTGGCCACTACCATGCCATTGCGGTCAACAAGACTTACTCCTGCATTCTTCGCGCGCTCAATGGAGAGGACTTCCTGCAGTCCGCCCGCGCGAACAGTCGCAACGACCATTCCCAGAATAGACCCCTGTGCGTTGCGAACGCAGTGGCTGATCGAGAATATCGGCTCCCCGGTCGCATCCGAGAGAAACAGATTGCTGAGAGCCCATTCACGGCCTGACTCGATTTCCAGAATATAATCCTTTTTCGAAAGCTCCATGCCGATGAGCTCAGGACTGCTGGATGCGAGTACCCGGCCCTTGGGATCGACCCACGAAAAGCTGCGAACGCAGGTGTAATACCCTGCGCTCCGGGAAAGGACTTTCGTCAGATCCTGTGTAGAGAGGGGTGGCGAGGCTGTGGCCGTTATTGCGATTGAAATCTGCTGATGGAGGAGATCCTGAACAAAGCTATTGAAAGCAACTCCAACCGCTCGTGCCAATTCGAGGTTTGCCTGAAGCTCGGTTGCGCGTCTTGTCCGGAAGAGGTCATAGTAAAAGTAACCCTGGATCAAGAGTATCGGAACGAGCAAGATTACCAGGGGGACGAAGAGATTCCTCTGGATACTACCTGATGCCCTAGACTTCACTTCTTCCATCCTCAAATATTTGTAACACATTAGCTCTATGAAACATCCGGTTGAGTGAGGTTTGGGCATTATTGCTTCCGCCAGGCATCGTCCACCGAGTTTTTCGCTTTTGAAAAAAGACCCCCATGCCCAAACCCTGCGCCATTTACAAAGAGCTCCTAAGTTTCAGGTTTCAGTGTTCAGGTGTCAGAAAACTGATGAACTACTGTGCTGACACCTGACACCCGACACCTACAGAGTTTAGAAACTTCATTTCAGGTTTCAGTGTTCAGGTGTCAGAAAACTGATGAACTACTGTGCTGACACCCGACACCTGACACCTACAGAGTTTCTTTCATCTATAAGCCTGGCGCCGGGGCGCCGGGGTTGGTTGCTGAAGTGTTACAAACATTTCAACTTCCCGAGCCACCGGAATGTTTGACCCGCTCGGTCCTTTCCGGCATGCCGGGGCCGCGTCGGGGCGAAAGAATGGTTCACACGCAGCTTGACGCATCCACGGTTCTATGGAGTTCTGTTCTACGCTGATTCACAAGGAGTGGCGATCTGAAGTCTTCCCTTTTGACCGAAGCACCGGCGCGAGATTGCTCATGAACAACCGGGTCCGACCGCAGTGGGAGCTGCAGTGATCAATCATGCTGAAAAGAATACCAGGAGCAATGTGCAAAAGCAACAAATGCAAAACTGGATCTGAGACCCGGGATAAACGGACCCGATGAGGAGTAGAGCGTCTCAGGTTACTGTCAAGAAAGGTTCCGAATACCCGGATAAGCCCATTTCTTTTCTACAGGCGACGTGTTTAATAAGTAAAAAACTGCTAAATGACAGGAGGGATGACGATGTTAGGTTGGGCTATTACTTTTCTGATTGTGGCTCTTATTGCCGGGGTCCTGGGCTTCGGCGGCGTTGCGGGAACTGCCGCCTGGATCGCCAAGGTCCTGTTCGTCGTTTTCATCATTCTTTTTCTCGTCTCTTTGATATCGGGTCGCAGGAGACGTATTTGATTTAGGCTTTTCGACCGCTTGGCTGTTACCCCTCAGCGAGATCCCACATCTTCCGATTTCGGCGCGGTCTGCTCTATCTCCCTCAGGCAGACGCGCCGGACCAGGGGCATGAAAGTCTGGAATATACAGAAGCCGAAACTAGGAAGTTCTTCCCCCCTGTGTTATGATGCGTCACATCATCCATCCCACAGACATGCGGCTTTCATTTAAGCAATCCATGATCATGCGGATACCTCATTCGCAGGA
This sequence comes from Deltaproteobacteria bacterium HGW-Deltaproteobacteria-15, assembly GCA_002840535.1. Lineage (GTDB taxonomy): Bacteria > Desulfobacterota > DSM-4660 > Desulfatiglandales > HGW-15 > HGW-15. The sequence continues at coordinate 42,130 of PHBH01000041.1, read as the reverse complement.
GGGTTGCAGGCCAGATGCGGATGTGGAGAAGGAGTTCATGAAAAAGTACAGACAAACGGTTTCAAGGACGCAGGAGAAAATCTATGATCAGGAGATATCTTATGATCAGTATGGCAGCATTCCTTCCGGTTTTTTTTGCTTCCGCGGCGGAGCCCGCTCCCAAGAGGCCGCAGGTAACCCTCGAGACGTCCAAAGGGAAGATTGTTCTCGAACTCTTCCCGGACAAGGCGCCTCTGACGGTTGAGAATTTCATCTCCTATGTTAAGAGCGGATTCTACGACGGGACGATCTTCCACCGCGTGATCAAGGGTTTCATGATCCAGGGAGGGGGCCTCACGCCGGCCATGGACGGCAAACCCACGAAAGCCCCCGTACAGAACGAAGCAGACAATGGGCTGAAAAACGAGCGGTCCACCATTGCAATGGCAAGAACCAACGATCCGCACAGCGCCACCGCCCAATTTTTCATCAACCTGGTGAACAATGAATTTCTCAATTACAAGGGGAAGAACCCCCAAGGGTGGGGGTATGCCGTTTTCGGCAAAGTCACGGAAGGAATGGACGTAGTGGACTCCATTGCGAAGGTGCAGACGGGCACAAAGGGACAGTTTGGAGATGTTCCCGTGGAGCCGGTGATGATTCAAAAAGCGACGATGAAAGAGTAGCACATCCACAATTCCCCCCTTTTCCGCTTAGCACCTTGACATGGCCGGTCGAGTTTTTCATACTGAATAGGCCCCAGCAGGTTTGAAAAAGGCTTTCTTGGCAGGTTGCTCAAAAATGTCCAGATGCAAGGCGCCTGACGTCACGAGGAGTGAGGCGTACTTCCTGTACACCGCAACGACGCGGGACTAGGGCAACGCAGCAGATGGGCGTTTTTCAGCAACCTGCCAAATCCGTCCGGCCATGCCGGGTCAAGGGAGGAATTTTGAAGTTCTACCGCTTACTGCTTTCCTATTTCAAGAGAGCTCATACAAACCCGCCCCGACGCTCCATGTATTCTCTGCTCCCCCTTGCCGGTTTACTCGTTCTCCTTACTTCCACAGGAACATCTCCGCGGCCGATGACCGACGAGGAAGGGTCTCTGCCGGTCGATTTTGGTGAGATCCTTTATCGTACGAATGAGGATAGCCCGAGACAACTCTACATCGTAGGAATCAGCCACGAGGACACCCTGACCGGCGCAAAGAGTCGCTATACGCCTCGGGTCGAAGCGGAAATTTACAGGATCGGCGCATGGCTGGCACGAAACAAAGGTCTTGGACTGCTTCTGCCCGAAGGTTTTTTTGCCGTCAAACCCAAGATGTACGGCGGTGGGGAGCCCAAAGAGACAAATGGTGAAACCTGCGTTGCAGAAGAGGATATGAAGCTCCTCGAACAGCTCCTATCGGTTCGTAACAGGTCGATCAATGCGGAGATGCTCTTGAGCGAGAACTTCGATATGGAATTGAGACAGGTCGAGGAAAAGGAGCTTTACCAGACGGTGAACAGAGGGATCCGACAACTCGCCGACTGTACGAACCTTCAGCAACATTTTATAATCCGATCGGAATTGGACTATCATCAGGACAAAAGAGTGGGGGCAATGCTTCAGAAGATCCCCCACATAATCAACGAGGCTTTCGTTTCAGGGCATGTGAAGAAAGAGAAGGCTCTTTTCACAATAGGACTGAGTCATATTCCCAGCATCCTTCGTTTCCTGCGCGAGAAAAAGGTGGCAGTTTCCTGCCCTCTCTTCACTCCTGATCGAGACAAGTATGAAGAGTGCTCCGATGATCTGAAGCTGTCAAAAGGGGATTTCGGGATAACGGTCATCCTTCCAAGGGCACTGGCGGATGATGCTCGTCTGATGAAGCGGCACAAAATCAAAGTCTCATGAAACGAAAAGAGCGAGGGAAGTTCCCTCGCTCTTTTATTCGCATCTCAAGTCGTTAGAAGTTGTCGTTAGAAGTTGTCAACGGATCCTTCGCTGCCTTCCATGGGTTCCAGGTCCCGGTCGGCATCAAAGCCTTCATCGATGCCTTCATCGGTTCCAAAGTACTCATGGGTCTTCCCTTCGTCTTTCATCATGTCCTGATCAGCGGCCCCGCCTTTTTCCGTCCAGTAGGGCCTCTCACCGAAATGCCTGTACACCTCTTCTGCGAAAGCACGATCGGTCAGGTTTTCATCTGCTCCAATTTCAGGGGCATTGGCCAACTGGTCTTCGGTCACATCCAGAACAGCATGATCTTCACTTTCGTTGAAAGAAAAAGCGGTGTAAGGAACGGCTGCGTCCTTTTCACCCATTCCAATGAAACCGCCGTGGGAGACGATTACCAGGGAAATCTCTCCATTGTCGTCACGAACAAAGTCTTTAATCTCCCCGAGGTCTTCCCCCTGTGAATTTTTAACATCCTTGCCGATCCAGGCAGTGACATCTTTAGCTTCCGCACTGAAGCCTGCGGCATCAGAACTCATTGACTTATCCATGCCCGTTGACTTATCCATACCCGCCGCAAACGCGCCAGGGGTAAAGCCGAAGGCAATGAAAGCCATCGCCAAGAACGTGATGAGGATCTTTTTCATTGCTATTGCCTCCTTATGTCAATGGCTTGCAAAGAATTCTGCAAACCTGATTTGGTCATGTCGCAAAGTAATCATCTCAATTTCGATCGCAAGGAAAATCCCCTTCCCAGGCTCCAATTACGGCCTTTGGCCAACCGTATTACGCATTTTCCCCCATTAATGAGGTGTTGATTCTGTTGAGCACATGAGGGGCGGATTCTGTGGGTCCCCATCTTCGGAGACGACTACCCCGTGACCGGGACAAATCGACAAAGGCAATTTGTTAATGGACTTCTGACAGACCGCACTAGAAATCGGGCAATTCGCAGGGCATGTTGAAGGTTTCGGCGACAGCGCGGCACGTGATCTTTCCATGGTGTACGTTCAGGCCTGCGCGGAGTGCAGGGTCTTCCGACAGTGCCCTTCGCCATCCCTTGTCCGCGAGTGCAAGAACATAGTGGAAAGTGGCGTTCGTCAAGGCTATGGTCGATGTCCGTGGAACTGCACCGGGCATATTGGAAACGCAATAATGAACGACACCTTCATCGATGTAGATAGGATTCTCGTGCGTGGTGGGTCTCGAGGTCTCTGCACATCCTCCCTGGTCGATTGAGATATCTACGATTGCAGAGCCCTTCTGCATGCGCCTGACCAGATCGCGGGAGATGAGCCTGGGCGCCTTGGCCCCGGGAATCAGGACCGTGCAAATCACCAGGTCGCTGTTCAGGCATTCCTCCTCGATATTGGCAGGATTTGAATGGATGGTGACCACGCGGCCCCGCATCACGTCCCGGATATACCCGAGCCTGGCGTAATTGATATCCAGAATGGATACGCGTGCGCCCATGCCTGCCGCAACCGTGGCGGCGGCCATTCCTGCCACTCCCCCGCCGATGATCGTCACCCTCGCAGGCTTCACCCCCGGGACTCCCGAGAGCAGGATGCCCTTGCCTCCGTTCTTCGCCTCCAGGCAATAGGCGCCCATTTGAACGGAAAGCGCGCCGGCCACCTCGCTCATAGGTGCAAGAAGCGGCAGGGTCCCGTCGCGGAGCTGAACGGTCTCGTAACCGATCCCAATGATCTGTTTCTCCAGAAGGAGCTCCGTCAATCGCTGATCCGCAGCCAGATGGAGGTAAGTGAAAAGGACTTGCCCCGGCCTCATCCATTGGAACTCCGGATGGATGGGTTCTTTGACCTTCACGATCATGTCCGCCGCGGTCCACACCTCCTGTGGTTTGTCCAGCAGTTCCGCCCCGGCTTCCATGTAGGATTCGTCTTGAAATCCGGCGCCGGCGCCGGCGCCTTTTTCCACGAAGACTTCGTGGCCGTGATCGGACAGTATTTTCACGCACTGCGGAGGCAGCGAAACGCGCTTCTCCAACGGCTTGATCTCCCTGGGTAGGCCGATTTTCATGAGAGCTCCATTTATCATTGGTCATTTATCATTGGTCATTGATTATTTATCATTAATCATTTGAATAGCTGAACCGTCGTCCACAATTCACAGGTTCGTCAAGTTTGATGATCTTTAAATGAAAAATGATAAATGTTAAATGATAAATTAAACAACCTCGATGTACTTCTTGAGAAAGGCCGCCGTATGGGATTTTCCCGGATCAGCCGCCAGTTCTGCCGGCGATCCCGTGGCCACCACGCTTCCGCCTTCCTCTCCTCCTTCGGGCCCCAGGTCGATGATATAATCCGCCTCCTTGATCACCTCCAGGTTGTGCTCGATGAGCGCCACCGTGTTTCCCTGATCCACCAGTTTCTGCAGCGCGGCGGTGAGCTTCCTCACATCAGCGATGTGGAGTCCTGTCGTGGGCTCATCGAGAATGTAGAGTGTCCGGCCCCCGGATTTCTTGGCAAGTTCCTCAGCCAGCTTGATCCGTTGCGCTTCGCCTCCTGAGAGCGTAGGGCTGGACTGCCCAAGGCGGATATACCCGAGACCGATATCGCAGACCACCTGCACGGCCCTTCGGATAGCAGGCACCGCTGCAAAGAAATGGGATGCCTCCTCGAACGTGAGGTCCAGGATCTCGGAGATGTTCTTGCCTTTGAAGGTGATGTCCAGTGTTTCGCGGTTGAATCGTTTCCCTTCGCATACCTCGCATCGGACATACACATCGGGAAGAAAACTCATGACGACCTTGATGAACCCATGGCCTTTGCACGCTTCGCACCGGCCGCCCGAGACATTGAAGGAAAACCGTCCCGGCCCATAACCCCTTCCCCTGGCCTCGGGGGTCAGGGCAAGGAGCGTTCGGATTTCCGAAAGAAAGCCGACATAGGAGGCAGGCACAGAGCGAGAGGTGTTTCCGATGGGACTATGATCCACCTCCAGTGTGCGATCCAGATGCTTCCACCCTTCGATATCCCTGCATCCATTGGAGGGTTCTCCCTTTCCGGCAAGGCGGCTCCTTATCCCTTTGAAAACGGTCTCCTTGAGGAGCGTGGATTTGCCTGACCCCGAAACACCGGTCACGCAGATGAGCGTGGAGAGGGGGAAAGCCACATCGATGTTCTTCAGATTGTGTTCCGATGCGGCGAGAACCCTGACACGCGGTCCTTTCCTGCAATCCCGGAGACGGGATGTGATCCGGCGGGGATGTCCGTCGAAGAATGCTCCGGTAATCGAGGTCGGAATCTTCTTCAGGTCCGCAAGCGTGCCCATGGCCACCAGCTGTCCGCCATCCTGCCCCGCACCCGGCCCGAGGTCGATGATCGTGTCCGCTCCCCGTATGGTATCCTCGTCATGTTCCACGACCAGGACCGTGTTGCCCCTGTCTCTCAACTCGTGCAGTGCAGTGAGAAGCATATGATTGTCCCTGGGATGCAGACCTATGGTCGGCTCATCCAGGATGTAGGAGATGCCTGTCAGGTTGGAACCGAGTTGGGCGGCCAGCCTGACACGCTGGGCCTCGCCTCCTGAAAGGGTTTCGCCGCTTCGTCCAAGGGAAAGATAAGAGAGACCCAACCGGTTCAGGAGATCCAGCCTGGCCATGATTTCCGACATGACGGGTCCGGCGATCAGCCCCTCATGACCGGGGAAGGCAAATCCCGAGAGAGCATTTCTCAGATCCCTTGCAGGCAGCCGCACGAGATCCCACAGGGTGAAACCATGCACCTTTACGGACAGGGCCTCCCGGCTGAGCCTGCTTCCTTCGCACTGCGGGCAGGGAAGCGGTCTGCCGTTCCGCTCGTGCTCAAGCCTCCCCAGGCCTGCGCAAGCGGGGCATGCGCCGAGCTTGCTGTTGAAGGAAAAAAGCCTCGGATCCAGGTCGGGAGGGCTGATGCCGCATACAGCACAGGCGCCTTTTGTGCTCAGAACCTCTTCCCGACCGCTTTGATCCAGAAGCATGATTGTCCCGTCCCCTTCCTCCAGTGCCCGGGAGAGCAGGGGATCATGATTGTTGCGGGTCAATCTTCCGACAACCAGGTCGATGGTGTGTTCGCGGAAACGGCTGAGGGCCATGCCCTCCTGCAAGGGGGTGATCCTGCCGTCGATGCGCGCCTCCCGGAATCCCTTTTTGATCGCGCCGGCGAGGAGATCCTTGTGAAACCCCTTTCTGCCCGTCACCTTCCGGACGAGAACCATTGTTGACCGCGAAATGGATCGGCTCCGAATCCCCGCACTGATCTCTTCGGGACTCATGGCCTTGAGCTCACGGCCGCATCCCGGACAATGCTGCCTTCCCAGCTTGCTGAAGAGGAGTCTCAGGAAATGATAGATCTCAGTAAGCGTGGCTACGGTGGATCTGGGGCCCGAGTGGCTGATCCGCTGCTGAATGGCCACAGTGGGCGAGAGGCCCGACACGGAATCCACATCCGGCCGCTCCTGGATCCTTACATATTGCCTTACGTAAGGGGCAAGACTCTCCAGGTAGCGGCGCTGCCCCTCGGCAAAAAGGATATCGAAGATCAGGGTCGATTTGCCGGAGCCCGATACGCCCGTTACGACAACCAGTTGCTGCCGGGGAATTGAAAGGCTCAGATCCTTGAGATTGTGCTCCCTGGCGCCGACCACGCGAATGAGAGGGGGGCCGTTCCCCCTGGTCGAAACCCTGACTGCACGAGGGGACTTCTGTTCCTTGAGGGGAGTGGAACGGCGGAGAACCCTCTTCAGAAATGTCGCGGTATGGGAAACCGGTGATCGGCTCACCTCTTCAGGGGTCCCGGTTGCGACAATGAGACCTCCCTCCTCTCCCCCTTCGGGTCCGAGGTCGATCACCCAATCCGCATTCTTGATCACGTCCATGTTGTGCTCGATGACCAGAACCGTATTTCCACGGTCCACGAGCTCCTGGAGCGCCGCGAGAAGTCTTTCGATGTCCGCAAAGTGAAGACCGGTGGTGGGCTCGTCGAAGATAAACAACCTGGCGCCCGCACGATCCTCCTTCAGGTAGCGCGAGAGTTTGAGCCTCTGGGCTTCTCCGCCCGAAAAGGTGTTGATGGGCTGGCCCAGCCGCATGTAGCCGAGGCCCACGCGGGCAAGGGGTTTCAGTCCTTCCCGGATGGTCGGCTCCTCATCGAAAAACTCCATGGCCTGATCGACCGTCATGGAGAGGATGTCATGGATGCTCCTCCCTTTGAACCGGACCTCCAGCACCTCGTCCCTGAACCTTTTCCCCCTGCAATCAGGACAGGTGATGAATACGTCCGAGAGGAACTGCATTTCCACCCTCTCATACCCCGCCCCCTGGCATGTCTCGCAACGTCCGCCGGGAACATTGAAGGAGAAATGCTTGGATTCGAGACCTCTTTGCGCAGCACCGTCCGTGCCGGCAAGCAGCTTGCGTATGGGATCCATGGCCTTCACATAGGTGAGCGGGTTCCCTCTTGGGGTTCTTCCGATGGGCCTCTGGTCCACCAGGAGCACATCGGAGATCCCCTCGACGCCTGTCATTCCCCGATGCAGCCCGGGCCGCTCCTGAAATTCGCCCTTTGCGCGCTTGATCCCGCGATAGACGATCTCCTCGGCCAGTGTGGACTTGCCGGACCCCGAAACGCCGGTGAGGCAAACGAAGAGCCCGAGGGGAATCTCTACATTGATGTCTTTGAGATTGTGCTCTGATGCGCCCTCTACCAGCAGCAACCGGTCCTTGTGAAATTTGCGCCGCGTAGCAGGGAAGGGAATGGATCGGGTTCCTTTCAGGTAGTCCCCCGTAGCGGAGCCCCTGACACTTTTTGTAGGGCCGAAATACATCACACGGCCCCCCTCCTCGCCGGCGCCGGGCCCCAGGTCGAGCATGAAGTCGCTCTCGGAAATGATGTCCGGATCGTGTTCCACCACGACGACCGTATTCTTCAGGTCCCGAAGACCCTTCAAAATCCTGATCAACCTGTGGCTGTCCCTCGGATGAAGTCCTATGCTCGGCTCGTCCAGAACATACAAGGAATTCACCAGGGAGGAACCGAGGGCAGAGGTCAGGGCAACCCTCTGCACCTCGCCCCCTGAAAGGGTTCGCGACTGCCGGTCGAGCGTGAGATAACCGAGCCCGACCTCCATGAGATATCGCAGCCGGTTCCGGATTTCCCCGAGGACGAGCATGCCCGCCTTGTCGCCCGCAGGCAGGCTCAGATTCCTGAAAAAGAGATCCGCCTCTCGAATGGACAACTCGTAGATCTGTGCGATAGTGATTCCGCCGAGCTGATAAAGGAGGGATTCCGGCTTGAACCGCGCACCTCCGCAGTCGGGGCAGGGTGCGGTGGTGCGGTACCTGGAAAGATATACCCGCACGTGCATCTTGTATGTCTTGGTCTCGAGCCACTTGAAGAATCCCCGGATGCCGTAGTACCCCGGGTCCCCCTCCAGAATGGACCGTTTCTGCTCATCCGGGAGTTCGCCGAAGGGGAGGTCCATGGAGATCCTTTTCTTCCTGCAGAAATCCTTCAGGTCCTGGTATTCCATCCGATCCTGGCTTCGCCCTCCCCATGGCCGGATGGCGCCCTCGTTCAGGGAGAGAGAGGGGTTCGGGATGATGAGATCCGGGTCTATCTCGAGCATTCTGCCGAAGCCCCGGCAGGTGTCGCATGCGCCTATGGGGCTGTTGAACGAGAAAAGACCGGAAAGCGGAGGTCTGTAGGAAATCCCGCAGGCGGCGCACTCCAACCTGCTGCTGAAGGTCATATGGCCTTTGGCGCTTATCCACAGGTCCACCCGGCCTCCCCCGAAACGAAGAGCCTGTTCGAGGGAATCCACGATTCTTTTACGATCGGAATTTCTGAAGAGGAGCCTGTCCGATATGACATGGATCTCTTTTCCGGCAGGCTCGCCTTCCCATTCATCCAGGGAGATGATCCCCCCCTCCCGGAAGATGCGGGAAAACCCCATCCTGCCAAGTTCTTTCTTCATGTCCGCCGGAGTGGTCTCCTCCGTTTTCGACGGGAAGGTGATCACGATTTCCGCGCCTTGAGGGATCTCCTCCATGGCCGTCCAGATGGTCTCGGGGGTCTGGGGTACGACCGGATTTCCGCACTGCCTGCAGTGAAGCACGCCTGCCCGTGCAAAGAGCAGCTTCACGTAATCCGTGATCTCGGTCATGGTGCCCACCGAGGATCGGGAGGTTCGGACAGGGTCTTTGCGGTCAATGGCAATGGCTGGCGGGATATTTTCGATCCTCTCCACCTGCGGCCGGTCCATGCGATCCATGAACTGCCTGGCATAAGGGGAAAAGGTCTCTACGTATCGTCGTTGCCCCTCTGCGTAAAGGGTGTCGAATGCGAGGGAGGATTTGCCTGACCCGCTCGGTCCCGTTATCACCGTAATGGTGTGCAAGGGGATTTCCAGATCGAGGTTTTTAAGATTGTTCTGCCTTGCGCCTGCTATGCGGATGTTTTGAGTATTGGAGCTCTTCTTTTTCATGTGTGCTATTATAGCGGGGTATCGGCTGCTGACAACCGGTGTTTCGGGTTGTGAGTTGCAGGTGGCGGGTTGAGGGTGGCTGGTTGAGTCGTGGTTACGGGAATGGTACGCCAAATCCCCCTCGATCCCCCTTTACAAAGGGGGAGGAATTGTATCGACCCATTTTTTATTTTCCCACTTTGTGCTCCTCACCTTCTTAACTCCCCCCGACCCCCTCTTAATCTAAGAGGGGGAGTCGCTCTCCGCTATTGCCAAATAGAATCTTCAATCACCTCCCCTTAAGTTAAGGGGAGGACGGGAGGGGTTACCTATCCTTGTGCCCTGAACAGGGCTCGTTCAGAGCTGCCGGAAAGCTGCAGAGGGGATTCTACAAGCGGGAACTATGAGAGCGCGCAGTTTCATTACAACTTTCAACCCGCAACCATCAATCCTCTAGAGTTTCCCTTTTCGCAATGCCGATATGAGCAGCCAGAAGCCCATGACCCCGGCCAGAAGATATCCGGCCAGTCCGATGAGGGGGATATCGTACCACTTTGGCGGGATGTCCGAGAGGACCATGAGGGAGGAGCCAATGATCAAGGCTGCCAGCACGATGGCGAAGGACAATCTCGTGCCGGTCCGATCCAGATTCTTCATCATCTGTTCTTGTGTGACGTTCTGAATATCCACCCTGAGCCGACCCTGCCTCGTCATTCTCAGGACCTGGCGCAACTCGACGGGAATCTCCTTAAGGAGATGGATCATCTCACCCCCCTGGACAAATATGTCCTCCGCCAGTCTCCGGGGCTGAAACCTTTCGGCGTATGCCTTTTCCACGAACGGCGCTGCATTCTCAATGAGGTTGAACTCCGGATCGAGATCGCGGCCGACCCCTTCAATAGCGCCAAGGGCCTTGATGAGGAAAAGCACGTCCATGGGCAGGCGCAACCGGTGCTTGGAAGCGACTTCAAAAATCTGATAGACGAATTTCACCAGAGGCATTTCCTTCAAAGGCCTGTATAAATGTCGTTCAACCAGTTCCATCGCGTCCCTCTCAAGCTCATGCCTGTCCGGCTCGTCGTCCCAGGCGGTGAGGCGGATCAGCGCCGCCGCCAGGGCAGATTCATCACGCCGGACCACTCCAGTGACCAGATCGACGATCTTTTCCCTGGTGTCCCGGTCCAGCCGTCCCATCATGCCCATATCCAAAAAGCAGACAACGTTTCCGGGAAGAACCGTGAGATTGCCGGGGTGGGGGTCGGCATGGAAAAACCCGTGCACGAAAATCTGGGTCATCACCAGTTCCGCTCCCCTGGAGGCGATCTCTTTCAAATCATAACTGCCTTGACGGAGGGTATCCAGGGAACTCGCTTTGATGCCGTCGACGTACTCCATGGTGAGGACTCGAACGGTGGTTGCTTCCCTGAAAACCCTTGGGACATAGATGCGCGGATCATGAAGGAATTGGGCGGCAAAGCGTTCCATACTGGCGGCCTCGATGGTGTAGTCCATTTCCCTGGCCAGCATGCGACCGAATTCCTCCACGATTCTCGTCGGGCGGTGGAGATCCCATCCGCCCAGGTGTTTTTCCACGAGGGTTGCGAGATGATAAAGGATCTCCAGGTCCACTTCGATCACCCGTCTGATGCCGGGCCGCTGAATCTTGATGGCCACCTCTTCGCCGTCTGTGAGCCGCGCGCGATGGACCTGACCGATGGAGGCTGCTGCAAGCGGCACGGGTTCGATGCTTTGGAAAATGGTGGACGAGGATCCTTTCAACTCGGTCTCCAGGACATTCCTGGCTTCGGTAAATGCGAACGGCGCCACATGGTCCTGAAGCTTTGTAAGTTCCTTGATGAAATCCGGGGGGAGGAGATCTGCCCTGGTGCTCAGTGCCTGACCGAGTTTGATGAAGGTGGGGCCCAGTTCCTCCAACGCAAGCCGAAGCCGTTCAGCGCGGGACAAGGATTCCACCTTTTCGCGGGATTCGCGTTTGACGAAGAAGTTCCTTCCGATATCGAGGTACTGTTCGATCCTGAGGCTGCTGATCAGATCGCCGAAGCCGAACTTTATGAGCACCGCGAGGATTTCGCTGTAGCGATGCATATGACGATATGTGTGGCTGATGACGCCTATCTTTTGGATGAACATGGCAGTTCCTCAAAAGGTCTTTTTGGTTTGTCTGGTTTGTCTAGTTTGTCTGGTTCAGAAGCGATGAAGCAGTTTCTCTGGTTTCTTTCTTTCAAAAAAGAACCAGGCAATTGGTGTAACGCGTCCAGCACTTCCTTAAATTCTTTTCGCACCATCCACTTCGCAACAGGACTGGATTCCCCCGTATCAAGTACGGGGCAGGCTTAGTCAAGCCCGGAATGACGAAGTCAAAGGAATGACTTCTGTTGCACTTAACCAGATCAACGAGACAAACCAAACAAACCAAACAAACCAGACAAACTACACCGGTTTCCGGCAGACAATCCCCGCAACCGCCCTCTTGGGATTCGTGTAGATCCCTTCATGGTAGTGAATGACCGTCCAACTTCCGAACCACTCCTTCAACTCCCCGGGCTTCAGCAGGTGATCCGGATTGCGTGGCTTCCCGAACTTTGCCTGCTCCAGGGTGTAGGTCTCGTACAGGAGAATCCCCCCGGGAACCAGGGCTTCCACGATATAGGGAAACAGGGGTCTGTGCAGGTAACGGAACACGAGGATACCGCTGTATGAGTTTCCCTCGAATGGATTCACCTCTTTCCGTTCCAGATCCACCTGCCAGATGGTAACGGACGCATCCATCGCGGAGGCCAGTTCACGAGCCTTTCCGAGGGCCTCCTCTGAGCGATCGGCAAGCACCACCCTGCACCCCTTCAAAGCCACCAGAATCCCGTTATGACCCTCGCCGCAGGCCAGATCCAGAACAGGGTTCCTGCAATTCTCGGGAGAGAAGAGGTCCTGGTGATCCACCAGGAGCTGTGCAGGGCTGAGCCTGCTCATGGTGCTGTTCCTTTTGCTCTGCATCACGGCAAATTTACACTACGCGGCAGATGAACCCTTTCAGATAGGCTGCCTCCGGGAAGGAAAGGGCCGTGGGGTGGTCTGCCGCCTGGGAAAGCGGTTTGATGATCTGCCCGGTCATCCCCGCGTCGAGCGCGGAGTCGGCAACGATCTTCTGAAAGAGCTCGCGGACCATCAGCCCGGAGCAGGAGAAGGTGAACAGGATGCCCCCAGGCTTCAGGAGCCCGAAGGCAAGAAGGTTGATGTCCTTGTATCCTCTGCTTCCGGCATCGAGGTGTTTCATGCTGTCTATGAACTTCGGAGGATCGAGGATCACGACATCGAATCGGCGACCCGCCTCACGGTATTCCCTCAAGACCTGAAAAACATTCCCTCCGTTGAACTCCACCCGCTCTTGTTCAAAACCGTTCAGGTCCGTATTGGCGCGGGCCAACTCCAGCGCATCCGGTGAAGCCTCGATGTGAGTCACCCTGGCCGCACCGCCTTTGAGAGCGAAGATTCCGAAAGCCCCTGTATAGGCAAAGCAGTTGAGCACTTCACGGCCCCGGACAAAATCCATCACGAATCCCCGGTTATCCCTCTGATCCAGGTAAAAGCCGGTCTTCTGTCCCCGACGGACATCCACCTCGAATCGGCAGGGTCCTTCTTCAATGAGGATTCGCTCCGGGGGCTCATTGCCTGAGAGAACCCCCCGAAAGGGAGTCAGTCCTTCTTTTGCCCGCACATCCGGATCCGAACGCTCGTAGATCCCGGCCGCCGGCAGAATCTCATGAAGCGCCGAGATAATTTCACTCTTCCACTTCACTGCCCCTCTGGTCAGAAACTGGCAGACCAGGTACTCTGCATACCTGTCCACGATCAAGCCCGGAAGCCCGTCCGATTCTCCATAAACAACTCGGCATGCCCCTCCCTCGCCCAGGAGGTTCAGACTTCTCCGCAGTTGGACGGCCTCGAATACCCTGTCCCGGAGGAAAAGAGAAGAGATCTCTCGGTCTGCATCGAAGGTCCAGATCCTGACGCGGATCTGCGAACGTGGAGAATAAGAGCCCCGGCCCAGGAAGAATCCGTCCGAGGATACCACGTCCACTGTGTCTCCGGGTTCGGGGCTGCCCTCGATGCTGTAGATGGCGCCGGAAAAAACCCACGGGTGATGCCGCCGGAGGGATTTCCCCCGCCCTTTCTTGAGGACTATCTTTATGGTTTTCATTTATTGTTCCAATCCGGGAGGATCCACAAATTCGAAATCCGAATATCGAAATTCGAAACGAATTCAAAATCCGAATGACCGAAGGTTAAAACAGAAAGCAGGGCCAGGGGATAAGAATTGCTTCGAACTTCGGATTTCGAGCTTCGGATTTTATCTCCAATCTACTCCAGTTGATAAACCGTCACCTTCGTGCGGGTGTATTTCCTTGTTTGAGCTCACTGCGACAGCAAACCGGCATCCTCCAGAATCTTCCTGACCGACGTTCTCTGTTCCTCGGAGACCGGCTTCAGAGGGCTTCGAAGTTCGCCCGCAGCATAACCCAGCAGCTCGACGGCGCATTTGATTCCCGGCACTCCAAGCCCGTTCACGATCTTCTGGTTCGCAGTAAGGATCCTGAATTGAAGATCCCTTGCCTTCTGATATTGTCCCGCTTCTACAGCCTTGTAAATACCCACTGCTTCTCCAGGGGCCATGTCGGCAACCGCCAGAATGCCGCCGCCGGCTCCTATCATCAGTGCAGGGAAAAGGAGCGATCCGGCGCCCTGGTAGAGGGTGAACCCCTCGGGGCAGGACCTCATGATCTCTTCGGACAGCGTTATGTTCCCCGAGGACTCCTTCAGTCCAACGATATTGGGGTGTTCTGCAAGAGAAAGGATGGCGTCGAGCGGGAGGTCCAGACCGGTGAATTTGGGCACGTTGTACATGATGATGGGGATCCTGGTATGATCCGCCACCTCCCGGTAATAGGCCTCGAGCACCTTTGCGCTCATCTGGCCCTTGTAGTAGAAAGGGGTGACTACCAGACCGAAATCGGCCCCGGAGTCCGCGGCCATGTTTGTAAGCCGTACCGTATCCGGCGCCGAGAAGGTTCCCGTGCCTGCGATGATAATTCTTCCAGGTTTCGCCGCACTGCGCACCACCTCAACGGCTTCCAGGCTCTCCCTTTCGGCCATGAGCACGCTCTCGCCGGTGGATCCCAGGACAAGATAGCCTGCCAGGTCGTAGCGGTTGTATTTCTCGATGTTAGACTTCAGCCCGGATACCCAAAGCGTGCCTTTCTCGAAAGGAGTAGTCAACGCCGGGACAATTCCTGCAAACGGTTTCTTGGTCATCTGATCCCTCCTGAATAGATTCTCGCTATAACGAACACGCTTCAGTCAATGCTGGGACGCAGCATTGTCGTATGAACCTTCTTTAAAGAAGATGAACGTCGAACATCGAACATCGAACGTCCAACATCGAATGAAAACCAGACATTCCATACCGAGAGTTTAGTAAGCATCTCAGTTTTTCAGGACAGCCTCCCTTTCACCAAAAATTTCAGCCATCAGCTTGCCAAGGCCGTATCTTGAGATACGATCCGGTCCCCCGATGTGGATAATACCATGGACCTCGTGAAGAGCCATCATGATTCCTGCAGCGGCAGCCCCGGCGTGCAACGGACTCCTGTACTCGTCCGGTTACAAGAAGTCTTTTCATCGCGTATGCCTTGCTGAAAGTTCAGATCATATCCGAATAGCCGGTTGGTGGGAACATGGTTCTTCCATCCGCGCATCGGATTCGAGCCTGTCTTCTTCATCTTCCCGCCGATCAGGCTTCCTGAAGAATCTCTGCCACCAAGGCACTAAGACACAAAGAAGATCACAATGCTTTTCTTCGTGCCTTTGTGTCTTCGTGGCAAAATTTTCCTCTTCCGCCGGTCGAGAAACATTCGATTGAAAAGCCAGGGTTTTTCCTGCATCATGGCACAATGATATCTCAAGGTGAGCAGGAAATACCCCGATTTGTCATGACCATCCTGAAGAGGCTCAGGGCGGGCGGATATGAAGCCTATGTCGTCGGCGGGGCTGTTCGCGACCTGTGCATGAGACGTCCCGTCGCGGATTGGGATATTGCCACCTCGGCCCAGGCCGATGAGATCTCCGCCGTCTTCGACAATATGAGAAGTTTCAACCTCAAGCACGAAACCGTCACGCTGGTCTCGGGCCACAGCAACTATGAAGTGAGCTCCTTCAGGGGTCTCAGGCTGGGCGGAGAAGGTATAGAAGGTGACCTCGGGCATCGGGACTTCACGATGAACGCCATGGCTTATGATCCCATGGAAGAGAAAGTCATCGATCCTTTCGGAGGAATACAGGATATCCTCAGGAAGACGGTCAGGTCGGTAGGCGATCCCGCGGACCGGATTCGTGAAGATCCCCTGCGGATGTTGAGGGGTGCGCGTTTTGCC
Source organism: Deltaproteobacteria bacterium HGW-Deltaproteobacteria-15 (assembly GCA_002840535.1). GTDB lineage: Bacteria > Desulfobacterota > DSM-4660 > Desulfatiglandales > HGW-15 > HGW-15. The sequence continues at coordinate 26,299 of PHBH01000041.1, read as the reverse complement.
GTTGAACTCGGATTCCGCATCGAATCGGCCACTGAAATGTCTGCAGGGAGTATGGCGCACCTTCTTCGCTCGGTGGCCGGCGAAAGGGTGAGGGACGAACTGGTGAAGCTCCTGATGAGCCCGAGGCCATCCAGTGGGATAAGGCTTATGAAAAGGCTCGGGCTTCTTGATATCGTCATCCCCGAACTGCTGGAGGGGGTCGGCGTTCGACAGAATCCCGAATACCACCGTTTCACGGTCTTCAGGCATATCCTTGAGACACTGGACCGCGTGGGGCCGGACCCGGTGCTCAGGCTCACTGCTCTCCTGCATGACGTTGCCAAGCCGAGAGTACGAGAGAAGATCGCGGGCAGGTACCGCTTCTATGGGCATGACAAGGCGAGCGCCGGCCTTGCACGAGAGATCATGGAGCGCCTGAGATTCGGGAAAGACATGATCGATCGAGTCGTTCAGCTGATCTCGTACCACATGAGGGATTTGGATTATGGGAGGGATTGGAGCGACGGGGCTGTGAGACGTCTGATCCGATCCATCGGTGCGGAGAACACCGGTCTTTTCCTCTCCTTCCGAAGAGCGGATCTTCTCGCTCATGGAATCGTGGACGAGAAGATTGTCCTTTTCACGGAACTGGAGGAAAGAATCGGGAGACTTCTTGAAAGCCCGTTCCCGAAAAGAACTCCGGACCTTGCTATCGACGGCCACAAGGTCATGGAAGTCCTCCATCTCGACGAGGGACCGGAAGTGGGCCGCATGCTGGCCCTTTTGATGGAGAAAGTCACCGATAACCCTGAATTGAATACGGAGGAATCCCTGCTCTCCATGCTGCGGTCGATCCACTCGAAACAATCCAGCTGAGTCGATGTGGTCGGCTGTTACATCAAATGGATCGTGAAAAGGAGCCGGTCACCGGCCGCAAGGGGATCTCAGAATTGGGATTGACTCACTGGCAGAATCGGATAGAATTCCGAGCGTTGAAGAGAATGGATGCTCTCTATCCGGCTCCTGGGACTGCGTCTCTGGAGTTGGAGGGGCTTTGTTTTGATGGCAGCTTTTGGTATAGTCCGGGCAGGTCGCTGAAAACTCATTGGTAAATCAACAAGGAAATCCTCCGGTATGGATGACGATATTTCACTTACGAAAGAATGCAGGGCGAATGGTCCATCTCAGAAGGGATCGAATTCCTCATCCCGGGCTCCGGCCAGGTTCCTGGGTGCGGTCATCTGCCTTTTCGTGATTTTTTCCCTGCTGCTTGAAGGCGAAGCCAAATCAAAGTTTGTATTCCAGACCGTTATCGACAAGGCAAAACAGCTCGCAGAGAAGCCTTTTCAGAGCCCCCCTCAGGTTCCCGAGTTCCTCGTCAAAATGAGCTATGACGACTGGAGGGATATCCGCTTCGACTCGGAGCAGGCCATGTGGCGAAAGGAAAAGCTTCCCTTCGCCGTTCAGTTTTTCCATCCTGGGCTTTACTATGACCGGGCGGTAGCGATCAATGTTGTCGATCCTTCCGGCGAACACACCGTGCCTTTCTCGACGGACATGTTCAATTACGGCAGGAACAATTTCAAGGACAAGATCCCACCCGACCTCGGGTTCGCGGGCTTTCGAATCCATTATCCCATCAATACGCCCGACTATTATGATGAAGTGGCAGTGTTCCTCGGTGCGAGCTATTTCCGCGCCGTTGCCAAGAATCAGAATTACGGCATGTCTTCGAGGGGGCTAGCCATCGACACGGCTCTCTCCACGGGGGAGGAATTCCCCTATTTCAAGGAATTCTGGCTCTTGAAACCGGCCCCCGGGGCGAACAAGATGGTTGTCTATGCACTCCTGGACAGCGCAAGCGTCACCGGCGCATACACCTACACCATCCAGCCCGGGGTCGAGACCACGATGGATGTAAAGAGTGTGCTCTTTTTCAGAAAAAAGGTGGAAAAACTGGGAATTGCGCCCCAGACCAGCATGTTCTTTTACAGTGAGACTGCAAGTCAACGACCACTGGACGACTTCAGGCCGGAGGTTCATGACTCGGACGGCCTTCTGGTCGCGACCGGACACGGCGAGTGGATATGGCGGCCGCTCAGGAACCCGCGCACGCTGCAGATTCAATCCTTCCAGACACAGAATCCGGTCGGGTTCGGCCTTCTCCAGAGAGATCAGGTTTTCGACCATTATCAGGATCTCGAGTCCAAATACGAGACGCGTCCGAGTCTCTGGGTCAGTCCTGCCGGGAATTGGGGTGAAGGCAGGGTGGAGCTCATCCAGATCCCCACGGAAGGAGAGGTCAACGACAATATTATCAGCATGTGGGTGCCGGCGAACGTACCTTCCAAAGGGGAGTCCGCTAATTATTCGTACAAGCTGAGCTGGCATTTTCCCAACGGCGGCAGACCTCCCGGAGGACATGTGGTGTCTACCAGGATTGCAAAGGGAAAGGGTGAAAAGGTCAGGAAGTTCGTCATTGATTTCGAGGGAGGGCGGCTTGATGCCCTGCCGGCGGATGCAGCCTTAACCGCGGTCATTTCCGTGGACTCCAAGGCCAAGCTGGTTGAACAGCAACTATACAAGAACCGGGTCACGAAGGGTTGGCGGCTTGTCTTCCAGGTCAGTTTCGATGAACCCGGTTCCATCGATCGCGTTATGCCTCCGGGGAAGAGACCTTCCTCTGAACTGCGGGCATTCCTCAAGCTGGCTGAAAGCGCTCTGACGGAAACATGGAGCTACGCGTACCAGCCATGAAATCGACATCGGATTCCTCGATCAAAAAAATGTGGGAAGCTGACCGGGAGTGGCAGGGTGGACTGGAAAGAGTCCTCCTGTACATTCGCCTCCTCAACGTTTCCGGTGTCGAAGGGTTGGAAGTGGCGCTGGAAGCACTTCGTCGAGCCCGCAACCAGGTGAAAGAGGGCGACTCCCCGGGTGCCGTTGCAATGCGGGTTCTTCGCACCTTGCTCGAAGAGAAAAGGATTCTGCAGGGCTCCGGAACCGGGCAGGAGAACCGCTTCGGGTCTATCTGTCCATGGCCTTTGCTCTCGGAAAAGGCCGGCGTGCCCGGAGACGCCAAGTCCATGCCTCCCCTCAACCGGGGTTTTATGACCCCGGATCATTTGTGAAAAGGATCCCCCCAACCGCCGCTTCGTGATTTTCCGGGAAGGAATGCTCATGAGTCACAAGGAAAAAAGGAGACCCTGGGAAAGGGCGGCAGCGCTCCGAAGGATCCTCATCCTTCTCATCATTGTCACCAGTACTTTCGTTGCCAGTTCCTACATGGCGGGCATTCTGCCTCACCGAGGGGCGTCCTATCTGGAAATGGCCATGGTCGTCGTGTTCGCCACACTCTTCGCGTGGGTATCCATAGGGTTCTGGGAGGCTGTGAGCGGCATTTTCATCCTCGCAAGGGGGTACGACCGATATTCCGTCACCCGCATGGAGGAGAGAAAAGCGAGCCGGGAAGAGAGCGATGGGCGAACGGCCATTCTCGTCCCCATAGCCAATGAAGATGTTGCGCGAGTCACCGCGGGCATAGCAGCCACATACAAGTCCCTGGAGAGGACCGGGCGTCTGGGGGACTTTGATTTTTACATACTGAGTGATACCTCGGATCCGGACAGATGGCCTGAGGAAGAGATCGCCTGGGCCGAACTCTGCAGATCCCTGGGTTCCTTCAACCGGGTTTTCTACCGCAACCGGCGGGTCAATCTGAAGCGCAAAAGCGGCAACATCGCCGATTTCTGCAGGCGATGGGGACGGAACTATTGGTACATGGCTGTTCTGGATGCGGACAGCGTCATGTCAGGAGCGACCCTCGTGCGGATGGTGGAAATCATGGACAGGAATCCCAAAATCGGGATCTTGCAGACCTCACCAGCGGCAGTCAACCGCGAGACTCCCATCGGGCGGGCTCAGCAGTTTGCAAACCACGCCTATGGGCCCATGTTCACTGCGGGGCTCCATTTCATGCAGTTGGGCGACTCCCATTTCTGGGGCCACAATGCCATCATACGAACCGAGCCTTTCATGAAATATTGCGGTCTGCCGAAACTCCCGGGGAAACCTCCGCGGGGCGGGTTTATCCTCAGCCATGACTTTGTGGAGGCGGCTTTTATGAGGAGGGGCGGATATGAGGTATGGCTCGCGTATGATCTTCCGGGCAGCTATGAGGAGGTGCCTCCCACGCTCATGGAGGAGTTGAAAAGGGATCGGAGGTGGTGCCAGGGCAATCTCCAGCACATTCGGCTTTTGTTCACGCGCGGGCTTTTCTCGGCTCATCGAGCCCTGTTCCTTCATGGGGCCATGTCCTATGGTTCTGCCTTGCTCTGGTTCCTCTTCCTGAGCCTGAGTTCCGCTGAAGCCATTGCCGAGGCCTTTCGAATGCCGGTGTATTTTCCAGGGGGGCGAAGCCTTTTCCCTGAATGGCCTGTGTGGCACCCCCGCTGGGCTCTTACCCTTCTTTCCACAACGGCGCTATTGCTTTTTCTGCCCAAGGTGCTGAGCGTGATCGTCATAGCCGCGCGAAAGGGGGTTCGTTCCTTCGGCGGATTCACGCGCATGATTTTCAGTGTGGCGGCCGAGGTGCTTTTTTCCATGCTCTTTGCTCCGATTCGGATGCTCTTCCACAGCAAGTTCGTCTTTCTCACACTTCTGGGAAGGCAGGTAGGTTGGAGCGGTCAGCAACGCGCCGACCTGGGGACCGGATGGTGGGAGGCGCTGAAGTTTCATTGGTTCGGCATGCTGATGGCCGCGGTCTGGGGAGGGGCCTTATTTCTTTACAACCGGTCCTTCTTCTGGTGGAACACGCCGATCATCATTCCCCTTCTGCTTTCAGTGCCGCTCTCAGTGTTTTCGAGCAGGGCGGGCGCCGGGCGCGCGCTTCGAAAAATCGGTCTCTTCCTGACCGCTGAGGAGGTGGAGATCCCTGCTGAATTGACCGATCTTCAGAAGGAATTAAAGCGCGGTGAATCTCTTCGGCGCTCGACGCCTTTTGCGGAGAAGTCCGGATTCGTCCGCGCAGTGGTGGACCCGACAAGCAATGCGTTGCACCGGGCTCTTCTTCGAAGAGACAGAAGGGTCTGCACAAGTATTGCCGATCGCAGACATGCGATCCGGAACAAAGCGCTTTCCCGCGGTCCGGGCGCCCTGAGCAGAGGGGAAAAGAGGGAGATTCTCTACGATCCGGGTCAGATGGAAAAACTTCATCGCGAAGTGTGGGAAATATCCAATCCGGAACTGGCCAGGAAATGGGGAATACCGTCTTAGGAAAAAGCAGACAGTAAGCAGCAAGCAGGAAGAACAGGATCCAAGATGCAGGATCCAGGATGAAGGAAGCAGTGATGTTTCTTCGAATTATTCCTGCTGATCACATTCCGACGCCTGCGGGAACGAACCTGATCTCGCGCCTTACTCCCCATCCATCGCCTGTAATCCGACCTGGTCGTTGACCGGGGGCTGACGCATCGCGACCGGGAGGTCGCTCCTACGGGTGTCCGCCGGCAACCGCTTCTCCGGGTCACGTGTTTACCCTTTCTCTCCGATCCCTTATCCTGAGACAGCAATCCTGCATCCTGTATCATGAATCTTCTTTTGCATCTTGTATCCTGCATCCTGCATCCTGTATCTTGTATCTGTCTTTCTCTGCTTACTGCTTACCGCTTACTGCTTACTGCCTGCTGCCTAATGCCTACTTTTATCGGAGGGGAGAAATGGATTGGAACATGGGGCCGTTGTGTAGAAGAGGGGGTATTCTTCTCCTGGTTTTCGGAATTGCGGGCTGTGCGGCCATTCCACGCCTGAACGTCACCTACCGGCTTCCACCAGCGACCGGAGAGACAACACGGCCCACGCCGGTATATCTCACGGTGCAGGATGAACGGCGGAGCGAGGAAATCATGGGAATCGGCGCGCGACGGGATTTTGGAGGAACGCCGGTCTCCATCTCCCTGGCTGTGAAGCGAGGGGAAGAGGAGGGTCATGGCATCGGTGTTTTCGAGCTGCCCATGCTCCTCAGGGAGGGCTTTTTGAGAAGAATCGAGCAGGCGGGTCTTGATGTTACATCGGAAAGGGTTTCCGGGCAGCCTGAGATTTCTATTGTGGTCAGGGAATTTCTTCTCGACCTGGTGGACAGGAGGTGGCGATTCGCGATGGGCTACGAGGCTCGTCTTGTAAAAGATGGAAAGGTACTCTCGTCTCAGACGATCAGCGGGAACGGGGAGCGTCTCAAGGTCTATGGCCACAAACAGGCCGATCAAGTCGTAACAGAAGTGTTTACTGACACGGTGAACCAGTTTAACCCCGGCAGGCTGTTGCAGCAGGCCGGGATGGAGAACAGAGAATAGCATGGATAGACCCCGGCAGGTTCCAAGCCGGAGTTCATCCCCGGTGGTAAGAATAAATTCGAAATCCGAAGCACGAAATCCGAAACAATATCAAATGATCAAAATCCAAATGCTCAAAACGGACAAACCAGAGGCTCTATTCTCGTGCATAGACCAGAGGAGCGAAACCGTAAATACTGTCGAACTCTGAACGGGGGAACACTCGGTCAATTCCGGGGCAGGCTCTGAACCTTTGAACCTTTTCGCCTGTTTTGAACATTGGAACATTTGGGTTTTGAATTTGCTTCGTATTTCGAGTTTCGATATTCGGATTTCAAAAGCCTCTTTCACCCCGGATCGGTCGAACCTCTCCGGGTCCTCCACCAGAGGGGTAGGGTTAACCAGAACTAAATCATAGAGGAGTATTCGTGCCCCAAAAATCCCGTTCCGGGGAAAAGGTTTTTCTGATCAGCCTTGGCTGCGCCAAGAATCGCGTTGACAGCGAGCATATGCTCGGCCTTCTCAGCTGCAGCGGATACACCATAGCGCAGAAACTGGAGGATGCGGACCTCGCGGTGATCAACACGTGCGGTTTCATTCAGGAGGCGGTCGAAGAGGCGATCGGCGTCATCCTGGAAGTCTCCAGGGAGAAAAAGAAGGGATCTCTGAAGAAGCTGTATGTGGCCGGGTGTCTTGTACAACGTTACGGATACAAGCTCGCCGGGGAGTTGCCCGAGGTGGATGGATGGTTGGGCACGGGCGAGATAGGTCGAATCAGGGAGGTGATGGAAGGAGGGGCTTCCTCCTTCCTTATAGGACCGCCTGGTTTTCTCGGGGATCACAAGAGTCCGCGTATTGGCGCAGCTCCCTATTACAGCGCCTACATCAAGATCGCTGAAGGCTGCAGCCACCACTGCACCTACTGCACGATTCCAAAAATCCGGGGCGTTTTCAGGAGCAGACCGGTCGAATCCATTTTGTGTGAAGCAGAGGATCTGGCCGGCCGCGGGGTCGTGGAGATCAATCTGGTTGCCCAGGATACGACCATGTACGGTAGCGATCTCGGAAAGGGCAATCGTCTGGAAGATCTCCTATCGGCCCTGCTTCGCATTGAGGAAATAGCCTGGATCAGAATCCTGTATTCCCATCCTGAAAGGATTTCGGAAGGACTTCTGGATCTTCTGGAGCAGAACGAACGGATATGTCCTTACCTGGATATTCCGCTCCAGCATGTGAACCCGCAAATCCTGAAAGGGATGGGCAGGGTGAACAGCCGGGAAACCCCTTGGCATCTGGTACAGAGAATCAGGCGGAGAGACAGAAGTATTGCGCTCAGGACGAGTCTGATCGTAGGTTTCCCCGGGGAGACGGACGAAGCCTTTCAGGAATTGTCCGACTTTGTGGAACAGGCCGTCATCGACCATCTCGGTGTTTTCGTCTTCAGTCCTGAAGCGGGCACCCCGGCCGCTCGTCTCGGCCGGAGAATCGAACAGGAGGTTATGTCCGAGCGTCGGGAGAGACTGATGGAGATCCAGTCCCGCATTTCGAAAAGGAAAAATCGCGCTTTAATAGGACGCATCCTCCCGGTGCTTGTCGAAGGCGTCAGTGAAGAGACGGATCTCCTGCTGACAGGCAGGACGAACACCATGGCGCCCGAAGTGGACGGAAAGGTGTATATCAGAAAAGGTATCGGCACCGTGGGACGGATTTCACGGGTTCTCATTCGGGAAGCCCATGTCTATGATCTTGTCGGTGAAATCGTGTAATAGGTTTTTTATTTACAATAAAAGGGGCTACGCTTACACTGGCCCTGTTCTTACAGGGTGATACCGGATGGATTCAGACCGCCGTTTTCTCAGTCAATTTGACTCCTACTTCGATGCGATCAATCAGGCCCTGACCGAGCCGCTGGACACCCCGATTCCGCTGATCAGGGACATTGGTGCGCATTCTCTCCTTGGACAGGGAAAGAGGCTTCGTCCCCTGCTGTTCGTGCTTTCCGCACGACTATGCGGATACAACAGCCCGAAGATTTACCGCTACTCCTCTGTGTTCGAGTACATCCACACCGCTTCACTGCTCCATGACGATGTTCTCGACAACGCGGAGACCCGAAGGAGAAAGCCCGCAGTCCGCAATGTCTGGGGAAACTCGGCCGCCATTCTGGGCGGCGACTACTTTTATGCCATGGCCTCTTCCATTTCCCTGGAGATCGACATGTCGGAACTCAACAGGATTTTGACCGAAACCACGATCAGGATGATCGAAGGTCAGTTCCTCGAATTGAACCATGCCCACGACTGGCGCCTGGCGAAAGAGCAGTACATGGAGATCATCGAGGCGAAGACCGCTGAGCTGATAGCCGCAGCCTGCGCCAGTGGAGGAGTTGTGGCGGATGCGGACCGGAAAACCGTTCACAACCTGAGCAGTTTTGGGCTGAATCTGGGTATCTCCTTTCAACTCATAGATGACCTGTTGGATTATTTCTCCTCTGAAGAGCAGTTCGGTAAACCTGTGGGAAAAGACCTCAAGGAGGGTAAGATCACGCTCCCTCTTATCTATGCCCTCCAACGTCTTGAGAGCGGCGAGGCGGAGCGGTTAGCGGCGCGATTTCGCGGCAACACCGCCACAGAAGACGAATACTCGAACATCATAAAACTGGTCAGGGAGAGCGGCGTACGTGAGCTGGTTCGAGCAGATGCAGTCGCTTTCGCCGCGCGCGCAGCCGGTTTCCTCGACTCCTTCCCCGAGAGCTCCTTCAAGAAGGCGCTCCTCGATCTGAACAATTTTCTCGTACAAAGAAGCTTCTAGAGCAGGTTGCTGAAAAACGCCCATCTTCGGCGTTGCCCTCGTCCCTCGTCGTTGCGACGTACTGAATGTACGTCTCACTTCTCGGGATTTGTCCGTCCAAGAACGGACACCCCACCTGGGGGTGGGTCCCCAATTTCAGGGCGCCCCCGCGAATAGCGGCATTGAAACGGCACAACTTGCATCTGGGCATTTTTGAGCAACCTGCGACCTTCTCCTCTGATAAACCTGCACTGCAAATCTTGCGACTTCGCGTCTTTGGGTGAGACTCTTTTCTTTCATCCGAATCCTGCAACCTGCATCACCCGACCTCCAACTGCAGGAGATCCCGGCCTATGAGGAGTTCGCCGTCATAGGAGAGTCGGCATTGACCCGGAATATCAGACCCCAGCACTTCAGGGTACAAATGGACAAGCAGCAGTTTCTTGGCCTTTGCCTTCGCGGCGATTCGTCCGGCCAATGCGGGAGTAAGATGGCTGTCGACCTTGTATTGCTCGGGGAAGGAGCATTCAAGGATAAGGAGGTCGGCATACTTGGCAAATTCGATCAGCTCTTCGCTGTATCCCGTATCTCCCGAGTAAACGATACTGGCTCCGGAATCCTGTTCCACACGGTAAGCCAGACTGTTTGAAGTGTGCCGCAAGGGCTGAGAAAAAACGCTGAACCCTTTGAAGTCTCTTCTATCGGGTTTTGCGATCTCCAGTTCATCCACCTCCACGAGACGGTCGGGGAGTCTCAGCCATTTACCGTAAGCTTTCTGCAGCTTCTTCAAGAATTCACTGAGACCCCGTGCGCCTGAGAGCAGAAAGGGCTTCCGAGCCTCCAGAACACGGGGGTTCCTGGTCGCAAAGAGAAGGTGAACCAGATCGGCCGTGTGATCCGGATGAAAATGGGTGAAAAAAACGCGATCGATCCGTTGATGGGCAATCCCGATCCGCAAAAGCTGCCGCAAGGAACCGGGCCCCAAATCGAAAAGAGTGTACTCGCCTGAGGCCATCAGCAACAGACAAGGAGAGCCCCTGTCGCTCAAGGGAACCCCGGTGCCGGAACCGACAATGACGATTTTCATGATTGCCTCGCAGAGATTCGGTTTTCTTGCAGCGGGCGCCCTTTTGGGTTATACAGGGAACTATTGCCTTGCACCGTAAAAAGGCTGTATCTCAGGCCCCAATGTTCAGCAGGCTGATTCGTTTTTACTTGACACCCGATGAAGCTTGGAAATAAATTACGGCTTTCAGAAAAGAAATGCCTTTTCATACCAAGTTCTCGCAATAGTACAAACAAATTTGAAAAACACCCTACTGCAACTCGGAGGGGAAGCGTTGATTCGCACGCTGAAGCGAATTCTCCGTGCTTCCGTCCGTTTCGCCAGAAGAGGAGGAAGAAACCGATAACTGCTTGTCCTTGCACGATAATATGGATCACTCTTGATGGCCGCTCACGAATATGCGCCTGAACAGATATGGATTCAGAAAAAGGGCGACAGTTTCGAATATATAACCACCTGCCTTTGAGATCGACTCCTGCAGCAATTTGGTTGAAGTACTGAAGGTCGGAAATCCGATCGCAGGAGGATCGATTCTGTTTTAACCGGACCGAATAACGCGAAACGAGAAAAGGAGGATGACATATGTCGGATCTTATTGCACCTCATGGGAAACAAGAGAAACTCATGCCCCTGCTTCTGGAAGGATCTGCCCTGGAGGCGGAGAAGAAAAAGGCTCAGGGCCTGAAAAAGATCACTATCACCACCAGGGAAACATCGGATGCCATCATGCTGGGCATCGGCGCCTTTACCCCGCTGACCGGATTCATGACCAAAGCGGATTGGAAGGGCGTTTGCGACAAGTACACCATGGCCGATGGGACTTTCTGGCCTATTCCTATTACGGTCTCCACCGATGACGAGGGCGTAAAATCAGGAGATGAGCTTTCCCTGGTGGATGAGGAGACAGGGACGATTATCGCCACGATGAAAGTGACAGAGAAGTACACCATTGACAAGGAATACGAGTGCAAGGCGGTCTTCAAGGCCACCGATAAGGAGCACCCGGGGGTGCAAAAGGTCATGGAACAGGGGAAGTACAACCTGGCCGGGCCTATCAAGGTTCTGAGCGAGAGCTACTACCCCGAGCAGTTCAAGGACATCTACCAGAGGCCTGCCGAGTCCAGGCAGATCTTTGAAAAGCTGGGCTGGAAACGTGTGGCGGCCCTTCAACTCCGCAACCCCATGCATCGGTCCCATGAATTCCTGGCCAAGATCGCCGTGGAGGTCATGGACGGGGTTTACATCCACCAGTTGGTTGGGAAGCTGAAGGAAGGGGATATTCCGGCGGACGTGAGGGTGAAGGCCATTGATGTGCTGGTCGACAACTATTTCGTGAAAGGGACCGTCGTTCAGGGCGGGTATCCTATGGAAATGCGATACGCCGGCCCGAGAGAGGCCCTGTTGCATGCCGTTTTCCGACAGAACTACGGCTGCAGCCACATGATCATCGGCAGGGATCATGCCGGTGTGGGTGACTATTATGGCCCGTTTGACGCGCAGAAAATCTTCGATGAGATCCCGAAAGGCGCGTTGAAATGCCAGAATCTGAACATCGACTGGACCTTCTGGTGCTACAAATGCGGTGGCATGGCCTCAATGAAGACCTGCCCCCACAAGAAGGATGACCGGCTCATGCTTTCCGGGACCGTGGTGCGCAAGACCCTTTCAGAAGGGGGCAAGCTCCCGGTAGAGTTCTCCCGGCCCGAGGTCGCATCCGTCCTGACGGACTACTATCAGAAGCTCGACAAGAAGGTGGAGATCAAACTGCACGGCGCTGCAACCGGAGATGTCAAGAAATCCTGATTGGATTTTTCCTGGAGAAGTAAGCAGAGAAGCAAACAAGAAACGTAAACTTAACGGATGCTGTCAAGCGCCAACAAATGATGAAAGGGGGTGCATCGGTAAAACAAGAACTTCTAATGAACGGTAATATGAATCTATTAATCTCTAAATTTCGATGGAGGTGTATATGCCTAGCTATGTGATGGTTGAGAAGTGTGACGGTTGCAAGGGGCAGGACAAGACAGCCTGCATGTATATCTGCCCCAATGACCTCATGGTTCTCGATAAGGAAAGAATGAAGGCCTACAACCGCGATCCTCAAATGTGCTGGGAATGCATGTGCTGCGTGAAGATCTGCCCCCAGCAGGCCATGGACGTCCGTGGCTACGCGGACTTCATCCCCCTGGGCGCCAGCGCAACGCCGCTCAGAGGCTCTGAGGACATTATGTGGACGGTGAAGTTCAGGGATGGGTCCATAAAAAGGTTCAAGTTCCCCACCAGGACCACACCCGAAGGTTCCGCCAAACCTCTCGGCGGGTACCAGACCCATGACGACCTGAAAAGCGCGGCCCTTGCAACGGAACCGGATTCCCTGGGACTTAAGGAAGTCCCGACCGTAAAATAAGATAAGGAGGTATAGAACATGGCGAATTTTGAAACGGTAGAAGTAAAGAGCGACCTCCTGATTCTGGGTGGAGGGTTCTCTGCATGTGGAGCCGCTACAGAGGCTTCCTATTGGGCAAAAAAGAAAGGGTTGAAAGTCGTGCTGGTGGACAAGGCCGCCCTGGACAGAAGCGGCGCCGTGGCCATGGGGCTTTCGGCCATCAATCAGTACGTGGGCATCCGAGACGGTGAGAACACCGTTGAAGATTACGTCAAATACGTTCGCCAGGACCTGATGGGAATCTCCCGAGAAGACCTGGTGTACAATATTGCTCGTCACGTGGACTCCACGGTTCACCTGTTTGAAAAATGGGGTCTCAAGATCTGGAAAGACGAGAAGGGCAAATACGTTCATGAAGGCCGATGGCAGCTGATGATCAACGGCGAGTCCTACAAGATCCTCATTGCCGAGGCGGCGAAGAACGCATTGGCGGAAGCCGGCGGCGAGATCTATGAGAGGGTGTTCATTGTCGATCCTCTGATGGACGGGAATCGCTGCGTGGGCGCAGTCGGATTCAGCACCCGTGAGAACAAGTTTTATGTTTTCAAGGCCAAGGCCGTGATCGCCGGAATGGGCGGCGCGGTGCATGTGTTCAGGCCCCGTTCAGTGGGTGAGGGCTTCGGCCGCTCCTGGTATCCCCCCTTCAACTCCGGATCGAGCGCCTATTTCACCATCAAGGCCGGCGCCGAGATGACCTGCCAGGAAGTGCGATTCATTCCGGTCAGGTTCAAGGATGCCTACGGTCCGGTCGGCGCGTGGTTCCTGCTGTTCAAGTCTGCGGCTATCAGCGCAGTCGGCGGCAACTACATGAACGTCAGGGTGGGCGAGCTCCAGAACTGGGCTCCTTACGGATTGGCCAAACCGATTCCGGCCAACCTGAGAAACTACCTCGGCATGCTGGACGTGGATGCCGGTTACGGCCCGCTGTACATGGAAACGGACAAGGCCATTCAGGCCATTGCCGCCCAGTACAAGGACGACCCCAAGGCCTTCAAGAAGAAGATGAAGGAACTGGAGAGCGAGGCGTGGGAAGATTTTCTGGATATGACCATCTCCCAGGCCATTCTCTGGGCAGCACAGAATGTGAAGCCCGAGGAAAAGCACTCTGAGATCGCGGCATGCGAGCCGTACTTCATCGGATCCCACTCCGGCGCCTCCGGCGCATGGGTGAGCGGTCCTGAAGACCTGCCTACACCGTACAAATGGGGCTATGCCAACATGACCACGGTGGACGGCCTGTTCGCAATCGGAGACGGCTCCGGTGCCTCCAGCCATAAGTTCTCCTCAGGTTCCCATACCGAGGGAAGAATCGCCGGCAAGGCGGCCATCCAGTACATCGTAGAAAAAGGCCAGGAGCCGAAGGTCGACGCGGCCGAAGTAGAGAAGCTGAAAGCCAAGATCCTCCTGCCTATGGACCTGTGGGAAAAGCACAGCAAGGAGACAACGGATCCTGAAATCAACACCAATTACATCATTCCCAGGCAGTACCTGCATCGACTCCAGAAACTGATGGATGAGTATGCGGGCGGCGTCATTTCCGCCTTCAAGACCAGCAAGGCCCTTTGTGAGAGGGGTCTGGAACTGATGGTCATGCTGAAGGAAGACGCACAGAAGAGTGCTGCCCGGGATCTCAACGAACTGATGAGGGTCTGGGAGAACAACCAGAGGACAGCTCAGGCCGAAGCCCACATTCGTACCATCCTCTTCAGGGAAGAGACCAGATGGCCCGGATACTATTTCCGGTCCGACACCCCCAAGATGGATGACAAGAACTGGAAGTGCTTTGTCAACTGTCAGTGTGATCCCAAGACCGGCGAGTGGAAGATGATGAAGAAAGACATCTGGACACTGCCCGGTGCATAATTAACCTTCAAATTTTTGCCTGAAAACCTCGGCTGCGCTTGAATGCAGCCGGGGTTTTTTTTACCATGGATTGCAGACAAAGCTTCTGCAATGCGGGCACAAGAAGAAGCTAAATTTTAGCTTGCACTTCTTTCCGCGCATATGCTATAGACAAAACGCTATATTCTCGCAAAATATTAACCATTTGTGTGCCTTTGATCGAAAGAGAGGAATATCTTCTCTTTCGTACCCGAATCACGCGCCGGGACATGCAAACAGAGCACAGTCTGGCTGAATCTCAAGGAGGACCCCCGGGATGGACGAACATGAAGTCATGGAAGTGGATGTACTCTTCGTTGGTGGCGGAATCGCCTGCCTGAGCGGAGCGCTTCACCTTTCCAATCTTATCAGGAAGCACAATGAAAAGGTGGAGAAAGAAGGAAACGGGAAGAAGCTGGACGAAGTCATGATCGCGGTCCTGGAGAAGGGCGCGTATGTCGGCGCTCACGGCATCTCAGGGGCGGTGATGGATCCGGTTGCGCTGAAGGAACTGGTTCCTGACTTTCAGGAAAAGAATGCGCCACTCGAGGCTGAAGTGAAGAGCGAAGAGGTCTGCTTCCTGACAAAAGGGGGAAGACTCAAGGCCCCGATCACGCCGCCTCCTTTGAACAATCACGGAAACTACGTGGTCTCTCTCTCCAAGCTTACCGAATGGATGGGCGCTCTTGTCGAAGAGGCCGGGGTGAACATCTTTCCTGGATTCGCGGGCACGGAAATCCTCTATGAGGGGAAACGGGTCATCGGTGTGCGCACCGGCGACAAAGGGATAGACGCCGACGGCCAGAAGAAATCAAACTTTGAGCCGGGGATTGATCTGCACGCCAAGGTCACGGTTCTTGGAGAAGGCTCGCGTGGAAGCCTGACCAAGACGGTCATCCGCAGATACGGGCTGGACAATGGGAAAAACCCGCAAACCTATGTGGTCGGCGTCAAAGAGGTGTGGGAACTCCCGGCGGGGAGAATCCAACCTGGCGCCGTAGTCCACACCATGGGCTATCCTCTAAAGAGTGACACGTACGGGGGCGGCTTCATCTATGGACTGAAGGACAACAAGGTCTCCCTGGGGCTCATGACGGGATTGGATTATGGCGACCCGTATATCGATCCTCATCGCGAATTCCAGAAATTCAAGCTGCATCCGTTTGTGGCTGAGCTGTTGAAGGACGGGAAAATGGTGCAGTATGGGGCCAAAACGGCGCCTGTCGGCGGATATTTCTCGGTTCCAAAGCTTCTCTTCGATGGTGGCATGATCGTCGGAGATTCGGCGAGCCTCTTCATCAGCCAGAAAATCAAGGGAATCCATGTGGTGATGAAGTCGGGCATGCTGGCGGCGGAAGCCATATTCGAAGCGATGCTGAAAGGCGATTACTCGAAATCGCAATTAGAGAAGTACGAGTCAGACGTCTATCAGAGCTACATCGGAAAGGAACTCTACAAGGTCCGAAATTTCCACCAGGCGTTTCAAAAAGGGGTCTGGTGGGGGTTGTTCAAGTCAGGTCTTCAATATATACTGGGAGGCAGGATCTTCAAAGGGCGCCTTCCCGCCGACAATGACTACAAGCATTTGAAGAAATCCCGTGATCTTTACGGGACGGATGCTCCCACGGACGAGCAGCAGGGAAACATCAAGTTCGACGGGACGCTGACCTTCGACAAGATGACGGATGTCTATTACTCAGGGGCGACCCACGAGGAAAAGCAGCCTCCGCATCTGAAAATCCGGGATCTGAGAAAGTGCTACGGTGATTGCGCCAGGGAATACCAGAACCCCTGTGTGCGATTTTGCCCGGCAGGCGTGTACGAGATGGAAGTGGACGAGGCCACGGGAAAACCGAAGATGAAGCTCAACTTCTCCAACTGCGTACACTGCAAGACCTGCGACGTCAAAGATCCGTATGAGAATATCACGTGGGTGCCACCCGAGGGGGGCGGGGGGCCGAAGTACACGATCATATAACCCGCAGAGCGCGCTTCCTGGCGAGAGGGAGCGGTTATCCGGGCTTGAACAGACCCTCGATTACGGTGATCTGGTTTGACACTCCTGTCGTGTAGGTCAAACCTCCTACACTGCTCTAAAAATTAACGACCTATTCTCTTCCAGCAGAACTGAGATCCTCAGGGGAGATTTTTCTGCCCTGATGCGAGCGAATAGCTGATCAGAAGGGACTCCTTTGTGTACAAAGGGGTTTTATTAATATTCATCTAACCGAGGAGGATGAGCATGGCAACCAAAGAGACCCAGAGTATCCTGGTGGTCGGCGGCGGAATGAGCGGTCTGACTGCGGCCATTGAAGCGGCCGAAGCAGGATATGATACGTATCTCGTGGAAAAAAATCCTTACCTGGGCGGCAGGGTGACGCAGCTCCATCATTATTTCCCGAAGCTGTGTCCTCCCTACTGCGGCCTGGAGATCAACTTCCGCAGGATCCGGCAGAATCCCAGGATCAGATTTTTTACCATGGCCGAGGTCGAGAAGATTTCCGGCGAAGCGGGCGATTTCGATGTCTCCATCAAACTGAGCCCCCGGTATGTGAACGAAAAATGTACGGCTTGCGGCAAGTGTGCCGAGGCATGCGGTATGGAGATCGAAAATCCCTTCAACTATGGGATGAATAAGATCAAGGCCGCTTATCTCCCTCATGACCTTGCATTCCCGATGCGATACGTGTTGGCTCCCGAGCTCGTCAAGAGCGGGGATGCCCAGAGAGTCAAGGAGGCATGTCCCTACGGTGCGATCGAGCTCGACATGCAGGTCAGAACGATGAACCTGAAAGTAGGGTCTGTGGTGTGGACAACGGGATGGAGACCCTATGATGCCGCCAAGCTGGATACCTACGGGTTCGGGCAGTATCCCGATGTGATCACCAATGTCATGATGGAGCGGCTCGCATCGTATTCGGGCCCGACCCAGGGAAAGATTCTTCGCCCATCCGACAATCAGCCTCCCAAGAGCGTTGCCTTCATCCAATGCGCAGGCTCCCGCGACGAGAACCATCTGGCCTACTGCTCGGGCATCTGCTGTCTTGCTTCCATGAAACAGGCCACCTACGTGCGCGAACAATATCCCGATGCTAAAATCACCATCTTTTTCATTGACATCCGGGCCACCGATCGGCTGGAGGATTTCTACGTCAATGTGAAGAAGGATGAGAAGATCGAGTTCTTCAAGGGAAAGGTGGCGAAGATTGCACAGGACGCCACTGGAAAGGGCCTGGTGCTGAGGGTCGAAGATACCACGAAAGAGGCGCTGCAGGAGATCACGGTGGATATGGCCGTGCTTGCAACAGGGATGCAGCCCAACACCTCGGTCAATCCTTTGCCTGTGAAGGTTGCCTATGATGATTACGGCTTTGTGGCTTCCCAGAATGCCGGACCGGGGATTATTGCAGCAGGATGCACCCGGGTCCCTGCCGGGGTTCAGGAATCCGTCCAGGATGGAACCGCCGCTGCCTTAAAAGCCATTCAATCCGTCGCGAGGAGGTAAGCCCGAATGGATAAGAAAATTGGAGTCTACTTTTGCACAGGATGCGGCATCGGTGATGCCCTGAACATAGAACAGCTCGGCAAGCTGGCTTCGGAGGAGAGCGCGCCGGTATGCCGGAACCATTCCACTTTGTGCAGCCCGGAAGGTGCGGAACTCATCAGGAAGGATATCAGCGATGAAGGGGTGAACACGATCGTTATCGGCGCTTGCTCCCCCAGGGTTATGTACGATGTGTTCAATTTCGAAAATTGCATTGTGGATCGGGTGAATCTGCGGGAGCAGGTGGCATGGACTCAGCCTGCCGGCGCGGAGGATACCCAGATGATGGCTGAGGATTATCTTCGGATGGCCATGGCCAAAGTCACTGCTATGGAACTGCCCGTACCCTACAAGCCGGAGCAGGAGATCTCGAAAGACATTCTGGTCGTAGGTGGAGGGCTGGCGGGAATGACCTCGGCCCTGGAAGCGGCCAAAGCAGGGTATTCCGTCGTTCTTGTGGAAAAGGAAAAGGAGCTCGGGGGCTTTCAGAAAAAGGTCAAACAGATTGCGGTAAGGCCTTACAAAGAGCTTCAGAATGGTCTCGTGGAAGGCCTCGCCGCCGAAGTGGCGAAGAATGGAAAGATTAAGCTGTACACCGGGGCAACGGTCGAAAAGACATCCGGTGGTCCGGGTGTGTTCAAGGTTACCATCAAACAGAACGGAACCCAGGCGGAGCACGATGTCGGCGCGATCGTTCTTGCGCCGGGCTGGCAGCCATACGATCCGGCTAAATTGGATGCAAAGCTGGGGTATGGGGCCTCTCCCAATGTGATTACCAACACCATCTTCGAGGAGAAGTTCGGAACTGCCCCCATCGCCCGCCCGAGCGACGGCAAGAACGTGTCGAGCGTAGCATTCCTGCAGTGTGCCGGCAGCAGGGATCCCAATCATCTGCCCTATTGTTCGACCGTATGCTGCACGACAAGCGTTAAACATGCCCTGCAGGTGAAGGCTCAGAACGGCAATGCAAATGTCTATGTGGTGTTCAAGGAGATGAGAACCCCAGGACAGTCCGAAGATCTCTACAGAAAGGCTCAGGAAAGCGGCGTGATCTTCATCCGGTGCCAGGATCCCGAGGTAAAGGTAGAAGGGGAAAAGGTGAGCGTTGCCGCTGATGATGAAATGCTGGGCGAGAAGGTGATGCTCGAAAACCTGGACCTGGTCGTGCTTGCCACGGGCATGGTGCCTGCGAGTTCCTTCGGACAGGATATCAACAAAGAACCCAAACCCGGGCAGCAGGCGGATAAAAAGGAAGATGAGCTCGCCATACCGCTCGATGTGATCAGACGCTCCAATCTGTTGAATCTCGAATACAGGCAAGGACCCGAGGTGCCTGCGCTTCGCCATGACTTTCCGGATTCCCACTTTATCTGCTTTCCCTATGAAACCAGACGGACCGGGATCTACGCGGCAGGATGTGTTCGCCGTCCCATGAATATCGGCACGGCTCTCGAGGATGCGGCCGGCGCAGCCATGAAGGCGATTCAATGCGTGGAGCTGACCTCTCGAGGAGCAGCCGTGCATCCAAGGGCCGGGGACCAGACCTATCCGGAATTTGCAATGCAGAGATGTACGCAATGCAAGCGGTGCACGGTGGAATGTCCTTTCGGAGCCATCAACGAAGACGAGAAGGGCAATCCGATGCCTCAGCCGACCCGATGCCGGAGGTGCGGGGTGTGCATGGGGGCGTGTCCGGAGAGGATCATCTCGTTCAAGAACTACTCGGTGGCGATGATTGGGAACATGATCAAAGCCATCGAGGTCCCTGAGGAGGATGCCGAAAAGCCCCGAATCGTCGTCCTGGCCTGTGAAAACGATGCTTACCCGGCGCTCGATATGGCCGGACTCCGCCGCCTGACGAACAACCCCTGGATCAGGGTGGTCCCTTTAAGGTGTCTTGGCTCCATGAACCTTGTCTGGATCGCAGACGCCCTTTCCAAGGGAATAGATGGGGTGCTGCTCCTGGGCTGTAAACACGGGGATGACTACCAGTGCCACTTCATCAGGGGTAGCGAGTTGTCGAGCATCCGATTGAGCAAAGTCTCCGAAACCCTGAACAGGCTTGCGCTCGAGTCCGACCGTGTGCGCTTCGAGAATGTCTCCATCGTCGATTACGAGACTCTCCCGGCCTTGCTGGACGAGTTTGCAAACAAGCTGATAGAGATCGGCGCCAATCCGTTCAAGGGGTGGTAGTCGAAACGGTAAACCGCAAAGGATACCGATCAGGAGGAATAAAGGATGAGCGTGAAGGTAGATCCCAATCTCATGCAGGATCTGAAGGCCTTCGGCCTGAAAGACGCCAACAAATGTTTTCAATGCGGGAACTGTACCGCAGTATGCAACCTTTCGACCCAGGAAAACTCTTTCCCCAGGAAGTTCATGAAGTACGTCCAGATGGGTCTCACCGATCGCATCGTAAAGAGCCCGGAACCATGGCTTTGTTATTACTGCGGGGATTGCTCCGACCGATGCCCGAGAGGGGCCGACCCCGGTGAGACCATGATGGTCATGCGTAGGTATTTGACCTCAAGGTATGACTGGACAGGATTTGCGCGAAAATTCTATACTTCTGAGACCTTCGAAGTGGCTGCCGTGGCTATCCTGGCGATTCTGGTAGGTCTCGCCCTGGTCATTTTCCGCGCAAGCAATCCCAACATGGAGCATGCGTTTCTGAATTCGGTCTGGCCCGCCCCTGCAATCGAAATTGCGGACATGATCATGGCGGCTATTCTGACATTCTTCCTGTTGAGCAATACCTGGCGCTGCGTGAAGTTCGTCATGGGCGATCAGCTTCTTAAAATCCCGATCCAGATCTACGTCAAGCAGGTGTGGCAGCTCGTCGTCCATTTTGTTACGCAGAGAAAATTCGGGGAATGCACGGACAAGATGCAGTGGCTCGTCCATTTCCTGATCATGACCGGTTACAGCACCGCTTTTCTCCTGGTTGCCGTATTCCTGGCAGGAGGAGTCCACGTAATCGGCCTGTCATGGGACTTTCTTGCATTCCAAAGGGACAACTTGCCGGATTATGCCATCTGGCATCCTATGAGGCTCCTCGGCTACTATGCCACTTTTGCCCTCTTCTATGGGGCGACCTATGCACTCATCGGACGCATCAGGAAGAGCAAGGCGCCGTACAAGAACTCCCACTCGACCGACTGGATGTTCCTGATCCTCCTGGAACTCACCACCCTCACCGGAATTTTGATCCATTTCACTCGCCTGCTTGACTGGCCCATGCCGACCTATGTTATCTATGTGATCCATCTGATGGTTGCCGTACCCATGCTGGTTCTCGAAGTTCCCTTTGCAAAGTGGGCTCATCTGGCGTTCAGGCCGGTGGTCGTTTTTCTGGTCGGCGTCAAGCAGGAGTACGCAAAACAGAGGGCTGGAGTTGGTGACACGTCTGAATTACCGGCCGAGGCGACAATGAGCGCCAAGACAGTAGCGTCGTAAAAGAAGAGGAGTGCATACTTTATCACTCCAAATTGCGTTTTAGGTGAATAGATTATGAGTACAGAAAAGAAGCCATGCTGTCCCCATTGCGGGGACAGCATGAAAAAATGGAAAACGCCCACCGATTCATCATGGGAAACCGATTATCAGTGGGTATGTTTTAACGATCAATGCACCTATTTCGTCAGAGGTTGGGACTGGATGATGGACCAGCAGGGAGTGAAGGCCTCCTACCGGCATCGTATGAACCCGAGGTCCGGGGTATCCGGTCCTTTACCTGTATGGTCGTATGATGCCCATAAGGACCATATCCTGGAGGATTGAACCCTCATGCTAAAACCGTTCCGCTTCAGCCGGAAAGTCTTCCCGGTTGAAGCGGAACTTGGTTTCTGGAAGTGCGATGAAAAAAGCGGGACGAAACGATCTTTGCCCCTGCGGCAGCGGCAGGAAATTCAAGAAGTGCCATTGGGGCAGGGAAGATGAGTTACCTGTGGAAGCAGCCGACAGTCTCTCGGCTGAAGAAATGGGAGGGAAAATTGCGGCGCTGCCCCTGGTCGATTATGGGAGAGCGAGGGCTATGGCGGGCGGGCTCGACATCGCTGAACTGACCGGAAAGCGGGTCGGCATAAAGTATGTGGACCTGAAGAGCTACGCGGAGCTGGGCTTTCTTGGGAGCGGGCACAACGAGGCCGAAGAGGGCCGGGGGGGCGGCATTTTTGTCAATCCCTACAAAACCAGG
Organism: Deltaproteobacteria bacterium HGW-Deltaproteobacteria-15; assembly: GCA_002840535.1. Taxonomy (GTDB): domain Bacteria; phylum Desulfobacterota; class DSM-4660; order Desulfatiglandales; family HGW-15; genus HGW-15. The sequence goes on along the minus strand of PHBH01000041.1, from coordinate 4,069 downwards.
AAGTCGGATCCGGATCATGTCTATCTGGCCATTTCGCCCGACATCGATGATTCCGTCCTGATTCACCAACTTGCCCATGTTCTCACGCATCTGGGTGACACCGGAAGTGGACCGGGAACACTCGATGGGCTGGCACTTGAAGTGGGCATCCCCGTGGATCATCTTGAACACCCCGACGAGTTCGGGTATTGGCTCGATTATCTGCAGAAGAAATTCGAAGTTGTCCCTGACGCGGACGATGCGATTATCCTCTATCTCTATCGAAACGGTCAACTGATCAAGACTTCTGAAATCGGAGAGAAGAATGGAATGGTGCTCAGGGCAAAGTCCGAGCGAATGTTCCGGTTCCTCGGGGAACACAGCGAGGAAATAGACGGCATCATAAAAGGTCTGGCCGGGTATATCGGGCCGAGGAAACAAGAAGAATAGTCATTGGTTAACAGTTGCTGGTTAATAGGTAACAGTTAAGAGTTAATGGTTGGTTGATTCATCCGGTCCTGGATTCTCTCCAACTACTAACCGATAACTATTAAGGATTAACCAGGGTTAACTATCCCCTCGGTTGAAAACGGCGGATGGCTCTCCATAAAGACTGAATTTCAGCCAATGGAAGGAAAAACGCAGCAAGGAACTCTCGTCCTCCGCCATCCTCTCCAGCAGTTCTTCCTTGACATGAAATCGTCGCAGGAAAGGCCCTTCAAAGACAAAGCTTCTGAATTTGTCGAGGTTATAAGACGCCATGAAAAACATCTGCAGCTTTCGGGGCAGGTCTTTTTCCGGACCCAGGCCTTTGGGCAGAGACAGGACCTCCAGCCAGAGATCGTTCATCTCATTATAGTCGGACACTCCCTCGCCCTTCATCCACTCATCGACCGTCCACTCCCGATTTTCATCGAAACCGCGGCAGTGGGCTTCCTGCACAAGGAAATATTTTTCCCTCGTATTCCGGGCCTCAACCTTCATCGCAGCCCTGCCCAAGGGGTAGAGCCGGCACGATCCGGGGCGGTCTTCGTAAATGGAGCAGCCTGAAGAGGTGACAAAGGGACACCGTTTCTGTGCCCCTTCCTGCATCCTGAGCCTGACCATGGGAAAACGTGAATGTCCTTCAAACACGGTCTCCCCATATTGATCAAGAAAATCGCCAGAGGTAATACCAAGACGGTTCTTCATCCGGAGTATATCGTAGGGCGTCAACTGGAGATTCAGGGCGGCGCAACATCTCGTGAAGCACGAGATCTCTTTGTAGCACCTGAACCTGAACGATCTGTCCAGGAGGGGCCTGAAAATTTCTTCGGCGTTATTTGGTTCCACGGGCAGTCTCTTTCACCCAGAACAGCTTTTCGCCAAAGACACCGAACTTGATCCAGTCCATAGCAAATTTCAACAGCTCCAAGTCATCTGTTCTTATGAGATCGATCCGCTCGGGCTCCTCGACCTCGAACCGGTCCAGGAAAGAGCTTTTGAATACGAATTCCCTGAACTTGTCGGTGTTGTACAGACACATGAAGACCATCTTCGCGATTTGCGGGTTTTCTATTTCTCCTTCATGGATCTGCATGGGGATCGTAATGGTGCTGAGCAGCTCATTCATCTCTTCAAAGGGCACGATTCCCTGCTCCTTGAGCCACTCCTCTATCTTCCATTCGGTCTCCTGTTCCAGCCCCTTGCATCGTTCCGCATTGGAGACCAGCTCAAAAGTGCCGTCGCCTTCCGTATTGAGCGGAAACATCCTGCACGCCCAGGGCCTGTCCTCGTAAATGGCGCACCCGGTCTCAGTGACGAAAGGACATTTCTTGTCGGTTTCGTTCATTTTTAACACCACCATTGGAATTACCCTCTTTTCCCTGGGAATGACCAAAGTATGGCGTTCCAGGAAATCGTCGGAACCCATGCCCAGGCGATTCTTGAGTCGCAGCAGATCATAAGGCGTCAATACGATCGTGACATCCTGGCAGCATTGGGTAAAGCAGGATACGCCGGGTGAGCAGTCGAACCTGAAAAGATGCTCAGGCGCCATCCTCCGACGGCATGATTTGGGTTTCTCACTCGATGGTTTCATTCTTGGGTTCCTTTCCTATGCTTGAATCCCTTGGGTTCAACCTCTTGACGGGATCCGATAAGTGTGGTCTATAGCAACTGTCTCGAAGGCTAATCAACATGCGCAGGAGGACAGTTGTCAATGAAAGAAAGAACGCTCGGTATCATCAAACCCGATGGCGTGGCCAGAAAACTCATCGGACGGGTTATGGAGCGATTGGAAGAGGCCGAACTGAGAATTGTGGCTCTAAAGATGATAAAACTTTCAAAGGAGCAGGCAAAGGGTTTTTATAAAGTTCATGAAAGGAAACCTTTCTACGAAAGTGTGACGGATTTCATGAGCTCCGGGCCTTGCGTGGTGATGGTCCTGGAAGGGAAAGATGCGATAGAAAAATACCGAACCCTGATGGGGGCCACCGATCACAGAAAGGCGGCAGAAGGGACCATACGACGGGACTTCGCGACCGATATCGAGAAAAACGTCGTCCACGGTTCAGATTCCAAGGTGACCGCGGAATATGAAATCGGATTTTTCTTCAGCACCCTGGAGATTGCAGGGTGAACGCTTTAAAGGTCCCGCATGCGGTATGGAGGAATCCTCCGCATGCAGACCTTTACCATTTATGAGAAAGAAACCCGCTCAATCCTTTCTCTCTTCGATTTCCTTATCTCCCTTCATTTCCTTCAGCTCTTTCTTGAGATTGTCTACCTCCCGCTTCAGGTCGTCCTTTTCGGTGTCGAAACGCTCGGCAGCCTTCTTGTCTTTGATCTCCTCAATGCCCAGATAAGTGGCCAAGGCCCCACCCAGAATAAGCATTACCGGAATTCCGGCCATCAGCGCCTTTACAAAGTATTCCCACCACATGACGATTCCCACGATTCCCAAGACAAGTGCTACCAGACCTCCAGCCAAAGCCATCATATGCCACCTCCCTTTATGCAATGCAGAATTATGCGACTCCCTTGGACCGAGCCGTTGTTTTTCGATAAAACTCCAGTGAGGAATAAATGATAATGCAAAAAATGTCAAACAAAATGCGGTAGTGAAGTCGCGACCGGATACAAACCTGAACTCCAGACGTGTGACAGTCGCTTTTCCCCTGTTCTTGCGCTGTTTCTTAAAGCAAAATCAGGTGAGTGAAACGAAAGGAAACCCTTGCAAAACGAATTTGTCTTTTCTATAGTGTTTGAGATAATTTCTTGAACAGTAGAATTGCCCAAGCGAAAAAGCCTGTTTTTAAGTGAAAAAAAGAGAAAAGCGGTGGATGCGTGACTTGTTTCATGAAAATCCAGCCAAGGGTAGGGATTTGTGCCTTTGAAAAAGGAGAAGCCTCAAATTATACTCACGATTTGCCTTTTGCAAAGGCCAGCGTAGCTCAGACGGTAGAGCAACTGACTTGTAATCAGTGGGTCGGGGGTTCGATTCCCTTCGCTGGCTCCAGGGGTCTACGGAGAGGTTCCCGAGCGGTCAAAGGGATCAGACTGTAAATCTGACGGCGAAGCCTTCGGAGGTTCGAATCCTCCCCTCTCCACCACGTGGCTGATTTGGAAAAGCCGTCTTAACGGCATTTCGACCGTCTGAGGAAGTCCGGTTAGCTGCATGCCCCTCGCCTTGAAGGTCCTTTGCTTTAAACAAGGGCGGGAATAGCTCAGTTGGCTAGAGCGTCAGCCTTCCAAGCTGAGGGTCGCGGGTTCGAATCCCGTTTCCCGCTCCAGTTTGCTGCTCCGGTGAATGCCCCACAGCAGAGACGTTGTATTTGCAGCGAAAGGCAGTGTCCATGAGAAACTTTTTTAGTGTTGCGGCTGTTCCCTTTCCGGAAGGCAGCGAATGCAATCGGTGCCCACGTAGCTCAGTAGGTAGAGCACATCCTTGGTAAGGATGAGGTCACCGGTTCAATCCCGGTCGTGGGCTCCACCTTGAAAGATCTCGAACGACTCGATGATATTTTGGACGGAGGGTAGAAAATGGCGAAGAAGAAGTTTGAGAGGACGAAGCCGCATGTGAACGTGGGGACGATAGGGCATATAGATC
>PHBH01000040.1 GCA_002840535.1 Deltaproteobacteria bacterium HGW-Deltaproteobacteria-15 | reverse complement strand
CACAGGACTTGTGGGGTGAAAGTCCCCACGCCAGGTTTTCGCCGAGCCGAAGGCTAGGAGAAGGGCAAGGGCGTCGCCGTGAGGCGGGGGTCCCCGATAGGCATCGGGACAGGCTTCCAGAAGCCCAATCCGAAAGCGCGGGGCGACGAACAGGAACCGGATATGAGGTGTGGTACGTCCGGGGCGAGCGGGCACGTGACCGCGAAGCCCTCCATCGGCAACGAGGGAATATGGGGACGCCCTTCACATTTGCAGTTTTTCAGAGGCCACAATAACGAATGTAAAAATGTGAAGGGCGTCCCCCCAAATTTCTTAAATAGTATCAAGTCGCCAAAGCCGACTCGGGAACCCGCGGCGGTTACGGGAAACCATGGTGGCCGAGTGGCCTGACTCTTCGTTATGTCTTCAACTGCACTGGGAAGCCCATGTCGTGAAGCGGAGAATCGCATACTCATACGCTGGAATGCTTATTCCGGGAATAGTTTTTCTCGCTTTTGCCTCAGCGGCAACCATGGGCGGGCATTCGCTTCTCTACCTGATCGTCATGGTTTGCCCCCTTGGTTTATTAACCGGGCTTGTTCTTTCTGATATCAGGAGAAATGTCAGGGCCACGTCTATCATTACCAGGACCTTATTTGCTGCCACCATTTCGATTGTGCTGATTTTGATAATGGGCGGAGCCTTAGAAATCTTTTTTGGCAGTGCTGGCTATCTTTTGGTACCCGTTGTCTTGCCTGTCTTGGTGGCGTCAGTAAGTGATTTAATAGGAAGAAGAGAAAAAGCAACTCGCGACAATCGGTATGTCTCAAATACCAAGACATAACACTTCAAGTGGTTGAAGATGGATCGGCAAATCCGGTGCGCGTCTTTGCCGCCAACTTAACCGCGGCGTTGTGCGCAAAGGAGGAATGGCCATGCGCATTCGCAAACAGGTCTACGAGTTGACTCCCGAGGACTTGGCTACTCATCCCGTGTGGCAGTTCGCGCTGGATGAGGAGTGTGAAGAAGGACAGGACGAGGCGACGGTCCGCCCGGTCGACGAACCACTCGATCCGGGCGAAGGAATGAGCATAGCCAAAGCGGAATTCACTCTCAACGACGGGACTGTGCTTGTCGGATTCTTGAGTCCGTCTGTCCCGAATCTCCCGAAGCTCTTTCATTTCGAAGGGGACGACGGGTCGAGTGAATCGCAGCCATCCATCGTCACACCCGAGGGCCATGTCATGTTCTGGCATGGCGTCATCAAGCCCATGCCGGAAGCGGTCGCCGAATCCTACAGGATTCTCGGGGGGAAGTCGGCGGAAGAGGTGTTCCCTATCAAGTTTCAAACCGTCGCACAGATCACAACCGGCGAGATCGCGGGAGAAATCCGTGGATTCATGTACGTTGAAAAGGTGAAGAAGGGATTCTTCAAGCGGGCGCAGGTCGTCCGATTCGTGACCGAATGAAGTGCACAACAACCGAATCGAACGCGACTTCGGGTTAGCCGGGCCGGAGCGCGGCAAACCCGAAGCGGTTCATTCGGGACGTTATCAGGAGAAGCAGAAATGATTGAATGCAAACCATTGAAACCCACGCTTGATGAATACAGGCACCTCTTCGAGAGCACAGGTTGGACATCTGCAATCACGATCTCAGACAATATGCTTAAGAAGGCACTTGACAAATCCTGGTATTGGGTTTCTGCATTTGATCAAGAAAGCCTTATCGGCATTGGCCGACTTATATCTGATGGAGCACTATATGCATTCGTTTGTGACATGATTGTTCTGCCTGAGTATCAGCGGAAGGGCATTGGAAAGGAGATTTTAAATATGTTGAAAAACAGGTGCTTGGAAGCCGGGATACAAAGAGTCTGGCTTTTCTCGGCATCTGGACGAACAGAATTCTATATAAAAAACGGCTTCGATATCCGACCGCATGATGCACCAGGGATGCAACTAAAAATCTGATAGCATCTGGGTCAACAAGGACCGGCTTTTCCGCTACGCTACAAAGCCGGCCTGTTACCCGGGACGTTCCGTGCATTACCGGTAATGAGAGAGAAAATGTTTGAAGAGTTAGAGAGAATCAACGAACGGCCTGAACCGTTCGAATTCTACACAGCAAGTGATCTATGGACTGATGAGCATACGTCGGCGCAGATGCTCTCTTTCCACCTCAATGAGGCCATCGATATTTCTTCGCGAAACGCGGCGTTCATCAGTCGATCGGTGGAATGGATCGCGTCCAAATTCAACATAGGAAAGGACACGAAAATCGCGGATTTCGGCTGCGGTCCGGGATTGTATTCAACGTGCTTAGCTAAACGCCGGGCGAACGTGACAGGCATTGATTTCTCGGGCAGGTCCATCGCGTATGCAAAGGCGGTCGCAGCCCGCGAGCAGTTGAACATCAGCTATGTGGAGCAGAATTACCTGGACTTTGAAACACAAGACCGGTTCGACCTTGTCTTGATGATCATGTGCGACTTCTGCGCCCTCAGCCCAGCACAAAGAAAAGAGATTCTGAGCAAATTTCACAGGATTCTAAGACCGGGCGGTTCGGTCCTTCTTGATGTTTATTCCCTGGCTGCGTTTGACCAAAGAGAAGAGGTGGCGACATACGAAGTAAACCTGCTTAATGGATTCTGGTCGCCGAACAAGTACTATGGCTTTCTAAATACCTTCAAATACGACGAAGAAAAGACTGCGCTGGACAAGTACACGATTGTTGAATCGGAGCGCACCAGAACGGTGTATAACTGGCTGCAATATTTTGCACCCGAGGATCTGGAGAAGGAGTTTGGGGATGCCGGATTTTCCGTTGAGGGGCTTTATTCGGACGTCATGGGGAGCCCATATGATCCGAACTCGGGTGAATTTGCTGTCATCGCCACGAGGGCGTAGACCGGCACAGAACAATGCCAGGCACTCGGACGGGAATTCCGCTGCGCTCCATTCCCGCCGGTGATGGTCGCGTTCTGCGCATCACTCGCGTGTATGGAGCAAGGCCAGCATGAACACAGTCGTGGCGATCCGCGGTGAATTCGATGCGACCTTCCCGGACTTGAAGGGGCTCTCTCATGACGCCGACCGAGATCCCGGGCGGGACCTCGCCAACGTCGTGGCGAACTGCCTACGCCAGGGTGGGCTGGCTATCGTAGGGCCTGAGTATGAGGAGCCCTTTTTCGTCGTGCGGTGTGGTTCGGGTCGTGAGCAGGTAGAGGTTTTCCGCTACATCTACGAGCCAAAGGGCGGCGTCTGGGTTGTGGAGACGGGTTGGCGACAAACGTTCCTGGCCCGCCTCCTGGGGCGAGGCAGACCGCAGAGCCTGAACACGGTGCTCGTCTCGCTGCACGAAGGGCTCGAGCGAGAGCCGAGGGTGCGCGAGATGCGGTGGTTCACGACGCTTCCGGCGGAACCGTTTGGCCAAGTCGAGTTCGGTCTCGGGCCTTTCTCAGGCTGAGTTGTCTAAAGCAAGTGGGGAGTGTTACAAGATCACGCAAGTCCTGCTCGTCGTGCTATTCACGAACCTCGGCGCCACCATCGGCACCCTGGTCGCCATTCCCCTGCTGCGTTCCAATCTGTCCGGTTCTCACCTTCTCACTTTATCCTCTTCTCCCCTTCTGTCCTTCCCTCTTGCGCCATGCCCCATGCGCTCTGCTCTCTTTTGTACTTGACCTGCTGAACCTCCTTAAGTATGGTCCGCCTTTAGAAAGGAGTTGGATTCTATGAGTATGTTCTGTAAGGGTTGCCATCTTCCCATACAGGTTCTGAAATAAATACGACTCCCCTTAGCTTCACTCTCGTCATTGCGGCGAAAGCCGGAATCCATGTCCTGCAATGTCTTTTCCGGTGAGATCCGGGCTCCGGCTTTCGATAGGTGAAACTCAAGCTTCGCCGGGAAGAACAACATGAAGAAGGCAACTCTTCTCTTGCTGATTGGCGGCTTTCTTGGCGGGTGTGTTCTTCTTTTTCACGCCTTTTATGACGAGACCCGAAGAACCGCCGTCGAAAAGCTCAACGAACAACAGATGATCCACGCCAAACAGGCAGCCCGAGGGATCGAAGACTTCTTTAGAACATGGACCGGTATCTTGACATCCCTTGCCCGAATGGACGAGATCATCGACAACGATGCGGATGGAAAGCGGTACATGGGGCTGATTCTTGAATCGCACCATGCGCAGATCAGGTCGCTCACCCGTGTCGACAAGAGCGGTACGATCCTCTACACCGTTCCCCACAGCCTTTCCACAGGAAGCGACATCTCGAATCAGAAGCATGTGCAGGAGATCCTGAAAGAACACAAACCGGTGGCAAGCGACGTATTTCACACCGTGCAGGGTTTCGATGCCGTAGCGCTCCATGTGCCGGTGTTCAAAGGGGTTTCCTTCCAGGGGACAATCGCCGCCGTGATAGATTTTAAAAGTCTGGCGAAGCGTTATCTGGAAGTCGTCAAGATCGGAGAAACCGGTTATGCCTGGGTGGTCAGCCGTGACGGAACTCAGTTGTACAGCCCGGTTACCGGGTTTACCGGCAAATCCGTTTTCGAGAACTACAAAGACTCCCCATCGATAATTCCCATCGTGCGGGATATGCTCCGGGGCAATCAGGGGATAGCGACGTATACCTTCGATAGAATAGGGGACAAAGCAGTCGCGCCCGTCAGAAAGCATGCGGTCTATCTGCCAATTCATATTGGGGATACATTCTGGTCGGTCGCAGTGTCCTCTTCCGAAAGTGAAGTGCTGCGAGCACTGTCCTCTTACAGGAACCGGCTGATCCTGGTCATTGGCGTGATATTTATCGGCGGGATGCTGTTCTCCATCCTGGGGGTCAAGGCATGGTTCATTGTCGCCGAGGAAGAAAAACGCAAACGAATCGAAAGTGAGCTGCGCTCAAGCGAACAGCGTTATCGCCAACTCTTCGAGCAAAACCCTGCTCCGATGCTGATCTATGAACGGGGAACAATGAAAATGCTGGCGGTGAACGGCGCCTTTGCCGACCTATACGGGTACAGTTCCGCAAGCGCGCTTTCTCTGACTCTGACGGATCTCTACCCGGAGGAGGAAAAGGGCCGCATCAAGGAGGTGGCTGCTCGACTGAAAGGCCTCGCCAACGCCGGCGAGTGGCACCACCTGAAGGCCGATGGGTCCATCATGACCATCGTGGCGCGATCTCATGATCTTGACTATTCGGGGCATGATGCCCGCATTGCGGTGATCTCCGATATCACCGAGCGGAAACACATGGAGAATGCGCTGCGCTATTCGGAGGAAAGGTTCTTCAAGGCCTTCCATGCTACGCCCGATGCCATTGTCATCAGCCGAGAGTCCGACGGGCTGCTCTTGGAAGTGAATGAAGTCTTTCTCGTCCAGACAGGATATTCACGCGACGAGGCAATCAACCGGACTACCATTGAACTGAAACTGTGGGCCGACCCGAATGACCGGCAGCGGTATGGTGCGGCAATAAGGGAGCAGGGAAAAGTCCGGGAAATGGAAGCGCGTTTTCGGACGAAATCGGGAAATCTCCTGGACGGCCTTGTATCCGGTGAGAGCATTCTGCTTGCCAATGAACCCTGCCTTCTGACCATCATTCGCGACATCACGGAACGCAAGAAGACGGAAGCGGAGTTGGAGAAACATCGTCTTCATCTCGAGGATTTGGTCGGCGCACGAACCGAAGCATTGGAACGCTCGCAGAAAGCCCTGCAAAATCTTCTCGATGAAATGAGAAAGGCCAAGGGAGAGCTTGAAACGGCCAATGAACGGCTTAAGGAGTTGGACCGGCTCAAGTCGCTCTTCATCGCCTCCATGAGCCACGAACTGCGCACTCCCCTCAACTCCATTATCGGCTTCACCGGCATCCTGCTCCAGGGACTGCCCGGGCCATTGAACGACGAACAGAGGAAGCAGCTCGGCATGGTCAAAGGGAGCTCGCAGCATCTTCTTGAACTGATCACGGACATCATCGACCTGAGCAAGATCGAAGCGGGCAAAATCGAAATTGCGCCGGCAGAGTTCGACCTGATGAGTCTTATCCATGACGTGGCGGCATTGTCCGGGCCTGCTGCAAGTCGAAAAGGCATGGCCATTACCGTCGAAGGACCGAAGACGCTCGCCTTGAGGAGTGACCTGCGCCGCGTCCGACAGGTGCTGGTCAATCTTGTGGGGAATGCGGTCAAATTCACTGAGAAGGGGGAAGTGCGTGTTACCGTAGCCGAGGAATCCGGCAGGGTGAGCGTCCAGGTGCAGGACACCGGCCCGGGAATACGGAAAGGGGATATGACCAGGCTCTTTCAGTTTTTTAGCCGGGTCACGTCTGCGGATATGCCGAGCCATGAAGGGACGGGCCTCGGATTGTATCTTTCGAAGAAGCTCATGAACCTCTTGGGTGGGGATATCATGGCTGAGAGTGAATTCGGCAGGGGCAGTGTCTTTACCATGAGCCTGCCTCTTGGCGGTTAGGGGGTCACGATGAAAAATATTCTTGTTGTGGAAGACAATGAGAGGAACATGTATCTCATGTGCTATATCATCGAAGCAATGGGGCACAGGCCCCTCAGGGCCGTGACCGGAGAAGAGGGCGTGAAGATGGCGGTCACAGAGCGGCCGGACCTCATCCTGATGGACATACAGCTTCCCGGCATTGACGGCCTTGAGGCGATACGAAGGATCCGGGGGTCCATGGCATGCCCTTCGATTCCTATCATCGCCATCACGTCCTATGCCATGACCGGAGACCGGGAGCGTCTTCTTGCCGCCGGATGCAACGGCTACATAGAAAAACCCATCAATTCGGAGACGATCATGGCTGAGCTCAAGACGTATCTTACAGGGCCGGGCTCGCATGCCGCCGCAAAAGGCGAAGACACGCTGACTCCATCGGGGGAAAGGCAATGAAAGTCTTGATTGTGGATGACAACGAACAAAACCGCTACATGCTCGAAACACTCCTGAGAGGGGAGGGCCATGAGGTTCTTTCGGCCCGGGACGGAGTGGAGGCGCTCGACCTGTTGAAGTCATCAGGGGCCGCCCTGATCATCTCCGACATCCTCATGCCGAGGATGGACGGCTTCCAGCTCTGCCGCGCAGTTCGGAACGATGCGAGGTTCAAAGACGTCCCGTTTGTGATCTATACCGCCACGTACATCTCGGACAAGGACAGAGACTTTGCATTGAGCCTCGGGGCCGACCGGTTTCTTGTGAAACCGGATGAGATCGAGCTGCTTGGACAGACGATCAAGGAAGTGCTCGCCAAGAAGACGAGTCGCGTTGAACCGCATCCCCTGGGGGATGAAATGGAGTTTTTCAGGCAATACAACGAGATTCTCTTCAGAAAGCTGGAGAAGAAGGTTGCGGATCTTGAAGCGGCAAGACAGGAGCTGCAGGAGCAGTTGTTGGAACGGAATCAGAGAGAGGCGGAAAGGGCCCTGCTGGAAGAACAGCTGCGGCAGGCCCAGAAGATGGAAGCCATCGGCCAACTCGCCGGGGGAGTTGCCCATGACTTCAACAATATGCTGAGCGCGATCGTGGGGTATTGCACTCTGGCCGCTTTGAATATGAAGCCGGATGATCCGAGCCGTCATTACCTGGAGCAAATCCTGGCATCGGCGGATCGTGCCTCCACGCTGACGCAGAGCCTTTTGGCGTTCAGCAGGAAACAGGCAGTCAACCTGGAAAGAATAGATCTGAACGAGGCAGTCAGCAGCTTTGAAAAATTTCTGATCCGACTTCTCCGGGAGAACATCGAGCTCAGATTGGCCATCGCTGAAGCGGAATTGCCCGTCACAGCCGATCGCGGCCAAATCGAACAGGTGCTCATGAACCTGATTGCAAACGCCCGAGATGCCATAAGGGAAGACGGCCGCATCATCATTGAGACGAGCGCCGCGGAGATAGACGATCAGTTCGTAAGAACCCATGGATTCGGACAACCTGACCGCTACGCTCTGCTGACGGTCAGCGACACCGGGAGCGGCATTCCTGAAGATATCCTGAGCAAGATATTCGATCCCTTTTTCACCACCAAGGAAGAGGGGAAAGGAACCGGTCTCGGTCTCTCCATGGTGTTCGGGATCGTTAAGACACACCGGGGCTACATCGATGTATACAGCCGGAAGGGCATGGGCACGACGTTCAAAATCTATCTGCCGATTGCTCAGACACCGGCAAAGCAGGCAGAAAAAAAGGTTGCAGAGCCGCCCCCTCTCCTGGGGGGTACTGAGACCATACTGATCGCGGAGGACGATGATGCGCTCAGGAACGTGGAAGTAGCCGCACTCAGCCGATACGGTTATACTGTAATAGAAGCCGTTGATGGAGTTGATGCCGTGGCCCGTTTCACTGAGAACCGGGACCGCATACGCCTCGTCATACTCGACGGTATTATGCCGAAGATGAGCGGGAAGGAAGCAAGCGAAAAGATCAGGGCTCTCGGTCCGGGAACCAAGGTGATTTTTATCAGCGGGTATGCCGATGATACCTTCAGCAGGGCGGGAATTTCGCACAAGGGAGAGACTTTTCTTCGGAAGCCGATTTCGACGTCAATGCTTGCCAGGAAGATACGAAACATGCTCGATGAATAACTGCCTCTCCAGGCGATCCTCCCTCCAACCTCTGTCCTCCCGCCTCTAACCGTATCTTTCCTGTTGAAGTTTCCACCATTAAGCTCTAGAACATGGCCCGTATGGGGATAGAACGGTCTATCCCCATAGTTTGTAGGAGGATGGGTTTCGGCCGTCGCGCCTCAACTCTTCCTGAGAGCGTCCCCGTTTCTCTCACAATCATGACAGCGAGGTCCTATGTTCTCACTTTGCCCCTCAGACTGGTGTTCCCGGAATAATCATCTCTGCGTCTCAGCGACGTGGCAGAACGTGGCAAACCCGAAGCGGTTCATTAGGAGCGCTGTGCAAACGAACCGGTTGACAAGGATCTGATGTGGACTATTATAGCTATAAGAATCCACATTAAGGGGTGCTTTATGAAAACCATACAGATGACCCTTGACGAGGATCTTGTCGAGGCGGTCGACCGTGTTTCAAAACAGCTCAATACCACCCGTTCCGCTTTTACACGAAAGGCGCTTCGGGAGGCACTTGCCCGCCACAGCCTCGAACAACTGGAGCGCAAACACCGTGAAGGGTACGCACGACATCCGGCGGCTACCGATGAATTTTCGGTCTGGGAATCGGAGCAAAGTTGGGGTGACGAATGAAACGCGGGGAAATCCGTTGGCACAAGTTTACTCAGCCGGATAAACAGAGACCTGTTCTTATCCTGACGCGGGATTCCGTGCTGGAATACCTTGGCGAGGTAACAATCGCTCCCATTACAGGCACTGTCCGCACCATACCCTCCGAGGTCTTTCTCTCGAAAGCCGACGGTATGCCCCGCGATTGCGCGATCAACTGTGACCATCTGCAGACGGTTTCGAAGGCAAAGATCGGGAACCTGATCACATCCTTGCCTCCAGCAAGGATGGCTGAAGTCGGCAAGGCAATCCGGTTTGCCCTGAATATCTGAAGCGTAGTGCGGGTCAAGCACCTGCAACCAGTCTGCATACGGATATTGAGGTGCGCGTTCCGTGCATTATCAGTAATGAGAGAGAAAATGTTTGAAGAGTTAGAGAGAATCAACGAACGTCCTGCACCGGTCGAATGTGGGTTGTGGAGACGGGGTGGCGACAAGCGTTCCTGGCCCGCCTGCTGGGGCGAGGCAGACCGCAGAGCCTGAACACGGTGCTCGTCTCGCTGCACGAAGGGCTCGAGCGAGAGCCGAAGGTGCGCGAGATGCGGTGGTTCACTACGCTTCCGGCGGAACCGTTTGGCCAAGTCGAGTTCGGTCTCGGGCCTTTCTCAGGCTGAGTTGTCGAAAGGAAGTGGGGAGTGTGAAGAGGGGCACGTCCATTGGTTTATTGCACATTGACATCTTTAACCACAAATCAGAAGGAGGCATTTTCTCATGCGAAAGTTGACTGTGTTTGGTGCATTCCTGCTCATCGTTCTTCCTTGCAGTGCCGTGTTTGCTGGAGATCTTGTAGGAGAGTGGAAAGCTGTCGAAGGGAAAAACTATGGTGCAATCAGCGGCGCTCCGGGTCATTCCGTTCGTCCCTCGGGCCAGCATTTCAGTACCGCCATTCCATGGGTTTTGAAGATCACCAGCCAGAAAAACGGCGGATTTCACGGCGAGTGGTGCAGCCCCAAAGGATGCGAGCCTCTCGTGGGAGTCATCAGGAAAGACGGCTCCCTGCTCATGGTCGATGAAGACAGTACTTTTTATGGGACTATGTACGGCGATGAAATGGAGGTGTGCGTCACAGAACCCGGTAAATCGTCCCGTGTTTCCGCCTGCAACATGATGAAGAAGGTTACAAAATAGTCAGAAGGGGACGTTCGGGACCTGCCCCGGGCGTCCCTCTACCGGCATTGGCTCGGCCCAGGAGCGCTGTCAGTTCATCATTCCAGAAGAAGATTGAGCCAAGGCGTCGATGACGTTCCAAAGGGATTGGATACCCTTGGAGTGATGGTTGTTTGATCGTGAAGCGTTAAGGCGCCGGGCGTTCCACTGGAACCAAGGGTGACACTGGCAGTGCCATTGGCGATGGTGGGATTGTCTCCATACAAATACATGCCCTTGCTTTGAGGCGCGATTTGCAGGTTGAACGTATCGGCTTCCAGCCCCTTGACCTGCAACCTGTATTGACCTTCAGGAAGAAAACAGCTCCATACCTTATCGTCTGTATCGGTCCCGAGAGGGTGGGCGCCGAGGCTGGCATTGGCGATCTGCTCAAGATAGGCGGTGCCACAATGGCCGAGTCTTTTCCCTGTGCTGAGATCTGTGATACAGGGCTCGACTTTACATCCCAAGAAGAAGTTCCACACTTTCTCCGCGACCTTCGCTTTCCAGTTGTTAAAAGCTCTCACATAATCCGGCGCGTTGTAATTGCCGGCTCCGGCTCCGGTGTTTGGGAATATGTATTGATGCGCCGAATTGGAATCATCATCGGCAGGGAACGCTATTGCCGCCCAGGTAAGCGGGCTGTAATGAGAAGCCTTCTGATAGAACCACGGGTCCAGAACTCGGCCGGAAGTTCTCCAATTCGTGCTTCTTGGATAAATAACGGCAGCCTTATGCATGAAAGCCCATCCCTGAACGGGGCCATAATCCACATTGGAAAGCAAATGCTTGTATTTTCGGGCGGTCTTGGTTCCTTCCATGGTAACGTTACTTGAACGAATATTATCGAGCCAGGTAAGGACGGATGCTTGATATTCCTGACATACGACTCCGCCCTTTGTATCGGACTGCAGATTAAACGGGGTGCCGTAAGAAATGGTTATAGTTCTGGCTTTTTGATTTTCCCAATATCCGCCGCCAAGGACTCCATAGAGGGTAGCACTCATTCTCGCGTTGACATAGGGTCCATTGAGGGCAGAGTCCCCGTATACCCGGTCGCCATTGAGAGGAAGCTGTTCGTAAAGCTGCAGAAGTTTAGCCATGTTCTGTTTGGCGCTGCATCCAAACTGATCAACTGCGTCGCCGCCGGCAGTTCCTGAGCAATCATCCTGACCGTCCAAAACTCCGTCTCCATCAGAATCTATCAGGGAGCCCTTTATGGTGAAATAGGAGTACCCATAATCGTATTGAACTCTGTAATATCTATTGCTCTTAAGATAAAATAACGACCCTTCTGAATCCAGATAATCAGTACCGGTAATCAGCACTCGAGTAGTCCAATCCGTCATATTGCCGTTGCTGACAAGCAACCAATCGAGGGCCCCACCCGTTACCGAGATATCAGCACTCACTTCAATGTATTCACCGGGAGGGGCAAAAGGGAACTGAAGTACCTGAACATCAACTCCACTGATGCTCTCAATGACATATTCTGTGATACCGCCATCTGGAAAAGTAAGGCCGACCGTAACTCCTTTTGGATGGGGAAGGCTTACAGAGGACGAAGCAGGGAACGCAATTGAAGGGATGGAAAGAGAAACTGTGAATACAATGGAGAGATAGACGATAGCTTTTTTCACGGATAAATCTCCTGTCTGGTTGATTGAATACGAGAAACTGCAAACTGCCCTATTCGAATATGAGGTCAAGTCAACCGGGACTTGGATCAATCCTGTCGCGACCATCCACCGTAGCAAAATACTTGCACAAATGCAATCAGTGGGTGCGATTTGAAAGTGATGATAGAGAGACGTTATTCCAAGACCTTCACTCTTTATGAGTTAATCTCCAAGAAGGGGGGCAACCGCCTTGCTGATGAAAGGGAATACGAACTTTGCACCGGAGTATAGAGGGATTCGCCCTCGTGAGTCAACTTTGCAGGACAGCGATTATGTTCCCGGCTATTTTGGAAAAAGCAAGACTGAAGCCAGGAAGAATAAGTAGTCTTCTTTAAGAGAGGGCAAACAAGGTCGGATAAAAGAATTGACCGGAGGAGGATTAATCCATAGTCTTGGTGTTTGAATGAGGCCCGAGAAGCTTTATGTAAATCTCGCTGGATGCTATCCAGCTGGAGCAAGTTACATAGAGAGGGCGTGTGAGAGGTGGCCCGAGGGCCGTGCGGCAGCGTAATGGCGTGGTCAGCCCAGGGGGTACGGCAGTTCTCTGTCTCACGTCGCGCAACATGGAGCGATAAGAATGACGCAGTCTGAAAAAAAGAGGAGAAGAAAACCCCGTGGGTCCGGCATTAAGACCGGTATGGCCCCGGGTACCATGGTCTTCATTGGAGAGCGGAAGCAGGAAAAGGCGCGCATCGATGTGATCGAATACGACGATACAAAGCTCAACGAACTGCGCGATGTCTCCGCGGATCGATGCATGGAGTTTGCCAAATCTTCCGGCGTCACCTGGATCAACGTCAACGGCATACACGATATCGCCCTGGTCGAAATCTTGGGAAAAGGCTTTAACCTGCATCCATTGACCCTGGAAGACATCGTCAGTACTGCACAACGGCTCAAGATAGAGGAATTCCCAAGTTATGTGTTCATCGTGTTGAAGATGATGTCATTCAACCAGGCTGCAAACAGCGTCGAAATCGAACAGGTCAGTCTGATAGTAGGAGAGAATTACGTGATCTCCTTCCAGGAGCAGGAAGGGGATGTCTTTAATACGGTGCGGGATCGCATGCGGACTGCAAAGGGCCGCATCCGCGCCATGAAATCTGACTACCTCGCCTATTCCCTCATGGATGCCATTGTGGACCAATACTTTGTGGCCGTCGAGCGTATCGGCGACCGCATCGAGGATATCGACGACCGGATCCTGGCCGAACCGAAGCCGAAGGATATCAATGAAATTCATGGGCTCAAACGCGACATCTTGAGTTTGCGCAAGGCGGTGTGGCCGCTTCGTGAAGAGATCGGAAGGCTTGAAAAGAGCGAGTCATCAATAATCGGCCCGGAGACTAAAGTCTTCTGGCGTGATCTGTATGACCACACCATCCAGATCATCGACATGGTGGAGACCTATAGGGATATCCTGGGCGGCCTGCAAGACACCTACTTGTCAAGCATCAGCAACCGCATGAATGAAGTCATGAAAGTGCTCACCATCATCGCCACGATCTTCATCCCCTTGACCTTTATCGTCGGTGTGTACGGAATGAACTTTGAGCACATGCCTGAATTGAAATGGCCTTTTGGCTACTACCTGGTTTGGACCGTTATGCTGGTTATCGGCATCGGTCTGCTCGCCTATTTCAAGCGGAAAAAATGGATTTGAAGCACACCCCGAAGCGACCGTCTTTGGCTCGGCCAAGTTATCACTGACAGCCGTCTCAGTACTCCGGTTCGTCCGGATGGGTGACCTGTTTCTGCATCCTGTCGAGGTATTTGTCCATTTCCTGCAGACTGGTGAAGATACTCATGGAGGGCAAGGCGTTTACAATCTCGAAGACCTTTCGGATCTGCGGTTTGAGATGCATGAAAACCAATTTCCCGTGAACAGCCTTCTGGGCTTTCTGTGCCTTGAAAATTTCACGCAATCCGGCACTGCTGATATGTTGGAGCCCATCCATATCCAGGACCAGTGTGAACCGGTCCATATCCAGCAGGGGCCGGATCCGCTCGCCGAACCCTGATGCCGTATCGGAGTCCAGGGAACCTTCGAGAGAAACCACCCAGGCGTTCAGCGCCTTCTTGTTGACCGATACCTTGAGATCCATCCGCTTCTCCCTTCATGATCACCGTGTGTGTCATTTCCAAAGTGGCTTTGGGACTGCGCCTCCAGAACCGCTTGGAAATCTAACCTTATCGACTGTTTCGATGCAACTCTTTTTTCGGTGATTCCCCGCGGCACCGGCAGGGCATGGAAAGCCCTTTTGAGGTCGAAGATTCTCCTCGCTTCGCTCGGAGTCCCACCCCTTCGGGGCGGTACCCATTTTCCCTGCCGCTTGTTGTAGCGAGGCGGAAGATGGGGACCCGCTTGCGGGGTGTTCGTGCCTGCACGAACAAGATGGGGACCGCCCGAAGGGTGGGGTGTTCGAGCGTAGTGAAGAAAAATCCCGTTAGCGGGGTTGCAGGGAGATGCAATTATAATTTGATCGACTCCGGAAAGTGATATATGAAGACCAGGTTCCTTGATCCGCATTCTAACACATACAAGGGGCAAGCTTGTTTCGCACACACGTGCACGGGTCGACAGACAAGCTGAAGGAATGGAGATGCGAGATGAAAAGGATATGGATGGTTACTTCGTTGATGCTGGCCTTGACGGCCTCTTTTTTCGCAGCGCAGAATTCCCTTGCGCAAAACGCGGATCCCTTGAAGGTCGCGCTCATTTTCGATATCGGCGGCAGAGGGGACGGCGGGTTCAACGATGCGGCGTACAACGGCCTGGAAAAAGCGGTCGCTCTGCTGGGTGTGAAAGCGGTCTATATCGAGCACAAGAGAAATCTGGAATTGGAACATGCCGTGAACCAGGCAGCCGCTTCGGACGCGGGGATGATCATCGGGGTCGGGTTTGCGTTTTCCGACAGGCTGAATACACTGGCGGCCCGATATCCTCACAAGAAATTCGCCTGTGTCGATTATGGCGTGAAGTATGACGACAAGGGCCGGATAACCCCTTTGCCGGCGAATCTCGCAGGGCTCCTGTTCAAGGAAGAGGAAGGTTCTTATCTTGTCGGGGTCATCGCGGCCCTGAAGAGCAGGACGGGTAAAATCGGCTTTGTAGGCGGCATGGACAGCCCGATCATCCGAAAATTTCAGGCAGGCTATCTTGCCGGCGCAAGAGGCGCCCGGCCGGATATTCGGGTTCTTTCTAAATTTGCCGGAATAACCGGTCGGGCGTTCAACGATCCGCAAAAAGGGTACCTGATCGCGACCAGCATGTATGGAGAGGGGGCGGATATCATCTACCACGCGTCGGGCGCAACGGGCGACGGCGTTTTCCGGGCTGCGAAGAAGATGAACCGGCTGGCGATTGGTGTGGACATCGATCAGAGTGCCGAAGCGCCGGGACTTGTCCTGACAAGTATGACCAAGAATATCGATGCGGCGGTTTTCGAGAGCGTCAGGTCCTCCGTTCAGGGAGACTTTTCCGGCGGTCTGAAGATCTTCGGCCTGAAAGAGAACGGCGTCGGGTTCGTCTACAACGACCGGAACAGGAAACTGATCCCTGCGGAAATCCATGACAGAGTCCTCGCGTTGCAGGCGAAGATCATTGCCGGGGAACTGGTGGTTCCCGTTGTGAGTCAGCATGAGCCGATGCTATCCCGAAAAGACCTGCAAGACGTTCTGTCCCAGTTGCATGGAGAGGTTATGGCGGGATTGAACACGCTGGACGGCGATCTTAAGCGCAGCGCGCTGGCATTGTCCGGAAAAGACCTGAAAGGCGATTACGCCCGGGATGTTCTGAAGCGGCTGTACGGGGCCAATCCCTATATCATTGACTGCGAAACGGTGAGCAACAAGGGGATAATGGCGGTCGTTGAACCTCCCGAACACAGTTCATCCGAAGGCGCCGACATCAGCACGCAGGCGCACATGGTCAAGATGTTCAAAACCCAAAAGCCGGTGATGAGCGGTTCGTTCCGTTCCGTCGAAGGTCCTGACGCGGTTGTCATTCATCATCCTGTTTTTTCACCGGACCGCCGGTTTAAGGGGTCGGTATCCGCGCTCTTTGCCCCAGAGTACTTGTTGGGGAGCATCATCGGACCGGTCGCTTCAAACCTGCCTGTCGATATTTTCCTGATGCAAACCGACGGGCTCATGATCTACGATGTGGATCCGAAACAGATCGGGCTGAATGTCTTTCAAGATCCGCTCTATCGGCCTTTTCCTGAACTGCTCGCTCTGGCCCGAAAGGTGGCCTCCGCCAACGAAGGTACGGGCGTTTACCGGTTCTACCGGAAGGACTCGGAAACGCCGGTAACCAAGGTGGCCTACTGGCGGACCGCTGCCCTGCACGGGGCCATGTGGCGCCTCGTGATCACCTGCGCGGAAGACAGTATGGAAGAATGATGCTGCGTTCGACGCACGCAACCGGAGGAGGGCGCCATGCAAATGTCGGGTTTTCCATATCGCACAACCGACTGGTCCAAGGTAGAACAAATGGAATACAAAGGCGATCGAGGGTCTGCGTACTGGCGAACGCAGTTCTTTGGGGACATCCGGGTCCGAATGGTCGAATACACGCCCGGTTATCTTGCCGACCACTGGTGCGTCAAAGGGCACATCGTTCTCTGCATGGAGGGTGAACTGCGGACTGAGTTGAAAGACGGGCGTACCCTTACTCTCGGGCCGGGCATGAGTTATCAGGTGGCGGACGATGCCGAACCGCACCGCTCATATACGACCGTGGGCGCGAAGCTGTTCATCGTCGATTGAGTGCAGCGGCCAGTCGTGAAGTTGCCTCTGGAGAGCCGATACCCTTCTCTACGAAAGCAAGAGCTCGGGAAGAAATCGACTGACAATTGGATAAAAAAACTCCGCCGGATATATCCGGCGGAGTCGACTAAGGCCACCGTGTCTTGGGCTCCCAGTGTCATGTCAAGAGCATGACTCAGTCCCATCCTCCATCGCTCATTGACGACTACGCTGCTTTTGTCATCTCACCGAGTACGATTCCCAGCGCCTTGGCGACCCCCTTTCCATAGGCAGGATCGGCCTTGAGGCAGTTCCCTATGTGGCGCATCTGCACCTCTTTCGGCGCCTCTCCGATCGCGCGGGCTGTGTTGGCAAAAAGGAGCTCCTGCTGTTCAGGGCTCATCAGGCGAAAGAGCTTGCCGGGCTGGGAGTAGTAATCGTCATCCTCCCGGTGGTTCCAGTGGTCGGCAGCGCCTTTCAGACTGAGGGGCGGTTCGGCGAAATCGGGCTGCTCTCTCCACTCCCCGTAGCTGTTGGGCTCGTACCCGAGGGTGCTGCCATAATTGCCGTCAACCCGCATGGCTCCATCTCGGTGAAAGCTGTGAATCGGGCAACGGGAGGCATTGACAGGGATCAGGTGGTGGTTCACGCCAAGCCGGTAACGCTGGGCGTCGCCGTAGGAAAACAATCTCCCCTGCAGCATCTTGTCCGGCGAAAATCCGATTCCGGGCACGATGTTGGCCGGATTGAAAGCCGACTGCTCCACCTCGGCAAAATAGTTCTCGGGGTTGCGGTTCAGTTCGAGCACGCCTACCTCGATCAGGGGATAATCCTTGTGGAACCAGACCTTGGTGAGATCGAAGGGATTATAGGGACATGTCGCCGCGTCCTTCTCCGGCATCACCTGAATGAACATGGTCCACTTGGGAAAATCGCCACGCTCGATGCTCTCATACAGGTCTCGCTGGTGGCTTTCCCTGTCTTTGCCGACGATCGCCTCCGCCTCCTGGTCGGTCAGGTTTCGGATTCCCTGCCGGGTGCGGAGGTGAAACTTGACCCAGTACCGTTCGTTTTTGGCGTTTATGAAACTGAAGGTATGACTTCCGAAGCCGTGCATGTGTCGATAGGAATAAGGAATGCCCCGGTCGCTCATGACGATGGTTACCTGGTGCAGCGCCTCGGGCAGGGAGGTCCAGAAGTCCCAGTTGTTGCGGGCGCTGCGCATGTTTGTGCGGGGATCCCGCTTGACCGCGTGGTTGAGGTCCGGGAACTTGAGGGGGTCGCGAAGGAAGAATACGGGGGTGTTGTTTCCCACCAGATCCCAGTTGCCTTGCTCGGTGTAGAACTTGATGGCAAAGCCGCGGATATCCCTTTCCGCGTCCGCAGCGCCGCGCTCCCCGGCCACAGTGGAAAAACGAATGAAGAGATCGGTCTTTTTCCCCACATCCGAAAATATCTTTGCCTTGGTATAACGGGTGATGTCATGAGTGACGGTAAAGACGCCGTATGCCCCCGACCCTTTGGCATGCATGCGTCTCTCGGGGATGACCTCCCGATCAAAGTTGGCGAGTTTTTCAAGGAACCATACGTCCTGCAGCAGCATCGGTCCCCGCGGTCCGGCTGTGATTACGTTCTGGTTGTCAACGACAGGGGCGCCGGCGTTGGTCGTCAGCTTTTTGTCCTTTTCCATTTGGGTCTCCTTGTTTGAGGTCTTTTTTATCTGAATCCCGGCCCGTCGGGCCGCTTCAAAACTGTCCCAAGCGAGAGGATTGAAGTATCAAAAATTAAGTACGTTTGAAATACAGTCAATCCTGTATTCATGTATCCTTCCGGAAACTCTATGCTCCTTCCATCCCCTTGATCGATGCTTTCCACATTAAAGAGAAAGGAAGGAGACGATGAGAGGTGCGGAATTGATTTTTGCGGCTGCAATGTTCAGCGTTGGGGTCATTTTCATGATGGTATCCATGGTCCATTCGCAGGCGGTCCCCAGGATCAGCAAGGAGGAAGTCAGAAAGATGCTGGGAAATCCAGGCTGCATCATCATCGATGTTCGCCAGCGGGCTGACTGGGATGCCAGCAAGGAGAAAATCAAAGGAGCAGTGCGGGAAGATCCCGATAAGGTGGCTTCCCTCATGGACAGGTACCCCAAGGACAAAACCCTGATCTTTTATTGTGCCTGACCCAGCGAAGGGACGAGTGCCCGTGCGGCACAGAAGTTCGTTGAAAAGGGATATTCAAAGGTCTATGCGCTAAAAGGGGGGTGGGACGAATGGTCTCAGGCAAAATTCCCGACAGAACCGAAATGAAGAGCGGGACAGTAAATCCGGATCTTATCGCTCCCTGCGGCCTCTACTGCGGTGTCTGTGCCATTTATATCGCAGGCCGGGACAACAACCTCAAATTCAAAGAGCGGCTGGTGAATCTCTACAAGGGGAATGTCTCCGGAAAAGGGACTCTCCCCAACAGTCAAAATCTTTCCTCCGAGGATATTCAATGCCGCGGCTGCCTGTCTGATCAGTTGTTTATGCATTGCAGACAGTGCGATATCAGAAAGTGCACTGAGGAGAAGGGGTACACCGGATGTCATCAATGCGATGAGTTTCCTTGCCGGTATATCGACGAGTTTCCGATGACTGTCGGCAAGAAAGTAATATTGCGGGCTATTCCATACTGGCGGGAGGTTGGCACTGAAAAATGGGTAAAGGATGAGGAAGCCCGTTACGTTTGTCCTGAATGCGGCCAAAAGGTATTCCGCGGCGCCGTGAAATGCAATCAATGCAAGGCGAGTTTGGACCTGGACTGACAAGGAGTATGGTACGCGGATAAACACGGATGAACACAGCCGGGGCTCTTTTTCTAATCCGTTTAAATACTGTCAATCCGTGTCCCAAGTATTTCAGCTGATCATTTCTTTGATGTAGATGATGATCAGAGCGGCCGAGAACGCCATCTTCAGTCCAATGGCAACCAGATTCCCGAGGAACGCGCCCCAACCTGCCCGCATGGCTCCTTTGCCGGTTTTGCCCCCATAGAGCTCTCCCAAAACCGCGCCAGCCCAGCCGCCGATGAACATCCCGGGAACCGAAAAGAAGATCAGGCCCAGCACCATACCGATTAGAGAACCCCAGAAGCCGTACCTGGATGCTCCGTACCTCTTGGCGCCCGCAGGCGGGATCAGGAAGTCGAGGATCGATACCACCACCGCTATGATTCCGGTGATCACCAGAAAAGAGATGCTGAACGCTTGCCAATCCCTTGCAAAGGAGAGGACGAGCAAAGCGATATAGCTCAAAGGCGGTCCGGGCAGAACGGGAAGCAGGCAGCCGACAAAACCCAGAATCGCAAGCAGGAGCCCGATGATAATCAAAGTCAGCTCCACGGGAGCTCCTCTCGTTTTTCAGTGAGCCACGATGGCAATGAGCCCATGGATGGCAGCCACGATCACCAGGAGCACACCGGCCTTGCGATGCAAACCGATTTTCACCCTGATCCAGTGCATCCCCGTGAACAGTTGAAAAAGTAGCAGCAGGATGTTGGCAATTCCAAGCAGCAGGATTATGCTCATGAGTCACCTCCAGTATTCGTCCTTATCCTTCCATTCCATTGAAGGAGCCCCGACAGGTCGCGCCAAAAGCCAAGTCAAAAAGAACATCGAATATCGAAACTGCAACATCGAATGGTGAATGGAAAAGCTTACTTGAGCAGGATTTTTTTGACTGCCGGACCTTTGCTGCCGTGCAGGTTGCAGTTGGCTTGGGCCTCCACCTCAGTGGGTTCGTTGATAAGCAATTTGATCTCTTTGGTGAATTTCGCCCCGGGAGGGAGGTTGTTCAGGGATGAATACTCCCAATTTCTAATCTCCTCGCCGTTGATCTTCACTCGGAGCCAGCTCGTATGATGAAGGAAACTGTTTGCGCTGTGAGTCACGTGGACTTTTATC
The DNA here is from genome assembly GCA_002840535.1 of Deltaproteobacteria bacterium HGW-Deltaproteobacteria-15. Taxonomy (GTDB): domain Bacteria; phylum Desulfobacterota; class DSM-4660; order Desulfatiglandales; family HGW-15; genus HGW-15. The sequence goes on along the minus strand of PHBH01000040.1, from coordinate 91,158 downwards.
GTGACCTCCGTTCCCTTGGCCACCTGATCAGGGGTTTCCAGAGCAGTTTCGGATTTGTCGGCGTAAGCCGTTCCTGCAAAGATCCCCAGGGCCAAAAGCAATACCGCAAAAAATGATCCGATTCGCATCCTTTTCATTCCTTTCCTCCTCCGGTGATTTCCACTCCTGCCACGAAGAGTAGAACGATTTCAAAAAGAAGAAAAGGATCTTTTTCCAGAGGGGATCCAGTGTTATGCTTGACGTGAGAGGTAAATGCCGCTATCGGAATAGAGACCCAGGTGAATTGATCCGAGGAACATGACCATTTACAGCACGGTTCGAACCGCCATGAAGGCGCTGCAGCGCAACGCGATGCGGGCTCTGTTGACCACGCTGGGCATCGTGATAGGCGTCGGCGCCGTCATTGCCATGATGGAAATCGGCGCAGGTTCCTCGGCCGCCATTCGGAAAACCGTTTCCAGCATGGGCGCAAACGTTCTGAATTTGAGCCCGGGCGCCGCATCAAGCGGTGGCGTGAGCTTCGGGGCGGGAAGCAGAACAACCCTCACCCCCGAAGACTGTGAGGCTATTCTGCTGGAATGCCCGTCGGTTCGCGCCGCTTCCCCTCTGGTCCACACGCGAACCCAGGTGATTTACGGCAACCGAAACTGGGTACCCACCTATATCTATGGCACAAGCCCAAGCTACCTGGATGTTCAGGCATGGACGATTGCCGAGGGAGAGCCCTTCACCTCTCGCGATGTGTTGAACGGCAACAGGGTATGCCTGCTTGGACAAACCCTGGTCCGCGAGCTGTTTCAGGGGGAAACGGTTGTGGGCCGGGAGATCCGCATCAAGAACGTGACATTCCGGGTTGTGGGGGTGCTGGGTGCCAAGGGGGCCAACATGATGGGCATGGATCAGGATGACATCATTCTGGCGCCATGGACTTCCATCAAGCAGCGGGTGACTCGTTCCACACTGGAAAATACCAACCAGAGTTCCGCTGTTGGCTCAGCAGGCACAGTGAACACTCTGAACGATCTTTACCCGGGAAGCCGAATCGAGGTTTACCCGGAACAGTCGGCCGTGCAGGCGGCCAATAACCCGATGCCGATCCGATTCACACACGTCGATCACATTCTCGCTGCGGCCAGGAGCTCGGAGGCAATTCCATCGGCCATAAACGAGATCACGGCGGTGCTGCGCGAGCGGCATCGCATCCGGGAGGGACAGCCGGAAGACTTCAGAATCCGCGACATGACAGAAGTGACCAAAGCCCTCTCCTCCACCACGACCATGATGGCCAATCTCCTCTTATGCGTGGCCCTGATTTCCCTTGTGGTTGGCGGCGTCGGGATCATGAATATCATGCTTGTCTCGGTCACCGAACGAACCCGAGAGATTGGCCTGCGAATGGCGGTCGGTGCGAAAGGGCGCGACATCCTTCGGCAGTTCCTGGTGGAGGCCGTGACTCTTTGCCTGGTGGGCGGGGGGATCGGCATTCTGGTGGGCCACGGGGGATCCTACCTGGTATGGCATTTTTTGCGCTGGCCCGTGGAGACCTCTCCGGGGGCCATTGCTGCAGCCGTGCTCGTCTCTGCAGGGGTCGGACTTATTTTCGGCTTTTATCCTGCATGGAGAGCCTCGCGGCTTGATCCGATTGAAGCGTTGCGTTATGAATGATCCAAACCCGCTGCCAATCGTCTTTCGTTGCAGACCTGAGATATTGGCAGGGGATCTCAATTTCATTTGGAGAGGGTGAAATGATGTTCAGAAGAATCGACCACATCGAGATCGTTCCCAGCGATCCGGAGGAGACACTCGACTTTTACCAGAATGTGCTGGGGTTTCGTTTGAACCTGAGAACCCCGGTGAATGCTCCACCCATGAAAGAGGTGATTTACCTGGAACTGGGGGACACGGTCATCGAGGTGATATCCGCGGAGAACCCTTCACCACCGTCAAAGGAATCCTGGCAGGTAGGGTACCGGGCGATTGCCTTGGAGGTGGACAACATGAATGAAGCGGTTGGATATCTTCGGGGGAAGGGCGTGACAATGAGTCGCGAACCCGTGGATCTGGGCACGTCCATAAGGGCGGAGCTGCAGGATCCCGACGGGCTGGTAATCGAGCTCAGGGAGTGGAAATAGGGGTAGCGACCGAGAAGATTCAGCCCAAGGATCATGTAAATCTCAACAGGATAAGCAGGATGTACATCACCGAAGCGACAACGGTCAGAGCACAGATCGTTCTCATTTTGCCGGCCTCCTTGACAGGAGTTTTCCCGGGTTTGGAAACCAAGTGAACGTCGATTCATCCGGAGCCGTTGCAGGCCTCACAAAGTGAAGACGGCCTCGAACCAGCAAGAATACTGCGTCTTTGCTACCAATTAATCAGGAAAACCATCGAATAAACTACTTTTCGGGTGGTATTTAAGCCTACCGAACCCCCGTATTTTCTCTCACTCCTGAACGTTTTAACTGCGGTCTGCTACTGCACCGTCGGTCGTGGGTAGTTCAGATGCCACTTCGCCCCTCACCTTGCGCCGATCTCTTTGCGCATCTTTTCAAGATCCATAAGCATTTGCTGCATCTCCGTCATCATGTTGGAGTCCACGGTCTTGGTGCCCATCATATAGGCCGGGGCATAATTCAACATCCCGGCAATATGATCCAGGATCTGAGACAGCTTGTCCATCATCTCCGGCGTAGCCTTGCCGCTTCGCAGAATGGATGCGACCTGAGAGGTCATTCCCGACATGAGGTTCATCATGCCATATGTCATCGAACGGTGCCCCCATCCCGCGCCGATGGCGGAGTCATCGTGTTGTCCGGGTGGAATCTGCTCGAATCCACCCACTTGAGGTCTTTCCTGGGCCAATGCCAAGGCAGGGCTCTGAAAGAGGGCCATCACCATCGTGATCAGCAGAAACAGGAATATTCTCTTCATCTTCATCGGTTTCCTCCTGATGTGAGACAGTTTTCATAATTGATCGATCATTGATCTCCGGAAGCACGATTTTGTGAGTCTCAGGGTCTTCTAGAATATACGAATCACCAGATGAGATTTCAAAGGGAGAGGGAAATCTTTTACTTTTCCAGGTTGCGAAGGGGAATGAAGAGAAGACAGGATGCCGTCACGAGGATACCCAGGATGAGTATTCCGTTTTGGAACGACCACAAATCGCCGGCCGCCCCCAGTGCAAGAGGGGCGACTCCCCCGCCGAAGATCACGCTGGACGCGCCGACCCCGCCGGTGAAATGACTGCGCTCATGTGGTTCTGTCATCCTGGAAATTGCCACAAGCCCTATGGGGAAAAAGATCATGGAGAAGGCCGACTGCAGGATGAGAATGATTAAGAGGAGCGGGAGGTATTCGGAAAGAGCGATGCCGATGGTGGAGATCCCTGTCAGAAGCAACGACCAGAACAGCATGATCATGTGGCCGTATCGATCCACCAGAAAACCCACCAGAAAGGTGGCAATGAGCGCGCCGATCCTCGAAATCCCCATAACGGAGTTTGCCGTTTGCACACTCATTCCCAATTCATTTACGAGGAGAAGGGGCAAAATGGTGAAGACGGCCATGACCGCTGCGCTGGCAGCGGTCCAAACCAGGGTGAAAATCCAGAATTTCTTTCGGCGAAAGAGGTGGGTGAACCCCTTTCCTTTGCCTGGCTGAGACGGAGAGGCGGGGGCGAAGATCATGAATGCGCAGGTCGCGATCAGGCAGGCCCCTGCAAAGATCAGAATGAAATCTCTCCAATCGAAAAACCGGAGGAAAAGCGCCATCAATAGGGGAATGGAGAGAAAGGTGAAGGTGGGTGCTGTTTCATGAACTGCAAAGGCCCTCCCCCAGCTTTCCGGTCTGAAGACCGATGTGAGAAGGGGGACCGCGTTGGGCAGGTACAAGCCCGTTCCCATCCCCATGAAGAAGGAGACTGCGGCAATAGAGCTATAGGAGTTACTGTACCTGAGCAGGAAGAGCGATATGAGGTAGACTGTGGCGGATAGGGCGATGGATTTTTTCGATCCCACCCGCGCCGTCACCCACCCTGCACTGAGCAAAGAGAGGGTGTACCCGGCAGAGAGATAAAAGGAGAGACTGCCGGCAAGGGTATGACTGATTCCCAGATCGTTTTCAAAAACAGGAAGCAGGGGGGACAGAATGGTCCTGGAGGAAAAATTAAAGTACCAGAGGCACCAGAACAGGAGAAGCAGAAGGAGTTTCATGGGAGTGCTTATACCGGGAGCCGGATCCTTTTGCAATCCTGTTCGCGCCTGTGAAAGGGGCTAAAGGGAATGGAGGATTGAACGTCCAACATCGAACGTCCAACGTCCAACATCGAATGGAAAAACAAGGACTGTAATCAGGATTCCGGCTGGAGTCTATCACGCACTTGATGCAGGGCCAGAATGACGGGAACTGAGGGAAAAGCAGTGGATGTCGGTAAGTCCGGGTGTCTCACAAACCCCTTTAGCTTTTGAGCTTTGGTCTTTCTTCATTCGACGTTGAACGTTCGATGTTCGATGTTGGACGTTCGTCTTTTCTCTTATTTCATTATGTTTACCGCAGCCAGCAAGGCCAGCAACATGCCGAGAAGGCTTTCCCCTGCAATCACGCCGGAAGCTACGGGGATAGTGTAGCGATCTGCTGCCGTTTTGAAAAATCCCGCCCCCATCCATGCCGCTGCCGCACCGACAAACATGGAGAGGATGTTCCAGAAGGGAATGACGAAGGCAAGCCCGAATCCCATGGCGGAAGGCACAAACCTCCTCATCCTTGGGGGAAGAGTCCTCTCCAGAAGGACGATCACGATTCCTGCTAGCCCGCCAAGTACGAGCGCCCAGCGCTCGGTCATGCCCAGGCTCGACAGACCCGCGCTCAACAGTTCCGCCACTCCTTTCCACACCTGGGCGGCAGGCGCAGGGAACTGTGCACTGCCGAGCACATCCGGGCTCGGCACCACCAGGTAAAAGGCAGGGACAACCACAAGGGATCCGGCGAAGATTCCCAGGAACTGCGCAATGAACTGTTTTCGCGGATTGGCCCCGAGAAGATAGCCGGATTTTAAATCAGTCAGCAGATCGGCAGCCGAAGAAGCCGCGCCTGCTGTCACCGACGCGGTCATCAGGTTGGTGGTCATGTTTGCAGGCGCGGTGATTCCGTAGAAAAGCTGGGTGATCTTTCCCATTGCGCCTATGGGGGTGATGTCCGTCTCGCCGGTAGCCCGGCAGGCTACTATGGCGAGAAAAAAGGACATGACCACTGCGAGCCCGCCCATCTGCCACTTGATGGAGAAAGCGAAATGCTGAATGACCAGTGTTCCGCAGGAGGCGATCAGGATGCCCCAGGCAAACCAGGTGGAGGGGACCTCGATTGCTTCCATGGAACGGGAAACATTGTCCCCCCCGTGGTCCCTGCCCGGACGAAAGAGACCGACGATTCCGGAAAAGGCGCGCGTGATCGTTCCCCACTGAAGGGCGAAGTTCAAAAGCCCGGAGGTGATCATGAGTGCGGTGCCGCCCCAGAGACTCCATGAGACGATTCCTCGGTAACCGAGCTCCGTGATGACCCCCTTTTTCACCATCCATGGGGCCAGGACGGCGTAGTTGAGGATCCCGCCTGCGAGCATGCTCCAGGCAACCCGAATCCCGATGATTGCGCCCGCAGCGATAAGCAGCAGGCTCGTATCCCAGGCAATGGTCCAGCGTAGCAGGCGATGTCCGCCAAGCGTGCCCGGGAATTCCAGCATTTCCGGGATCCGCAGAAATCCGGGAAACCAGGAGAATTCATTGGATCGGACAAAAGCGCCCAGAACGGAGACCAGCCCTGCGATAATGAGGCCCCTGGCCTTTGCGGCCGACTCCCTCCCTGCGGCATAGAGGGAGCGAAGGGTCTGGGCGGCCGCCAACCCGCTCGGAAACGCAAGCTGTTCCACGTTGATCATCTGGCGTTTCATGGGAACGGCCATCATCACTCCCAGGAATGCCAGGAAAAATGTCCAGACCAACAGAGTCCAGAAAGGCAGATGCTCCCCCCGGATCATCACGAGCGCCGCTATGGCACTGGTGATGGCCCCGCCCGTGGAGTACCCTGCCGAACTGGCGGTGGATTGCATGCAGTTGTTTTCGAGGATACTGAGGTTGCTCCTGAAAAGACCAAGCTTCTGGAGGATGGAGCCCAGGGAAAAGGCGAGAATGCAGGCGGTGATGGCAACGCCAAGGCCCCAGCCGGTCTTGAGCCCGACATAGAGATTGGAAAGACTCATAACCCCGCCGAGGACCATGCCGATAAGCACGGCCCTTACCGTGAGCTGGGGGACATCACCGCGGTAGTGCTTTTCAAACCATTCTCTTTCGATCTCCACCGGGCTTTTCCCGGTTGTGTCGATACCGAGGAACTCATCGCCGCCATGTGATCTTTGCGCATTCACGAGAGTATCCCAGGGGCTAGGTTCGACCGATCCGGGGTGAAAGGGGCTTTTGAAATCCGAATATCGAAACTCGAAATACGAAACAAATTCAAAACCCAAATGTACTAATGTTCAAAACGCAAAAAGGTTCAAAGGTTCAGAGCCTGCCCCGGACTTGACCGGGTGTTCCCCCGTTCAGCGTTCCACAGTATTTCTGGTTTCGCTCCTCTGGTCTCTGCGCGAGAATAGAGTCTCTGGTTTGTCCGTTTTGAGCATTTGGATTTTGATCATTTGATATTGTTTCGGATTTCGTGCTTCGGATTTCGAATTTGAATTTATATTTTGCACTGCGTAGGAACCCCCTTCCAGGGGGGCACCTGAGGCCGCGCGCCTGCCCCTGGGGGTGGAGACTCACTGCTCACTACCACTGCTTACCTTTTTTCCTGAAACTCCCTGAAAACCAGGCTGGCGTTGGTCCCGCCGAAACCGAAAGAGTTGGACATAGCGGTTCTGACCGCAGCCTTTCTGGCTGCATTGGGGACAAAATCGAGATCACATTCAGGATCAGGTGTCTCATAGTTGATGGTCGGAGGGATCGTCCCTTCCTTGATGGTGAGCACAGCAAAGATCGCTTCGATTCCACCTGCGCCGCCAAGCAGATGGCCGGTCATGGACTTTGTCGAACTGACGGCAAGTTTGCGGGCGTGTTCGCCGAAGACACTCTTGATTGCCCTGACTTCGGATTCGTCGTTGAGCTTGGTCGAAGTGCCGTGAGCATTGATATAGTCGATTTCCTCCGGCTTGAGTCCTGAATCCCTGATTGCCTCGGACATGCAGAGAATTGCGCCGCCCCCCTCCGGTTCGGGAGCGGTCATGTGATACGCATCCCCGGAGAGACCGTACCCGACCACCTCGGCAAGAATGCCTGCGCCCCTTTGAATGGCATGATCCATCTCCTCAAGGATGAGGATGCCCGCACCTTCACCCATGACAAAACCGTCCCGGTTCAGGTCAAAGGGCCGGGACGCCTTCTCGGGTTCGTCGTTCCTTGTGGAAAGGGCTCGCATGGAGCAGAAGCCCGCAACGGCCAGAGGGGTAACCACGGCCTCCGACCCGCCCGTGATCATGGCGTCGGCTCTGCCTTCCCGGATCAGCCTGAAGGATTCTCCTACGGCGTGAGAACTTGCGGCGCACGCCGTTTCTATGGACATGTTGGGCCCCTTTGCCCCGAACTCGATGGCAATCTGGCCGGGGGCCATGTTGGCAATCATTCCCGGAATGAAAAAAGGGCTGACCCGGTCAGGGCCCTTTTCCAGCAGGATTTTGTGGTAGTTTTCTAGAAGGGCGAGACCCCCCAGCCCGGAACCGGTCAAGCAGCCCACGCGATGCCGGTTTGAATCATCGATCTTCAGGCCGGACTCCTGCATGGCCATGCGGGCGGATGCCATGGCAAAGTGGATGAAGATATCAAGCCTTCGAACCTGCTGCTTGTCAAGCCAGTCATGCGAGTTGAAGTCCCTCGCCTCTCCTGCAATGCGGCAGGGAAAGGGGGAGGGATCGAACTTCGTGATGGTGCGGATCCCGGACTTGCCCGAGCATGCAGCCTCCCAGTTTTTCCGGACGCCTGTGCCGAGAGGGGTCACCATCCCGAGGCCCGTGACTACGACCCTTCTATTCATAAAATCCTCTTCCTGAAGACATTATGCCCCGGCCCGAACGGGCCGGGTTCGACTATTTCTTGGCGAGCGCTTTGGTAATATAGTCGATCGCGTTCTGGACGGTAAGGATTTTCTCCGCATCTTCGTCGGAGATGGAAATCTCAAATTCCTCCTCCATGGCCATAATCAATTCCACTTGATCAAGAGAATCGGCCCCCAGGTCATCTACAAAGGATGCGGTAGGGACCACATCAGCCTCTGCGACATCCAGTTGCTCACAGATGATCTTCTTGACCTTTCCGGCAATATCCGACATTTCAAGTACCTCCTTATCCTTCCGTCCTTTTGATCGTCATTTTCGTTTCAAGGTTCGGTGTATGGTTTTGGTTTATGGTTACTGGATTTCCGCTCCCCCCACTCATGCCGGCCGGGACAGGCTTTTCGGGAAAACTGGGGTTCACTGCGCGGATGTTTATTCAACAAGTGGGGCCGCTGTCAACCATTAACTGACAACGGTCACCAGATGTTCTCACATGTACAATCCTCCACTCACATGGATAACCTGTCCGGTGATGTAACCGGCCCCTTCCGAACAGAGCCAGTAGACGGTCTCTGCCACATCCTCAGGATTACCCATACGGCCCATGGGAATCTGTTGCAGGAAAAGCTCCTTCACCTTTTCTGGCAGGTTCGCAGTCATATCGGTCTTTATAAATCCCGGGGCAATAACGTTCACCGTAATTCCTCTTCCGGCCACTTCTTTGGCAACCGTCTTCGAAAGCCCCATGATTCCGGCTTTTGAAGCTGCGTAGTTGGCCTGACCGGGGTTGCCGATCTGCCCCACAACCGACGAGATGTTGACGACGCGGCCCGACCTCTGTTTGATCATGGAACGGATTACGCTCTGGGTGCAGTTAAACACGCTCTTGAGATTCACTCTCAACACCGTATCCCATTCCTCCTCGCTCATTCTCATGAAGAAGGTGTCCTTCACGATGCCGGCGTTATTCACAAGCACGTCGACCCGACCCAGCCTCGAGAGGACCTCCTTGAAAAACGCTTCTACCTCAGCGTGAGAAGATACATCCACCTTATGACCCTCCGCCTCGACTCCCAAACCCGAAAGACTTCGGAGAGTCTCCCGCACGGCGGATTCGTCGGGATCGAAGTGGACGATGATGATCCGGGGCTTTTCCACGGCGAACCGCAAGGCCACCGCCCTCCCAATGCCTTTGGAACCTCCGGTGATGACCACAACTCTCGAAGCGTCGCTCATATTCCTCCTCAACAACTCGATTGAAGGTAACCCTTTAGCTCTTTGAAATTGGGCGCAGGGTTGGTCCTGTGGTGCTCCCTGTCTTCATAAGAACAAAAGCCGCTGCCCATTGTCTTGCGCCAGCACTAAGCTCGGGCGGGCGGAGAGCCTTCCGCTAGACAGCAGCATGAACTTGTTTCCCCGGAGCGCCCCGAAATAAATCGATGTGAGATGCAAGCCTGTTCGGAAGATCCTTTCTCACGTATTCAGCGGCTGTCCGGATACCGTTCTTGATCGCCTTGGCCGAGGAACCGCCATGGCAGACGATCCCCACTCCTCTGACCCCCAGGATAGGGGCGCCGCCATATTCGGAGTAGTCGAGTTTCTTTTTCAACCACTCCAGAGAACCTCCCCCCTCTGTTCGGTCCCCAATGGCGTCGTTCAAAAGGGGGTAGAGGGTCTCAGCCATCCCCTCCACCAGTTTGAGAACCACATTGCCTACAAAGCCGTCGCAGACAATGATCTGGAATCTTCCACTCAGGATGTCGCGGCCTTCCACATTGCCGGCAAAACGAAGATGACTCCCCATGAAAAGATCGTGAGCTTGTCTCACCTGCTCGTTACCCTTGCCTCCTTCCTGACCGATACTGAGGAGACCGATCTCAGGGTCTTTCATGTTCATGCAGGAGAGCGCAAAGGAATGGGCCATGACTCCAAACTGGAACAGTTGCGCGGGTCTGCAATCTACATTGGCACCCACATCGATGAGAATCACGTCGCCACGAACGCCCGGGAATATGCCTACAAAGGCCGGCCGGTCAACCCCTTTGATACGGCCCAGAGCTTGAACGGCTGCAGTCAGGACCGCGCCGGAATTGCCCGCACTGACCACGGCATCGGCCTCTCCCCTTTTGACCAGCCCGAAGGCCACTCTAATGGAAGAGTCCTTCTTCCGTCGCACCGCTTTAACTGGAGATTCCCCCATGAGGATGGTTTCAGAGCAGTGGTGCACATGAATGAGAGTTCTTCCGGAAGAACCGATAAGCCCGGCTTCGATGGCATCCTCCCGGCCCACCAGGATGATCTCATATCCCCACTCCGAGGCGGCCTGAAGCGCACCTTGAATCACCACTTCCGGAGCTTGATCGCCACCCATGGCGTCCACGGCGATCCTCATTATTTCAACTCTCTTCTTTTTTCTCGATGATGGTCCTTCCCTTGTAGCTCCCACAGTGAGGGCAGACATGGTGGGGCAGCACAGGTTCATTGCACTGGGGGCATGCAACCGTCTGCGGCAGTTGCGCGTGGTCATGCGACCGCCGCATATCCCTACGAGATTTCGATTTTTTCCTTTTAGGTACAGCCATTACTTACCTCTTCGAATCGTTGGTCTTGAGAGTCTTGAGCTTCTGAAAGGCTGGATTGGCCGGCTCTTTCCGGCAATCACAGGTTTCCCTGTTCCAGTTCGCTCCGCATGTCGGACACAAACCACGGCAGGATTCCCTGCATACGTTTTTCATGGGGAGGGAAAGAAAGACCTGCTCTCGAACAATTGCGTCCAGGTCCACCTCATCTCCGCTGATGAACTCGACCTCCATGTCTTCGTCCAACAGCTCGACCTCTGTCTCCCCTTTCTGCACCGAGGGCGTCGCTTGGAGGTACAGATGAAAACCGGCATCCAGATCGAAAGGATAAGGCTCGAGACAGCGATCGCATCGCACCCTGATTCCGCCTTTCATCTCCCCTTCCAGGATGTACTTGGTTCCCGTCCGGAGTATCTTGAGCCTCACCTGCAGCGGTCCGTCCAGGCCGAGGACCTGTTCCCCCTCCTGTTCGGAGCGCCACCACTCCGGCGCGTATACCTCAGTGAGTTCCGATTCATCGGGGAGTTTGTTCAGTTCGATTCGCATGGATAACCCTGTCTAGCGCAGGCGGCCTGAGAAAAGGGTAAACAATACCTATATAAGAGCCGTCCTGTTTGTCAAGTAAATTACTGGGAATAAGGAGTCTCGGGCAACACTCTTTCCCGGCCGATTATCCGTCCTCTTCTTGGGAAATTGCTTTTTTGTATTGACACTTACGGGGATTTCCTCCTATATTTCCCAAACTGAGCGGCGAACAGAACCGCTCCCCCGCCCGATCGGACCGCAGCAAACAGACCGTCTCCGCCGGTCTGCCGAGCGGCACACGAAGAAATGAGCTCTTGGGGATAAAGACGAATGTGGACTTACCGGGAAAGACTCAATTCTTATGAGAAGCTTCGCAGATCTCTCTATGAAATCCTGAGGGACACGCTCGAGGCGAGATTGATGAAGATCTCCCTCATCGATTCCTTTTACAATTTTCTGAAAAACGGGGTCGAGTACAACTTTCTCGAAAAGAGCGAACTCAAGCCGAAATCTAAAAAGATGGAGAAGGAATCGGATTTCTACAACACTTTCATCGTGATCTTCTGCGAAGGGACCATCAATTCGGAGCTGAAAAACCATCTCCGTTTCTTCCCGGAAAACAAAGTCATCAAGAAGAACGTGGAATACCTTGCCGAGTTTTCACTGGCCAAGAATTACCATACCAATCTTCGGTATTTCGATGAACCCAAGTTCCTTGATTTCGTGGAAGACCTCCTCGATGTGGATTATGCCCTGCTCGTACAGCAGGATGCAACCGTGAAAAAAAGGAATCGTTATTCTCTTACCCACTTTCACGTGAAAATCGATTGGCCGATTGCAGACGCAGCAGAGGATCTATGCAGATGGCTAAGGTACATCCAGAACAATCTGTATGAGAATGGGGACAAGGAGGCCCATATCCTTCAAAACAAGCTTTTCGAGTACTATGCCTGCCATCACAGTGTCGGCGGCAGGCGCACCGCAGCGCTGATTGCTGCGCAGCTCCTGCGTCGGATGGATTTTATATCCACAATTTTTGTATCCAGTTCCGAGTCCCGGAGCATGGTCAAGTATTCTGAAAGAGGGGTTTCCAAGTTCTTTCTCATCCAGCTCAACGAAAAACAACTCACCGCCTTGGCCCAAAAAGAGGGCATGGAGGTGGAAACCTTCAAGTCATCCTACCTCTATCCGGCAGAAGGGTACTACGTGGGGATTTCAGAGGCCGTTTACGGCTATACCGCCTTTGCGAAGCCCCCTGAAGACGGCAGGCTCAGAAGGCCGAGACCCGCTTATAACTGGCTGAAGCTGAAAGATGAATTCCTGCACCCAAAGGACGGCTTCTTTACCCTCCGACCTATCAACTATAATTGGGTGTACACGTCTAAAGAACAGATGCCGGATTGAAGCTCCTGCAGCCCCGCTAACGGGATTTCCGCTTCGCTACGCTCGAACACCCCGCAAGCGGGACCCCATTTTCCGCTTCGCTACTAATAAGCTGCAGGGAAAACGGGTACCGCCCCGAAGGGGTGGGACTCCGAGCGAAGCGAGGAGAATCTTCGACCTCAAGAATTCTGATTCCTGCATCGTGCATCCTGTGTCCTGAAACTTGTATCCTGCATCTTCTTCACGGCGAGCCATACGTCCAGAAGTCTGTGCCACTTCAGGATGTACACCATCCCATCCTGTCCAAGAACCTTGAAATAATCGCTTTCCACTCCATACCAGCGGTCGATGATTTCTTCCACCTCGATTTCTTCTCGTTCCATGATAAACGAAAGCGGCCTTTCATTGGCCTTATACCCGGAATAGGCTTTCACTTTCACTTTCCTGGGGAACTCGTCCGGTGTCTTTTGATCTTTGTCCATGCACTATAGTATATCTCAGGCGGTCGCTTTCAGGAAAGAGGTCAGCAAGGGGAAACGACTAATTTAAAAGATGAACGTCCAACATCGAACATCGAACGTCCAACATCGAATGAAAAAAACCAGAGACCAGAGATCAGCAAGGGGAAACGACTAGCTTAAAAGATGAACGTCCAACATCGAACATCGAATGAAAGAGAAGAAATGAGCCGAAGCGCGGATTCAGTCCTTGTTGACTGAGCCCGAGCCCATGATGTATAACAACCACATCCTTGTTCTTTCGGATTTCATTCCTGTTTCATATCGCAAGTCGTCTTCCTGGATGTAAAAAGTGCATTGGTTTCAATCTCTCCCGGAAGAGACATCCGGTTGTCCGGTGCTCTTTCCGCAAAAGGGCAAGAGAATATGACAACCTGGCAAAACATAGTCGGGCAGGAAGGAGGACCGATGTACAGGCTGTATGTGGTGAGCGGGCCGGAAATAGGGCGATCCTTCGAGCTTCAAGGGGATACGACCCACATCGGCAAGACTCCTGAGAATGAAATTCAGATCAAGGACCGATTCATCTCCCGGAACCACTTGACTGTCCTCAAAAAAGGCGAGAAGTACTTTCTGAAAGATCTTGGTAGCGACAATGGGACTTTTGTGGATGGAAACCTGATCAGGTCCGGCGTAGATGTGGAACTTCCGGAAGGGGTGCCGGTTGTCATAGGAATGAGCGTTTTTTGTGTTGGTGAGCGTTGTTCCGATGACATCCTCAATACCGTGAAATCCCTTTCCATCCCGAGCGACGAGAAAAGGAGCGGCCCTGAACGGACGAAGCATAGAACAAGGGCGATTGAGAAGAACATGGAGCTCTTGAGAAACGTCTCCAGATTCCTCACCTATTCCCTGGACCTTGGTGATGTGCTGGACCGCATCCTGGACAGCATCCTGACACTCCTCAAGAGAATCGACAGGGGCGCAATCATCCTTCTCGATTCTCAAAAAAAAGGAAAAATTTCCAAGGTTGTTTTCAAGGCCAGAGAAGGCATCAAGGGAGGCACATACTGCCAGGAGGTCGTGGATCAGGTCATCGCGAGAGGCAGCGAGCTCATGGTCATGGGCAAAGATCAGGTTCTCTCGGACGCGCTCAGGGTTGCAGGCATCAAATCGGTCATGTGCGTGCCCCTGCTGAACAGGTCACAGTTGAGGGGCGTCATTTACGTGGATTCAGTGGTCGATTCGAACGGATTCAGGAAAGACGATCTATCGTTTTTTAAGGCATTGAGCATCCCGGCGGCCCATGCGATCCACAATGCATTGCTTTATTCCAATGCGGGTAAGGGGGCTTCGAGAAACGAGAAATGAGCGAGATCCGTGTGCATCCTGAAATATTCACTCTCTTCCCCACCTTTCGAAGAGGCCTCGTAGCCGCCGAAAACATGGATAACCACGGAGTCTCCGAAAAACTGGGGAGCATGCTGGATCGGGTAGTGGAAGAGAGGGGGAGGGAGCCGATCGATTTGAAGACGGATCCCCGCATCCAGGTGTGGAGCGATGCCCACAGGTCTTTCGGATCCAACCCGAACAAATTCCCCCCTGCCCATGCTTCGCTCCTGAAGAGGGTTCAGAAAGCGGGAACCAGAGTCCCCTTCATAAACAAAGTTGTGGCGATCATGAACTACAATTCCATAGCCTCCCTGATGCCGGTCGGGGGCGATGATCTCGATCGGGCCGGCAAGATCCTTGAACTGCGCCGGGCCAAAGGGTCCGAGGTTTTCATTCCTCTAGGTGCGCCCGAGGCGGTGGAGCATCCTCTCTCCGGCGAAGTGATTTACGTCACCGGCTCAGGTGACGTGATGTGCCGCCGGTGGAACTGGCGCAACGGAGACACCACCAAAATCACAGAGGACACCCGCACCATCCTGATGAATATCGACGGACTGGGAAAGGAGGTCGAGCCTGGAGTCATTGCCGTGCGAGACAGGGTGGCGGCCATGCTCGAGGAGTTCTGTCAGGCCAGGGTGCGCACATTCCTGCTGTCGCCGAGCCAGCCTTCCATCCAAATCTAGACCTTCAATTCCTGCTCTCACTTCGATAACTTAAAGAATTGACAGGCTGCGGTCCGTTTTTATACACTCCCGGCGAGCGTTGGCCCTTGCTCCGGTTCGAGAACATTCAAAGGAGAGCATCTGTCCCTCATGAACATCATCATCGGATCTGACCATGCCGGATATGACCTGAAAGAGGAGTGCAAATCCTACCTGCAGAAGATCGGCATCCACAGGGTGACGGATATCGGTGCTTTCAACAGGGAATCCATCGACTACCCCAGGATCGCCCATCAGGTGGCCGCTGCCGTGGAAAAAGGCGAATATGAACGGGGGATACTCGTATGTGGAACCGGCATCGGGATGAGCATGACCGCCAACCGGCATGCCGGCGTGCGTGCCGCGCTCTGCCTCGATCTCTATTCCGCCAGGATGAGCAGGCTCCATAACGATGCGAACATCCTTGCCTTGGGCGGGAGGGTTCTCGGGGTCGGGTTGGCTCTTGAGATCCTCGAGGTTTTTCTGAAAACCCCCTTTGAAGGGGGCCGTCACAAGCCGAGGATCGATCAGATAGAATGCTGAGAGACCCGTTTGTTGATTTGTCATTGATAAATGACCACTGACAAATGACAAACGACAAATGATGCGGAGGTAAGTCATTGTCTCTGAACAGACCGTCATGGCAGGAATACTTCATGGCGATTACCAGGCTGGTGGCCAAGAGATCCACATGCATCAGGCGAAGCGTCGGGGCAGTCCTGGTCAAGGAAAAGAGGATCCTTGCTACAGGATACAACGGCGCTCCGGCCGGATTGAAACATTGCGAGGAAGTGGGTTGCCTGAGGGAGAACTCTTCCATCCCGTCGGGGACACGACACGAACTCTGCAGGGGACTGCACGCGGAGCAGAATGTGATCATCCAGGCGGCTTACCATGGCATCTCCATCAACGGGGCTGTCCTTTTCTGTACCAACAAGCCTTGTGCCATATGCTCCAAGATGCTCATCAATGCGGGGATTAAAGAGATTTATTTTCTGGATGGATATGAAGATGCCCTGTCGGACCAGATGCTGGCCGAGGCAGGCGTGAACCTAAAAAGGCTGGAAATATGAAATGTCCCTACTGCAGCGAGATTGAGAACAAGGTCATCGACTCCAGGTTGAGCAAGGATGGGAGGACCATTCGCAGAAGGCGTGAGTGTATCCTGTGCGCAAGACGATTCACGACTTATGAAAAATTGGAAGAAATCCTTCCGATGGTGGTCAAGAAGGATGGAAGAAGAGAGGCCTTCAGCAGGGAAAAGATCACCGAGGGCATGAAAAAGGCCTGCCAGAAAAGGCCGATCAGCATCACCAAGATCGAAGAATTCGTGGATGCCCTGGAATCCTTCTTTCAGGAACTTGGAAAAAAGGAAATCGAAAGCAGTGAAATCGGGGAGAAGGTGATCAACAACCTGAAGGAATGGGACGAGGTGGCCTATGTCAGGTTCGCCTCGGTGTACAGGCAATTCAAGGATATCAACGAATTCATGGCCGAATTGGAAGGCATACTCAAAGCGAAAAGGGAAAAAGACCAGCATTAGCGGGTTTTCCTTTCGCCTCCTCTTCGGCCGTCTCGCGGAAATCGCTTATCCAGCAGAGGCAGCCTCTTCCTGCTCCAAACCCCCGCAAAAGTCTGTATTCTAATGGATCATGTTGGAGTATAATCAGCAAAGAACGAAACTTTCAGGATCAGGATACGAACGATACCGATGAAAGATGTATGCGAGAGGCGATCCGGGAGGCCCGGAAGGGGCTTGGATGGACCTCTCCCAATCCTCCTGTGGGATGCGTCGTCGCCCGCGGCGGAAAAATTGTCGCAAAGGGATATCATAGAAGGGCGGGAGAGCCGCACGCCGAGATAGAGGCCATCCAGAATCTCCAGGGCAGGGTGAAGAGCATGGACACGCTGTATGTCACCCTTGAGCCCTGCAATCATTTTGGAAGGACGCCTCCCTGCACGCAGGCGATTCTAAAGAGCGGAATCCGGCGGGTAGTTGTGGGAGCCACGGATCCCAATCCCAATGTGGCGGGTGGAGGGAGCCGTTTTCTCTCAGAGCAAGGTCTGGAGGTGATCAACGGCGTCCTCGAGACCGAGTGCAGCAGGCTGATCGAGATGTTCCGCAAGCACGCCCGGACAGGGCTTCCGTTCGTGGCCGCAAAGTCGGCGCTTACGCTGGATGGATGGACAGCCAGTTCCGCTGGAAATTCAAAGTGGATAACAGGCGAAAGTTCCAGACGATTCGTCCATCGGCTGAGAGAGAGCCTGGACGCTGTCATGGTGGGGGTGGGAACGGTCCTGACCGACGATCCCTCGCTCACGGTCCGCCTGAAGAACCGACGGGGCAGAGATCCTCTGCGAATTGTTGTCGACACCCGGCTGCGAATCCGCCCGGAAGCGAAGGTACTCCGGAACGACGGCTCTGCATCGGTTCTGATTGTCGTAGGGGAAAGCGTTCCGCCGTCTCGACTCAGGCCGTTCGAGAGACAGGGGAGCGGTATTCTCGTCTGTCCTGAAAAGGAAGGACGGGTGGACCTGGGCGCAATGATGGTCAAACTCGGGCAAGTGCCGGTGACTTCGGTGCTGCTCGAGGGGGGGGCAACTCTGATGGGCGCCATGATCAGGCAGAGAGTTGTAGATAAATTCTACATCTTCAAGGCGCCGAAGATTCTCGGCGGGGGGGACGGCATTCCGATGGCATCCGGACCGGGCCCGTTGAGCATCGACTCCTGTATTCGATTAAAGGATATGCGGATCAGGAGGTTTGGGGAAGATGTGCTGTTTGTCGGCTACCCGGAGTACAAGGAAGAGTAAGCAGTAAGCAGTAAACAGTAAACAGTAAGCAGCAAGCAGAAAGAAGAGAGAAAGTCGTCCTTGAACCTTTGATCTGATGATCAATGGCCAATGCAAAATGAAAAATGATAGATGATGGACGATCATGTTCACGGGACTGATTGAAGGCAAAGGGCGGGTCAGGGAGATCAATCGGGCGCAAGGGGAGATCCGGCTGACCATCCTTCCCCTTTTCGAGATGATCGACTGCAGGTTGGGGGAGAGCATCAGCGTCAACGGCGTCTGCCTCACCGTATCCAGCCTGAAGCAGGGGGCCTTTACTGCGGATGTTTCGGGAGAGACCCTTTCCCGGAGCACGCTCGGCCGGCTTAAACAAGACGAGGTGGTCAATCTGGAGAGGGCGCTCAGGATAATGGACCGCCTCGGGGGCCATCTTGTTTCCGGCCATGTGGATGGAATCGGGAAAATCCTGAAAAAGGAACAGGTCGGGGGCTCTACCCGGTTGGAAATAGGATTGGAGCCGGCTGTTGCACGGTACACGATCGAAAAGGGTTCCATTGCAGTGGACGGAATCAGTTTGACGATCAACCGTTGCCATGAAAAGGGATTTGAGGTTAATATCATCCCCCAGACTGCCGGCGAGACGAATATCCTGGGCAAAAAGGTTGGGGATCTCGTAAATATCGAGACCGACCTGATAGGAAAGTATGTGGAAAAATTCCTGCAGAACGTCAAGAACACGAAACGCCGGCGGGAATCTTCCGCTATTGACATGGATCTTTTGAATAGACACGGGTTTGGTGAATAAAAAATGCCGGTTTCAGAGATAGAGAAGGTCCTCGAGGACCTGCGACAGGGAAGGATGATCATCCTGGTCGATGATGAATCCAGAGAGAATGAGGGCGACCTGACCATGGCCGCCGAAAAGGTGACACCCGAGGCCGTCAATTTCATGGCCAAGTATGGGCGCGGGCTGATTTGTCTGTCCCTGGCACCCGAAATTGTGGACAAGCTCAAGCTCCCCCTCATGGTGGCAAACAACCGTTCCCCTTTTCAGACGAATTTCACCGTATCGATCGAGGCGCGCAGCGGTGTGACCACAGGGATCTCCGCCGCCGACAGGGCCAGAACCATAACTACCGCCGTGGCTGACGATGCCAGGCCGGAAGATCTGGTGCAACCCGGACATGTATTCCCGCTGAGAGCAAGACGCGGAGGGGTGCTGTTCAGAACCGGACAGACCGAGGGATCTGTGGATCTGGCCAGGTTGGCAGGATTGAAGCCCGCGGGAGTCATTTGCGAGGTGATGAACGATGACGGGTCCATGGCCAGGATGCCGGATTTGGAGCGTTTCGCTGAGAGACACGGGTTGAAGATCGCGACAGTCAGGGACATCATCGCATACAGGATGAGGTACGAAAGCTTTGTCCATAAGGCTGCGGAGACCCTCCTGCCCACGCCGTTCGGTGAATTCAAAGCCGTTGCATTCGTGAACGATCTGGATTCCCATGAGCACCTTGCCCTGGTCAAGGGCACAATCGACTCTGAGAAGGAGATCATGGTCAGGGTCCATTCCCAGTGCACCACAGGAGATGTTTTCGGCTCCTTCCGCTGTGACTGCGGCACGCAACTTCAAAGCGCCATGGAGATGGTGAACAGGGAAGGGTTGGGAGTGATTCTCTACATGCAGCAGGAAGGCAGGGGCATCGGCCTCGCGAACAAGATCAAGGCCTATGCCCTGCAGGACAAGGGCAGGGACACGGTCGAGGCAAACAGGGAGCTTGGTTTTGAGCCGGACCTGAGGGATTACGGGGTCGGCGCTCAGATCCTCGCAGCACTGGGGATCAGGAAGATCCGATTGATGACAAACAATCCCAAGAAGATTATAGGGCTCGAGGGGTATGGGCTCGAGGTCACCGGTCGTATTCCGATCGAAACGGAGCCGACTCCCGAGAACCTGAAATACCTCGTGACAAAATGTCAGAAACTGGGGCACTTGCTTCAGATCAAGAACTGGGCTGAGCCAAGAAAATAAAGAGAGAGGACAGGGCCATGGCGGAAGTGCTGGAAGGGAAATTGGGAGCGGAGGGGTTTCGATTCGCAATCGTGGTAAGTCGGTTCAATGACTTCATCAGTTCCAGGCTTACAGAGGGCGCAATGGACGCTCTGAAACGGCACGGGGCCTCAGAAGGTCAGATCAGTCTGGTCAAGGTGCCGGGCGCCTTTGAGATCCCGCTCGTAGCCAAGAGGGTGGCTGAGAGCGGCCGGTTCGACGCCGTCATCTGCCTGGGCGCCGTCATCCGAGGGGCCACCCCCCACTTCGACTATGTGGCGGCCGAAGTGTCCAAAGGGATCGCGGCAGTGGCTCTGGAAACCAAGATTCCGGTGACCTTCGGTGTTCTGACCACTGATAACCTGGAGCAGGCCATTGAAAGAGCGGGGTCCAAATCCGGGAACAAGGGGTGGGATGCTGCTGTGGCCGCCATGGAGATGGTGAACCTCTTTAAGCAAATCTGATCCCTCTTCTCACCAGCCCATTAAGGGTATTTTCGCGCCCAAACCGGGCGATGCGACGATCATGGGGAAACGACACCAGGCCAGGGAACTGGCCCTTCAAGTTCTTTTTCATATGGAGCTCAACCAGGGGGATCCGGGGGATTGCTTCGATCTCATCAGCAGCAGTTTCGAACCCCCTGATGCAAGCTCATCCTTTTCCAGGCAGCTCGTGGTTGGCGTCTGGGAGCAGAAGGAGGAACTGGACAGCCTCATCAGAAAGGCTTCCAAACACTGGCGGCTGGAGAGGATGCCTATTGTCGACAGGAATGTGTTGAGAATTGCTTTGTATGAGGTTCTGTACCTGAAAGATATCCCTCCCAAGGTGTCGATCGACGAGGCCGTGGAACTGGGGAAAAAATTCGGAACCGAGGAGTCGGGCGCTTTCATAAACGGAGTGCTGGACAGCATCTATCACAAGATGGAAGAGAACAGTTAACTGACTGCAGCTATGAGATACGATCCGCAGATTATCGAGAAAAAATGGCAGGAGCAGTGGGAAAAGGAGTCCATCTTCAAGGTCGTTGAAGACCCTCACAAGGAGAAGTACTATCTCCTGGAGATGTTCCCCTATCCTTCGGGCAAGATCCACATGGGCCATGTCCGCAACTACACCATAGGCGATGTGGTGGCGAGAACCATGCGCATGAAGGGGAGAAACGTCCTGCACCCCATGGGATGGGACGCCTTCGGATTGCCGGCGGAAAACGCGGCTATCGAGAACAAGATCCATCCTGCCCAATGGACCTATGACAACATCAAGTATATGAAGTCGCAGCTCAAGAGGATGGGTTTCAGTTACGACTGGGACCGGGAATTCGCCACCTGCGACCCTGAGTACTACCGGTGGGAGCAGCTCATCTTCATCAAGATGTTCGAAAAGGGGCTTGCCTACAGGAAGAGAACCTTCGTGAACTGGTGCGAGAGCTGCCAGACCGTCCTCGCCAAGGAACAGGTCGAGGACGGCTGCTGCTGGCGGCACACCGGTCAGGAAGTGACCATCAAGGAGATGGACAGCTGGTTCTTCAAGATCACGGACTATGCGGAAGAGATCCTGGAGTATTGCGAAAAGCTGCCGGGGTGGCCTGAGCGCGTTCTGACCATGCAGAAGAACTGGATCGGAAAAAGCTACGGGGCCATTATCCGGTTTCCACTGGCAGGCACCGGCGAGGTCATAGAGGTGTACACCACCAGGCAGGACACGGTTTATGGCGCCACCTTTCTTTGCTTTGCCCCCGAGCACCCCATGCTCAGAGAGCTCGTCAGGGGTTTGCCGCAGGAGAAGGAGGTGCTGAGCTTCATCGAACGGACGATGAAAGTGGCCGGGTACCTCAGAACCGCGGATTTCACTGTCAAGGAGGGGCTGTTTACCGGCCGCTACTGCATCAATCCCGTCACCGAAGAAAAGATCCCCATCTTTGTGGCGAATTTCGTCCTCTTCGACTACGGCACAGGCGCCATCATGGCCGTGCCTACCCATGATCAGAGGGATTTTGAATTTGCACGAAAATACCATCTCCCCTTGAGGGTAGTCATCCAGCCGCCCGGGGAAGAACTCCGCGAAGAGACCATGACCGGCGCCTATGAAGGGGAGGGAATTCTTGTCCATTCGGGACCTTTCAACGGGATGCGGAATCTGGAAGCACTCGAAGGCATTGCATCCTATCTGGAAACCGAGGGCAAGGGGAACAAGACCGTCAATTACAGGCTCAGGGACTGGAATATCTCGAGACAGCGATACTGGGGCGCGCCCATACCCATCATCTACTGCGGGAAATGCGGAGCGGTTCCTGTTCCGGAGAAGGATCTGCCCGTAAGGCTGCCCCTTGACCTCGAGTTAAGGCCGAACGGCGGTTCGCCTCTTCCCCTTGAGCCGTCCTTCTACCGTGCAGCCTGCCCGAAGTGCGGCGAAGAGGCCAGACGCGAGACGGACACCATGGACACCTTTGTGGAGTCTTCGTGGTATTTCGCGCGATATGCCTGCCCCGACTATGACAAGGGGGTCCTGGATGAGAAGAGAGTAGACTACTGGATGCCCGTGGATCAATACATCGGCGGCATAGAACATGCCATCCTCCACCTGCTCTACTCAAGATTCTACACCCGGGTGCTGCGCGATTTCGGAGAAGTGAAGGTCAGCGAGCCGTTTACGAACCTTCTCACGCAGGGCATGGTCTGCAAGGAGATTCAGGAATGCCCGACGCACGGTTACCTTTTCCCGAATGAAGTCTCTGAAAACAAGTGCGTGCGCTGCGGGGCCGAGGTGATCACGGGAAATATCCTCAAGATGTCCAAGTCCAAGAAGAATGTCGTGGATCCGGAGGATCTCATCCGGCGGTATGGGGCCGACACGGTTCGCATGTTCTGTCTTTTCGCTTCACCCCCGGAACGTGATCTGGAGTGGAACGATCAGGGAGTGGAAGGATCCTTCCGGTTCCTTCACCGGGTGTGGCGGCTTGTTGACGATAATGTCGACGCCCTGAACAGGGTTGTGCCTTACGCCGGAGGTGAAACGCTCTCAGGCGCCTTGAAAGATCTGCATCGGAGGACCCATCAAACTATCAAGAAAGTTTCGGCGGACATTGAGGACCGCTTCCATTTCAATACGGCTATCAGCGCCATCATGGAACTCGTCAATGAACTGAACCGAATCATGACCGATGAGGAAAACAGGAATACCCTCGGCTGGGCGGTGATCAGGGAGGCGGTGGAGGCCGTCATCATTCTTCTCTCCCCGGTCGCCCCCCATATCGCGGATGAACTCTGGAGCAGGCTGGGCAAGAAGGGCAATCTGCTGAGCGTTCCATGGCCTCGATATGAGGAAGAGGCCTTGGAGGTGGATACAAAGCTCGTGGTTATCCAGGTCAACGGAAAGGTGAGGGGGCGGATCGAAGTGCCTGCATCCTGGAGCGATAAGGAGATCGAGAAAGAGGCGCTGAAAAACGGGCGGGTCACAAGCTTTATCGGCGGCCAACCCATCAAACGGGTGATCGTGGTCAGGAACAAGCTGGTCAATATCGTTATTTAGAGAAACCACATGTTCAGCCACAAAGACACGAAGACACAAAGAAGGATATGTTCTTAGTGGCTTGGTGACTTGGTGGCAGAAATCCCAAGGTGCAGGTGAAAAGTTCTCCGCACAAAATGCTGTTGACGCACGCGAGCACATTCGTCATTCGCTTTGCGCTATGCGCTATGCTCTTTGCTCTTTTCGGCTGCGGCTACCATTTCCGGCCTACAGGGGAACCCATTGGACCGGGCGTGGAGAGCCTGGCCGTGCCGCTCATGACCAGCACATCCTCTGAGCCCGGCTTCGAAGCAATCTTCACTCGAATGGTCAGGGATGAATTCATCAGCCATGCGAGGGTGCCACTCCTGCCCGCCGAAGAGGCGGCGTTCACTCTGGTCGGCCGTATTCACACCATTTGGACCAATCCGCAGAGTTACAGTTTTCTGGATCGAACGGTCCAGGGCAACTCCGTCATCTATGATGAGACGAACAGGAGGAGACTGAGACTCCGGTTGGATGTCTCCCTCGTGGAAAGAAGTACGGGCAAGGTGGTCTGGCGGGAAGAAGCCATGGAAACCGGGGCCAGCTATGAGGTCACGGCGGATCCTCTGGTGGACCAGTACAACAAGCAAGTCGCCCTGGAGAGGATTGCCAGGCGTCTGGCCCAGCGGATCTACATGAGGACCATGGAAAGGTTCTGATGCCCAGGGATTTGGCTCCAGCCCAATTTGAACAGGCATTGAAAAAAGGGCAAATAGCTCCTTTCTATCTCTTCCATGGCCCCAACGAGTTTCTGGTCGAGAAGGCCTTGGAAGGCCTTAAAGAAAAGCTTGTCCCAGAGTCCGCCAGAGCCTTCAATCTGGAGATATTCTACGGAGGTGAATCCGCGCCCGCCGATATCGTCAGTCGCGCCAGATCCATTCCATTCCTCGCGACCAGGCGACTGGTCATCGTCAGAAGAGCCGAAGCCTTCGGAGCCGAAGCGCTTGATCGTTTCAACCCCTACCTCGAGAATCCGGCAGAAAGCACATGCCTTGTCTTCGTCTGCGCCAAAGCGGATTTCAAAAAAGGGGTGTTCAAATCCATCCGGGCTGCCGGCCGTGCTGTTCAATTCGAAGATCTGAGGGAGCCGCAGGTTGCTCCATGGATCAAACGCACGGCGGCGGAACTGGGGCTCAGGATGGACCTCGAGACCTGTCTTTATCTCCAGCAGGTAACAGGCAATGACACGAAGGATCTGTACGGAGAACTGGAGAAGATTCGAATGCGCTATGGGAAGAACGCCGTTACCCTCGAAGAGGTGAGCGATACAGTGGCCCATACCCGTTCGTTCACCATCTTCGATCTCATGACCTTGATCTCCAAAAGAGAGTGCGGCCCATCAATGGCGGCCCTGAGCCGCTTTCTGGAGGAAGAGGATAAGAAATCCGGTCCCCTCAGGTTTCTCGGCATGCTGAACAGGCAGATGAGGCTTCTTTTTCGAACAAAGGAAATTGTTGGGAAAGGAGGCGGGAAAAGAGAGGTGGAGGAGATGCTCGGAAGAGCCCGCCTTTCGGCCGACGAGTTCCTCTCCGCGGCAAAAAGGTGGTCTCTCGAGGAACTGAGAAAAGGGCTTGCCTTGCTCTATGAGGCGGACGGGCAGCTCAAAAGAGGTTCCTCGACCAGGACGGTTCTTGACAATCTGCTCCTGAGGCTATGCAGCCGGAGCGGACTTCGCTGAATCGATCTTGTTCACCTTGCGCGTGAGGCGGGAAATCTTTCTGGAAGCACGTTTTTTATGGATGACTTTCTTCCCGGCGATTTTGTGGAGCATGGATGCGGCCTTCTTCAGCGCCTCTCCTGCCTCCGGGGCCTTGTTCTCCTCCACGGCCGCGATCACCGCCTTTACTGCGGTCTTGGCCCTGCTCTTGGAGGCCATGTTCCTCATCCTTCTTTCTCTACTTTGCCGTGCCCTCTTGAGGGCTGATTTATGATATGCCAAGATTTGTCTCCTTGATCCTGCGGGTTCGGGTCGAACGCATCGCCCTGAAACACAAAACTTTATAGGCGACAGTGGAAATTGTCAAGGCAAAAACCATTGGAACTCCAGACATGGTCTTGCAGGAACCAGCGGAATCGGAAAAGAGCAGCGTAAGCCGGGCAGCCGGTGTGGTGGGTTTCTATACGGTCCTCAGCCGCATCCTGGGACTGGTGCGGGACATGGTCGTAGCCGGCTATTTTGGCGCGGGTCTCGCAGCGGATGCCTTTTTCGTGGCATTTCGGATACCCAACCTTCTGAGGCGATTCTTTGCCGAAGGGTCCCTCACCATTGCATTTATTCCTGTGTTCACCGAGTACCTCGCCCGGAAAAGCAGGGAAGATGCCATGCGGGTTGCCAGTGCCGTTCTGACCCTTCTCTCCCTCATCCTTGTTACAGTGAGCATCCTCGGAATCCTCTTCTCCCCATGGATTGTCAGGATACAGGCCTTTGGTTTTGGAGGGTACGGCCTGAAGTACGATCTGACGGTCCTTCTCACCCGGATCACATTTCCGTACATCCTGCTGGTCAGTCTGGTCGCTTTCTTCAGCGGCATACTCAATTCCATGAGGCATTTTGCAGCGCCGGCCGCATCTCCGATTCTCCTCAACGTCGGTATCATCGGCGCGACCCTCCTGATCTCCCCTTACTGCAGCGTGCCGATTGTGGGGGTGGCGGTGGGGGTCCTGGTGGGAGGAATGATGCAACTCCTCCTCCAACTTCCCGTTGTCCTGAAAAAAGGCATTTCTCTGATGCCGCTCTGGATGCCGGGCCACCCTGCGGTCAGGAGAATCGGTCTCCTCATGCTCCCTGCGGTCTTCGGGTCCGCCATATACCAGATCAACCAGTTCATCGGTACTCTTCTGGCTTCCTTTCTGCCTGATGGAAGCGTCTCCTGGCTTTACTATGCCGATCGTCTGGTCGAGTTCCCGCTCGGGGTATTTGCCATTGCGATCAGCACAGCAGCACTCCCATCCCTTTCGAGACAGGCGGCCGGCAAGGACATGAGTGAATTCAGGGAAACCTTGAGCCATGCCCTCAGACTCACGTTCTTCATCACCATACCTTCGATGGTCGGGCTGCTGGTTCTCGGGAGGCCTCTTATCCAGCTTTTTTTTCAAAGAGGCGCATTCGATTCCTACTCTACACTCATGACGAACCAGGCCCTTTTCTTTTATTCGATGGGGTTGTGGGCCTTTTCAGGAGGCAGGGTGCTCGTATCGGCGTTTTATGCGCTTCAGGATACAAGAACACCCGTGCTGTTGGCTGCCATTGCCATGGGGACCAATCTTGTCTTCAGTCTCCTGCTCATGGGGCCTCTCCGGCACGGAGGATTGGCGCTGTCCCTTTCCCTCGCTTCCAGTTTGCAGATCCTTCTGCTGGTGGCTTTTCTCAAGAGGAAAGTGGGTGTCCTGGATAGCCGATCCATACTGATCTCAGCAGGCAAGAGCGGTGCTGCCGCTGGGATCATGGGAGTTGTTCTTTATTTTCTTTACAGGGCATTGCTTCCCCAATTGCCTCATGCCGGTACGCTGCAACTGGGTCTCCGTCTCCTCGCCCTTATCCTCGCCGGGCAGGGGATCTACTTTCTCGTTGCCCGCCTGTTGCGGTGCCGGGAAATGGTATCCATCATGACACTGCTGAGGTCCCGGATGAGGAAGCGGCATAGAGCATAGCGCATGGCGCAAAGCGAAGACAGAGGTCGGAGGTGTTTCGGGTGTCAGCCCGGTTTTCCTGACACCTGAACACTGAAACCTGAAACCTCTAACTAGACGAAGTTTCATACAAGTAAAAGTGAAGTGAAAGGCAAAGAGTCTCACGAAAAGACCAAAAGGCACAAAAAATCTCCCTTCGTGCTTTTCGTGTCCTTCGTGGTAAAAGAGAAGGGATATCTCACCCCGAAGGATCGAAGAGCACGAGGAATATCATAGTTTGATTCATTGAACAGCACTGAAAAACCAGCCGAAGGAGGTTTCAAAATGACGACACGACTGCTGAATTATTCAAGAATTCTTGTGGTGGACGATGAGCCGGATGTTCTCGACACCATGGAATCGCTCTTGAACATGTGCGAGGTTGTAAAAGCCCGCACCTTCGAGGAGGGCAAAAACCTGCTCGAAAGCCAGCACTTCGACATCGCCATCCTGGATATCATGGGGGTTGACGGGTATGGGCTGCTGGAGATCGCCAATCGGAAGAATGTTATCCCGATCATGCTCACCGCCCACGCATTGAGTCCTGAGGACACCATCAAATCCTACAACAAAGGGGCGGCATATTACGTCCCCAAGGAAAAGATGGGCGAGATTACCACCTATCTTGAGGATGTGCTGGAGGCCAAAGAGAAGGGAAAGAATCTCTGGTCCAGATGGCTCAACAGGTTTGCTTCCTACTACGACGAAAAATTCGGCCGAAAGTGGATGGTCAAGGACAAAGAGTTCTGGGAAAGAATGGGTTACTGGGAGTAAGGGAGTTTCCTAATTCCTTAATCATTGCAACCTTTTTTGATTGAAAAGGAAGGGACTGTTTGTTACGTTCCTTCAAAGCCGTTCCGGCGAAAGCTTCGCCATTCCAGATATTGAGGGATTACATGGACAGAATCGATATGAAAGACGGGTACACCTTTGATGACGTGGTCCTGGTGCCGGACCGTTCCTCCGTGCTTCCGAACGAAGTGGATGTGAAAACCAGGTTGACCAGAACGATCTCCATGAATGTGCCGATCGTCAGTGCGGCCATGGACACGGTGACGGAATCGGCCACCGCCATTACGCTGGCCAGGCAGGGCGGGATCGGCATCATTCACCGCAACATGAGCATTGACCGGCAGGTTCTCGAAGTGGAAAAGGTGAAGAAGTCGGAAAGCGGAATGATCGTGGACCCTATCTCCATAGAGCCGGACCGGAAGCTGGTGGACGTTCTGGAGATCATGAGCAAGTACAGGATTTCAGGGGTGCCCGTCGTCAAGGAAGGCAACCTCGTCGGCATCATTACCAACCGGGACCTGCGGTTCGAGACCAACCTGGACCAGCCGGTGGGAGATGTCATGACCAAGGAGAATCTCGCTACGGCCAAGACAGGCATCACCCTTGAGGAGTCCAAGAGAATTCTCCATGCGCGGAGAATCGAAAAGCTCCTGGTTGTAGATGAAGACGGAAAGCTGGTCGGTCTGATCACCATCAAGGACATCGAGAAGATCAAGAAGTACCCCTTGTCATGCAAGGATGAAAGAGGGAGGCTCAGGGTCGGTGCGGGTGTGGGCACCGGGCCGGATTTGATGGAAAGGGTCCACCGGCTTGCCGCAGCGAGTGCGGACGTGATCGTGGTCGATACGGCCCATGGGCACTCGGAGGGGGTCATCCGCGCTGCGGAGATGGTCAAGAAGAGGTTCCCGAACCTCCAGGTGATCGCCGGCAACGTGGCCACCGCGGAGGGAACAAAGGCCCTTATCGATGCGGGGATGGATGGTGTCAAAGTGGGAGTCGGACCGGGCTCCATATGCACGACCAGGGTCGTTGCAGGAGTAGGAGTTCCGCAGATGACCGCCATCATGAGGTGCGCGGAAGAGGCCGGGAAGCACGATATCCCGATAATCGCAGACGGCGGAATCAAGTACTCGGGCGACATCACTAAGGCCCTGGCAGGAGGAGCGGACTCGGTCATGATCGGAAGCCTGTTTGCGGGGACTGAAGAAAGCCCGGGTGAGACCATCCTTTTTCAGGGCAGAACCTACAAGGTATACCGCGGCATGGGCTCCATCGAGGCCATGAAGGAAGGCAGCAAGGACCGCTACTTTCAGGGCGATGTGGAAACGGACAAGAAGCTGGTGCCGGAGGGCATTGTGGGACGGGTTCCTTATCGAGGTCCTCTTTCGGATACGGTGTATCAACTGGTGGGAGGACTGCGGGCAGGAATGGGTTATCTTGGCTGCAAGGACATCGGCGAGCTCCAGAAGAAGCCGAGGTTCATTCGAATCACCCCTGCAGGACTGAGGGAAAGCCATGTCCATGATGTCATCATCATCAAGGAAGCTCCGAATTATCGGTTGGAGTAAAGGAGTCCATGAGCGGGGATATTTACGGGAACAAGATTCTGATTCTCGATTTCGGCTCTCAATACACCCAGCTGATCGCCCGCAGGGTCAGGGAGTCACACGTCTATTGCGAGATCCATCCCTTTAACACGAGCCCGGAAAAAATCCGGGACTTCAGTCCAACAGGAATCATCCTCTCCGGAGGACCGGCCAGCATCTACGACACCGGGGCGCCCATCATCGACAAAGGAACCATTGACCTGGGCGTACCGGTCCTTGGAATCTGTTACGGCATGCAGTATCTCGCCCATATTATGGGCGGGCTGGTTTCCAGAGCCGATGATCGTGAATACGGCAGCGCCCCTATAGCCGTTCAGGATGACAAGGACCTTTTCCATGGATTCGTGAAGGGGCAGGAAGAGATCGTCTGGATGAGCCACGGGGACAGAATCGAAGCCCTGCCCTCCGGCTTCACGGTGCTTGCAAGCAGCAGGAACAGCCCTGTGGCCGCCATGTCTGATCTGTCCGGGCGGTTTTTCGGAGTGCAGTTCCATCCCGAGGTGGTGCATACGCCGAAGGGGGCCAGGATTCTCCGGAATTTTCTTTTCAGAATATGCGGGTGCGAACCTCTCTGGACAATGAGTTCCTTTGTGGAGAGGACGATCCGGGACTTGAAAGAGAAGGTCGGGAACGAAAGGGTGATCTGCGGCATTTCCGGAGGTGTGGACTCTTCCGTTACCGCCGTTCTCCTTCACAAGGCCATCGGAGAGAAGCTTTCGTGCATCTTCGTAGACAACGGCCTGCTCAGAAGAGGGGAGAGCCAGGAGGTCATGGAACTCTTCAGGGACAGCTACCGGATGAAAGTTCATCTGGTGGACAGTTCGGAGCACTTTCTGAGCCGCCTGAAAGGGGTGACCGACCCGGAGCAAAAGAGAAAGATCATCGGGCGGGAGTTCATAACCGTATTCGAGGCAAAGGCGAGGGAACTGGGCAGGGCAAGATATCTGGCCCAGGGAACGCTTTATCCGGATGTGATCGAAAGCGTTTCCTTCAAGGGACCTTCCGCAACGATCAAGAGCCATCACAATGTGGGTGGTCTGCCCGAAGTGATGAATCTGTCGCTTATCGAGCCCCTCCGGGAGCTCTTCAAGGACGAGGCGCGGCTGGTGGGTCTGGAGCTTGGGCTCCCGAAGGAACTCGTGATGCGCCAGCCATTTCCAGGACCGGGTTTGGCAGTAAGGATTCTGGGAGAGGTAACCCCCGATCGGCTGGAAATCTTGAGATCAGCGGATCTCATTCTCCTGGACGAAATACGAAGAGCGGATCTCTATGAAAAAGTGTGGCAGTCGTTTGCAGTTCTTTTGCCGGTGAAAACCGTTGGCGTGATGGGGGATGAAAGGACGTACGAGCATGTGATC
The DNA here is from genome assembly GCA_002840535.1 of Deltaproteobacteria bacterium HGW-Deltaproteobacteria-15. GTDB lineage: Bacteria > Desulfobacterota > DSM-4660 > Desulfatiglandales > HGW-15 > HGW-15. Next base: position 60,201 of record PHBH01000040.1, on the reverse strand, counting down.
GCGCTAAGGATTGTAGACAGTCAGGACGCCATGACCGCGGATTGGACCCGGGTGCCCCACGAGATCCTGGCCAGGATCTCCAATCGGATCATAAACAATGTGAGGGGTGTGAACCGGGTGGTTCTTGACATCTCCTCAAAGCCTCCCAGCACCATCGAGTGGGAATAGGCAGAGGCCTGGAATGCTGGAATAATGGAATTATGGAATGATGGGTTTAAGTGAGAAAGCCATCTTGCGGGACCTTCATCTCCAGGCTTTTGGGTGGTGTTCCCCAACATTCCACTATTCCAACATTCCAATATTCCGGTTTGTCCGCCGGATCATGATTCTACATTCTCGGTCTTCTTGGGTTCCCGCCGCTTGGGCCGTCTTCTCCTGGGCTTTTTCCGACCCTCAGCGCCATGCTCGCTGTGATCGGGTTGTTCGGTATGGCTGCCCTGATCCGGGGGAGTGACTCTCTCCACCGCCAGTCCAAACACCCCTCCCGGGCTGCTGCTGAAAACGATCCGGGCCCCGCCTTTCAACTGAAGCGGTCTTTTCTCCTCATGAACCTCCTGCGGCTTCGGGGCCGGTTCCTTAGGGGCCTTGGCCTCCTCGGCGGGCGGTCGAACCTTTCCTTCAACGAACCAGTCGTCATGGGGGGGTATCACGGGGATTTTGTAGCCCAGGGCCTCTTCAATCGGCTCCAGGTGAAAGACATACTCTTCGCAGGCGAAAGAGATCGCACGGCGTACACCGGTTGTCACATTGACGCGGCCCACCCTTTGGATGTAGTTCGTGGGCGCCAGCGGTAGATCGTAATTGATCACGTGGGACACGCCTTCCATGAACACCGACCCGGAACCCTCATCCGTAGTCACAAGCATCCTTGCGCCCCCCCGATTAAGCCGCGCCATGAGCCTGAACCGTTTTCTCGGGGGGACATCTTCGGAAATATACTCCAGGGGGAATCGGTTTTCCTTCAGCGTGCGGGCCAATTCCTCGACGCTTCCCTGCGTGTTCGCAAAGATGAGCACCCTTTTCCACTCTTCCCTTTTCAGAATCCCCAGCAAAAGAGATGCCTTCTCCCGTGAGTCCACATGGAAAAGGCACTGATCGATCCCCTGCAGTTGCGGTTCTTCCGTGGCGCCTGACACGAATTCAGGTGCATTCATGTAATGGTAGGCGAGTGCAAGGATGCGGTAGGAGAGGGAGTTGGAGAACAGTGTGGAACGCCGCTTCTCGTGATGAGGAAGCTTCCGCAAAAGGTAGCGCAGATCTTTGACGAGGTTCAGATCGAAATAGCGATCGGCCTCATCTACGACGAGGACGTTTATGGTGGAGACTCGCAGCAAGCCATGTTTGATCAGGTTGATCAAGGCCGGTGGGGTTCCGATGACGATATCCGGAACTTGCGGAGGGGTTTCGCCTGTTTCAGCACAATCCTGCTCATCGGCTATGGCATGGGACAGGGCCGTGTAACTGCCGCCGAACGTCCTGACGTCCGCGGCCACGTAGCGCGCCAGCTCAAGAGTGGGCACAACGATGAGCGCAGTCGTATTCCCCTGCGGGCTTGCAGAGCGCTCCGGAAGACGGGCCATCAAAGGCAGGAGATAGGCTGCTATCTTTCCTGCGCCGGTCCCCGCCTGAGCCACCACATCCCTGCCTGAAAGCGCAAGCGGAATCACCTGCGACTGTAAAGGGGTGCACAGCGTGAAGCCGCAATCCTTCAAACCCGAAAGCACATGGCGCGGCAGGCCCAGTTCCTCAAACCAGATCCTGGTGAAAAAAGAAGGCTGCTGGGCACGAGCATTTTCAGACGGTGATTTGCATTCCTCGGGCATGAATCCCTCTCGATTTTCTGTAGGAACAGGACTCTCTTCGAAAAGTCATAACACTTCAGCTCCATGAAAATGGCATTGGGGTTGGCCATTAAGAGTGCTCTCCTTTTAGGCGAGACGTGCCGGCGGGAAAAGCCTTCACCTCATGAACCCTTTGTTTCATAAGCTCAAGTGTTACGGAAAAGTCATTATACGCGCTTCCATACTCTTTGAAAAGACAATCCTGCGCCTTTACAGGATGCGTGTCATCTCCTATTCTCCGGATATCTGCCTTCCAAGGATCCTGAACTCCTCACCATTTACTATGCGATCCGAATCCCCGCCAATCTCCTCCTGAAGGATCTGCAGGCTTCCGTACTCCTCTCCCCTGAACCGTCAAATATCCGACGACGGCTAGATCGATCTTATCTCGAAGTCCATTCTATTGCTTGGTTATCATTGAATAATCTTCCCATATCTCTTGAAGCGGCGATATTGGCATGGAGATCGCATAAGTTCTGCCTGTACGTTCTGCCCGTACCTTGAAAGATCGAAAAAAAATCACCTGCCACAGGAGGTCAGTGAATCATGAGAGAAGGGTCGAAACAGGCGGAATCGATTGCAGGAGGCGGAAAGGAGGGCAAGTACCTCACTTTCAGCCTGGAGAATGAGCAGTATGGGATCGGCATTCTCAAGATCAAGGAGATCATCGGCATGATTCCGATCACTCCTGTGCCGCGTACGCCGGAATACGTCAAAGGGGTCATCAATCTGCGGGGCAAGGTCATCCCGGTCATCGATCTGAGACAGAGGTTCTCCATGGGGGTTGTAGATTCTACAGACCGCACCTGCATCATTGTGGTGGAGATTGAAAGCAGGTCCGGAACCGTAATGATGGGGATACTGGTAGACTCCGTTTCAGAAGTGCTCAATATCAAAGGGGACGAGATCGAGGATACCCCCACTTTCGGCACAAAGGTAGATACCGACTACATCCTGGGCATGGCCAAAATGGATGGCGGTGTGAAGATCCTGCTGGACATTGACAAGGTGCTCAGCGAAGGAGAGGTCAGCGATCTGGAAAGGGTGAAGTAAGCGCAAGCTCGTTCGAAACCAGACGTGAGATCTTCCGGGCAATGATGGGCGCGTTTCCCCCTGCCCGGTTGTTGATTACTACATGCATAGCTACGCCCTGTTCTATGGCTTTGACCATGAGCTCGGCTGTCTGCTCGGCCATCCCCGGGGTCATCATCCCTTCGACCTCTCGATCAAAGGGAAAAGCCATCGCATATGCCTTTTCATACCTTATCCCGCGCGGGGTCATGAGTCTGACCACTGCGTTCTTACCGCTGTTGAGAAACCTCTTTCCGGATTTCCTGAACTGCGCCTTCAGGCTTGGCAACCAGGTCCAGTGGCTGAGCACCTGGCCGATGCCGAATTTCTCAAGCACCCGAAAATAGGGCTCCTGCAGCAGCGCTTCGGTCCTCACCTCCATGTGATAGCGCTCATCCGGAGGGACTTCACTGAAGAACGTCTCCAACATCGCCACAAACTCACGGATCGGCGACCTTTCTTCATCCTTTCTCAGGTACTCCTGCTCAAAGACGAATGCGGCGATTTTCTCTCCCAGCAGTGCAGTGGCAGGCTCCAGGAACCGGCGGGTGAAAATGTCCGCGTTAAAGCAATCCGGGTTCTCGGTGAATTCGCCGCGCCTCAACAGTCTGCGGGCGCAAACAGCCTGGGGAACCTTCAGGATCAGACGATCTTCCTGCTTCAAATACTGTCTGTACTTTTCGAGAAGTCTGAAAAGGGGGGTAGGGTTCAGTTCTTCGTCCAGCAGAAGACTGTAGAAAGTCGAGTCCAGTTCCAGAACGGCGAAGTGCTCGAAGTACTCCTCCACGCTCTCCACGGGAAGAACCTCTTCTTTGAAGGTCCTGCCGCCGACACGATTGACCCGCTTGGAGATTCTGTTTCCAAATCGCTCACGGGAATAGATCTGACCGATCCACCCGCCATACCGGTCGCTGGCCGTGCCCATGCGTATGAGAGGATGGATTTCCCGAAACCTGAACTGCTCATGGGCAAGGGCTTCATTCATTGCGTCAATCGAGACCAACCTGTGCGCCAGGTCAGAGGCAATCGGCTTTGCCTGAGACAATTCAATCGGATCTTCACTTTCCTGTTCGGGCTTCGGGTTTCGTACTCTTGGTCTTGGTAATATCAGGGTTGTTTTTCGTCGCCTCCTGAACCGGAGGGAGGCTCTTCAAGAAATCGTCCAGCTTGGGGCCGGTTTTGCAGGGGATTTTAAGCACATATTGCCCCTCGGGCAGGTGGCGGCCCAGGAATTGGGGATTGAGCTCCTTGATCTCCTTGTAGTCGGTCCCGAGTGCCTGGGCCAGGTCGGCAATGTGGATGGGTTGTCGGATATCCACAGGCACGGAATCGCAAGGAATTGCTCTATACATCGCTTCCTTGGGGATCCTGAATCCGTACCGCTCCGGATTTTCCATGACGAGCTTGATCGCTGCGACCCGGAATATGTACCTCTCCGTCTCCAGCGGAAGATTCAGCCGGTAATAGTCGGTAACCCTCTGCTCGCTCATTTCCGTGCGGATACGATTTTCTCCGCAGTTATAGGCGGCCATTGCGGCAGCCCAGGAGCCGAACAACTCTCTCAGCTGTTTCAGGTAGAGCAGGGCTGCTTCAGTGGCGCGCTCGAAATCCAGTCTCTCATCCATGGAAGGATCATGTCTCAGCCCGGCACGCACCCCCGTAGCCTTCATGAACTGCCATGGGCCCAGGGCGCCCGCGCTGGACTTTGCGTACGTAAGGAGATTGCTTTCGGCGACCGAGAGATACTTCAGATCGTCAGGCATTCCCAGGTCCCTGAGTTTCTTCTCTATAAAAGGGAAATGACGGGATGCCCGCTTGAACGTGAGGAGCACCCTTGCCGGGTCCCAGACGGTGATGTGGATTTCCCTGTCCAGCATCTCCAGCATTAGTGGATTTTCGAGGGGGATCTTTTCTCCGCACAGCGTCATGGCGCCCGGCAGCGGAGACGGCTCGATGAAGACGCCGGGAGGTCGCGGGGCGGCAAAAGTGAAATGAGGAAGGCTGATGGCACAGCCGATCAGGGTCATGCTGAACAATACCCATTCGATTCTTTTTTTCATGGGCAAAATTTAACGTTTCGATGATTCAAGGTCAAGACGCAATTCCCCTCTGTCTCCCCTTTATGAAAGGAGCACCGGCAGGTTTCCCCCTGAGACCCCGTGTGTAGTTTCGGTGGGACCCTTCTTGGTCGGAGGGGCAGGGGGAGAGAGACGGAATCGAGAAGCGGCATAAAAAATTTGTGATTTTGCATGGCTTGTCCTATCGTCAGGGAATGGATAGAAAAACCATATGCAACGGGTCGGACACGGTAAACCGAGACGGCTTTTCCACCCTTCAATGATGTCATTTCGGGCGGAGTGAGAAATTTTTCTTTTCAGTGACCCGGGCAGCCGGGCCGGGTCGGGAGGAGAGCATGGGTGCAGTGGAACGAGATTCGGTGATGAAGGTGCAGTTGAAGGAGGAGAGCGATCCAAAGATCTCATTGACGCCGGATTGCGAGATTGAAGTGCGTTACTCCAGCGGCTTCTTTTCGCGAAACGGCCTTTTCAAATGGATTGATCGTTTCGAACTCGGGACAGCCGGGTATCGAGATACTTTCAATATGGAAGACTTTTTCGCCACAGACGCCCCTTTCAACGCGCACACGGTCATGATCATGGCAGAGGCCATGGCGCGTGTCTACAACCGTCACGGCGTTCAGGCTGTTCATCTCGGAGGCGAGGTTCGCCGGTACACCTCGGATATCATCGAATTCTTGAGCCGGATACTTGCTCGCCATTCCATTTCCGCGCATCTTCATGCAGACAAGGATACCACGCCGATCTGGGGTTCTTCCTTCGGTGTTTTTTATAATGAGCTGGATGGAGGCGCGAATGTGACAGCCAGCCATTCCCAGGCCTTCAAGCAGGGAATAAAACCCATGGATGAGAAGGGCATGCAGCTCCTGGGCATGGCCGACGAGATCAGGGATGAGGTAAAAAAAATAGGAGAAGAGGCAAGGGAGAACCGATTTGCCATTTGCCTGAGCAGGATGGACTCGCCTCTGATCAGGCGTGATTTTCGATTCGTTCCCGGTTATGTGGAATACCTCAAACAGACGATTCCTGAAGAGGCGTTCAAGCTCATCCGGAAGGCTCAGGAGTCTGGTATGAAGGTGGGGGTCTCTACGGTGGGCGGGAGCATGCACGAGAACTCCCTTCCTGTTTTCGAGCGATTTGGGATCGATACCAGTCCCTCAGGATCCATCCGATACATGCATTGGGAAAAGAGGGATGACTTTCACAGGGTGGGGAACATTCAGGGGGAGGATTATGGGTGCGACCCGACCAAGCAGATCATCTACAGGAACATCGGGCTGAAGGAGAAACTCCTCGCCGGGGAGATCCATTTCGGGTTCATCTGGGATCCGGATGGAGATCGGTACAACATGGTCACTCTGGCGGACTCCTCGATTGCCGAAGAAGCCGCCGACATAGGTCTTGAGGTGGAGACTTTGCCGGGGGTGCCCCGGATCGTCGTCTACTTCAAGCCCAACCAGATCTATTTTCTGAACGCTGCTCTCAAGCTGGAAATGCTGGCGCGAAGCGGCGATCTCTTTGAGTACGATCAGGTGATCGGGACGACCTTTCCCACCTCCAGATCCATTGGAGAGCTTGCAGATGTTTTTAACCGGAAATACTCGCGTCAGTTTGAAAGCAAAAACACAAGGGTTCGAGTTTTCAACACGCCTGTGGGATTCAAGTACTTCGGCGGCATGGTCGGAGAGGTGGAAGAGCAGCTCCACGATGGAAGCGAGGTGGTGCTCACCGATGCAACCGGAAAGAAGGTGAGCCTGGGCCACAAACCCCGTATCCTGATCATGGCGGAGGAATCCGGAGGCGCTGCCATGGGAGGGCTGGAATGGAGCGTCAGCAAAAACGGGCGCAGGCGGAGTCTCGCCATGAAGGAGAAGGATGGGATGCAACTGGCCCTCATGAATCTGAGCATCATGGCCGGGCTTTATCTTGACAAGAGCTCCTTTGCGCAGCTTTACATGGACAAAATACGGGAATACGACATCCAGTTCAGATATTACGATCGGATTGACAAGAAGCTTTTCGAGGAGTCCCTCAGGGGCGAGGAACGGGAGAGAGCACAGGCTATCGGAAACCAGGCAAAGGAATTCATGGTGGAAACCTTCAGGTCCTTCGTTGGGAGGCCATCCACCGAAGAAGTCCGGAAAGAGTTGCAGAAGATCGTAGGAGGAGCAGTCACTATTCCTGGGATCAAACGCGTTTTCTGGGCCGGCGACGGCACGTACATCGATTTTGGCTCCTTCTGGTTCGAACTGCGTGCATCCGGCACGGACGCGGTACTGAGGTTCTACATTGAAGGTAAAGACAAGGCCTATCTCAGCAAAGTCAACATGGCGTTCGTCTCCATTGCGGACAGGAAGATCAAAGAGTTGAACGCTGAAAGCCGATCTCACTGCCAATGAGTTCCTGTAGGATGGGTTGACCCCGGCAGGTTTTGAGCCGGGGGAAACCCATCGATTCGAGCTTATGGTCTTCTTAATCTTCTTCTGGAGCAAGCTCCTGCTCGCGATCTTCTCGGAGCCGACGCTCATATCCAGGAAGGGGACCTGGCCCCGGTCCGGCCCCAGCCCACCGCCGAAAATCGGGACATCGTGGTTGCCCTTGTGGATGGCGAGGCCACCCTCAAACGCTTCTTCCGGGAGCGGAATCGGATACGGTTCCAGCCGGAGAACCCCAACATGGAGCCGATCAATGTACAGCCCGGCGACGACGATGTAATCATCGTTGGAAAGGTCATAGGAATCTTCAGGGACCTTCATTGACCACAGACAGGATCAGGTGATAGGATGCGAACCCGACGATTTTACAGGAAGGATTTGCAGATGAGCGGTCCTGCCCAGATGGAGCTGGAGTTCAGAGACCTTCCTTCGGCGCAAAGCGATGCTTTTGCCGTTTGTAAGGATAAGGCAAAAGAAGTCGCGGAAAACCTGTCGGACCCGGCTGTCCGGCTTCATCGGTCGCAGGCCTTTTGCGGGTGCGTTTTAAAAAGCTACTGGCAGGAGATATCGAGGCAGCACCGCTGTTCATGGGAAATTCGAACCCCTCCCATTTCGCTCGACCTCCCGGATGAGGCAACCTTCTCGCTCGCTCGCACCGCCGGGATAGCGGCTGCCGTTTTTCCCGTTCTCCATGCAGGCTATCTCATCAGCTCCATCTATACGGCGATGCTCCCGGAGAAGATCCGCTCAGAGCTCGGCGCCTACTATACGCCCCCTGCGCTTGCGGAACGTCTCATGGATATGGTGACCGAAGCAGGATTCGACTGGGAAAGGGGACGCATCCTCGACCCCGCCTGCGGCGGCGGCGCTTTTCTAGCCCATGCTGCCCTGCGGATGCTGAAATCCTTCAACAAGGTTGATCCGGCTTTCGTACTACGCAACATAACAACGAGGCTGAACGGGTTCGAAATCGATCCTTTTGCGGCATGGCTATCCCAGGTTCTGCTGGAAGCAGCCCTTATCGATATCTGCTGCGCGGCGGACAAGCGGTTTTCCGATGTGGTTCAGACAGGGAACGCCCTCACCATACCCATTGACGATCGGAGGCCGTTCGACCTGGTCGTCGGGAATCCTCCTTATGGAAAAATCACCCTTCCTGCGCCTCAGCGTCACCTCTACAAGAGATCCCTTTACGGGCACGCAAACCTCTACGGCGTCTTTACGGATCTGGCGATCCGCTGGGTCAGGCCCGGGGGGATTATCGGCTATGTGACCCCTACGTCCTTTCTCGGCGGACAGTATTTCAAAGCCTTGCGCAGTTTACTCCAGAGTGAAGCTCCACCCCTGAAGATGGATTTCATCGCCGAGCGAAAGGGAGTCTTCGAAGATGTTCTGCAGGAGACCATGCTGAGCGTGTATAGGCGAGCCGATAAGAAGAGGCGAGCCGTCACCGTCGAGTTCCTGAGACCGAACGGCAACGAAAAGCCGGTCTCTATCCAGAAGGTCGGCAGATTTGCTCTTCCCGCCAATGATGAGGATCCGTGGTTTCTGCCGCGGGATTCGGAAGATGTGGCGCTACTGAAGAGATTCGTAATGCTGCCGCATCGACTGTCGGATTACGGATATTCCGTGAACACCGGGCAATTGGTCTGGAACCGGCACAAGATTCAACTAAGAAGCGAAATGGGGAAAGAATGCTATCCCCTTATCTGGGCTGAATCCGTCACCCCCGAAGGAGAGTTCAATTTCAGCGCGGCACGCCGAAACCATAAGCCGTACCTGCATGTGTATCCGAAACAGGATTACCTGATCACGCGACAATCCTGCGTGCTCGTGCAACGCACCACCTCCAAAGAACAGAAAAGAAGGCTGATTGCAGCGCTCCTGCCCGAGGAGTTCATCCAACAATATGGCGGGGTCGTGGTGGAAAACCACATCAACATGATCAGACCTTCGAACGAAAAACCGTCCATTTCTCCCGATGTCATAACGGCAATCCTGAACACAAATGCCCTTGACCTTGCCTTCCGCTACATAAGCGGCAGCGTTGCGGTTTCCGCATTTGAGCTCAACACACTCCCCTTGCCATCCCCCGAACAGATGGAGATGACCGGGAGAATGCTGAAAGGCGGAGCAGGGCGGGAGGCCTTGGAAAAAGCAGTCGCACAAATATACGGAATTGGACCGTGTTCATTGAGTTGGTCGCCACGGACGGCGCTGTCAAACGGTCACGAAAAGAAGCCCTGCCGGATATTGCTTCCCAAGCGGGCTTCAACCCCAGAGATGTCGCCTTCGTCTCTGACTTCTCGGACCGCTGCTGATCGGGTGCACACCCTAAAATCGCCTCAGAATTGGCCTGGGGTTCTTTTGCCTGGTCTCTCTCGGAGCCGGACAAGATTATCGTTTTGATCATAGAATTCTCCTAGAGTCAGAGTGAAACTGGAGATCACTTTTTTTGCAGATACATTTTGTCGGCCTGCACCTCCAGTCGTGGTTGTGCTCATTAAGCGGATTATCTGCCCCGTCCGGTGCGGTGGACCAGAAAAAAATAGAATAATTCTATCAATGAAGGAAGAATAGGACGTACATGCGATTATGCGTTTTTGGCGCGGGTGCGGCACGGGAAATGACATAATAGCATGTACGTCCCGAGGGCGCCCACGATGATGGAATATTGGTCTCGTCCGTATCAGCATCAGGTGTACACCGGTAGCTGCCACCCAGCGTCGCTTATGCAGACAATACGATAAGGACTTGAGAGGAGGTGCTCGAGATCCTAAATGGACGGTTCAGCCTGGGAGGCTTTGTGTTTTTATGTGTTCCCTAATGAAAACATATGCCGCAAACAAAGGAGAACACGACGCATGTCCAGACGACTGGTTATGGTCCTCCTGTTCCTCGCGCACTTGGCAATGCTCCTTTCCGCCTGCGCCACGGCTCCAACCCATCCAGTTCTTCGATCCGCCACTCTGCCGGAGCTGATCCCGGTCAGTCGGGTTGTTGCGAACAGCGATTACAAAGGCTTCTTCCGTATCTCCCCTGATGGAAAACATCTCCTTTGGATCCAGCCGGTGAGAGGGGACACAGGCATGGCCGTGAGAGAGATCGATAGAGAGGGGGATATTCCTGCTGCCGCCGATCGGCTTTTTGCGACCGGCCGTATCGCGAGGCCGGTTCACGGCGACAATTTCGGATGGCTTGCCGATAGCCGCCATGCCTTCTACCACAAAGACCCTTCCGGGGCGGAAAACACACAGATCGTAATCTTCGACACGGAAAAGCCGAGCTTTGAACCATGGCTCGTGACACCTTCTACGAAAGCCCGTTCTTTTTTTCTTCATGAGGGGGTGCCGGGTTCAACCAAAGTACTGTTTGCCAGCAATGACCGCGATCCAACGTCGTTTGACGTTTTCGAGGCGGACTTTGCCACCAGGCGGATAAGGGAGATCGCACGCAATGACGGCACGATCGCGCGTTGGATTGTCGACACGGACGGCAGACTTGCAGGACGCATTCGGCAGCTCGGCCGGAAAGATGGGTCGGATCGGGTTGCAGAGGTGGCTGAAGACCCGGACGAAACTGTTGTGCGGTGGCGGACCGTGGCGAAGATCGATGGTTTCGATCTGTGGCATCCACTCCGGATAGATCGCAAGCAGCGGCGCCTGTATGCGCATTCCAATATCGGCCTCGACAAATCCGCGCTGAAGGAGATCGATCTCGGTGGGGGTACGGAGCGCGTGCTCTTCGAAAGGGAGCGTGTGGACGTCGGCCATACGCTTTTCCCGCGTTCGCGGGGAGCGCCGTACGCCGCTACAACCACCCCCGACTACCCCAAGATCGACTATTTCGAGAGTGCGGCGGCCGTGGAAATGAAGGCGGCTGTCGATCAGGCGGTTGCGCTTGCCCGCGAGCAGGGTGTGATCCTGGAGGACCCTGTTCGGGCGATGCCCGATACCGTATCCGAAGATACGCAGCGAATGGTGGTAAAGATCCTTTCCGCATACGGGATCAGTGAACTGCTGTTCGACCGCAGGACAGGGACTATGCGGCCGTTGCGCACACCGGCTCCGGATGCCGGGCGACTGCTGTCACCGATGGTGCCATTCTTCTTCCGCGCTTCCGACGGTCTGGAGATCCCCGGTTACGTTATCCGACCGAGGGGCGTCACTGGACCGGCCCCCCTTGTAGCAATACCTCATGGCGGACCTTGGGAACGAGATTTCTGGTCGGCCGGCGACTTCGACCTCAACCAGTTGTTGGCGAATCGAGGCTATGCGGTCCTCAAGGTGAACTACCGGGGCTCGGCCGGATATGGACGCGCATTCATGGCGGCAGGCGCACGCCGCACTGCCGGCCGCGTGCAGCAGGATATCGCCGAAGCCGTTCAATGGGCGATTGATCATGGTATCGCAGACTCCAGGCGCATCGCGGTATTCGGCGCCAGCTTCGGCGGATTTTCCGCGCTCATGCAACTGATTGAAAAGCCGCATCCCTATGTGTGTGGAATCAATTTAGTGGGAGTTGCCAACTGGCCGCGCGTTCTTGAGACTTTGCCGCCTTACTGGCGCAATCGCCACTACTTCGAGTGGTTCTATGGCAGACCGGACGATCCTTCCGAGCGGGAGGAGATGTGGCGGGGTTCGCCGCTCAGCCGGATCGGCGAAATCACTGTGCCGCTGCTTGTCATTCACGGGGCAAACGATGTGCGCGTGCTCAAGCAGGACTCGGAGGAGGTTGTCTCCGAGCTCCGCAAGCTCGGCCGCCCTGTCCGGTACCTGGTGTTCGAAAACGAAGGCCATCATGTCAGAAGGTGGTACAACCGGCTTGCCATGTGGCGCGCCATCGAGGATTTCCTGGCCGAACACCTCGGCGGCAGGAGCGGCGGCTTTGACTTCCGCCAGCTGCTGCATCCGGCGGACTTTCCCGGAGGGTGATCAGGTCCGGCTTATGAGGCCGTACAAATCATAACGGAGGCTGACAGGCTTGAAGTCTGTTCGTTTCCCATTCCCGGCCGCTCGCGATCGGCTGGTCACTGCTTTTGTTCGTCCCTGCATGGACGCCCATTCTTTTCGGAAAAAGGATTTCACCTTTCAGAAAATATCAAGTAATAATCCCCAATAGTTCCATAATGCCCCGTAAATACCTGCATGAGGAGATGGGATGATCACTGACAACTTCGGGCTTCAGTCGGCAGGGTCTTTTTCAATAGCTGTTCTGGCCCTCATCATGGCAATCCTCCAGGCCATCTTTTACCTCAGAAAGCCCCAGTTCGTATGGTTTGGATGGAGCGCGGCCATTTCCTTTTCAGGAATGATTTATGCCATCGGCATTGTTTTGGAATACAACGCTCCTCCCGGCTCCATGAATCGATTCGGAGGCTTGTTGGAGTATACGGCCGTTATCGGCCTGATTCATTGTCTGTACGGCTTTTCATTTTCCTATCTCGGCTTAAACGGGAAACGTTATCACGCCATTGCGGGGGTCTTTCACTTCCTCGTTCTCGTCCTCCTATGGGCCGGCGAATATATCGTCGCCAATAGATTTGTCGCCCGTGACTTCATCGGCTTGCCCAGACCTTTTATGGAGGCCGAATTGGGACCTCTTGGACCCTTGTTTGTTCTCTATGCGATCCTGGCAAGCGCAGGCGCGATTATGTTGTGGATCGTATATAAAGGCCCCCACCTGCAATACAAGGGGGCCTATCTGACGGGAATGGTCTTCTGGATCGGGCTCGGCATCCATGACGCAATGGCATCGCTGGGGGCGCCTGCTTTTCATTATGTCATGGAATACGGCTTTCTGGGGTTCTCCATGGTTGTTCTCTGGGTGGCCTTCAGCAGCTTTGTGGATATATCGGCGGAAGACAAGTACCGCGTGATCACGGAGTTTGCCAATGACGGTATCCTGGTGGTTCAGGATGGGAAAATGGCCTACGGAAACCGGGCCAGCAGCGTCCTGTTCGGGAGACCCGTGACGGATGAGGTTGCCGAGGACTTCCTTGATGTTGTCGCACCCGAGGACAGGCGAAAGCTCATGCAGCATTACAACGGCTTGCTGCGTTCGGACGATATTCCGGATCCGTGAATGATCCACATAAGTACAGCGGATAGTAAAGAGAGAATCGTGGAAATCAAGGCAAGCGTCATCCTCTATAGAAACAGACCGGCGGTCCTGGCAGTGATGAGGGACGTAACGGAGCGAATCCGAGAACAAGAAGCGCTCGTGGAAAGCAAGGAAAAGCTCGCCAGGCTGAGGAAGATGGAATCCCTGGGTCTTTTGGCGGGTGGTGTTGCCCATGATCTGAACAATGTCCTTTCGGGAATTGTAAGCTATCCCGGGTTGATTCTATCGGACTTGCCTGAAGACAGCGACCTCAGGGAGCCGATGGAGACCATGCAGGAATCCGGACGAAGGGCGGCCGCAATTGTCCAGGATTTATTGACCGTGGTGAGAGGCGTGATCATCTCCAAATCACCGCTGAACCTGAATGAAGTGGTGAAAAGCTATTTGAAGACCCCTGAATACAAAAGGCTGCTGCAGTATCATCCCGATGTCCAGGTCGAAGTGGATCTGGATCCCAAACTGTTGAACATGAAGGGTTCCCCTGTCCATACCGGAAAGGCCGTGATGAACCTTGTATCGAATGCTTGCGAAGCCATAGAAGGCGGAGGAAGGGTCACCATCTCGACCAGGAACCGCTATTTAGACCGGCCTCTCAAAGGATATGATGACATAAATATCGGTGAATATGTTGTTCTGGCCGTAGCTGACAATGGGCCGGGAATATCGCCGGATGATCTCAACCGGGTGTTCGAACCCTTTTATACAAAGAAGAAGATGGGCAGGAGCGGCACCGGTTTGGGACTCACTCTTGTTTGGAATGTCGTGCAGGACCATGATGGCTACATCGATGTTAGAAGCGGCAAAGACGGCACTGAATTCGATCTGCATTTCCCCATAACCAGAGATGTGCTCGCCCTCAAGACCTCATCGATCCCCCTGGAGGAATTATGCGGCAGCGGAGAGATGATCCTGGTTGTTGATGATGTGAGAAGCCAGAGAGAAATCTCCTGCCGCATGCTGGAGAAGCTCGGATATAGAACAGAGGCCGTTTCAGGGGGTGAGCAGGCTGTCGAGTATTTGAAGGATCGCAGTGCGGATCTGGTGCTCCTCGATATGATCATGGATCCGGGAATAAACGGGCGCGAGACATACGAGAAGATCAAGAAGATCCATCCCGGGCAGAAGGCGATCATCGTCAGCGGGTTCGCTGAGACGGACGAGGTGAAGGAAACCATGCGATTGGGTGCTGGCCGTTTTATCATGAAACCGCTCAGCCTGGAAGATCTTGGGACGGCGGTCAAGGAAGAACTGGCAAGATGAGAGGTTTGGACTCGACGGCGATATGCCGGGAGATTCGCGCCCATCTTTTCCCGGCCGGGAGAAACGATTCATGACGAGATCTTACAAGGGCAAACAGATCTTTATGGAAAGCCTCGTTGCCCACGGTGTGGAGTACATTTTCGGCAATCCAGGCACCACCGAGTTGCCTATCATCGACAGCCTTTCGGACTACCCCCGAATCCGTTATATCCTGGCCCTCCACGAGTCTGTGGCAGTAGGAGCCGCCAACTATTACGCTCAAGCTTCCCATAAAACGGGAGTTGTGAACCTCCACGTGGCTCCCGGCCTGGGCAATGCGGTGGGTATGCTGTTCAATGCATACGAGGCTCACACCCCGCTGCTGGTCACAGCAGGGCAACAGGATACACGCATGCGCCACAGGGAACCGCTGCTCAGCGCGGATCTGGTGGCTATGGCCGCCCCCTTGAGTAAGTGGAGTGTGCAGGCGGAATCTGCCCGCGAGCTCCCGCAGATCATGCACCTGGCATTCAAGATCGCCAATGACCAGCCCCAGGGACCGGTGTTCCTCTCTCTGCCGATCGACGTGATGGAGGAGGAGACCGACGCGTCGCCTTTACCTCCGTCGAATCGATTTGTTCGCAGCGTGCCGGATCCGGTTGGGGTCGCATCGGCCGCCGAGGTAATGGCCCGCTCACGTCAGCCGGTGATCATCTGCGGCGACGGAATTGCCCAGGCCGGCGCCATGGATGATCTGGTTCGGTTGGCCGAGTTTCTTGGAGCGCCTGTCTGGTTTGAACCGTTGCATCATCATGTCAATTTTCCTTCCTCGCATCCCAATTGCAGGGATCGCCTTCCTCTCGATCACGGCTCCGTTCGACACTGCGTCGGCGAAGCCGACGCGATTCTTCTGGTTGGAGGGAACTTCTTTGAGGAGATGTGGTATAATTCCAAATCTCCCTTTCCGGAAATCGCCAAGCTCGTTCAACTGGAACCATCGCCCGACAGGCTCGCCCGCAATTTTTCCGTCACTGTCGGCCTCTTGGGTGACATCGGGGCCGGGCTTCGGGCTCTTCTGGAAGCGATGAACCAGAGAATCGACGACGATTTTCGCGCCCAGGCACAGGAACGAAATGCCAACCTGGGCCAAATCAGGGCCCTCGAAGAGGCCGCATACGAAAAGCGGACCGAGAAGCAGTGGCACAATCGACCTGTCTCCCCCTCCCGACTTATGGCGGAGGTGAAGAATGCCATGCCAAAGGATACCATCATCGTGAACGAGACCATTACGGCCTCGGCCGACTTGAAGCGAAGGATTCCCTTCGACCGCATTGGGGACTACTACGGAACCAGAGGCGGCGGAATCGGTCAGGCCATGCCAGGCGGAATCGGGGTCAAGCTGGCCCACCCCGATCGACCGGTGATTGCCCTGTCAGGGGACGGCTCGGCCATGTACACCATCCAGGCACTCTGGACTGCGGCGCACCACGGAATACCGGTTGTCTGGATCATTGTTAACAACCGAACCTACCGCATTCTCAAGATCAACATGGACACTTACCGGAAGCGATTCGGGCTTCCCGGCGATCGTCCCTATCCCCACACTGATCTCACAGATCCGGACCTGGAATTTGTCAAGTTGGCTGAAGGACTTGGTGTTCAGGCGCAGCGGGTCACCGAACCCGACGCGATTGCCCCCGCAGTAAGGGATGCGCTGGAAAGCGGTAAACCCAGGCTGATAGATGTTCTCGTGAAAGCGTGAGTGAGGAGGCCGGTGCGCCGGCCACTCCCGCCGTATTGTCCGTTTGGATGTCCGATGTGCCCGGAGAGAAAGGAGGCCCTATGAACGAGAGCACCATCAAGATCAGGCTCATGAAGGCGGACGATTTTGACTCCGTAGTTCGGATCGACCGGAAGGTACTGAACGCCTCCCGGACGGAGTACTATCAGTTGAAGTTTGAAAAACTTTTTTCCAGGGATTATTTGCCCGTGTCCCTTGTGGCAGAAGACAAGGATGGCGCGGTTGTGGGCTTTGTGATGGGGGAGCTCTATATGGGGGAATTTGGTATTTTCCAGGAGGAAGCAAGCCTCGATACCATCGGCGTTGATCCCGATTTCCAGCACCAGGGCATTGGTGAGCAGTTGATCAATGAATTCGTGGATCATTTGAAAACAATCGGTGTTCAAAAAATAAACACCTTGGTCGACTGGAACAATTCGAGCCTGATCCATTTTTTCAGCGCCAACCGGTTTAGCCCCTCTAAAACCATTAACCTCGAACGAGTCCTTTAATGGCGTGTTTTCCTTCACCTGGTGTGCCCCCACCATGAAGCTGAGCCTTACACACACTTGACACAGTGGGGGGGATGGGATGGACTGGAGCAGGGCGCGGGGTGGTCTTCTCTGAAGATGGGGACCCACCGGAGGCGGGGTGTCCGTCTTTGGACGGACAAAAGGTCACGTCCCCTACTGAGGGTCTTTTGAAAAGCACATGCCGATGCTAGAGTGTCGTTTCAAAGATGACTTTGCATCTTCATCATTCCGGACTTGATCCGGAATCCGGAACTTAACCAATAAGGGCCGATTCCTCGTCGTATCGCTCTGAAAAGATCCGTCCGTTGCCTGAAAAAACATTGCAGTGGGTCAGCACGTACTCGGCCACTTCTCGCCTTTTCCCTTCTTCAAGACTATTGAAGGCTTCTGCGAACACCTTTTCATTCATGCCCGATAAAGCCACCCAGATCTCCTCGGCCGGTTGACGGGGATCCGAGGCAAACCCCGGCCGGGATCCCTGAAAGATCTTCTCCGCTCGAGTCAAAAGAAGGTCGAGTGCGTTCTTGATTCCCAGGACCTCCCTTCCCAGGTCATCATAGGAACCGCAAGCCCTTGTGACAGCACATGGCGTTTCGAGACCGGATACCTTCACGCGAATGCCGATGCGAACCCTGGTTTCTTTCTCCGCATCACCGCCCTTTTCCGTCATCAACTCGAATAGATCTTCCATATTCTCTCCCAGTCTTTAGAGGAATGAGATTATGGCGGACTGCGCCCACGAGCGTCAAGGCAAAAGGGATGTCGGAATAGCCCTGAGAGGTTCCAGTCAGTTGAAAAGCTATCCCTCTCGTGGCCGAGCCTCGGCCGGAGGAAAAGAACTCCTCTCTTTGGCTTTTGGATTTGACTTCTTTCGGTGTAGATCATATCTAGTGGGCAGTTACGACAACTCTTCCGAACATCCGACCCGTTGCCGGGGGGAATATTCGCTGCCCTTTCACAGTGTGGTGTTTCAATGAAGAAGGCGGATGGAGAGAGAAAAAGACCAGTGTAAGCATGCAAAGGAGGGAACAGGATGAGCGCTACTGTCGTTGTCTCTTTTCAGGCAAAGCCCGATCAGGTGGATTCCTTGCTGAAATTCCTATCCGGCGTACAGTCTCGAGTAATCGAGGCAGGCTGCCTCAGCATCTCACTTCTACAAGACCAAGATGACCCTACGCGCATCTTTGAAATAGAGGTCTGGAAGACAGCGGACGGCCACCAAAAATTTGTGCAGTCCGCCACGACATCCGGAGCTTTCAAACCGTTCGAGACATTGCTGGCAGCGCCCATAAAGGCAAATTACCTCAAGACGGTGAAACACTCCGAAGCATAAGCGCCCGGCAGGCGTTCGACTGTTTGATTGGGTGCGATCCCATGGTGTCCTGATCTTTTAAATCGTATACAGACGTCGGAGCTGGGGAGGAGAAGGGCCGGAGCCGGGCACGGGGTGGTCTTCGGAGAAAAGGAGATTCCGATGCGTAAATTGATAATCCTGCTCCCTTTCTGCCTCTCATTGCTTTTCTGCCCCAGTCCTCATCCCGGCGACTCTCAGATCCACCAGGAAGTCCTGGCGCAAGGCGTAAGCAGTCCAAAAGACGAATACAAGGAAGAGCGGCGCCGTATGGTGGACGAGCAGATCCGTGCGCGCGGGATAGTGGAGCCTTCGGTGCTGAAGGCCATGGGCAAGGTGGAGCGTCACAAGTTTGTCCCTGCGCGGATCAGGCATCTCGCCTATGCGGACACGCCTCTGCCCATCGGTTTCGACCAGACTATCTCGCAGCCCGCAATAGTCGCCTATATGACGGAGGCCGCCTCCATCTCAAAGGAAGAAAAGGTGCTGGAGATCGGGACCGGTTCCGGATACCAGGCCGCTGTTCTCGGGGAGGTGGCCAGGGAGGTTTACACGATCGAGATCATTCCGGAGCTGGCGGAAACCGCTCGTCGTGTTCTGAGAGAAACGGGCTGCCACAACGTCTTTGTTAAAACAGGCAACGGGTACCTGGGGTGGCCCGAACATGCTCCTTTCGACGCGATCGTGGTCACGGCAGCACCGGATGAGATTCCGAAGGCCCTGATCGATCAACTTGCGGTAGACGGGAAAATGGTGATACCGGTGGGGACCACTCACCAGCAAATCGTCATAGTGACAAAAACAAGAGCGGGCGTGACCGAGAAGAAGACGATCCCAGTGCGCTTCGTGCCGATGACCGGAAAGCCGTCCCGATAGCGTTCAGGAGCATCAATTCTCAGAACCGATATGCCAGTTTGACAATGATACTCGTCTGCTCCGACCAGACCGTGACTCCGTTCGAAAATGAAAAATCCAGGTCAAATAAATCATTTTGTAGCCTGTGGGTGCCGGTGCTCTTTATCCGCAAATAATCGACTTCCAGGCCGAGATCGATGATCTTCGTCAATCCCGCCACAATCCCCAGCATTCCGTGCCAGGCATGGCCGTCGGTGTTTTCGGTGGTAACTCGATTCCCCACCCTCAGAAGATGGCGGTCCTCGTTCTCTCCATCCACTTCGCCCCAGTCCAGCTGGGTGCCGAGCTTCAGCCGGTGCAAACCGAACTTCGGCCCGAAATCGTACCCGAACTTCAAGCCCACGAAGTACTGGGACCACTTCTGCTCAAAGGCGATGGAGTCACCCGGTAAGAGGAGGACGCCAGGTCCATAAACATCCACCTGCGCGCCGTCATGGGCAACGAGCGAAAAGCGCTGCCGCCTCAGGCCGATCACAGGGCGCAGATCGAACCGTCCGGACAAACCCAGCAGATCGGCCACCTGCATATCAAGATCGGCCCTTACCTGGTAGCTCGGTTCCAAGCGGCAATTGGTCTCGCCATAGATTGTCAGAAGGGCCGGCTCGGCATCGTCATCCCAGTCACTATCCTTGAATCGGCCGGTTTCCTGATCTCTAAAGGAGGTGAGAAATTCCACACCCGCTGAAAAGCGGTTGAAGCTCCGCCGTACCTCAAGACCTCCCCAAATAGAGTCCAGTGGAAATTCAAGGCGGCTCAGGGGGACCTGGTGCGGTGGAAATGGATTGCCGAACTCATAGGAGGTATGACTGTTCACATACTTCCTGATCCTGGCCTCCAAAACCCACGGCGACTCCGACTTTCTCGGGACCGCGGTGGATCCGGCAGGAGATGGTTCTTCGGGCAATTCTCCCCGACCATGGGTTTCTGCGAAGAGTGTTGTTCCGCAACAGAATACCACAACCAGCACCATTGGAATGCAAGCTGCTCTCCGGACTATCAGGCGCATCGTGCACACTCCTATCGAGTGATCCCGTCTTGTAGTTTCAGGGGCAACATTTACCTCAGCGACGGCTATGTAAACGCACCACAGCTCAATAGTCAACAGTCGAGTCTGCACGAGCATGGAGAATATCCCGGGTTGCAGGAAGGCGGGGAAGCAGGAGAATCCGGGAGAGAGATGCCGGGCGGGCGTTTTCTTTTGACGCTCATGGCGAAATTTTCTATGCTTCGCTCCGGAAAACCGGAGGGCCGAACCCTGACTTCATGAACGAGAACCTGCTGAACGGCATTCTTAACCTTTTCGCCATCCAGGCGGCCATGCATCCGGCGACAGACTGGGCAAGGGCGCGCATGTTTCTGGAACGTTACCTGCGCCGGCACCTGCTCCTGAGTCAACCTGAGATCTATCTGGGTCTCTATGACGCCGCCCTGGCCCTTCACCAGGACAGCGAGACGGCGCAGTTGTTGGAAAGCGCGGCCAAAGTATCAGGCGCCCTGCGCTCCAAACTGCCCCGGTTCGAGCAGTTCGTATTTCTCATGCGGTTTGTGGAACTCTCCGATCAGGCCGGTGAGGATCAAACCGCCCGCCGGGTGGCCCATGTCGTGGCAGAGAGACTCGACATCGCCGGCACGGTGGCGGAGGAGACGGCCTTACTCTGCAGGGCGGAATTGCGGCCCGAACTGCTGACCGGCAACTTCCTGGTAGTTTCGCCCGGCCCGCCGCCCGGCCGACTCTCTTGCCGTCTCCTGTTGCGCCCTGACTTCAATGGCTCTTTCAAGGTGCTGCACCTGAGCGATCCGGATAGCTACTTCCTCAAGGCATCCCCCGAGACCAGCCTGACCCTGGATTCCGTGCCTCTGGCAACCGACACCTTTCATCTCCTGTCCCCAGGCGCAGTCATTCGCGACCCTCAGGGCTATGCCATCTTCCACTCGGAGATCGCCTCCGCCTTCCTGGACATCCATGCCCGGGCCTCCGGCCTGGTCTTCAGGGGCGAACATGTGCATTTTCTGTACCCCGGCACGGACAAAGGGCTGCATGACTTCAGTTTCCGCCAGCCTGGCGGCCGTCTGGTGGGGGTCATGGGCGGCAGCGGGGCAGGCAAGTCAACCCTGCTCGGCATCCTGAACGGGCAGCGACGGCCCGATTCCGGCCGTGTGCTCGTGGCCGGTATCGACCTGCATCGAGAACCCCGGCGGCTGGAGGGGGTCATCGGCTACGTGCCCCAGGATGATCTGCTCTTCGAAGACCTGACCGTCTTTGAAAACCTCTATTTCAGCGGTTGCCTTTCCCTGGCAAACCTGAGCCCCGCCGAACGCACCCGCCGGGTTGATGCCGTGCTGAGGGAGCTGAACCAGATCGAGATCCGGGACATGAAGGTCGGCACCCCTCTGGACAAGACCATCAGCGGAGGCCAGCGCAAGCGGTTGAACATCGCCCTTGAACTGATCCGGGAACCGCCTATTCTCTTCGTGGACGAGCCCACCAGCGGGCTCTCCTCGGCTGATTCCGAGAACGTCATGGGTCTGCTGAAGGCACAGGCCGACAAGGGCAGGCTGGTTATCGCGGTCATCCACCAGCCTTCCTCGCGCATCTACAAAATGTTCGACACCCTCTGGGTTCTGGACCAGGGGGGACGGCCCATTTTTGACGGCAATCCCCTGGAGGCCCTTATCTACTTCCGGAGCGCTGCAAACAAGGCAGGACAGGAAGAATACGCCTGTCCCCATTGCGGCAGCGTCTACCCCGAGCAGCTTTTCGAGATCATCGAGGAGAAGCAGGTGGACCGGGACGGGGTCTATACCCCCAACCGCCAGGTGTCGGCCCGGGAGTGGCACAAACGCTATCTGGCACGCCGCGGGCAGGAGCCCTCCGAAGACCGGTTCACCCAAATCCCGGGCGGCGAGGTTGAGCGCCGGCTGTGGCGGCCCGGGACCCTGGGACAACTGTGGGTGTTCTTCCGGCGCAACCTCAAGACCCGCCTGGCCAACCGCATGTACCTGGCCATCAACCTGATCGAACCGCCCCTCCTGGCGCTCCTGGCGGCGCTTCTCTGCCACGGCGCCTGGGGCGCCGTGTATACCTTCGGCGACAACCCCAACCTGACGATTTACTTTTTCATCAGTGTCATTGTGGCCCTGTTCATGGGCATGAGCGTGAGCGCTGAGGAGATCAACCGGGATCGTAAGATTCTTGAGCGTGAACGCTTTCTGAACCTGAGCTGGCCGGCTTATATTGCGGCAAAAACACTTTATCTGGCCCTGGTCTCGGCCGTGCAGATGGCGATGTTCGTCTGGGTGGCCAACAGCATCCTGCGCATCCCCGACATGACCATGACCACGTGGCTGGTGCTGTTCTGCTGCTCGCTGGTCTCCTGCGTGCTGGGGCTGAACATCTCCGCTGCGCTGAAATCGGCGGTCGCCATCTATATCCTGATCCCCCTGCTTCTGATTCCGCAAATCATGCTGGGTGGGGCGGTGGTTCCCTTCGACGAACTGATCTGGCGCGATGCGAACGACCGCAACACCTCCGTGGTAGCGGACCTGATGCCCTCACGCTGGGGTTACGAGGCTCTGGTCACAACCCAGTTCACTACCAATCGCTACCATGGCCAGTTCTATGCTGACGACTGTGCCGTGCGCCATGCCGATTATCTCATGGACCGCTATCTTTCCGAGCTGCGCGGACTGGCCGACTATCCCTTTCTGGGCGATGACGCCCCCGACCAGGCCGGCAAAGTAGCCCGGGCCATGCGCATCCTCTCCAACGAATTGCCCCGGCTGAGCGCAATGGCCGGCGAGGTCCTGCCGCAGGGGCTCGCCGAGCTGACTCCGGCGGGCTACACACGTTCCGAACAAACCGCAATCAAGGCTCTCCTTGACCGGGCAGAGCAAAGCATCCGCGACCATAAGCAAAGGGCGTCGGCGCGAATCAAGGAAAGGGAAGCGTCCCTGCGCCGTGAGCTGGGGCGTGATGGAGTGGCCGGGCTCAAACGTGAGCACCACAACCGCGAGCTGGCCAAGCTGGCCCTCGGCCTCCAATCCCTGGAGGATTTGCGCCTTGGCCGGAGTCGGGTAGTGCAGGTCGCCCTGCCTGTCTGTCAGGAGCCTGAGTCACAATGGGGCCGGGCCCACTTCCTGGCCGCCTACAAACGGGTGGGGCCCTTTCGCATTTCCACTCTCACTTTCAATTTGGCTGTGCTGGGGCTCATGGGACTGTTGCTTTACGCGGCCCTCTATTTTTCGGTGTTCACCCGTGTTCTGCATGCAGGGGCGGCGCTCTTGAGTGGTCTGCGCCGATCACGCCGGGAAGGGATGTAAGAAGATAGGTAGGGATTTGCAGTTCACGCACCAAGAAATGGACATACTTCGTCAACAGGACAAGGAGGGAGAGAGTGCAGATGAAACTTTGTAAGACGTGGTTATTCATGATGGTCGCGGGTCTGTGTCTATGCCTGGTTCCCGGTACAGCACCGGCCGCAGACAGGGCCCAGGTGCTCAAGCAAGGCGCCGAAAAGCTGAAAGCCCTTTTCGGCGAGAGTGAGGGCAAGGCACTCATGCAGAATGTGGATCTGTTCAAACAGGCCGGACTTTCCTACCAGCCCAGTCTGGTGTTGCCTGTGGAGGGGCTCATCGGTTGCAAGGACAAGGAGCAGTTGCGCATCCTCCTGGGCATGTATGCTTTTGATGCCAATTACGCCCTGCTCTTCGGGAAGAAACAGGAGTTCGGCGCAGCGAATACGCTGGTGGTGAAGTCCATACCCGAGCGGTTGAACATGGGGGGCAAGTTGAAGTTCAAGACCTTCACCCAGGATGAGATCAAGAAGATCGCCGATAATCCCAATGACCCTGCCAACCGCGACCTCTACATCAAGTACGTCATTGCCAATTTTCATGACTTGTTCCAGACAGCCGAAAGCGACCAGGAGATCATGGCTATGATGGTGGATGCGCTCTATGGCTCGATCGTCCAGTGTCTGTATGTCTCCAGCAGACTGGCCCTGGCAGCAGGCACAGGCGAAAAACTGGTGGACCTCTTCAACGACCAGGCGAAGCGGTTGGACAAATTCCAGCAGGTTCTGGAGGCATATGCCGGCGACCCGGAGTTGGCCGGACTTGTGGAGCGCCCAGAGCGTCAGCCCGTGATCAGGCCCGTGTTCGAGCTGCTGAAGGCCAAGAAAGGCAATCTGTCGGAAGCCTACGTGAAGAAGATTCTTTCATCTATCGAGCCGGAGCGAAACAAAGTGGTCGAGAAATGTGATTAACTATGCCGAAAGGAGCTTTCCCATGAAGTTATTCCCCCTCATTGCGCTTGTCGCCTGCGCGGTTTTTGCAGGAGGATGCGCCTCCACCGGGGTCGCGCAGCATGGCGCATATGCCACGCCAACAGAAAGGTGCAGGGTCACGACCGAACAGGAGATCGCATCCCTGTTCGAACGGTGGAACCAGTCGTTGGAGACCGGCGATCCGCATAAGGTCGTTGACAACTACGCAGAGCGCTCCATTCTGTTGCCCACTCTTTCGAATAAGCCGCGCTTGACCCGAGAGGAAAAGGAGGACTACTTCCATCATTTTCTGGAAAATCGCCCTTCCGGCAGAATCGATCTTCGCTTTATAGAAATCGGTTGCAACACCGCCGTTGATGCGGGTCTGTACACCTTTACCTATGCCAAAACCGGGGCGCAGGTCAGCGGCCGCTACAGCTATACCTATCATTGGGATGGTTCCAGGTGGCTGATTACCAGCCACCATTCGTCCGTCATGCCCGAGAAGAAATACTGATCAGATGATCGCCCCTTCCTTTCTGAAGGAATCGATTTCCTCGCCGGTGTATCCGGCCTCCAGAAGGACCTCGTCCGTATGCTCCCCGAGCCCGGGAGCCGGTCGATGGTATGATGCAGGCGTTTCGCTGAAGTTCCAGGGGAAGCCGACCATCTTCAGCTTGCCCCATCCCGGGTGCTCGACATTGATGAAGTACTCATTGGCGCATGCCTGAGGATCCTTTGTTACCTCTGTGAGGGATTGGATGGGAGTGAAGATGCATTCCGCTTCTTTAAGAATTTTCATCCACTCTTCTCTCGGTTTTGTGGCAAACTTCGCATCCAGAATGGCTACCAGTTGCTTCGCATTGCGCCCCCGTGCCTCGATACTGTTGAATCGGGGATCGTCCACCAGATCTTCCATTTCGAGAGCTTTACAGATCTTTGGCCAGTAACGATTGGGATCCAGGTGGGCGATGGCGAGCCATTTGCCGTCGGAGCAGCAGTAGTGGCAATAAACCGGGTTCCCGGCTTCAGCCCTCTTCTCTCGCGGAAATTCCTGACCCAGGATGGCCGGAGCGGCAAGGATGAAGCCGAGGCCTGCAATCAAGCTCCCCATCAGGGAGGTATCCACGACCTGTCCTTTTCCGGTCTTCTCCCGTGCGTACAGTGCTGCAGTGATTGCCCACGCGCAGATCAGTCCACCGATTTCATCGCCAATGCCCGGAAGGATCTGGGTGGGAGGGGTCCCCCTTTCTCCGCAGGCCATCATCAGACCCGAGCGGGCGATCCCCGTGTAGTCGAACGAAAGCTCCTGGGCATCGGGGCCCTTTCGTCCCCAGCCTGAAGCCTGGGCATAGATGAGACGAGGGTTTCTCTCAAGGAGTTTCTCCGGGCCGATTCCGATGCTCATGGGGGCCCGGATGCTCATGTTGTTCAAGAACACATCAGCCTTGTCGATGAGTTTCAAGAAGACCTCCATCCCGCGAGGACTCTTGAGGTCCAGAACGACGCTTCGTTTGTTTCGATTGCTGTGCTCGAAGTAGTAATTGTTTCCCTTCAATCCCGCCATTGCGCCGATAATTTTCATGAATCCCCTGGCAGGGTCGCCCGTCTTCGCCTCCACCTTGATGACATCAGCGCCAAGATCTCCCAGTCTCATGCCGGCCACCGGCCCCTGCTGAAACATGGTAATCTCTACAACCTTTACTCCCTGCAACGGTCCTGACATTTCAAAAACCCTCCTTTTCAGATGGTGAATCCATTTGTGAAAAAAAAAGAGGCCATGGGTTTGACCCATGGCCTCGACTCATCAGGGGACTCATGGGCAGCCTGTCCGGGCCTGCCCAACCCCTTTATTGAATTCGCTCAGACGGAAAAGCGAAGGAGGGCAGACCCGTTCCTAAAGCTAAAAAAGAAAAAGCCTTGAAATCGAATCTGTCCACCGGTACTTTTCACGACTGCGTTCTCCTTGAATGGGTACTCATACAAATTATCCCGTCTCCTTGTCAACAGGTTTTCCGCCACCGCCTCAAAACCCGAAATCCAAATCGGAAGTTTGCTCCCCAAGAGGGGATTGAGGAATACCCTGGAGCACGCTCCTGCTCGCGACGGCGAGCGGTCCTGGTAAAGGAGAGGAATCTCAACCGGGAGGTTGCTCCTGCAGAAAACCGGAGAAGACAACCTGCTCTCATGCACTCGATGCCTGTTCATCCGTGGACCCGAGGACTTTTGGCATCCCGCTCTTTAGCGGGATGACGATCACGGGAACCTGTGAGTTTTTTACAACCTTTTCAGACACGCTGCCGAAACTGAATGCGCTCCTCTCACCACGGCTTGTCATCACGATCAGGTCGATCTGTTCTTTCCCGATGAGTTCCAGGATCTCCTGGGCAGGATCGCCGATCGCGACATGCTTGACATACAAAGGGCATCCCTCCATATACTTTTCGCAGAGTTGATCGAGCCTCTGCCTGGCCGTCTTTTCCGAATGTGCCATCAGCTTCTGCACATTCTCGCGGCCGAATTCTCCGTACCATCCCTCGTGATGGGCCAGATCTTCGATTACATAGAGAACGTGGACTTCTGCATCGTACTTCCGGGTGAGCGAGGTCACATAAGGAAGAGCTTCCTCGGATGTCCTGGAGAAATCCGTGGGCCAGAGTATTCTTTTTACTTCCATGCCTTAACCTCCTTGTCTGTTGTCCCGGGTCAAGTAATAGTGTTGGCAACAATATAAGTCCTCTGCCGGGGCTGTAAAGGCAGGCCGCGGTCTGCCGGAATGTTGGAAAAATGGAATGGTGGAATTCCGGTAGCTGTATGTTTCTGCTGCTCTTCCCAATATTCAAGTATTCCAACATTCCACTATTCCTTTGCCTTGCGCGCTTCCTCAGCGGCAGCGCGCAGTCCTTCAAACAGCAAGACCATGTCCCCAATCTGATAGTGGGCGTTCAGTCCGCTCGGGTTCGGGAGGACCCAGATCCTCGTGCTGCAGATTCTTTCACCTTGCTCTCCGATCCTTTCTTCCCGTCGTCCGAATGCTCTCCGAAAGGCATCAATGCCAAGAATGGCAGCGATCCTCGGATTGAACTTCCTGATTTTGGCAACTAACCGCACCGCCCCCACTTCAAGTTCCTTTCGCGTCAGGTCCCCGGCTCGGGCCGTTGCCCTTTTGACGAGGTTGGTGATTCCCAATCCCTTTTCCAGGAGATGACTCTCTTCAAAGGGCGACAGGATCCGGTTCGTAAATCCGGCTGCATGCAAAACCGGCCAGAACCGATTTCCGGGCCGTGCAAAATGATGGCCGACCGCGCCGGAATAGAGTCCCGGATTGATGCCGCAGAACAGGACTTTCAAATCCGGGACGATCAGGTCGGGAACAGTCTTGCCTTCCGCAGCGGCAATCTCTTCTCTGGTTGGTTTGTGAGGCTTATGCATCGGCAGAAATCACGAAAATGAACCGCAAAGGCGCGAAGAACGCAAAGAAGAACGCAAGAATTTGCTTTTTCACCTGCCGGACAGTTCTCCGGCAGGTGAAAAAGCAAATGTTTTTCTTCGCGAACTTGGCGTCTTGGCGGTTTAAGACTTCCATTTCAGAATTTCTTGATCGCCTCTCTCAGCCTCTCCTGCGCGTCCGGGGAAAACCAGCACTCGAGGAACGCTCGAGCTTTCTCTTCCCCGTGTTCACGAACCTGGGCTTCGATGGTCTCCACCCGATTCTGCTTGATCAACGCAAAGGCCCGGGGCGCGGATCCCAACTGGGCCGCCTTTTCAACGGACTTGATCAGGACGCTTTCCAGTGGCAGCACCTGGTCGACCATTCCCATCCGGAGCAAATCCTCTGCGGGGTAAAAGTCGCCGGTTTCAAGAACTTCGCGAGCCTTGTTCGTTCCAAGCAGTTGACGGGCGATGCAGTCGGGAAGATACGGCACCGGAAGGCCAAGCTTGATTTCATTGAGTCCCATCAATTTCCGACCATCTGCGATATGGCGGTAGTCACAGCATAGTGCCAGGATGGTGCCCCCGGCTATGGCATGGCCGGTGATCGCCGCTACCGTCGGCTTTGGAATCGTGTACAGGTCCAGGCATGTTTTATTGAATAGGCGGTAAAAGCGAGCGACCTGTTCCTGATCGGCCTCATGAAGCCACGGAATGTCGAAGCCGAGTGAAAAGATCTTGTCATTGGCGCTCGCAAGGACAATACCTCGCACCTCCGAATCCTGTTTTGCCTCCTCAAGGGCCTTTGCGAGGTGCGTGACATGCTCAAGATTCAATGCATTGGTGACATCACGGGCAAGTTTCAATATTGCCACCCGGTCCCGGCGCTCGACTGTAACCATAATGCCTCCTTTACTTTACTTTGACCATCGGATCGCAAGAGCCGTGACTATGCCCCATACGATGTTGAAAAAAAATACGAGCAGGGGGGTCAACGTCCCCAGTTCCAATCCGAGGTAGCCCTTCTTTAATTGCAGCGGGAAGATGACAAGCAGTTGAACCAGAGTGGGGAAGATGCTCAGGATTAACCCCTTGACCCACGGCCTGGAATTCAGAAACGGGGGGACAAAGAGAAGGCCCCATATCCCTCCCCACACGATTCGAGCATAAAGCCACTGCGGTGTCATGACCGGCGCAAGTTGTACGCCGAGAGCGGCCGTGATTCCATAGCTCCAACATGCCCAGACTGCAAGGCTGTTCGCCAGAGCCCCAAGGGAGCCCGCCCCAAAACAGATCAGAAGTCTCTTCATTTGTCCACCCTATAAAGGTTAAGCAAACAGAGCATCTTTGTGACCAGATAAAGACGTGCGCCAGTATAGCCTTCGCGGCACAAAATGCAAACCCCGTAACATGGCACGTGCATTGCAATATATCCGTTTCTCAAGATGTGGCCAATGACGGTTTCAGTCCGGTGAGATAACTTGACTTGACGTTGCTTCTTTCACTTGGGTAAAACGCCCGAAGAGGCAAATATGAGAAATGCCTTTAGGTTGAGGATAAATGGATGGTGTTTTCAGCCTCAAGAGGGTTGAAACGGAGGAATAATGCGTGGGTGACAAAGATAAAATTCTGATTGTGGACGACGATATTCTGAATCTGAAGCTGTTGGCAGCGAGTCTATCGGCCGGCTCATATGAGTGCGTGACGGCTCAAGACGGTTACGGGGCGCTTGAGAGCATCGAAAAAGAACATCCGGATCTGATCCTTCTGGATATCATGATGCCTGGTTTGGACGGATTTGAGATCGCGGCCAGGGTAAAAGAGAATCCGACCACCAGGAACATCCCGATCATTCTGATTACAGCGCTTGACGGTTCGGACAACAAGGTTCGGGGGCTCGAGGCAGGGGCCGATGAGTTTCTCAATAAACCGGTTCATGCGGCCGAGCTCCAGGCCAGGGTCAATTCCCTTCTTCGACTCAAGCACTACCAGGAGCAACTTGCAACCCGACGTCAGGCGGAATCCCGCTTCCTGGGACCAATGGACCGCCAGGAGTGCGGTCGCGGAAGGATCGAACTGCCGAACATCCTCGTGGTGGACGATGACGAAAAGGATGCCCGGCTCATCCAAATGCACCTCCATGGTCAGCCGTATGAGGTGAAGACCGTCACATCGGGGGAGGCAGCCCTGACCTGCGTGACGCAGGAACGGGTCGATCTGATCCTCCTCGATATTCTTCTACCAGGGATCGACGGGTTCGAAGTGGCAAGATCTCTCAAGGAAGCGGATGCCACAAGGAATATCCAGATTTTAGCCCTCACGTCCCTCCAGGATCTGGAAAGCAAAATCAAAGGGATCGAGCTGGGGGTTGACGATTACCTGATGAAGCCTGTCAACTCCCATGAACTGAGGGCGCGAATCAGCGCCCTGGTCAAGAAAAAGGCTTACCTGGACGATCTTCGGTCCGACTATCAGTCTGCTGTGCGCGCCGCCATTACCGACCGGCTCACCGGACTCTACAACCACGCCTACTTCTACCATGTTCTCGAAAACGAGCTCAAACGCGCCAGACGCCATGGCCGCAGCGTGGCCCTTCTCATGATGGATATCGATGATTTCAAGATGATCAACGACACGATGGGGCATTTGGCAGGGGATGAGATCCTGAAGTCGCTCGGCAATCTCATTACAGTCAATGCCAGGGAAATCGACGTGCCTTTTCGCTATGGCGGGGAAGAGTTCGCCCTGATCCTCCCCTATACCGATTCCAGGTGCGCCTTCTCGGCGGCGGAGAGATTACGCAAAATTATTTCAGACTATTCCTTCACGTCTGCTTCGGCAAAAGAATTCAAGAATCTTACGGTGAGCATCGGCATTTCCAATTTTCCCGGCGACGCAATAACATTGGAGGAGTTCGTCAAGAAAGCGGACGCGGCCCTCTACCGGGCAAAATCCGAGGGCAAGAACAGGATCTGCGTCCATCGGTAAAAGAGGAGCATCGAAAAGGAGACAGGACGTGAACAGGATCAGATCAGTCATCGATGGAGGCATCAGAGAAGGAACCTTTCCCGGTGCAGTGCTCCTGGTTTCGCGGAAAGGACGTGTCGCCTTTTTTGAAGCATTCGGGAATAGAATGCTGGTTCCCCACGCAGCGCCCATGAGGAGACAAACCGTTTTCGATCTTGCCTCTTTGACAAAGGTTTTCGCAACCACGCTGGCGATGATGAAGCTGGCGGACAGCGGCAGAGTGGAGTTGGATCAACACCTGTCGGAGTTGATTCCCTCGGCCGACCTGGCGGAGAAAAAGAGTCTCACCCCCAGACTCCTGCTGACCCACTCATCGGGACTCCCGGCTCACAAGCCCTTTTTCATCGGCCTGGTTGAGTACCCGCCGGATCGAAGAAAAGAGATAGTGCGGGAATGGATTGTGCGTGAGCCTTTCGACTATGAGACCGGAAAGGGAAGCGTCTACAGCGACCTCGGGTTCATGCTCCTCGAGTGGATAGTCGAGGTCAGCACAGGGACATCCTTGAAAGAGTTCGCAGAGGAGAGTTTCTATGAACCTCTGGGTCTGAGGAGCACGTTCTTCAGAACCGAAGACTCTCCATCCGATGATCTGGAGTATGCCGCCACGCAATATTGTCCGTGGAGAAAGAGACTGCTGCAGGGCGAGGTGGATGACGAGAATGCCTTTGCGCTGGGAGGATACTCCGGCCATGCCGGTCTCTTCAGCACGGCTGAGGAAGTGTGGGCCCTCTCCGAGATGCTGAGAGGCCATTACCTGGGAAACCGATCGGACTTCTTCAGGCCCGAAACCGTAAGAGAGTTCTTCAGACGACAGGATATCGTCGAGGGCAGCGATTGGGCTCTGGGGTGGGATACGAGGGCAGTCGAAGGATCGAGCGCGGGAAGGTTCTTTTCAAGGGACAGCGTCGGTCATACCGGATTCACGGGAACGTCTATCTGGATGGACCTCGTGAAGGATGTAACGGCGATTTTTTTCACGAACAGGGTGCACCCCACGAGAGACAATACGGAAGCGTTCAAGGCTTTCAGGCCGAAGATCCATGATGCAATCATGGAAGACCTAGGAATGGAGTGATGGAGTAGTGGAGTGTTGGAGTAATGGAAGAATCATAAAATGGGGTATTGGAGTGAAGGATAGTTGAGTGATGGGTATTAGGAAGAACACTCCACCACTCCACCACTCCATCACTCCATCACTCCATTCTTTTGGGAGATTTCAATGAGCGAGATCAAAAGCACACTCGATCTGATCATGGAAAAGACAAAGCATCTCACCATGAACGAGGAAGAGAAGAAGAAATACAGGGAGAAGGAAACCGCAGGGAAAGTGAAGGGTCTTGTTCAACGAAGGCTCGACGGACTGCTCACCGGTGAGAGATTCCATAAAGAGATAGGGGCTCTGTTCAGAGAAACCGAAGATGAGGGGGCAGTGAAGAACCTCTTCCGGGATGAGGTGGCAGGACGCCTTGAACTCGGGGGCGAGAACGAACCGCTTCTTGACATGTTGAAAACAGCCATTGGAGCAGATCCTGAACCGGTGAGAACGATTCTTTACAATTATGAAAGTAAAGCCGCCCTTCTCAGAGATTCCCAGGAAAAGACACTGAGAAAAAAACTCAGGAAAAGAGGCATCTCTGGCCCGGCCGCGGTGCCGAACCTTGAAGCGGATCCGGCATGGAGACAAGCTCTCGAAGATCTCCGAAAGGATCTGAAAGAGGAGCTGAAGGCCGAAACCTCTTGAAATTGGCATCATTGTTGCTTGTTGAATCGGTATGCCGGATTGCCCCGGATGACCCAATCTGCAGATAAGGAATGAAGGAGATGGAAAAACCGCTCCCCGAATCCGAGATCAGATACCGCACACTAGTGGAATCCATGGTGGACGGGGTCTTCGTGATTCAGGATGAAACGATCAGATACGCCAACCCGATCACGGCGGAGACCCTCGGCTACCCGATCGAGGAGTTGCTGGGAAGAAGACTCTCCACTCTTATCGCGCCGGAAGACAGAGAACGGGTTCTCGAAGGGTGCAGGGACTTCATTTCGGGGAAAGATACGACGATCCCCTATGAATTCAGAGTCCTCCGGAACGATGGAATCACGAAGATATTCGTAAGGGTGGCGCTTGCCTCGATAGAGTATGAGGGGGGCAGAGCGATCTTAGGCACAGGGAGGGTCATCACGGAGCAGAAGCGTGCCGAGTCATCCCTGAGAGAGAGCGAAGAGAAGTTCCGGCGGATTACCGAAAACATGCAGGATGTCATCTGTCAATTGGATGACATGGGGAGGATCTGCTACGCCAGCCCTTCTTATCGCCAGGTTCTGGGTTACGACCCTGCGGACCTGATCGGTCAATCGCCGTTACGCAGGTTTCACCCCGATGATGTGGAACCTGTGCTGGCCGCTTTCAGGGTTTCAATGGAAACCCGGCAGCCTGTTGACGTGATACTTCGCTATCTGCATGGTGCGGGGAATTACGTCTGGCTTCGATCCACCGGGAGCCTGCTCTTTGACGAGAAGGGGAATGTCACCGGCGCTGTGATAAGCAGCAGGGATATTACCGGGCACAAGAAGGCGGAACAGGCCCTCCAGAAGAGCGAAGAACGATTCAGGTCCCTGGCAGAGAGCACAAGCGACTGGATCTGGGAAGTCGATTCGGATGGTCGGTACACCTTTGTTGCGCCGAGGATAGAGAAACTGCTGGGTTACAAGGCCGAAGAGGTGCTCGGGCGAACACCATTTGATTTCATGCCGCCTGAAGAGGCGGAGAGGGTCGAGGCCATATTCCGTGAAATAGCGGCTGCAAAAAAGCCCTTCTCCTTCATCGAGAATGTGAACCTGCATAAGGACGGGAGCAGAGTAGTGCTGGAATCCAGTGGGGCCCCTGTTCTGGATGCGAGCGGAAATCTCCTTGGATATCGCGGGGTCGATCACGATGTCACGCAGAAGAGAGCTCTGGAGGCTCAGGCAATTCGAGCCAAGCATCTTGCTTCCATCGGAGAACTGGCAGCCGGTGTCGCTCATGAAATCAACAATCCGGTAACGGGCATCATCAACTATGCCCAGATCCTGGTCGACGAGGCGGCAGAATCGGGAAGAGATGAGGAGATCCCCACACGGATCATCAAGGAAGGGGAGCGGATTGCAAAGATCGTGAAGAACCTTCTGTCCTTTGCACGAGAGAGCAACACGGACAAACGACCGGTTGCGGTCTTGCCTCTCCTGGAAGATTCGGTAGCCTTGGTCGCCTCACTTTTGAGGAAAGAGGGAATCGCGATAAGGATGAAGGTTTCCGAGGGCGTGCCGATGATCGTTGGTAACCGAAAAGATCTTCAGCATGTTTTCCTGAACATTCTTGCCAACTCCCGATATGCCTTGAATGAGAAGTACTGCGGGTTTCAAAAGGATAAGCTTATCGAAATCACCGCAGAGGAGGGGGAAGTTCATGGGATTCGTTCGGTCAGGTTCACCTTTCTCGACAAGGGCAAGGGGATATCTCCAAAGGTGCTCGGCCGGATTTTCGACCCCTTCTTTTCGACCAAACAGCCCGGTCACGCCATGGGCCTGGGGCTGAGCATCAGCTACGGCATTATAAAGGATCACAAGGGAAGTATCGACGTGAAGAGCAAGGAAGGGGAATACACGAAGGTGATTCTGGATTTTCCCTCGGCGGTTTTTCCCGCTGAGAGCAATCAGCTCAGGTTGTGATCTCAACTCCCGTGACTCGCACGGGATAGACTCCGGGAGGGATTTTGTAACTTCCTCCGATTGTAGGATTTCTCCCTCCCGCCCGCGGGCGGGGGGGTCGAAATGACATATATCCTGTCATTTCATATACACGACACCAGCGGGAGTCGATCGGGTTCTGAGAGAAACTTCATCCCCGGAAGCAACGGATAACTTGACTTTTGAAAGGCGGAGCGAAATGGCACCCAGAATCCTTGTGGTGGATGACGAAGAAGGCATTCGGTTTACGTTCAACACTTTCCTGTCCAGGGAGGGATACGAAGTGCTCACCGCTGCGAGCTACCCTGCCGGACTGGAGATGCTCTCCGTAGGGGAAATAGACCTGGTTTTCGCCGATATCATCCTGGAAGGTCATGAGGGCACGGAGATCCTGAAGGAAGTGAAGAAAAGGGGAATGACGTGTCCCGTGATCATGATCACCGGACAACCGAACGTAGACAGCGCTGCGGAATCCGTGAGGCAGGGCGCCTTTGACTATCTGCCCAAGCCGGTGCAAAAGGAGACGCTTCTCAGAGCGGCAAAGATGGCCCTCGGCCACAAGAGGCTGCTGGAGGAGAAAGAGCGGGTAGAAAGGGAAAGGGAGCAGTACCGAAAAAATCTCAAGGCCATTTTCAGAAGCATTAAGGACGCCATCATCACAGTAGACAACGACATGCGTGTGATCGAGGCGAATGAGGCCACTGCGGACATCTGCGGAGTCAAACCCGAGGACATCATTGGGAAACCCTATAAGGAAGGCATGGTTCAGTGCCAGATTTCCTGCCTCTCCGACATTGAAGAAATCATCGGGAGAAGGGAGGAAATCAGAGAGCAAAGGATTCAGTGCACTTACAGCGTGAAGCCGGGCCGAGTGGTTGTCCTCAACGGTTCGCCTCTGCTCGACAGCGAAGATCACGTGTCCGGAGCCGTGCTGACCATCAGGGATGTCACGAGACTGAATGAGTTGGAAAGAGAGCTGAAGGAACGCTACCACTTCAAGAATATTATCGGCAAGAGCACTCGAATGCAGGAGATCTTCAGGCTGATAGAGGATCTCGGACAGACAGACACTACCGTTCTCATTACGGGAGAGAGCGGCACCGGAAAAGAAGTGGTTGCAAAAGCCCTCCACCACAGCGGCCCGCGTGCCCAGAAGCAGATGGTAAGCGTGAACTGCTCGGCCCTGGCTGAAACCCTTCTGGAGAGCGAACTCTTCGGCCACGTGAAAGGGGCCTTTACCGGCGCAGTTGCAGCCAAGAAGGGGCGCTTCCAGATGGCTGACGGCGGGACCATCTTTCTGGATGAAATTGGTGAGGTCTCGCCTCTCATTCAGTTAAAACTCCTAAGGGTTCTCCAGGAGAAGGAGTTTGAAAGGGTAGGAGAGTCAACCACCTTGAAGGCGGATGTACGGGTGATCGCAGCCACGAACAGGGACTTGAAGGAAAGCGTGAAAGCAGGGTCTTTCAGGGAAGATCTCTTCTACAGGCTCAAGGTCGTGGAGATCTCCGTTCCGCCCCTCAGAGAGAGGGTGGAAGACATCCCCCTTCTGATCGATCATTTCCGCGCCAGATTCAATAAGGTTTTTGAAAAGAACATCCTCGGCATTCATGCGGATGTCCTGGAACTCTTCATGAGGTATCCCTGGCCCGGCAACGTGAGGGAGCTTGAACATGCCTTGGAGCACTCATTCGTGCTTTGCCATGAAGAGACCATCCTTCCGAGACATATTCCTGCCGAGATCGCAAAGTGGTCTGCCTGGAAGAACGAGAGCGTGAAGCGAGAACCTGCAAGTGATGTTGATGCTATTTCCACTGCATTACGAAAGTCCGGATGGAACAAAGCCAGGGCTGCACGCATCCTTGGAGTAAGCAGGCAGACCCTGTATCGAAAACTGAAGGAATACAATATACCCCTGCCCGATGGGTTCGAATCGCGTGGTACAGAAATGTAATGTTACACTCTGTACCATGCGACATTTCCGTTGATTGAAAAACAAGCGGGCTTCGTTTCGCCCCCTCCTTCTACTCCTTGATATTAATCAGAAAAGATTCACTTCTCTCCCTTCTCTTCAAACTGGCATGAGAATTGATCTCTAAGAGCGGCAATATCCCAGTTTGACTGAAGGGAGAGGGTTATGTCTGACAAGCATAGTGTGCTTGTTCTGGACGATGAGGAGAGCATCCGGTATAGCCTCCGGCGATTCCTCATAGAGGCGGGGTTCGAAGTCGCAACGGCTTCCCGTCCTGAGCAGGCAAGAGCGCTTGTATCGGAAAGAGAATTCGAGGCGGCGGTGGTCGATCGGATACTGCCGGACGGGGAGGATGGGCTGGAGTTCATAGGGTATCTCAAGGAGAGACAACCCGATTGCGTGAGCATCGTGATTTCCGCGTTCCCCTCTTTCGAGTCGGCAGCAGAATCCCTGCGGCATGAGACCTTTGCATATGTTCCGAAGCCCTTTCGCAAGAATGAGATCTGCCGAGTCGTCCAAGAGGCGGTGGAACATGGCGCTTCCAAGAAGGAGCGGAAAAACTGCGAACTGTTGTTCCGGTCTCTCTTCGACATATCCACCGACCCCACGGTTATCTGCGATGTTTTTGGGAACACGACCTTTATCAATCAGGCCTTCACCAAAACCTTTGGATACACGGAAGACGATGTTCTGGGAAGATATGTGCCTTTCATTCCGCCATGGGATAAGGAGGAATCCGATATGGACATGGCCGCGCTTCTTGCGGGAATGGCTGTATCCGAGAGAGGGACACAGAGAATTGCCAAAAACGGAGACATGATCGATGTTCTGGTCAACACATCGATGTGCCAGTACGGCAAACGAAGTGCGAAGGACATCATATTCGTCCTGAAAGTCTTGCAGGAACCCCAGGGACTTCTTTGAAGAAGGAAGATTCGAAGTGAGCAAAGGAGCAAAAGTCAGGGAGAGCGCCTGCGAGGAAGAGTACGGAAAGGAACCGGTCCCGGAGTTTGGCACAGCCTGTGCCGAAGACTCTGCCGGAGAGAGTGAGAGTGATGAATTCATAGGATGAATGGCATTCCATGACCCACATAATAAAAAGACAAGAAAATGAAGACCGGAGGTGATTGAAAATGGGTGCAGCAGTGAAGAGTATGGGACAGTCCGTGGAAAACGTGTCGGATAAAGAGGGGAAGTATCTGACCTTCAGCCTTGCAAACGAGGATTACGGGATCGGGATTCTGAAGATCAAGGAGATCATCGGCATGATGCCCATCACCAAGGTGCCCCGATGCCCCGAGTTTGTGAAAGGGGTAATCAACCTTAGAGGCAAGGTTATCCCTGTCCTGGACCTGAGAATGCGTTTTGGCGTGGATGCCGCGGAATACACCGAACGGACGTGCATCGTGGTGGTGGAAGTGGATTCCGGGTCAGGAAACATTATGGTCGGGTTGATCGTGGATTCGGTCTCCGAGGTCCTCAACATCAAGTCCGATGACATCGAAGAAACCCCATCCTTCGGTGCAAAGGTGGAGACGGATTACATCCTGGGCATGGCGAAGATATCGGGCGGGGTGAAGATCCTGCTCAACATCGACAGGGCACTCAATGTGGAGGACATCGCGGGCCTCAATGCCGTCTGATTATTGCCGCATCTTCTCAGGCCGAAAGCGCGTGGCGTTTCCGGCCTTTCCTGTTTGGGGATCCGAAACTGGAACGGTTTCATGATCTCAGGCTCGTCCCTTGCGGAAATGATGGAAAACCGACGAAAAACGCTAATTTCCTGACGCTCAAGGGCATAGAACTCGAATCTTCAGAACCTCGCTGCGGACCTATAAATACAATAGAATCTCATTCTTACACCGAAACAGCTAAATCGGCACGGGTATTGAATTGTCACATTCTGAAAGATTTAGTGTTTCCTGTGTGGGCACTGCCTGAAGGGAGATTAAATGGACGAGAGAGGATCCAGTGGAAAACGAGCGTGACAGCCGTTTGCGTGGAACCGAGTGCATCCTGATGGTGGATGACGAGCAATGTCTGAGGGACGTGGCTCAGTACGTGCTTTCCAAGATGGGATACAAAGTCATATTGGCGTCCGATGGGGAAAGCGCTCTTCAGCTTTACAAAGAGGGAAAGGACGACATCTCCCTGATCGTACTCGATCTCATCATGCCCGGCATGGGAGGGAGGTGCTGTCTGGAACAACTCCTTAAAATGAATCCCGATGCAAGGATCATTGTCGTCAGCGGATATACCGATGAACAGCCTCCCGGAGGATTCCTGGGAATCGGTGCAAGAGAGTTCGTGACAAAGCCCTATGATATGGTGGGCCTTAGCAAAGTGATCAGGAAGGTCATGGACAATTAAATTTTTGATACCTCCAACCGGCCTAAAAACCTTTCATGAAGAGACAAAGACATTCCCGGGAGCCTGTTTCAGCAAAGCGGAATTTCGCAGAGCAGATGGAAAGTCTCATTGGAGGTCGATGATTCCCTGAAGCTTGCAGAAGGGGCAGTTTCAATCTTCCGTCTCAATATTACAGATGTGTACCCTACACAATGTAACATTGAGACAGTCACACCAATTCATCGACCAAGCTCGCCCGGTCCGTACTTCACGTAACTCATTAGCATAAAAGCTGAAGATCGATATCTGGATCACCTGCTCCAGATTGGCACGTATTTTGGAGATTACTAGGGATGGTCTTTGTTGGGGTCGCAGATCGTTCTCTCTTTCTTCTCCTCCAGTGGAAAAGAAAAGGAAAGAAGGAGAAGTGAAAATCAGGAGGTGAGTTGAAATGGGGCAGGAAACAGAAGTCATGGCACAGGCAATCGGCAGGATCTCAGAGAAGGAAGGAAAGTATCTGACCTTTACCTTGGCGAATGAGGATTATGGGATCGGGATCCTCAAGATCAAGGAGATCATCGGTATGATGGCTATCACCAAGGTTCCGCGATGCCCGGATTTTGTCAAGGGCGTCATCAATCTCCGGGGCAAGGTGATCCCTGTCATGGATTTGAGAATGCGCTTTGGTGTGGATGCCGCCGAATTCACAGAACGGACGTGCATCGTGGTAGTCGAGGTCGACTCCGGATCAGGAACCATCGTGGTGGGACTCATTGTGGATTCGGTCTCCGAGGTTCTCAACATCAAATCCGAAGACATTGAAGAGACGCCGGGCTTTGGAACGAAGGTGAACACCGATTACATCCTAGGCATGGCAAAGTTGTCCGGAGGGGTGAAGATCCTTCTCGACATAGACCGCGTTCTTCAGGATGGCGGTGTCGTCTAAGCAATAAGTCTCTCAATTTGACGGATTTTTTCAATCCTGCTACTCTTTCTTGTCCCTCTGGTCCAGGTAGGTCACGGAAGAAGGCAGAGAACGTGAGAACCCTTAACTCTCCCATCGAGGCCAAAGGTTAGCCCTTCGGAGTCGGAGCACCATAATGCGCCCCCTCGGGAAGACTATCGGCAATTATCGAATCCTGAACCAGATCTATGAAAGCCCCAGTTCGCTCATCTACAGGGCCGTTCGGCAACCGGATCATAAGCCTCTCATCCTCAAGGTGCTCAAGCAGACCGACCCTTCAAAACCCGAATGGAACCGCTACAAACATGAATATGAAATCCTCTGCAAACTGGGGGATGTGAAGAACGTCATTCGGGCTCATGGCCTGGAGCCCCATCAGAAGACCCTGGTATTGGTTCTGGAGGATTTTGGCGGGGAATCCTTGAAAGCCTCCATGGCCCTGCGTTTGGCAGCAGGCAAAGGGCTTCTGCAGCTGAACGATTTTCTGGATCTGGCGATTCAACTGGCGCAAGGCGTGGCTGACGTTCACAGCAAGAAGGTCATCCATAAGAGCATCGATCCGACCAACATTCTTTTCAATCGAGCTACCCGGCAGCTCAGACTGATCGATTTCGGTACTTCATCGGTACTAGGGTGTGAATACCCGTCTCCTCATCAGCCCGACAGCCTGGAAGGCTCTTTGCCCTACATTTCACCGGAGCAGACGGGACGAATGAACCGCGCCGTGGACTACCGGGCCGATCTGTACTCTCTTGGAGTGACGCTCTACGAAATCCTGACCGGTCGGCCGCCCTTTGAAGGTGACGACCCCCTGGCCCTGGTGCACGCCCACCTGGCCAAGGTGCCGCGGCCCGCCATGGATCTGAATCCGCGTGTGCCTCGCATTGTCTCCGACATGATCATGAGACTCCTGGCCAAAAATGCCGAGGACCGTTATCAGTCGGCCTATGGATTGAAAGCGGACCTGGAACGTTGCAGGACCGCTTTAGCAGGGTTGCAGGATGATCTTGCAGAGTTCAGTTTTGAATTGGGCAGTGATGATTTTTCAGGACAATTCCATCTGCCGCAAAAGCTCTATGGGCGGACCGCGCACCCGACAGGTGCAAAGATAGCGCAACCCTTGCCGGCAAGGGTTGAGACGACTCAGAGCCTGGAAGCTGAACAGGCGCTGCAGGAGAGCGCAGAACAGTTCAACAGGATCTTGCGACAGAGTGCCGAAAACTACAGAGATCTCTATGACGAGGCGCCGATTGGGTACACCCTCTATGACGAAGAGGGGCGAATCACACGCGTGAACAGGAGGTTTCTTGAAATCCTCGGCTATACTGCCGAGGAGATGTTAGACCGTCCTGTGTGGGATTTCGTGGTGGAAAGGGAAGCGGCCCGAGAACTCATCAAGGCGAAACTCGCCGGCATTGAGCCTCCAAGCAAGGAACTGGAAAGGGCTTACAGGAGAAAAGACGGGACGGTCGTACCCGTTCTCATCGAGGATAAAATTGTCAGAGACGGTGAAGGACGGATTACGGGGGTTCGCTCGACCATACACGATATAACCGAGCGCAAAAAAGCGGAAGAGGCATTGCGGGAAAGCGCGGAACAATACCGCCTGATTACGACCACCTCCATGGATGGCTTCCACATCATCGACCGGACCGGTCGACTTCTGGATGTCAACGAGGCCTTTTGCCGGATGCTCGGTTACAGCAGGGATGAACTGCTCAGGATGTCCGTTCCCGATTTCGAAGCAATGGAAAGTCGGGAGGGAGTCCGAAAGCATCTTCAACGAATCGAGGAATCCGGTTCGGATCGTTTCGAGACCCGAATTCGCCGGAAAGACGGGAGCATCATCGATGTTGAAGTCAGCGCGACATTCATGTCCCAAAGCGGTCGCCAGCTGACTTTTCTGCAGGACGTGACGGAACGCAAGCGAGCCCATGAGGAATTACAAAAAGCCATCATGGTTCTTGAAAACAGCCCGGCGGTTCTTATTCGCTTGAGCGCGGACAGAGGTTTTCCGGTTGAATTCGTATCCAGGAACGTGTCACAGTTCGGCTATACACCCGAAGAACTTCTCTCCGGCAAGGTTCCCTTCATCTCGATGATACACCCGGAAGATCGAACATGGCTTGGAAGTGAGGTACGAAAGCATGATAAGCGCGGCGATGTCCATTTTCAGATGGAATATCGTCTCGTCACAAAGGAAGGGAAGAGTCGCTGGGTGGATGACCGCACGATGATTGTGCGGGACGCCCATGGGCGGGCAATAAATCACGAGGGCATTATCCTTGACATCACAGAGCGCAAGCTTGCCGAAGAAGCGCTCGAAAAGCGCGTCGTGGCGCTGACCCAGCCGCTGGACTCCGCTGAGAATATTGCATTTGAGCATTTATTCAATGTGTCCGACATGCAGCGCCTCCAGGACTTGTTTGCTCAAGCCTGCAGCGTTGCTGCGCTGATCACAAACCCGGACGGCACCCCCATCACGCGGCCGAGCAACTTCTCCCTGTTCTGTGAAGAGATCGTCCGCAAGACCGCCAAGGGTGTCCAAAACTGCATGCACTCGCATGCGATGATCGGAAAACACCATCTCAACGGACCTGACATTCAGCTGTGTCTGAGTGCAGGGCTGTGGAACGCCGGCGCCACCATCACGGTTGGTGGACGCCACATCGCCAATTTTTTGGTCGGACAGGTTCGCAATGAAGCCCAGGATGAAGAAACAATAATGGAGTACGGACGCGAAATCGGTGCAGACGAGGAACCGTTCAGGGCCGCGTACCGCAAGGTGCCCGTTATGCCGCAGAAGCAATTCGAGAGAGTGGCCCATGTCCTTTTTGCCATAACCACTCAGCTTTCCACCTCCGCTTACCAGAACGTTCAGCAGGCCCGGTTCATAGCCGACCGCAGACGGGCGGAAGAGGAATTGTCCAAACACCGGGATCATCTGGAGGAGTTGGTCCGGGATCGGACAAAGGAACTGGAGGCTGCTCAAGAGCAACTGGTCAAACGGGAAAGGCTCTCCGTTTTGGGGCAGCTAACGGCAACGGTCAGCCATGAGTTGCGCAATCCGCTCGGGGTGATTCGATCCTCGGCTTTCTATCTTCACGAGAGAATCAAGGATGGAGATCAGAAGATCCAGAAGCACCTGGACAGGATCGAGATGCAGGTAGATATCTGTGACGAGATCGTGGGGGAGCTTCTGGAATACACCCGCGGCAGCAGTTCTGAAATGATCGAAGGGGAGATCACTCCTTGGCTCGAAAAGCAACTGGCAGAGGCCAGGGGAACGGTGGGAATTCAGCTGACCAGTGTGTTTTCCAATGATCTCCCGAAGGTCTTCTTTGATGGGGGAAAGATGAGCCGGGTGATCACCAATCTTCTCGACAACGCTGTCCATGCGGTGCGCGATATGACAAGAAAGGCGGAGGAAGAGAAAAGGGAGTATGAACCGAAGATATGGGTCAGGACTGCCCGTGCAGAAGGCGGAGTCGTGATCCAGGTGGAGGATAACGGCATAGGAATGGACGAGGAGACGGTCAGAAGGGCCTCTGAACCCCTGTTTACCACAAAGGCGCGGGGGACCGGACTCGGCTTGTCCATTGTGAAAAAGATTGTGGAAGAGCATGACGGCACCCTCAGTCTGGAGAGCGAACTTCATGGAG
Organism: Deltaproteobacteria bacterium HGW-Deltaproteobacteria-15; assembly: GCA_002840535.1. Taxonomy (GTDB): domain Bacteria; phylum Desulfobacterota; class DSM-4660; order Desulfatiglandales; family HGW-15; genus HGW-15. Next base: position 16,442 of record PHBH01000040.1, on the reverse strand, counting down.
GTACGAAGGTGACCCTGTGGATGCCGGTTCGTGAAAGAGGATCCTGACAAGAAGGACAAAGAGAGAGTTGACTATGGAAACACGAACGATTCTGGTGGTGGATGACGACGTAGGGTTCAGGGATAACCTGAAGGATATTCTAGAGGATCATGGATACCAGATTCTGAGCGCAGGCACCTGCTCGGAAGCCTTGAAATTGGCGGTGGAGTCCAGGCCCATGGCTGCCCTGCTGGACATCAAACTCCCAGATGGCCCCGGCACCAGTCTCCTCGGGAATCTCAGACAGGTTCACGAGGATTGTATTTGCGCAATGATGACCGCTTTCGCGGACCTCAACACCGCCCTGGCGGCTTTGGAGCAGGGTGCTTTCCAGTATCTTCAGAAACCGATCCGGCCGGCAGAGTTGCTGAATATGCTGGAGAGGATCTTCGATACCATCCGCCTGAAGCAGGAGAAATTCCTGGCCGAGGAAAAGTTGAGACAGAGCGAGAACACGGTTCGCTCCCTCCTGGACGCCTACCCTTCGGCTGCGCTGCTCGTCGATCCCAAAGGTCACATTCTTGCGGCAAATCGGCAGGTGGCCAGTCAACTGGGGAAAAGCCCGAAAGAGCTTGAGGGCTTGAATACCTCCCTTCTCGCTCCGGAGGAGATCCAGGAAAACCGGAAACAAAAGGGAATGGAGGCGATCCATACCCGAGCCGCCGTGCGGTTTGAGGAACAGGTGAACGGGAGAATCCTGGACACGATCATCAATCCCGTCAAGGATGCGCTCAATGGCGTGACCTGCCTGGCGGTATTCAGCCAGGATATTACGGAAATCCGGCTTGGTGAAAAAGAGCGGCAAAGGCTGGAACAAAACCTCTCTCACTCTCAGAGGCTTGAAGCGATAGGGACCCTGGCCGGAGGGGTCGCTCATGATTTCAACAACCTGCTTCAAGCGATCATGGGTTATACGGAGATGCTGATCATGGAGCGGCAAACCGGGGACCCTGATTATGCCAAACTCAGAAAGGTGGAGACGGCAGCTCAGAGGGCGAGGGAACTGACTCAGCAGCTGCTCACCTTCGGCAGAAAAACGGAGAGCAGGCCGAGACAGCTGGATTTGAACCGGGAGGTCAGGCAGGTTGAAAACCTGCTGCGAAGAACGATCCCCAGGATGATCGATATTGAGCTGGATCTCAAAAAGGGGCTCTGGGTAGTTGAGGCCGACCCGGCTCAAGTGGAACAGGTGCTGATGAATCTTGCCATCAACGCCCGCGATGCCATGCCGGAACAGGGAAAGCTCACGATACAGACCGACAACGTGGCCTTGAATGAATCTTTCTGCAGAATGTTCCCGGATTGTGCGGCGGGGAATTATGTTTTGCTGAGGGTCACGGATACCGGCCGCGGCATGGATGCCGAAACGCTGGAGCACATCTTTGAGCCGTTTTTCACCACAAAGGAGGTTGGAAAGGGTACCGGACTCGGGTTGGCCACGGTATACGGCATTGTGAGGAAGCATAAAGGGATTGTGCTATGTGAGAGTCAGCCCGGCAAGGGAGCCACCTTCCTGGTCTATCTGCCGGCGGGCAAGAGCTTAGCCGGAGCCTCGGAAATCATAGTAGAGAATGCGCCACCCCCTCGGGGCTCAGAGCGCATCATGATTGTAGACGATGAGAAAACCATTCTGGATGTGATCGAAATGGTGCTGGAAAAACATGGGTACGAGGTGATCAGGGCGATGAATGGGGAAAGCGCCGTGGAACTCTATGAAAAGAGTCGGCAGGCTATCTCCCTCGTTCTCCTCGATCTGATCATGCCCGGCATGGGCGGCAAACGTTGTCTCCAGGAACTCCTTCGCAGAAATCCCCGGCTCAGGGTCGTTGTTGCCAGCGGGTATGCCGGGGATGATCCACCGGAGGCTTTCCTTGAAATCGGAGCCAAAGAATTCGTGAAGAAACCTTATGACCTGAGGAGCTTGCTCGGGGTTATCCGAGAAGTCCTGGATAAAGACGGGAACGGAGAAGCCGTCAAATATTGATCACCTGGTCCGCAACCTGCATGGAGGTGACGATGTCCAGCATATTGGTCGTTTCACCTACCCGTTTTCGATCCATCAGTCCGAAGTGGTTGAGGCAGGTGCCGCAGACAAAGACGCCCACGCCCTGATCCTTCAATTCAAGGAGGCTGGCTACAAATTCCGAGCCTTCCACGGCCAGTTTCACACCGTTGTTCAACAGAACGAGTCTCCAGAGTTCCGGCCCCATTTCCTTCAGCGTTTTGAGGAAGCTGGCCATCAGCTTGAGACCCAGTTCATCGTCTCCTCTTCCCAACCGATCTCCAGCGATCATGACCATGATCTTTTTATGTCCGAGGTTTTGTACTGGCGCGGCAGAGACGGATTCCGAAGCCGCATTCCCTTCCTTTCGGCCGGTTATCCGGATGTCCGAGCCCTGCTTGGCCACCGTGACGTGAAATCCCTGTGAGTTCAGGAATCGGGAGACATTCTCCCCTGCCGCTTCATTGTCCACCTTGACCTCAACCAGATCGGGATGCTCCCTGTCGATCACATTCTTTGTTTGCAGCACAGGGGCCGGGCAGGCCAGTCCCCGACAATCCAAAAAGCTTTCCATGTTTTCTCCTTCAGCGCTAACGTTCAGCCTTCAGAGTTCAGTTTTCAGCGTTCAGTTTTCAGAGGAATACAGGATTCTCATCCTATTATCTCCTTTGTCTGACTTTGAACCAAGATTCTCTCTACTCTGAACCCTGAACGCTGAACTCTTCAGTACACCATGATCCTTTCCTTCGGCTCTGTAACCACTTCCCCAACGATTGCAGCGTTCGCGACCCCTTTTTCCACGAGTGCATTGAGCATTTCATCGGCTCTTCCCCCGTCCACGGATATCAGAAGTCCTCCGGAGGTTTGCGGGTCGAAGAGGATGTCCTGCAATACCCTTTCCACAGAGGGAGCGAAATCGATCATGTCTTTTCTGTATTCCCGGTTTCGGTAAGCCCCTGCCGGGATAAGGCCCATGTTTGCGTATCCTGCGGTCTCCGGCAAAATGGGGAGACGCGCCGAATCGACTCTCACTCCCCATCCTGAGCCCGCCACCATCTCCGCAAGGTGTCCGAGAAATCCGAAACCCGTAATGTCCGTGCAGGCATGGACAGGGAAGAATCCCATGACCTCGGCAGCTTCGCGATTCAGCGTCGCCATCATACGGGTGACCCTCTCCTCTATGTCGATGGAAGCGAGCCTTCCTTTTATGGCAGTGGCTATGATGCCGGTTCCAAGCGGCTTCGTGAGGACCAGACGATCTCCAGGACGAAGATTCCTCTTGACGAGCACGCGATCGGGGCGAACGAACCCTGTGACTGAAAGCCCGTATTTCAGCTCGGGATCATCTATTGTGTGCCCCCCCACAAGGACGACCCCGGCTTCACGCATCTTGTCCAGACCCCCTTCTATGATCCGCCGGAGCACTGAGATATCCATCTCCTTGGACGGGAAGCCGACAAGATTCATTGCCGTTTTCGGGATGCCGCCCATGGCGTAGACATCGCTCATGGCATTCGCAGCAGCGATCTGGCCGAACCAGTAAGGGTCGTCCACTATGGGGGTAAAGAAATCAACTGTCTGGATAATGGCCAGATCGTCGTTGATTCTGTAAACCCCGGCATCGTCCGCCCTGTCCAGCCCGACAATGAGATTGGGGTCGGAAGGCAGAACAAAGCCGCAAAGCGCCTTGTCCAGGTCCCCTGGCGCAAGCTTAGAGGCTCAGCCGGCCCCTTTCACCTTCTCGGTCAGCCGGTACCCCGTTTTTTCAGCCATGGTCGCGCTCCTCGTATAGAGAGATCATTTACTTCTTTCTCCTCACTCCCGTCTTCAACAGATGTACCGCACGCGTACGTTCGTGTCCAATTGGAATTGTCGATATCCGAAAAGGCTTGGCAGGGGTGATTCCGATAACAGCGGGGATTTTGACGGGACTTGAAAAGGAGGTTTTCTGGACAAGGAGCCGTGGAACATTTGAAAAAAGACCCCCATGCCCAACCTCACTCAACCGGATGTCTCATAGAGCTAAGGTGTTACCAAAATTCCATTATTCCATTTATTCCCGTGTACCGCCGTCTTCCTCGGCCGCATTCATGAGAAAATCGATCAGCCGACCGCACAAGGGAGAGATGCTCCTCCGCTTGTCTCTGATCAGGCAGAACCGCCTGAATAACGGGATCTCTTGCAGCTTCAGGCCAACCAGAATGCCTGCATTGATCTCTGTCTGCATTGCCCTTGAGGAGAGAAGGGAAACCCCCAGTCCGGCCTTTACAGCTTCCTTTACTGCGGTCGATGTTCCAAACCGGGCGATGACGTTTAAAGAGTCTATCCCTTTAACTCCCCGTGAATGGAGATGCTCCTCGATGATCTTCAGGGTGCCTGACCCGGCAGCCCTGGACACATAGGGTTCCGGGGCCAGTTCATCCAGGGAGATGCCGCTTCTGCCGGCCCAGCGGTGATTCACTGGAACCGCAAGGAGCAATTCGTCCATCCAGAGTTCGTGGGTCTCAAAGAAGGTGTTCGAGGTTCTGGCGCCGATCACGCCGAACTCCAGCCGGCCTTCAAGGACTCGGGACTCGATCTCGGCGGAGGCGGCAATTGTCTGGACCACCTTCACAAGCGGGTGCTCTTTGCAGAAGCGTCCTATCACACCGGGAAGGATATATTCTCCCGGGATCGTGCTGCAACCGATCGCCACTTCACCTGCCTGTGCACCGAGATAATCCTGCATCTCCATGCAGGCCGCTCTTTTCATCCTGAGCAGGGTCATGGCATGTTTGTAAAGGAGCTGCCCCGCGCTCGTGGGGACAACACGTCTCCCCATGCGGTCCAGGAGTCTTGCGCCAACCAGCTCTTCCAGTACCGCTACCCTCTCGCTCACGGAAGCCTGGGCGAGAAAGACCGCGTCGGCAGCCTTTGAAAAGCTCTCGAGCTCAACCACCCTGCTGAAGATCTCGAGCTGCCGCAAGTCAAAATCGACCGAAGGCGGCTTGGAAGTGACGGATTTCTTCCTCTGCTTCCGGCTCCCCGTGCCATTGATCCGGGTTTCCCTGCCTTCCAGTCTCCCGGTTTTCGCGTCTCCTGGCCTCTTCATAGAGCTCCAAACCAGAATTTCTCGATCTCTTCAAAATTCCTTCTAACAGCTTCACGTCCGCTGACAATCTCCCCATGTCCTGGAAGTGTGTATTCCACATCCAGCTGCGCAAGCCTGAGAATGCTCTCCTTGAGGTCTTCCCCATTTCCTCCCGGCAGATCGGTTCTGCCTATTCCCTGTTTGAACAGCACATCACCGGTGAAGAGGGCGCGCTTCTCCGGCCAATACAGGCAAATGGATCCCGGGGAATGGCCGGGCGCAGAGTACACTTCAAGAACGAGGTCCCCTACCTCCAACCTGCCTTCCTGCAGAAAAATCTCGGGCTGAAAGTTCTCCAGGCCGAACATGGCGCCATATTGAGCCGCTTCAGCCCGGAAAAATTCAAATTCACGGGCCGGAAAGGCCGCCAGTGTGGAGGACCCGGAGAAAAAGCGCAACGCTTCGGTGTGATCCGGATGTCCATGAGTGATGATGACCAGATCGATATCGGACGGAGAAAGACCCAGCGTATTGAGTTGTTGCTCCACAACCCCGAAAAGGTGGGCGTGGCCGGGATCGATAAGGATCTTCTTTGGCCTGCTGATGAGATAGGTATTTGCGTTGTTCGTGGAAGGGTCTGTCCAAAGAAAGGCATGCAGGTCTTCAGTTATCTTCATTGCAGGGAAGAAGTTCACCTTCGAATTGGGGTTGGAATTCCGAAACATCCCGAAGAGTGGTCGACCTAAAAATCTGTACGAGGGCCTTGAGGGCTCGGCCCCAAACCGGGCGTACCGGACAGGTGGCGGTATGGGAGCAGACGCTTCGGTCCAGCAGGCAATCCACAAGGGAAGACTTGGACTCAAGCAGGACCAGAATATCCCAAAGATTGATCTTCTCCGGGGGCATCGAAAGCATGTGCCCGCCCTTCGGACCTCTTGCGCTCGTGACCAGATCCGCCTTTTTCAGGGGTATGATAAGTTGTTCAAGATATTTTATCGGAATATCCTGCTTTCGCGAAATCTCGGCGATGCTGGTAGGACCTTTGCCGTAATTCCTGGCAAGTTCCACCATCAGCCGAGTGCCGTATCTTCCACGAGTTGAGAGTTTCATAAGTTTATTCATACTACTTAAGTGTAGTTATAATGTCAACAACAGCATTGAAAACATGTTTTTTTCTCATCCATTCGGCATGTCAATAAACAACATAGCACTCGTCTGATTGACAACCTGGAGCACGTTCTTAACATATGCGCGGATCGGAAAGGAGGACAAATGGAAGAGCATGATAAGCCTGAGGGGTTAGGTAACTGCGAGAATCACTGCAGGCGAATTGAGGTCCCGACGGAAGAGGAAGTGGTCGCGCTGAATGCGATGAGGGGGATCAAGCAAGAGGTTAAGCTGCTGAAGGAGCGTTTGCGGACCCTTCCACAAACGCTCCCGGAATCGCTTCAGGAAAGGATTGAACTGCAGGAAAAATTGGGTCGGTTCAAGCGGGAATGGGACGGCTGGGAAAAGAAAAGGAAGGCCGCTGCAAAGGAAAGGATGGTCCTCCTGGGGCATGAAGAGCCGGATTCGGAGGATCCTGCGCTTTAGTTTGAAATCGAACCCCCCACACCATGGTCGCGGTCATGCGCCCGGGCTGAGCCGCCTGACGATGCAGTCAGGTCCCCGACAAACGTATGCCCGACAGCACCAAAATCATAATCAACAATTCAACTATTATGGCGCTCGTGGTTCGCTCCTCGCCATGAGCGCGAATCAAATACTCACCTCAGCTCGTCTCCATTCACCCGTAGCCTGCCCTGAGAAACCGAAGGATGCCGAAAGGTGAACAAGTGTGGATCTGATGCATCCCGGCGAGGTCCCGGCCTGCCCAATTTGGGTTTGACATATTCATGACCCTATTCTAATGATTAAGACGTTTCAGTTAGACTTCGGAGGGATTCCAATGAGATCATCCCGGCGAGGAATTCGAAGTGCGGTTCTGGTTGCACTTTTCGTCCTCCCTTTATGGGCGAGCGCTTTTGCTGAAGAGGCAAAAAAGGAAAACTACTACACCCTCGAAAACGCCATCCAGGAGGCGCTGAAGAACAACTACCAGGTCAAGATCAGGAAGGAGCAGGTGGATGAAGCCCGCTTTGTGAAAGAACAGGCCCGGGCGGATTTCTACCCAAAACTGAGCACGAACTACGGGTACACGAGACTCGACAAAGCAACCGTGAGCCCGGCGATCCCCCTTGGATTGCCCGGCCTTGCCATCCCTGAGCGCGCTGTAAATACGAAAGACAACTACCAGTGGAGTACTTCCGTGCGCCAGCCCGTGTTCACGGGCTTCGCCCTGCTCAGCACCTACGAACTCACCAAGCTGGGCATCGACCGGTCGGAGTGGGAACTGGAGCAGGAGAGGCTTAACCTGATCCTGGCGGTCAAGGAATCCTATTTCCTCATCCTCAGAGCCGATATGGCCGTAGACGTGGTCAGGCGGGAAATAGAGGCGCTCCAGGCCCACCTGGAGGTCGCCAGGAATTTCTATGAAGTCGGAATCATCCCGATCAACGACCTGCTCAAGGCGGAAGTCGAACTCGCGCTTGCGGTGCAGAACCTTGTGAGGGCGCAGAATACAGCCATGGGTAACAGGGCCTCTTTCAACAATGTGCTCGCCAGGCCGACGCACCTGCCGGTGGCGGTTGAGGACATCTCCGCTTACCAGCCGCTCCTCTTCAACCTGGAAGGCTCCATGGACAAAGCGCTCCTTCACAGGCCGGAAATCAAGCTGGTGAATATCGCGCTGCTGCAGGCCGACCAGCAGATAAGGCTTGCCAGGAGTCGTTATTATCCTGAGGTGAGCGTGTTCGGCGATTACATAAAGGAGGGAGATGAATACTACGTCTCAGGAAGCGAGTTTCACGACAACGAACGATGGCAGGCCGGGGCGTTGCTCACCTGGACCTTCTGGGAGTGGGGAAAAACAAAGAATGCGGTTCGGGAGAGGATGAGCGAAAAGCTGCAGTTGCTGGAGACCAGGGAGAATATCCGGCAGAATATCCACCTGGAGCTTATCCAGGCCGGACTCGACCTGGACCAGGCGGAAAAGAACATACCGACCACCAGGAAGGCCGTGGAGCAAGCCGAAGAAAACCTGAGGGTCACTCAGGAACGATATAAAGCCCAGGTCACGACCACCACCGAGGTACTGGATGCCCAGGCGCTTCTCACAAGAGCCAGGCTTAACTATTACGTCGCCCTCATCGATCACCATTTGGCAAAGGCTAGACTGCAGAGAGCAGTGGGCGAGAACTGATGTTGAAGCTCCCCGCAGCGAGCTGCGGGGAATCTTCCTCCTTCACGAGGACTTTCTATCTGTTTTGGCGCGCTCGCTAGCCCCTGCAGCGACCTGCGGGAAAATGGGCACCGCCCCGAAGGGGTGGGACTCCGAGCAAGGCGAGGAGAATGCGCTCGCTGTTTCGGTTCAAGGCGCAGCACCACAGTGATCCAAATCTACCATGTATCCAAATTCTTTGGAGCGAATGAAGCCCTCAGCGAACTCAACCTGAGAGTGCGCAAGGGGGAGTTCGTCTTTATAACCGGTCCGAGCGGCGCAGGCAAGACCACCCTCCTGCGTCTCATCTTCGGTGCCGGAGAGCCCACCCGCGGCCAGATCCTGATCAACGGAATCAACTTGAGTCGAATCAGCAGGTCGAAGCTCGACCTCCTGAGAAGGAAGATGGGATTCGTTTTTCAGGACTTTAAGCTGCTCAACAGCAGGACAGTGTCCCAGAACGTCTCACTGGCCCTGGAGGTGGCAGGCGATCGACGCTCTCTCATCAGAAAAAAAACACATCAAATCCTCAGGGCTGTCGGCCTTGAATCAAAGGAACAATCATTCCCCTTGCAACTCTCCGGGGGCGAACAGCAGAGGGTTGCAATAGCCCGTGCAATCGTCAATGAACCCCTGATACTCCTGGCGGACGAGCCTACAGGAAATCTCGATCCGGACATCACAAGGGAGATCATGATCCTTTTCCGAAGTATCAACTTGAGAGGCACGACCGTGATTGTTGCAACCCACAACAAAGAACTCTTGAAAAACACAGACCAGAGGATTGTGATCCTGAACAGGGGAAAGATCATTGAATAGGCAATCATGCGGCTGCTGAGAATCTGGAGATACCATTTCCATCATGCCTTTTCAGGCATGATCCAGAATAGGCTGATCCATGCCATCAGCGTAGGTACTATCACTATTTCTCTTCTCTTCCTTGGCGGGTTCGCCCTGTTTTTTGTAAATGCCGGCAATTGGGTGGTCGAATGGGGAAAATCCGTTTCCATGTCCGTATATCTCGACGATGCAATCAGCCCCGAGACCCGCAAATCCGTTGAAAATGCCATACGCTCTCTTCCGGACGCCGAGATCAGGGAATATATTTCAAAGGAAAAGGCGTTTTCCGATTTGAAGGCCACTCTCGGGGCTCAGGCCGGGCTGCTGGACGGTTTGACCAAGAACCCTCTCCCTGCCTCATTTGAAATCATGTTCAAGGATTCCGAGAAAGAGCGTTTGGATCCCCAGAAGATCAAGGGTGAACTGGAGAAGGTAAAGGGGATCAGCGAAGTCCATTATAGTGAAGAGTACCAGGCTCGTTTCGAGGGAGTCATTCGTGCGCTGAAGATTACCGGCCTGATTGTGGGCCTACTCCTTTGCATGGCGGTACTCCTCATTGTGACGAACACCATCAAATTGACCATTTATTCGCGCCGGGAAGAGATCGAGATATACAAACTGGTCGGAGCAAGCGACTGGTTTGTGAGGGCACCCCTGTTGATCGAGGGGGCTGCGCAGGGCATCCTGGGGGGATCGATGGCCCTCGTCATCCTCTTTGCGCTTCATCTGGTGTTTTCTCTGGACAATATTCATGTGCTGGGTCTCCCCATCTTCCGGGTTGTTTTCCTGCCGTGCAGCTATGTCGTCATACTCCTGTTTCTGGGATTGACGCTCGGCCTGATCGGGAGTTTCATTGCCATCGGAAGGTTTTTTAAAATCTGATGATCTCATTCGCACCTTTCCTCTTGTTCTTTTTGGCATTCAGCCTCGGCCTTGAGCAATCTCCGGCCGCTGCTCAAAAAGGCGCGGAGACCGGACAGGATCGGATTGAAAAGATCGAAACCGATCTCAGCAGGGAAAAAGAACAATTTCTGAAATTCCACGAGCGGGAAAGGGACCTTCTTCAACTGCTCACAAACCTGGAGGCGGAAATTGCCGCAAAGAGAAAGAGCATGGGAGAATTGAGCGAAAAGCTTGCGCAGAACAGGCAAGAGCTTGAAAAATTCAAGAAGCTCATGAATTCCACCGAAAAGAGTTTGCGAGAAATCGAGGGGAGGCTTGCCAACAGATTGGTGGCCTTCTACAAGTACTCGAAGAGGGGGACCGTCCAGGTGTTGGCCGCTTCCAGAGACCTGGACGATCTTGCCAAAAGGGCTCGTTACCTAAGACTTATCATGAGTGCCGATCACCTTCTCTTTCAGGAGACGCTCGCCTTGCAGCAAAAACACAAGGATGAGATACAGAATGTTCGCGAAAGAGTCGCAGCAATAGAACGCATGGAGAAGGAAGAGAACGCGCGGCTTTTGGGAATAAAAGAGGATTTGGACAGGAAGGTTCTCGTTCTCATGAAGATTCATAAAGAGAGGGAGTTTTACGAAACAGGAGTCAAAGAACTTGAACTTGCCGCCAAGACGTTGAGAGAGAAACTCCTTTCCCTTGAGAAGACCGAGATCAGTCAACCGGACCTGCCAAGCGACTTTCCGGCTGCAAAAGGCAAACTGCCGCTTCCATGTGCAGGGAAGCTCCTGAAGCCGGCGGGGTTGGGGCAGGATAGCGCTTTAAAGGGCCTCTTTATTCTTGCAAAGAGCGGTGCCGAAGCCAAAGCGGTTTTCCCCGGTAGGATTGAATTCTCGGGTAACCTGAAAGGCTATGGTGAAATCGTTGTGATCAATCATGGATCCAGGTACTTCACCGTTACCGCCTATCTGGAGCGGCGAAAAGGAGAAGAAGGAAAGATGGTAAAGGCGGGAGAGATCATCGGCACGGTGGGAAAGGATGATCCCGGCTCGGAAAGGAGAGTATACTTCGAGATCAGGCGCGGCGGCGCAAACCTGGACCCTGCCGAATGGCTAAAAGTTCGTTGATTTTGAACATCCACGGCACTATACTGAACTCACCTTGCAGTAAATAAGCAAGAAAGAACGGCATGAGGAGCAATCATATGCGTTTTGAACAGGGAAGGATGACCTTCAAAACCATTCTGGTGGTCTTGATGATCATTGGTGCGGTTTTCTTAAACGGGCACAGAGGCCTCGTGAAAGCGGGGACTGACGACGTATACAGGAACCTTGAGGTCTTTGCCGAGGTCCTGCGCCAGATCGAAAAGAACTACGTGGATCCACAAGAGGCAAAGGGCCTGATATCGAGCGCGATCAAAGGTATGGTTCAGAGTCTGGATCCTCACTCGTCATTCATGAGCAAGGAAGAGCATCAGGAACTGCTGATGGAGACGAAGGGCAGCTTCTCAGGGGTCGGGATCGAGATCACCCTTCGAGACAATGTGCTCACAGTCGTTTCCGCAATCGAGGGTACTCCCGCATTCGAGGCAGGAATTGAATCAGGTGATAAGATCGTCAAAATCGATGACAAGATTACAACGGATATGACTATCGTTGATGCCGTCAAACAGATTCGCGGGGAAAAGGGAACAAAGGTAAAATTGACGATCATGAGGGGCACAAACGGAAAACCCCTTGAATTTGTCGTCACGCGCAACGTCATTCCCCTGAGGAGTGTTCGGCATTTCTTCCTTACTCCTTCCATCGGCTATGTCCGGGTTTCCAATTTTCAGAGCAAGACCACCGAGGACCTTGTAGCCGCCCTCGATTCCCTTGAAAAGGATGGAAAGCTGGAGGGGCTGGTGCTGGATCTCAGGAACAATCCCGGGGGACTGCTTTCTCAAGCCATAGAAGTATCCGACCTGTTCCTGGATTCAGGGGTAATCGTAAGCACAAAGGGCAGGGATACCTCCCAGGACATGGAGGTGGCGGCCCGAAAGAACGGCAAGGAGAGGAGTTATCCCGTTGTCGTGGTGGTTAACGGTGGAAGCGCCAGTGCCGCCGAAATCGTGGCAGGGGCTTTGCAGGATAACAAGAGAGCCCTTGTACTGGGGACAAAGACGTTCGGAAAGGGCTCCGTCCAGACTATTCTACCGCTTTCCGACGGATCCGGTTTGCGGCTTACAACGGCGAGGTATTACACCCCGAGCGGGAAATCCATTCAGGTCAGCGGGATTGCTCCGGATGTGGAGGTGAAATTCATCCCACCAACTGAGGAAGAGGAGAAGGACAAGGAAAAACTGAGGAAGGAGATTCGAGAAGGTGATTTGAAGGGGCACATGGAGAACGACACCAGTGCCGCGGATCAGGGAAAGCCTGCAGCCGATTCGAAAGAAATCGACAAGAAGGCAAAGGAGATCCTCGAAAAGGATAATCAGGTGCGGCAAGCTCTTCAGTTGCTCCAGACGTGGCACATCTTCTCTCAAATGAGAGTCAGAGAATGATCCGCCCCAAATAGACTGGGCTCCCTTCGCCAATGGCACCCGGAAGCCGAAAGGGACGTAAATCCAGGAGACGAGCCTCTCTTGCTCGTCTCCTGGTCTATGTCTCTGCCCTTGTACTGGTAACAGGGGTCGCCATCCTTGCCTACATCGCCTGGTCAATAACCTCTTTCAGCCCGCCCCTCTATGAAGAGGTCCATCCCATCCCCTCAGAGTTGAACGAGCAGATCACCCGAATCGATCTGGCGGTCTATGAATCCGTTTACCGGGAGAGAATCCCGGAAAAGGATGTTCTCTTTCTTTCTGTGGAACCGAGACACGAGAGAGGGAATGAATGGGAGTTCACGGAATTGCTGATACGATTTTCAGATCCGGGCCGGATCAGGGGTTTTGAAAGTGTTATCTCCAGTGCCTTTGCCACACTTGGAAAAAAAATTCAGCACAGGAACGTAAGAGCGGCCGGAACCGATTCGGTCATAGATTTGTTCGTTCTCGGCTGTTTTACTCACAGGATCAGACTGGCCGGAGCGCAAGAACAAAGGACGGCAAAGTCGGTGAGACTGCCTCTGGTTGCGATCATCATCGACGATGTGGGCTATGACCTCAAGATGGCCCGCTCTTTTTTGGACCTGGGGGTTCCCCTTACCCTCTCAGTGATTTCGACAGCGCCGCATGCGGCGGCCATTTCGAGGCTGGCCAAACAAAAAGGATGCGAGTTGATCCTTCACCTCCCCATGGAACCCAAGAATTACCCTCAGGTGAATCCCGGTCCGGGAGCTATTCTGTCGGATATGAAGGATGAGGCAATCCTCGCGACCATAGAAGGACACATCCAACGCGTCCCGGGTATCCGCGGAGTCAACAATCACATGGGTTCCCGCCTGACGGAACTCGAAGGGAGAATGGAGGTTGTGTTCAACGATCTGAAAAGGAGGAACCTGTTCTATATCGACAGCAGGACCACCCCGCGAAGCGTTGCCGTGTCTCTGGCCAAGAAGACCGGGGTGTTGGTAGGGACACGGGGGATATTTCTGGACAACCATCTCTCAGAGAGGGCGATGAAATTTCAGATAGAGCGTCTTGTAGGAATGGCCAGGAATACAGGGGGCGCTATAGCGATAGGCCATCCTCACAGAGTAACCCTGAATTGTCTGAGGGATTCCCTGGAAAGAATCAGAGAAAGCATAAAGATTGTCCCTGTCTCCGAGTTCCTCTTACAGACCCAAGGTCAATTGCACAAGGGCGCTTCGGATGCTCTCCTCCCCTAACCCTCCAGCCAAGGGTATATGCGTAATTCAAGGAGAGGAGAGCCGTTTTTCGATGGAGTATTCCTGGGCGACTTACGAAAACTTATGGATTTCCAATAGCGTTTGCGGCGCCAAAATCAAGGGGGTGGACGAAAATGAAAGTTCCTTTGCTCGACCTGACAAGACAGTATGAAATAATCCGTGATGAGATCCGTGCCACGGCCGAAGCGGTTTTTGCATCACAGCAGTTTATCCTGGGACCCAAGGTGGAGGAACTGGAGCGGGATATTGCCGAGTACTGCCAGTGCCCTTTCGCAGTAGGGGTCTCCTCAGGCACCGATGCCCTTCTCATTTCTCTGATGAGTGCGGGAGTCGGTCCGGAAGATATCGTAGTGACGACTCCGTTCACCTTCTTTGCTACTGCAGGTTCGATAACCAGGATCGGCGCCAGGCCCCTGTTCGTGGACATTGATCCGATCACGTATAATCTGGATCCCGACGCGCTGGAGCAAACCATCGCGCTGCTGGACGCACCACGGAAAAAACGGCTGAAAGCCATCATCCCTGTTCATCTTTACGGGCAATGTGCAGAGATGGAGCCCATCCTGCGGCTTGCGCGGGAAAACAATCTGATCGTGATCGAGGACGCTGCACAGGCGATCGGCTCGGAGTACCAGTGGGATGACGGAAGAATCAGCAGGGCCGGTTCCATGGGCGATTACGGGTGTTTCTCCTTCTTCCCTTCGAAGAACCTGGGGGCATTCGGGGACGGCGGCGTTGTCACGGCTTGCGACAAAGAGATCTTTGATCGGTTGAAGATTCTGCGTGTTCACGGGTCCGAACCCAAGTACTACCATCACGTGATCGGGGGAAATTTTCGGCTCGATGCGCTCCAGGCGGCCGTGTTGACAGTCAAACTCAAACACCTGGAGGAATGGACGGGAAAGAGGATCTCCAATGCCGGCCGCTACAGGAAATTGTTCGAAGAAAAAAGATTGAGACACCTTTCCTTGCCCCTTGAAAAAGCCGGCAGGCATGTCTATAATCAGTTTGTCGTGAAGGCAGAGAAGAGGGACGAATTAAGGGCCTTTCTTAGCCAGAAGGGGATTGGAACCGAAGTCTACTACCCGGTGCCGCTGCATCTCCAGCAATGTTACCGAAACCTTGGTTATAAACCAGGTGACTTTCCGGTGTGCGAAGATGCGGCAAAGAAAACATTGGCACTTCCGATTTTTCCTGAGCTGACAGAAACTGAACTGGCCTATGTAGTTGATTCGATATCTGAATTCTTCCTGAAAAAATAAGCCGACAAAAAACAAAAAAAGTGTTGACAATAAACAGGCCCTCGGCTATCTTCAGCTTTCGCTTCTCGGAACGAAAAAAGAGCCAACAAGGGCTTGACAAAACGACCAGAGAAGCTAGATTAAGAGTTCTGCTTTGTTCTTTGAAAACTAAATAGTGATGCCGTTGTGGGCCCAAGTTAGAAAAAGTGGATCTATGATCCAAACGATATAATTGGAGAGTTTGATCCTGGCTCAGAATGAACGCTGGCGGCGTGCATAACACATGCAAGTCGAACGAGAAACCCCGGGCTTGCTCGGGGGAGTAAAGTGGCGCACGGGTGAGTAACGCGTGGGTAACCTACCCCTGAATTTGGAATAACCCGCCGAAAGGCGGACTAATACCGGATATTGTCCCGGAGGCGCATGCCTTCGGTATGAAAGGTGACCTCTTCATGAAAGTTGCCGTTCGGGGAGGGGCTCGCGTACCATTAGCTTGTTGGTAGGGTAATGGCCTACCAAGGCGACGATGGTTAGCTGGTCTGAGAGGATGATCAGCCACACTGGAACTGGAACACGGTCCAGACTCCTACGGGAGGCAGCAGTGAGGAATTTTGCGCAATAGGGGAAACCCTGACGCAGCAACGCCGCGTGAGTGAAGAAGGCCTTCGGGTCGTAAAGCTCTGTCAAGTGGGAAAAAAGTCAACCGGTGAATAGCCGGTTGGCCTGATGGTACCACTAGAGGAAGCACCGGCTAACTCCGTGCCAGCAGCCGCGGTAATACGGAGGGTGCAAGCGTTGTTCGGAATTATTGGGCGTAAAGAGCGTGTAGGCGGTTTGGCAAGTCAGGCGTGAAAGCCCTGGGCTTAACCCAGGAAGTGCGTTTGAAACTGCTTTACTCGAGTATGGGAGAGGAGAGTGGAATTCCCAGTGTAGAGGTGAAATTCGTAGATATTGGGAGGAACACCCGTGGCGAAGGCGACTCTCTGGACCAATACTGACGCTGAGACGCGAAAGCGTGGGGAGCAAACAGGATTAGATACCCTGGTAGTCCACGCCGTAAACGATGAGAACTAGGTGTAGCGGGTATTGACCCCTGCTGTGCCGTAGCTAACGCATTAAGTTCTCCGCCTGGGGAGTACGGCCGCAAGGCTAAAACTCAAAGGAATTGACGGGGGCCCGCACAAGCGGTGGAGCATGTGGTTT
>PHBH01000039.1 GCA_002840535.1 Deltaproteobacteria bacterium HGW-Deltaproteobacteria-15 | reverse complement strand
TTTTCCAGACCGCTTTTCTCTTTTCCAGGAATGCCTTCAGCCCCTCCTGGGCGTCGTTGGTCTTCATGAGCTCATCGAGATAGCTTTTCTCGGCGGGAAAACCCCCACCTGGATCTCCGGTTGTCCGAACTTGCCGCTCTCCGAGGAGATCGCGATGTCGCAGAATATGGCGATGCTAAAATTGACCTTTCCCCCTGGGAAGCGTGAAATAGAACGACGCTCCTTCATTGATCTTGCCTTCGGCCCACACCCTTCCGCCGTGACGCGTGATGATGCGGTGTACAATGGCGAGACCCACGCCTGTTCCCTCAAATTCAGTCGATGAATGCAACCGCTGAAAGACGCCGAAGAGTTTGTCGCAGTAAGTCATGTCGAATCCTACCCCGTTATCCTTCACGCAGTAGACATTCTCATCGCCTTCTTGGCGGCCCGTTATCTCGATGCGTGCCTCCTCCTTCCGACTCGTAAACTTGATCGCATTCCCGATCAGATTGCTGAGAACCTGGCGAATGAGATTAGGGTCTCCGAGACCAATAGGAAGATCATCTACAGCCACGTCAATCCTCTTTTCGGCGTTGGTTGTTTTCAGTTCCGCGATGACGGCTGCAGTGAGTTGCCTCATGTCGATGGCTGACCGTTTCATGGTCATTTTGCCAAGACGGGAGAGCGCGAGGAGGTCCTCGATCAACTGGCCCATCCTCTCGGCATTCTGTTGTATCACTTCGAGTTTTCGCTTCGTGTCTTCGTCGAGTCTGCCCTCAAGATCCTCTTTCACCATCCCTGTAAAACCGGTGATGGCACGCAGCGGGGCACGAAGGTCATGGGAGACGCTGTAGGAAAAGCTCTCAAGCTCTTTATTCGTTTCGTTCAGCTGTGCGGTCCTTTCTTCCACCCTCATCTCCAACTCCTCACGGGCGCGACTGAGCTCCTCTGTCCTCTCGTGAACTCGAAGATCCAACTCGTCGCGGGATCTCCGCAGATCCTCCTCCATCCGCTTTCTGTCGGTGATGTCGCGGCCGACGCCCACAAGCCCAATGATTCGTCCTTCGGCGTCACGATACGGCGTCTTTGTTGACAGAAATACCCGCGGGCCGCTCGGTCCCGGCGCCACCTCCTCGACGACCTCCGTCTTGCCGGATTCCATGACACGGCGGTCGTTCGCCATGATAGCGCGTCCTACATCCGGGTCGGCGTATGCCTCCTCATCCGTTCTGCCGATGATTTGCTCCACGGGTTTGCCGACGACCGCGCAGGTTGCCGGGTTAGCCATCAGGATGCAGCCGTCACGATCCTTCATAAATATAGCATCGGCGCAGTTTTCCGTAACGGTGCGCAACAACGTCTCGCTTCTCCGCAGAGCCTCTTCCGACTGCTTGCGCTCGGTGACGTCATGGCCGACAAGCAGGTGGCGCCCGGAGCTGATATGTGCCACACCCGAAGCCTCTACCTTTCGCTGTTCACCGCTGGCATGGAGAATCCTGACCTCGCCGCGAAAGCGTCCGGTTTTCAGAAATTCCTCCCAGGCCGACGAGAGAACATGATCCGAATCATCCGAATCGATGAACTCCCCCAGAGAGCGGCCGACCAGTTGAGTATGGGGAATGCCGGTGATGACCCCGGCGGCAGGATTGGCCTCCAGGCATCGTTGGTGATCATCGAGTGTAATGATCGCCTCTTCCGAGGATTGGAAGATCGCGCGTAATCGCTCCTCGCTCTCTTCCAATGCCTGCTGGTGCTCACGGAGAATACGGATGGATTTTGCCGAAACCTCGATTTCTGTCAGGTCAGAGGCGAGCAGGCAGATGCTCGTGCTCGAATCCTCCTCTATCAGGTTGGCCGAAAGCTTGACGGGCACGGCTGTGCCATTAGAGGCACGGAGCGTCAGACGGCGCTCGATCGGACCTGCCTGAACGTCCGACAGAAGCTTCTCCAGGGGCTGCTCCTGTGGACGGGATACAAAGCCCGTAATCTTTCGGCCAAGGGCCTCGTTCATGGGTATTTTCATCAGGTCGGAGAATCGTTGGTTGCAGAAAAGGATGGTCCCGCTCAGGTCAAGGGTAAGCGCGGCTTCATGCATGGTTTCGGCAATGACACGGTAGATGCGGTCTGCGCCGGTAAGCGTAAAGACGCGCTCGCCTTGGGGACCCTCCACCACCAGTGCATCCACCTCCCCTGAGCGAATCGCATGCAGTGTCTGCTCCGCCTCATCCAGCCTGGCACGCAGTTGCTCGATCTCCTCAAGGAGTTGTGACTTTGTACGGCTGTCACTTCTCATGGCCTGTTCTCCGCTGCGGTCTGGGCCGCAGATCCAGTCCCACCAGTACCTTCTCCTTGTCGGCCATGCTGCCGATCAGCTTCCGCAAAGGTGCGGGCAACTTCTTGATCAGCGTCGGGGCGGCGATGATCTGCTCGCCTTTGGCCAGAACCGGCTGCTGGTAGAGATCGATGACCTGAAGATCGCACCGGCCCGCCAGGTGTTGCTCGCAGATCTCCGTAACGCTCCGTATGGCCTCCTGGGAACGGGGTGTGGTGCCTGCCACGTAGAGGCGAAGGACGTATTTCTCCTTCTTTGCAGCCTTTGCCATTGATTCAATGGTCTTCCTGCCTGAAGCACCGGCTTTCCTTGGCATGCTCCCTCCTTTCTTAACGCGGAAGAAGATCGAGCCCGACAAGAACCCGCTCCTGATTCGAAAGATCGCCGATGATCTTTCTCACGGGCTCAGGAAGTTTTCTCACCAGCGTGGGGATGGCCAGGATCTGGTCCCCGGCGGCAAGCCTCGGATTCTCCACAAGGTCGATCACCTCGATGCGATACTTGCCTTTGAGGTGCTCTTCGCAGATCCTTTTCAGATTGGAAAACGCCGTGACCGACTTGGGCGTCTGACCCGCCACATAGAGTCTCAATTCCCAGAATTCGGGTCTTTCCCTCAGGGTCGGTTTCTTTGCGGTCGTCCTGGATCTTACGGCCGGTTTCTTTTTCGCAGACTTGAGTTCGGCGCTCGCCTTCATCCTATCCCCCCTGTCGTTCCCCTTTCAAGTTCAGATCAATCCGCTTTTCTCAAAAGGGCCATTCTGCGGCGTTGGTCAGCGACCCCGGTCCTTGCGAGTTTTTCCTGCTCGATAGCCCGCTCGAGATCCTCCTTTTCCGATTCGAATGTGGCTTGCATGGCCTTGATCTTTGCGTCGAGTATATCTTTTTTCCGCTCGATTTCATTCTTCTTTCTTTCGATCTCCTGTTCGCGCGAGAGGGCATCAGCCTTTTCCTTTGCCTCGAGACTGGCCCTCGCACTTCCCGTCAAAACCCCTTCCGGCCCGACGTAGACATCCAGGATGTCAATGCCGCGATCGCTGATCTGAAACTCGCGGATCTGGTTGGAATGGCTCATGCCCCGGGATTTCATGACATAGATTCCCCTCGTCCGCTCCCCGCCCATCTCGATGTCCCTGACGAGCATCCAGGTGTCCATCAAAGAGGAAACGGCGGTTTCCGTCGTCTCAAGGTTCTGACCGCCGCGGGTGAGGTTGGTGAAGAGGGCCGTGATCTGTCTCATCTTGAGATAGTCGATCAAGCGCGTCACCATGGACTTGATCTCGCCTTCGGAGCCCACGGAAATGAAGTTGGTGATGGGGTCGAAAATGGCCACCGATGGGTTAAACTCATCCACCAGCTTGTGAATCAGGGAGAGATGGGTTTCAAGGCCATGGGAGGTCGGCCGTGCGGGTTGAAACCGCAGCAGCCCCTTCTTCACCAGAGGGTCGAGGCGGATACCGATCATTCGCATGTTCCGGACGATCTGGTTCATGGATTCTTCAAAGGCAAAATAGAGGCATCTCTCGCCTTTTCTGCAGGTCTCCGACGCAAAGTACGAAGCGATGCTCGTCTTCCCGGTCCCTGCCGTACCCGACACCAGGATGCTGCTGCCCCGGTAAAACCCTTTTCCGCCGAGCATGGCGTCGAGACGAGGGATGCCCGTGGAAATCCGCTCCGAGCTGACCTCGTGATCGAGTCCTGCCGAGGTGATGGGGAAGACGGAAACACCCTTTTCATCGATGATGAACGGGTACTCGTCCGTGCCGTGGAATGTGCCCCTGTACTTGAGAACGCGAAGCCTCCTGGTCGTGACCTGCTCCGCTGCCCGATGATCCAGGATGATGACGCAGTCGGCCACATATTCTTCCAGACCGTGGCGCGTGAGCGTACCGTCTCCTTTCTCGCCCGTAATGAGAGCCGTTATCTTCCGCTGTTTCAGCCATCGAAAGAGCCTTCTGAGTTCCGCACGAAGAATGGAACCATTGTTCAGACCGGAAAAGAGGACTTCAATGGTGTCCAGCACGATCCGTTTTGCCCCGATGGAATCGATTGCGTAGGCGAGCCGGATAAAGAGCGCCTCGAGGTCGTATTCCCCTGTTTCCTCGATCTGGCTCCGTTCAATGAAAATATGTTCAAGAGAGACCTTCTTCTGCGAGGCGAGATCTTGGAGATCGTATCCGAGGGATGCGAAATTCTCCGTAAGCTCTCGCTCGTTTTCCTCAAACGAGACAAAAACGCCTGGCTCTTTGTACTGAATGGCGCCTCGGAGCAGGAATTCCATTGCAATGGTCGTTTTGCCGGAACCTGCGCCCCCGGCGATCAGGGTGGGCCTCCCTTTAGGCAACCCGCCCCCCGTGATCTCGTCGAGGCCCTTGATTCCGGTTGCAGACTTCTCAAGCCCTTTAACAGAATTCTCATTCTTAGTCTTCGTCTTCATTTGCCTCCTTCGTAAATGCACCACCCATCTACGTTCACCGAACGAATCTCCTGCTAATACGACCGCATGCATTGCCATGTCACTGAGCCCCATCTTCCCCCAGCTTGGGGGAAAGGGGAAAGGTGAGGAGCCAGGTTGACCGTTGAATTACCATCCGCGCTTCTCATCGTCCGTTCCCGACTGCCTGAGTCTTAAGATCCAGACCCGCAAGTATCTTCTCCTTATCCGCCATGCTGCCGATCAGTTTTCGCATAGGTTCGGGTCGCTTCTTGATCAGCGTCGGCACCGCGACGATCTGCTCGCTTTTTGCCAGGGCCGGCTGCTCGTATAGGTCGATAACCTGCAGGTCATATCGGCCCGCCAGGTTCTCTTCACAGATTTCAGTAACGCTCCGAATGGCCTCCTTCGAACGGGGCGCAGTACCTGCAACGTAGAGGCGCAGGACGTATTTCTCTTTTTCTATCCATCTTCCTGCCTTCCTGCCGGAAGCAATTTATTTCGCGGCCATGTCCCCTCCTCTTTCGTAGCTGCCGGATGTCGGGACGACCCACAAAGGTGCATGCGCGCCAGATCCTAAAACCGATCTGTCCAAGCCGGATACGCGAAACGGCACATGTCAAGGTTGGCCCACAGCCCTTGGACATAGTTCGTTCAGGGTAAGCGCTCCTAAGCGAGAGCGTTGTTGTGAGCATGAACCAGTACGTTAAATCGTAAAATAAAACGATCAGAGGGTCATGTAAAGCAATATCAATTACAGTAGCTAATGGGTATGTAGTCCTTTTTTTAGTATTACTTTTCAGATCTAAAGGCATAAAATAGGTTTTTTCCTTTAAAATGGCATCATTTCTCAGCCTTTGTGGACCCGCAAAAAACGAACTCAGGAAGAGATTTACTCAGGATTGGGAATCGGATATCCGGCGGATGCTGGCCAAAGATGATGGGACAGTCCAAAGCTGGAGTAAGATAAATGACCCTGTTGAAGACGAGAGAAAACTCACTTGCTGAAATCCAAAAACTCCGCCAGCGGCTGGAAGATGCGGAGGAAATCCTGAATGCGATCCGTTACGACAAGATCGACGCCGTGGTGGTCTTGGGGCCTGAAGGGCACCGGGTTCACTTACTGAGACGCGGTACCCGAAGTTATCGGATTCTCGTTGAGACCATATGCGAAGGCACGGTGGTGATGACCTGTGAAGGGAGCATTTTCTTCTGTAACAGCCGTTTTGCCGGAATGGTGGGAACTCCTGTTGAGGACATCATCGGCTCATCCATGTTGAGCTATATCCCAGAGGAGGAACATGGCAAGTTCAATTCTGTGTTGGAGGAAGCTCATCAGAAAAGCTGCGGCGGGATGATTCACCTCAAAACAGTGGGTGGAGTACTCCTGCCGGCAAGTCTTTCGGCAAGTTGGCTCCAGATAGAAGACACCCCGGGAGTTTGCCTCGTAATAACCGATCTATCGGAACAGCAAAAGAATGAAGAGATCATTGCCGCGAGAACACGAGAGCTGGAGGAAGTAAACGCAGCATTGAAAATCCTGTTGAAGCAGAGGGAGGAGGACAAATCGGAATTCGAGGAAAACATCCTGTCCAATGTGAGAAATCTTGTCTTTCCATATCTCGAGAAGCTCAAAAGGACGCGATTGAATGATGAGCAAGCGACCTATTGCGAGATTTTGGAAACCCGCATGAACGAGATCACTGCACCTTTTGTGAGGAAGCTTTCGAGAAGATACACGACCCTCACCATAATGGAAATGCAGGTGGCGGATCTCATAAGAGAAGGAAAATCGACCAAGGACATAGCCGAACTATTGCAGGTTTCCGAGAACACGGTCATGGTGCATCGTCAACGAATCCGAACAAAACTCGGGCTGAGTAATAGCAAAATCAACCTGGCGTCCCACCTGAAGTCATTTTCCACCTAAACACCAGTTCTTCACGATCAATCCGGGGTCCTTCAGGCTATAACGGCAACGCAACCAATTTACCCAGCCGTTATCCGGTACTTTTCCGTCGTGCTGCAGGCGTCCAACGATTATGCCGGCATCAACCCCGGTCTTCCGAGCAAACTCCTCAATTGCGCAGAAATCCCCTCCGGCTTCCCTTTGCCAAAGGGGAGGGGAAGAGTAGAGGAAAGGAAGTCAGACGTTTTCCAGACCGCTTTTCTCTTTTCCAGGAATGCCTTCAGCCCCTCCTGGGCGTCGTTGGTCTTCATGAGCTCATCGAGGTAGATTTTCTCGATCGCCTGGAGTGAAGGCTCGAAGTCATCCATCAGTCCTTTGTTGATCGCCTTCTTGGTGAGGCGGAGTACTTCCGCGCTCAAACCCATGTAGGGCTTCAACATGGCGGTTGTCTCCGTTTCCAGATCCTCGTTCTTCACCACCTTGTTGATCAGGCCGATCCGCAGAGCCTCCTCCGCAGTGATGATCCTTCCTGAGAGAATCAGGTCCATGGCGGCCTTCCGCCCGATCGTCCTGGGCATCAACTGCGCTGCAATCGGCGGAAAAACCCCCACCTGGATCTCCGGTTGTCCGAACTTGCCGCTCTCCGAGGAGATTGCGATGTCGCAGAAGATGGCCAGCTCGCAGCCGCCCCCGAGGCATGAGCTGAAAACAGAGGCGACCGTAACGGCCCCAAGTCCGTCCATGAGGCGAAAGATGCGATGGAAGGCCCCGATCATTTTCGGAGCCAGGTCCCCCATATGCTCTCCCACGTCCACTCCGGCGGAGAAGCACTTCCCCTTGGCATTGAAGAGCACGATCTTGAGGTCCTTCTTTCCTTGCCACTCCTGAAGAACAGCGTTGATCTCCTCCATCATCGCGATGTTGAGCACGTTCACCGGCGGCCTGTTCAGGGTGATGGTGCCGAGGCCTTCTTTAAAATCCACTTCGATATTCTGGTAAGCCATAATCTCCTCCTTTGAAAAGAATGAAATTTTAGACAGGATAACAGGATTGACAGGATTCAGAAGAGCAACAAAACTGAGGAGTCAAATTCGAACAACAACACCCGAAACGAATATCGGACACGGTCTTCAAAACAGGGAACCAGCGGGTCCATGGTTCGGTCATTTTGATCCTGATCCTGTTCATCCTGTTATCCTGTCTAAACTCGTTCTAAACAAAACGGCAGGCGGACCGCATGATGAAGCCCGCCTGCCGGATCATGAGCGCCCTCGGAAGAGCGTTACTTCTGAGGTTTCCCAAGAACCTCGGCGAACATGTCGTAGTCCCAGATCTTGCCTTCGGCGATGTTCTGGCGGAACTTGAGGAAGTCGATGGTGTCCTTGCCGGTGATCTTCTTGGTGTTGAAGGCCCCGAAGCCCAGGAAGGCCTCGCCGGTCATGTTGGCGGCCAGCCAGTGCCGGTGGGCATTCTTCATGGTATCCCAGAAGAATTTCTTCTTCTGGCGGATGCTGTCAATGGATTCAATCAGGCAACCGGGGAACAAATTGGCGAAGGTCCATGAGATCTTGTCCACTTCCTTGTCCAGCAGCTCGAAGTCGGCCTTGTCCTGGTACTGCTTAAGAAGGGCGCGCCCTTCCTCGAGCTCCTTTCCACTCTTATATTCGCCGTAGACGATCTCGCCGTCTCTCAGCCACTGATCGGTGATGATTGTGGGGTTCCGCACCCACTTGCCGTCGATCTTCAGAACCGGAACCGCCTTGCTGATCAGATTCTTTGCCTTCATCTTGTAGGCGGACCACATCTCGCAGGAGACGCAGTTCCACATGGCATCTTCTATGCTCAGGTACCAGGGGAGGAAATCCGAGGCCCCGCCCACAGGGGCTGATCCGTGCCTTGGGCCCGCCTGGCCGTAGATTGCGAGATCCGAAGAGATGGCGAGGTCGCAGGCCATGCCGATTTCCTGTCCGCCGGCAACCCTCATGCCGTTCACGCGGCAGATCACCGGCTTCTTGCATGCCAGGATGGCATCCACCATGTGGTTGAAAAGCTCCATGTACTGGCCGTATTCATCGCTTCTCATGCTGTAATATTCGCTGTACTCCTTGGTGTTCCCGCCCGTGCAGAAGGCATAAGGGCCGGTACCCGTGAAGACTACAGCCACCACGCTTCGATCCAAGGAGGCGTTCTCGAATCCCGCGATGACGCCCTTCACCATCTCAGTGGTGTAGGAGTTGTACTGCTTGGGGTTGTTCAAGCGGATCCAGGACACATAGAGACCCTCCACTTCCTTTCCGCTCTTGGGATCCTTCAGGGGTCTCTTCTCATATACCGTGCAGGGATCTTTTGTTCCCCAATGCACGTCCGTGTGGAGCGAATGATCCTTGTGCTCCTCTTCTCTTGGCATCCAATCCAAAGCACCTTTCAAAGCCATAACTTCTCCTCCTTTTCCTTTCTTATCTGTTTAACCGCTCAGGGGCGCCCAACCCTAGAAATCAGGCGTGAGCACGATTCTTTTCATGGGCGGGGTCTTGTGGGCCTCTGCAAAAGTCTCTGCAATTTGGCTCATGGGCCGTGTCTCCACGAAATTCTCCACATTGATCTTTCCGTTCAGAACCATATCCAGCACGATGGGATAATACTCCGGAGGACATCCCCAGGTTCCGATGATTTCCGCATCGAAGGCCATCAGACGACCGATGGCATATTCGGTTTTCACCATGCTGAAACCGACCACGATCAGCTTTCCCGTAAAGCTCAGCAGCGTGAGCCCGATCTCCTGTCCTGCCTTGGAACCGCTGACCTCGAAGATCTTCCAGCCCGTGCCGGGAAGGCCCTTTTCCTTGCACAGTGCGCGGAACTCCTTGGAGATTGCACCGGCATCCTTGTCTTTCGAGCTGATAACGTAATCCGCCCCGAACTTCAGGGCTCTCTCCAATTTCTCCTGATTTCTTGCTATCCCGATCACGGTTCTGGCGCCGAGGGCCTTGGCCGTCTGGCCCATGTACTGACCCACACCGCCGGTGATGCCCACCACCACCACATTATCTCCGGGCTGCAGGCTTGCCCTTTTTGCGGCCTGATAAGGCGTTGTGGCCGCATCCGCTACCACCGAGAGATGTGAAAGAGGCATTTTGCCCCGATTCTTGACCTCGCACAAATCGATCGAGGGCACCGGGATGTGGCTGGAGAAACCGCCATATATACCCAGGCTGTTCCCGGGCATCTTCTGCGCCAGGCATCGATTCGATCTCCCTGTTTTGCAGAGCTCGCATTTTCGGCAGGGCATGACCGCAGGAATAATGACTTCCTTGCCCATCCATGCCTGGTCCCCGGCCACGACCGTACCAGAGATCTCATGACCCAGGGACAAAGGAGGTTTAGAGACCGTGGGCACGCCGTCGTAAAAGTAACCCAGATCGGTGTGGCACACCCCACAGCCCGCAACCTCCACAAGCACCTCGTCCGGCTGCAGCTTGGGCACCGGAATTTCCTTCTTCTCCAGTTTGCCGGGGGTCGTCTCCTTGGTTTCCTTGTTGAATGAAGCAGGCTGAACCATCTGCCATGTCATTATCTTTTCCGGCACTCCTCCCATTGTAAACCTCCTTTTCTGCGCGATAGAGTTATCTCAGTTGTTTCCGGTCCGGAGCTCTTCCGTTTCTCGGCGTTCGGAACTCGAATGAGCCCCTAAATCATACCATAGCCCCCATCCACACACAGCAGCTGGCCTGTAATGTAATTGGCCTCATCCGATGCCAGGAAAACGAACGCCGGGGCTATGTCTTCGGCCTCTGCAAAGCGCTTCAGAAGGATCCTGTTCATGTAGATCTCCCTAAGCTTTTCATCGGTTCGGATCTTCTCGGTCATATCCGTGGCCACGATGCCGAGGCTGATGACATTTGCGCAAATGTTGTAGCGGGCAAGTTCCCGCGCCATGGATTTGGTCATGCTGATGACCCCGCCCTTGGCTGCGCTGTAGTTGATCTGGCCGACCGTTCCCACAATTCCGGCGACCGATGTGACATTGATGATTTTGCCGCTGTTTTGATTTTTCATGTGGTTGGCCACCCCTTGGGAACAAAGGAATGCGCCCTTCAAGTGCAGGTCCACCACCTGGTCCCACTCATCCTCGCTCATCTTGAGCATCATGTTGGGTCTGGTAAATCCCGCGTTGTTCACCAGGATGTCGATCTTCCCGAAAGCCTCCAATGAGGCTTTCACCAGCGTCTCCACATCCGCTTTTCGGGCTACGTCCGCCTTGACCGCAATGGCGTTGCTACCCAAGGATTTGATCTTATCCACTACCTCGATGGCAGCCTTTTCATTCGAGGTGTAATTGACAACGACTTTTGCGCCATCCTTCGCATAACCGATCGCGATGGAGCGACCCACACCGCGACTGCTCCCAGTCACCAATGCAACCTTCTCCTTGAGTCTCATGAATACCCCTTTTCCCTTTCCAAAAAGGGTCTTAGCAACCCTCGCCGGAATAATCACAATATAGTTACAATATAGTTATTGGGCTATTTTTAGAAGAAGGCCAATTCCATGTCAAGTGAAATTTCGGGGAGCATCGGGATTCGGAAGTGGTTTCAAAGGAAAAGGGCGAATCAAGATGCACGATGCAAGATGCAAGATACAGGATCAGGATAATGCCTAAAGGAGCAACCAACCCCGGCGCCTCGCGCCTGGCTTATAGATGAAAGAAACTGCAAATCCCCAGGGGGAGACCCGCGCTAAGTCCTCCCCTTTGTAAAGGGGAGACGGAGGGGAGTTTTCGGCGATCCAATTTGACGGTCTCGTAAAAAGTCGTCACTCCGGTGAAAACCGGAGTCCAGCTGTTCTGCAACGGCTCGGAGATACTGGATCCCGGTTTTCACCGGGATGACGGGTCGGTGGACCTGCATCTCGAATCTTGGATCCTGCATCTTGCATCTTGCAAACTTCTCCGTTTCTGTTACTATTCCGACCCTGAAACGTGCTTCTTGCGGCAGAACACGATGGTTTGACTACAAATCCGGCCAGGACGTGATCAGGGC
Organism: Deltaproteobacteria bacterium HGW-Deltaproteobacteria-15; assembly: GCA_002840535.1. Classification (GTDB taxonomy): domain Bacteria; phylum Desulfobacterota; class DSM-4660; order Desulfatiglandales; family HGW-15; genus HGW-15. The sequence goes on along the minus strand of PHBH01000039.1, from coordinate 59,623 downwards.
TGACAACCGTTCCACCAATCGCATTCGGCAAATGAGAAAAACACTCCTTTTCTGCGCGGTTTCAATTGTATTGTTCCTTGCAGGATGTGCAGGGGAAAAACCCCGTTTGAAGACCGAGCTTCCCCCAACCGGCAAGGTGGTCCCTTTGCCGGGGGAACTCCCCAAGTCCTATGTGGTGAATGGCGAGCGCTATTACCCCCTCCCCGATGCAGCGGGCTACGTGGAGTCAGGGAAGGCTTCCTGGTATGGGCACCCGTTCCACGGCCGGCGCACATCGAGCGGGGAAATATACGACATGCATGGAATCACGGCCGCTCACAAGACCCTGCCCCTCCATACCGTAGTCAAGGTGACCAATCTTTCAAACGGCAAACACATCATCCTGCCGATCAATGACCGGGGCCCGTTCATCAAGGGACGCATCATCGACCTCTCCTATGCCGCTGCGCGGGAGATCGATATGATCGGTCCCGGAGTGACCGATGTGAGCGTGGTCGCGCTCGCAAAGGAGGTCGGAAGGATTCAGGAAAAGGACGGAACGAAGCCCATTTTGGAGTCACAGGATTTTCAAACCGGTGAATTCACCATTCAGGTGGGATCCTTCGAGATTCGCGAGAATGCCGTTCGGTTAGCCGACCGGCTCAAGGTGGTGTACAAAGAGGTGAATATCAGCCCTTACGTGGACGGAAAGAACCGAAATCTTCACAGAGTCCACGTTTCCCTCTCCCGTACCCTGGAGGAAGCCAGGGCCACTCAGAAGCAACTGGAAGAGATGGGATTCAAGGACGCCTTCGTCCTCAGGAACTGAACCCGTATTTTTCCTTCAACCGCCTGCAGACTACAGGCGGGACAAGCCCGCTCACGTCCCCATTGAGGCTAGCAGCCTCCTTGATGATCGTCGAACTGATGTAGAACCACTTGTAGTCCGTCATCAGAAACACGGATTGGACGTCTCTGTTCAGCTTGCGGTTCATCAGAGCCATCTGGAACTCATATTCGAAATCGGACATGGCCCTCAATCCCCTCAGGATAATATTGGCGTTCTTGCTGATCACATAATCAACAAGCAGCCCGTCGTAGGAGTCCATTTCCACGTTCGGCATACTATGGACGACCTGTTTGATCATCGCCAGCCTTTCTTCCATGCTGAACAGGGGGACCTTTTTGGGGTTGTTCAATATGGCCACAGTCACCTGATCGAATATCTTGAGCGCCCTGGAGATAATGCTGATATGGCCGTTGGTGATGGGGTCGAAGGTTCCGGGATAAACTGCGATTCTCTTCCTCATGTCTCATGTCCGCCGTAGGTGTAGATGGAGATCTTCGTATCGCCATAGACTCGCGTCTTCGCCAGCGAGAGGGTCCCCACGGTGTCGGGAAGATGCTCCTCTTTGCCGGCTTCAGCCACTATGGTGGCGCGCGATGAGAGAAAGAACGAGGCAGACAGCTCACTCAGGACCGGAAGGAGATAGCCTTTTTTGTAAGGAGGGTCCGCAAAAACCAGATCTACCCCTTCATGCCCCAGGTCGCCAACTGCGGGCAGACCTCGCGTGAGATCCTTCTTCAGCAGAGTGCTCACGGATTCATAGCCGCACATGGCCAGATTCCTTCTGATGAGTTTCAGGGATTCAGGAGAGTTATCCACAAAAACGACCCTTCTCGCTCCCCTGCTGAGCGCCTCGATTCCGAGCGCGCCCGTACCCGCAAAAAGATCCAGCACACGAAGTCCTATAGTGTACTGACCGAGGAGATCGAAGATGGCCTCTCTCACCCTGTCTGAAGTGGGCCGTATTCGTTCGCCCTTAAACGAGGCGAGACGGATGCCCCTCCGCTCCCCTCCAGTGATTCGCATCCTTAAAATGCACCATTCCCGAATGAGATACAGGCCCGGGCCGAGTTTCGAGATTAAACAGGGCCGTCATTCTCCCTTCTGATCGGCCGGCAAAGGGGCCGGTTCCATGGCCGGATTGGTCTCTTCCTCCAGACGCTTACGACGCCTGGAGCGAATTCTGAAAATTCCCGCCAATGGCCCCGAGAGCGCATACCCGAACATGAGGAGAAAGATCATGATCTTCGGCTTGTACGCCACGACGATCAGCATCAGAATCAGGGAGACCAGGAAGTTGAACGGCTTCTGGTTCCTGAGATCGAGTTTCTTGAAACTGGTATAGCCGATCGTGCTGACCATGAGGAAGGAAAGGATGTAGATCATCACCACGATGAGGAGAGGCGCATTTTCCGGCATCCCGCCCAATTCGTCGATGAAAAGAATCAGGGACGCGATGACGCATGCAGCGGCGGGGATGGGAAGTCCCCTGAAAAAACTGGAATCCGTCGTGGTTTTCTGCACGTTGAACCGTGCGAGCCGCAGTGCCCCGCAGACCACAAAGAGGAAAGCTGCAAGCCATCCGAAGCGGCCGAAGGGTTTCATGGCCCACTGGAATACCAGAATGCCCGGCGCCACGCCAAAGGCGATCACGTCGGAGAGGGAATCGTATTCGACTCCGAAATGGCTCGTCGTTCGGGTGAACCGCGCCACCCTGCCGTCGAGACCATCCAGAACGGCTGAGACAAGGATGGAAATGGCGGCAGCTTCGTACCTGCCCTGGGTGGACGCGATAATGGCGAAAAATCCACCAAAGAGACTTGCCGAGGTAAACAGATTGGGGAGAATGTAAATCCCTTTACGCTCTTTCTGCTGCCGGATTTTCTTTCTGCGCTTTGTTCTCATGGCAAATACCCCAAAATGGATTCTCCCGCTTTCACCTTCTGTCCCTTTTGAACGACGACACGGATATCGCGGGGGAGATAGACGTCCAGCCTGGAGCCGAATCGGATCAGCCCGAAGCGCTGCCCTGCTTTGACCTCATCGCCTTCCTTGATCCAGCATGCAATCCGCCTGGCTATGAGGCCGGCGATCTGAACGAATACAATTTGCCTTCCAGAAGTCTCCAGAGTGACCCTGTTGTTTTCATTCTGTGCGGAGGCCTTGTCCAGGTTTGCGGAAAAGAAACGGCCCGGGAAATAGGAGATTCCCGAGATCCTTCCGGTGGCAGGTATCCGGTTCACGTGGACATTGAAAACGGACATGAAGATGCTGACCTTGGTTCCTGGTTCTCCCAAAAGGCTTTTTCCGTCTTCCAGGCTGTGAACTCCCAGAATACGTCCATCGGCAGGGGCCAGCACCGTCTTCTCAGAAAACGCGTTCCCTCGCTCCGGATCCCTGAAGAAATAAATTGTGAATAGAGTAAGAGCGCCCAGGATCGCTGCCGCCAGATCCAGGTCCAGCACTGTAAACAGGAGGCAAAAGGCAACACCGATGCCGATAAAAGGCAGCCCCTCCCGGGCGATCTTCAAACGATTGTGGACTCTTTTCCGGTTTTTTTCTGAATTACTTTCCATTTTTCAACTACATCCCTGCTATGGTACGTGCCCTTTCGGGGCCGTAATTCAATATAATCAAAAATCGGCGGGATTATAATACATTGTGAAAATTTGTCAAATCACGCCAAGGTGCGGGAAGAGAGAATCGGATTTCAACCACCCGTTTCACGCAGAAGCGGCGTCATGACCGGACAGGATACCCCGCACAGCTACCTATTGTCTTTCACCACGACGGGCACGAAGAACACGAGAAAATCGACAGTCTATTGAATGTATTTCAGGGACACGAACTCAGGGGAACCGGTGCGCTCTTGCGCAGTGGGTCTAGTGCTTCGTTGTATTTATTTTCACGTCATTCCCGCGCAGGCGGGAATCCAATGCGCAGAAAGACTGGATTCCGGGTCAAGCCCGGAATGACAAATCAAGAGAAGGGACTTGCGACGCATTACGCTAGTGTCGTGTCTCAGAAATACGTTGATAAACTCCTTCAGGGTCCCCCTCCCCTACCCCTCCCCTACCCCTCCCACCAAGGGAGGGGAGTATATGGCTTGCAAGCACTTTCCTCCCCATTGACGGGGGAGGTCAGGTGGGGGTGGCCGGGTGCACTATTTCAATGAACTTCTGAGACACGACACTAGCTGCGCCCGATCTCGGGCAACCTCAGATAATTGGGCACATACTCTTCGAGATCGTCCCAGGAGCCGCTCTTGAGCCGGTTCAAAGTGATTGCCCCCACCTGGGCTGCTTTGGGCGCCCAGAAGGAAGAGGGCGCCAGAAGCGCATCGGCCCCCACTGCCGACCGGATGGCCGGGGCCTGGGTCTCGAAATCGTCACCTATGAAAATGGTCCTCTCCCTGACCAGGTCGCTAAGATCAACAACCGTGAGGCAGGCATCTTCGGTCATTCTGGTCACTTCACCATTTTCATCGCTCCTGAAGAGAGCTGCGAAAACTTCCCCCTTCTTTGAACCGATGACGGCGCAGACCGGATAGGCCGTCTGAGAAAGCTGGCCGGCCAGGGCTTCCAGACTGTCCACCCCGATCAAGGGAATTCCCAATCCATGGCAGAACCCTTTGGCCGTTGCGACACCAACCCGCAGACCTGTGAAGCTTCCAGGCCCACCTGCCACGCCGACCGCAACAACATTCTTCAGGTCTGTATTTGTATGAACCAGCAGTTCGTGCAGGGCGGGAAACAGGGGCCGTGACCCCTTGGGCCCGCCGACGAGGGAATATTCCCCAATCAAGGCGCCATTTCCTCTGATCAACGCAATGCTAAATCGAAGAGAGGAAGTATTGATGGCCAGGATCACCCTGACACCTTTCGAAAGATTTGCTCAATCTGCTCAAAAATCCCGGAGACAGCCTCGATCCTGGAAAGATCATTGATTGTCACCACCACGATGAGCACGGCCAATAGAAAAAGGCCTACCTTCTGTGCGATGTCCCTCTTCTTGAGACCGAGCGGTTTTCGTGCAACCAGTTCTATCAACAGGAAGAGGATCAACCCTCCGTCAAGAATTGGAATCGGGAGCAGGTTGAGGATACCCAGATTGATACTGATGATCGCGAGAAGTGGGAAAAGATAACTGATGCTCTCCTGTGCCACCTGGCCGGTGAGTTGCCCGATCATGATGGGGCCTCCGAGGGTCTTGATGGAAACCACTCCCTGGAAAAGCTTGATGATTGTCAGAAAAGTCAGTTTGATGATATCCCAGGTTTTGGCGGTTCCTTCCACGAGGGATTCCACAGGGCCGAGATCAATTTCCTTATAATTGCCGGAGGCCACAATCCCGATGAGGGCTGATTTGACATCCTCCCCGAACAGGTTCTTTTCCGTGGCGGTCTCCGGGGTAAGGACCACGCTCAGATTCCGGTCTCCTCTTTTGACGGTCAGGTTGACGGGTCTGCCTTCGTTTTCCTGAACGATAGTCTTAATCTCCTGCCAGTCCTGGATGGTTCGCCCCTGGACATCCACGATCAGGTCCCCTTTCATGAGACCGGCCTTTTCCGCAGGAGATTCGGGACGCACCTGCCCGATCTCGGGGGTCATGACCGGCTTTCCCGAAAACAGAAGGACGGCGCAGAAAATAACCCAGGCCAGAATCAAATTGAATGCCGGACCCGCAGCCACAATGGCGATCCGCTTCAGCGCACTTTGAGTATTGAACGCCCTTTCTGCTTCGGCCGGTGAAACAGCCTCCGCCTCTTCTCCATCCTCACCCAGGAGTTTCACATACCCGCCCAGGGGAATCGTGGAGATCAGGTATTCGGTTTCTCCGATCTTTTTGCCAATCAGCTTGTAGCCGAAACCAAGGGAGAACTTCAGCACCTTGACCCCGAAGTACTTCGCCACCAAGAAATGCCCCAGTTCATGGAAGAAGATCAGAACCCCGAGCACGACCAAAAAGGGCAACACATAGTAAAAAAAGAAGGTCATCTCTACCTCTCAAAGTTTAAAATAACATAATCCCCACTCAAACAAATACAACCGCATAACGCAGGTGTCGGGTGTCGGTGTTCAGGTTTCCGGGTTGAAACTCCCCGCAGCAAGCTGCGGGGAAAATGGGCACCACCCCGAAGGGGTGGGACTCCGAGCAAAGCGCGGAGAAAATGGGTACCACCCCGAAGGGGTGGGACTCCGAGCAAAGCGAGGAGAATCTTCCACCTCACGAGGACTTTTAAGCTGACACCTGAAACCTGAAACCTGACACCTGAAACCTGAAACCTGACACCTGAAACCTGAAACCTCCATACAGAAAATGCCCATTTCTGGATAGACACTAATTAATTTGCGAGATCCATCCGACCCGCGAACTCGGCAGCCGTTCTCTTTGCCCAGCCGTCCGCTTCCATGACAGTTTCCGGGCTGTCGATCGGATGAGGACGGTGGGCCTCCATGACCTGCTCCACGAGAACCGGGATCTGGAGAAAGCCTATTCGCCGCTCCAGAAAGAGATCCACCGCAACCTCGTTGGCCGCATTCAGCACTGCCGGCATGCTTCCCCCGATCTCTACAGCCCTGAATGCGAGACCGAGGCATTTGAATTTTGTCTGATCCGGTTTGCTGAAAGAAAGCGGGCCGACCTCTTCGAGTTTCAAAGGCGGAAGGAAGGTTTCAAAGTGCCGGGGGAACGAAAGCGCATAGGATATGGGAGTCATCATGTCCGGCACGCCCATTTGGGCGATAATGGAGCCGTCCTTGTATTCCACCATGGAGTGAACGATTGATTGAGGATGGATGAGAATGCTGATCTGGTCTATGCGCAGATCAAAGAGCCACCTGGCCTCTATCGCTTCCAAACCCTTGTTCATCAGGGTTGCCGAATCAATCGTGATCTTTCGTCCCATTTTCCAGTTGGGATGTTTCAGGGCGGACTCCGGGGTGACGGACGCCATCTCCTCCAGGGACATCTCCCTGAATGGGCCTCCTGACGCCGTGATGATCACGCGTCTGAGGTCTTCCCTCGGATGACCCACGAGGGACTGGAAGATGGCATTATGCTCGCTGTCTACCGGCAGGATGGATGTGCCTCTGCTCTTTGCACAATCCATCACCAGACTGCCGGCCATGACCATGGTTTCCTTGTTTGCCAGGGCTATCCGCTTGCCTGTCTCGATGGCGGCATACGTGGGAAGAAATCCGGCGGAACCGGCCATCGCCGATACCACGGTATCCGGTTCGTCCCACAGGGCCAGCCGCTTGAAACCTTCCGGACCGAAATAGACTTCAGGCTTGGGTTTTCCACTCAGCCGTTCCGCTACCGCAGCGGCACCTTCCTTCTCCTGCAGGGCGACCGCTTTTGGCCTGAATCGCTCGATCTGGCGCAGGAGAAGGTCCACATTCCTGCCTGCAGCCAGGCCGACCACCGTGTACTCATCGGGCCGTCCTTCAATGACCTTGAGCGCATTCAGACCTATTGATCCTGTAGAACCTAGAATCAGAATCTTCTTCATCTCACGACAGATTCCCCTCGGAAGTAATCGATGGTCCTTTTCAATCCCTCTTCCAGTCCTATTCTCGGTTCCCAGTCCAGCTGTTCTTTCGCCATGGCAATGTCGGGTTTGCGTCTCTTCGGGTCATCCATCACCGAAGGCAGGAAATCGAGTCTGGACCCTGATTTCGTCAGCCTGACGATCAACTCGGCCAATTCCAGGATTGAGTTCTCGACCGGGTTCCCCAGGTTGACCGGGCCTATGAATTCATCCGGACCGTTCATCATTCTGATAAACCCTTCGATCATATCATCGACGAAGCAGAAGGACCTGGTCTGATTCCCGCTCCCGTATATCGGAATAGGCTCATTTCGTATGCAGCGCAGCACAAAATTACTTACGACACGGCCGTCCTCCGGGTGCATCCGCGGTCCATAAGTATTGAAGATTCGAACCACCTTGATATTTACCCCGTTCTGCCTGTGGTAATCAAAGAAGAGGGTCTCTGCACAACGCTTCCCCTCATCGTAGCAGGCCCGCAGGCCGATTGGATTCACGTTTCCCCAGTAGGACTCATCCTGAGGATGGATGGTGGGGTCGCCGTACACCTCGCTCGTGGAGGCTTGAAGGATCTTGGCCTTGACCCTTTTTGCCAGACCGAGCATGTTGATCGCGCCCATCACATTGGTCTTTGTGGTCTTGACCGGATTATACTGGTAGTGAATAGGGGAAGCCGGGCAAGCGAGGTTGTAGATTTGATCCACCTCAAGAAAGATCGGGTTGACAATGTCGTGCCGGATGACTTCAAACCGTTTGTTTTCCAGAAGATGATAGATATTCTTTTTCTGGCCGGTGAAGTAGTTGTCCAGGCATGTCACTTCATGGCCTTGCTCGAGCAGCCTCTCGCATAAATGGGATCCCAGGAACCCGGCGCCGCCGGTGACCAGTATCCTCGCTCCAGAAAGTCCTCTTTCCATGGATTGTCTCCCTATTTCCAGCTGAGAAAAACAAAAAGCACGGGAATCGCAAAAAGGTGTGCATCGATCCTGTCAAGGATGCCGCCATGTCCCGGCAGAATCCCGCCCGAGTCCTTGACGCCATGGTTTCGCTTCAACATGGATTCGGCCAGGTCTCCGATCTGCCCGGATACCGCTAAGGTTGCCGCCAGGATGAGGACACTGAGGTCGAATACAAAAAGGCTGGAAAATCTGCTCCAGACATAAGCGGCCAAGAGGCCTGCGAGCAGACCGCCCACGGAACCCTCCCAGGTCTTTCCCGGACTTACCTGGGGATGGAGTTTGTGCCTTCCGAAGGTCCGTCCCGCGTAAAAGGCGCCCGTGTCGCATGCAAAAACGACGACCAGCAAGAAAAATATCCACATTTCGCCCCTGGGAAACCGATCAATAATTACGAGCATGACGAGGGGCAGCGCGATGTAAAGGGGCCCAAGGGCAGCTTTTCCCAGGATCTCCGTGGATCGATGTTCCAAGCGGTGGTATGTGAAAATAAAATATGCCATCGGCGCCGCCGCACAAAGAAAGAGAAGCGGAGGCAGCAGAAAAAGCTCCCCCGCCGACACCAATAGAAAAAGTACAAACGTGGTTCCATAGGCGATCCAACGGAGGGTCTTGGGTGCTTCCTTTGAAGTGATGCGAAAGAACTCGACAAGCCCCTGAACAGCGGTAAGAAAGAGGAGGAAATGGAAGAAGCGTCTGGGGCCGAATCCGATCACATAGATCAGGATGGGGGCTGCAATGATTCCGGTAAGCCACCTCTTGAGGTGCATAGGTTTACAGGTTCAGGGTTCACCTCCGCATCATTGACCCGCGGCGAGTTGCTCCCCGGTGGCCCCGAATCGTCTCTCCCTTCCCTGGTAGTCTTCTATGGCCTTGAGGTACTCTCCCTTTCTAAAGTCGGGCCACTGGGTTGGGGTCACATAGAACTCGGTGTACGCGATCTGCCACAGAAGGAAATTGCTGACCCGGTTCTCTCCGCTGGTGCGGATGAGGAGATCCGGGTCCGGCATGCCGGACTCATAAAGGGAATCGGAAATGAGCTGCTCGTCTATCTGTTCTACACCGATCTCCCCGCTCTTTATCCTCCTGCCGATCTTCTTCATGGCATCGGTCAGTTCCTGACGACCGCCATAGCTGAGTGCAAGGGTCAAAACAAGGTTCTTGCCCGCAGCGGTTTTCTCAATTGTTTTCTGGAGGAGATCCCTCACATCTTTAGGAAGCTTGTGAATACTTCCTATTGCGCGAAGCCTGATTCCGTTCTCCAGCATTTCCGCCAGTTCACCCTTGAGAAACCGTTTCAGAATTCTCATCAGGGCTTCGATCTCATACCGGGGTCTCTTCCAGTTCTCCTCGGAAAACGCATACAGCGTGAGCCACGGGATGCCAAGCTCTCGAGTGGTGCGAACAATCTCCCTGACCGATTTGGTTCCTTCTTCATGGCCCCGAATGCGGTTCATGGTCTTCTTTTTCGCCCAACGGCCATTCCCATCCATGATAATGGCCACGTGTCTGGGTAATTTCAAGGGATCCATATTATTTGAGCGATTTTCAGCAACTTCTCAGAACTCGAGGATTTCCTTTTCCTTGTCGGCGCTCACTTCATCCACCTTTTTGATAAATTCATCCGTGATCTTCTGCACCTCTTCCTGGCACTTGAAGAACTCGTCTTCCGAAATCTCCTTCTCGTTTTTCAAATCCTTGAACAGCTCGTTTGCTTCGCGTCTCTGGTTGCGTATGATGATCTTGCTTTCCTCGCCCATTTTCTTTGCGAGCTTTGCGAGTTCCTTCCTCCTCTGCTCCGTAAGCGGGGGGATGGGAATTCTGATCATCTTACCATCATTCATCGGGGTCAGTCCGAGTTCCGACTTCAAAATGCTCTTCTCGATCTCCCCGATGATGGTCTGATCCCAGGGTTTGATCGTGATCAGACGGCTCTCCGGCGTGGAGAGGGAGGCCACCTGATCGATCGGCATCTGGGTGTCGTAGCAGTGCACCTTTATTCCGTCCAGCAGTGCTGTCGAGGCTCTTCCCGTTCGAATCCTCATGAAGTCTTTCTTGAGCGCTTGAATCGCCTTGGCCATTTTATCGCGGCATTCCGCCAGGATTTCGTCTTTCATCTCCTATTCCCCTGAAATAAGAGTGCCCACTCTTTCCCCCAGAACGACATTCTGGATGGATCCTTCTTTCCTGAGATTGAATACGATGATGGGCAGGTTCTGCCCCATGGCAAGCGTCACTGCGGTCATGTCCATCACCCGCAGATTCCGTTTCAACATTTCCTGATAGGTGAGCTTCAAGAAGGGTTTTGCCGAAGGATCCTCCACCGGATCATCGGGATACACACCGTCGACCTTGGTCGCCTTGAGGAGCACTTCCGCTCCCATTTCCATGGCGCGAAGCGCCGCTGCGGTATCTGTGCTGAAGTAAGGATTCCCTGTGCCGGCCCCGAAGATGACGATTCTCCTCTCTTTGAGGTGATTGAGGGCCTTGCCCCTGACATAGGGCTCGCTGATCTTGTTCATATCGATCGCGGACATGACCCTGGCCTCTCCGCCAAGGCTGTTCACCACTTCGCCGAGAGCAATGGCATTGATGACGGTGGCGAGCATGCCCATCTGATCGGCAGGAACCCTTGTGAGGCCGTATTCGGATGCGTGCAATCCTCTGAAAATATTACCGCCTCCGATTACCACGGACGTTTGTACGCCCATGCTATGGACCTCAAGGAGATCGGAAGCGACCCGCTTGAGGACAGCAGGGTCGATCCCGAATCCCTCGGCGCCCACAAGGGCTTCACCACTCAGCTTGAGAAGGATCCTCCGGTAACGTACCTGGCGATCAGGCATCCGCCTCTCCCAGCTGGAAGCGCGAGAATCTTCTCACCACGATATTCTCCCCTGTCTTGGCCATCATCTCGTTGACCAGATCCTGGACCGTAATGTCCGGGTTCTTTACAAAAGGCTGTTCGAGCAGACAGACCTCGGAGTAGAACTTCTTCAGCTTCCCTTCCACGATTTTCTCATGGACCTTTTCCGGTTTCCCCGACTCCTTTGCCTGGGTGAAGTAGATGTCCTTCTCCCTCTCCACCACGGCAGGAGGCAGCCCTGCCCGGTCGACGGACAACGGGTTGGTAGCGGCAATCTGCATGGCGATGCTCTTGACGAATTCGGTAAAATCGGGTGTTTTTCCAGTGAAATCCGTCTCTGAATTCACTTCCACCAGCACGCCGATTTTTCCGCCCGCATGGATGTAGGACTGCACCTGCCCTTCGGTCGTCGCTCTTCCGCCTCGCTTCTGGGCTGTGGCGATTCCCTTCTTTCTAAGGTAGTCGATAGCCTGCTCGATCTGCCCTCCGGTTTCCGCGAGGGCCTTCTTGCAGTCCATCATTCCCACACCCGTCTTCTCCCTCAATTCTTTTACCAAAGCTGCGCTGATTTCCAATTTACGACTCCTCCGATTTGTTTTCTTCTAGAGCTGCTTCGTCCTTTTTCGACACGAAAATGATCTCCGGCCCTTTTCCCTCGCCCTCGGACGGTTTGCCGGGCTCCGGCTTTTCAGATCCGGCCTCTTCCTTGACCTCTGCAGTCGCTCTCAACTTCTCTTCAGCAATGTTGTGGCCTTCTATGCAGGCGTTTGCGATTTTCGCGCAGATGAGTCGGATGGCCCTGATCGCATCGTCATTGCCGGGTATGATATAGTCAATTTCATCGGGATCGCAGTTCGTATCTCCAATAGCCACTATCGGTATCCCCAGCTTCCTGGCCTCGCTTACGGCTATGGTCTCTTTCTTGGGATCCACGATGAAAACCGCTCCGGGAAGCTCGTCCATATCCTTGATCCCGCCAAGGTTCCTCTCAAGCTTCACGTGCTCCTTCATCATCATCAGAGCTTCCTTCTTGGTGTAGCGGTTGATAGTGCCGTCCGCCTGCATCGCCTCCAATTCCTTGAGCCTGCCGATGCTTTTGCGAATGGTCTGAAAATTGGTCAGGGTCCCGCCGAGCCATCGGTTCACGACGTTGAACATGCCGCAGCGCTCGCTCTCTTCGACAATGGAATCATGAGCCTGCTTCTTTGTCCCGACGAAAAGAACCGAATACCCGTCCGCTACCGTACGGACCACGAAATCGTACGCCACTGCAAAAAGGCTCACCGTCTTCTGCAGATCCACGATATGGATTCCGTTGCGGGATCCGAAAATGTAGGGTTTCATTTTCGGATTCCATCGCCTTGTCTGGTGCCCGAAATGGACACCCGCCTCGAGCAACTCTTTCATTGTGATCGATACTGCCATTCATTCCTCCTTGATTCCGGAGGCCTAAGGTGCGCATCTGCAGAAGCTTCAAACCGGCCTGCGGATGGGCGCTCCCGGCCCTGGTTGTTCCTCCGCCCAGAATGTTCCATAATACCTATGGCACCGGGGTCTCGTCTGAGCGTGCGGATTTTCTGGTTTAACGCTGCAAGCCACATCATGTGGCTCATCCAAGATCATTCAAAACCAAATTTTTGTTTATAACTCATGAACTTATTCTTTTCAAGTAAAAACCCTGAGGACAGGAGACAGGAGTCAGAAGAGGATCGGTTGCGGTGAACATTGAACGTTGACAATCTCGTAAAAAGTCGTCATTCCGGCCCCGCATCAAGTGCGGGGCCGGGATGACGATAAAAGGGTGTTTTCGACTTTTTACAGGGGTGTCAACATTGAACGTCGAAAGTCGTCACCCCGAATATAACTCAAACGCCCTGCATTCTGTCTTCTGTCTTCTGTCCTCTGACCTCTGACCTCTGTCTTCTGTCTTGTCTTCTGGCCCATTGCCCTCGAAAACCATTTCCGTTATATTAACACCAAAATGCGGCCGTCGAAAGCGGTCAATCCACCCCGGTGCGGAATGGAAGACAAAAAGAAACAAGAAAAGGAAACGGAGTCCCTGGCGAAAATGGCGCAGAACGTGGAAGCCAGGCTTACCGAATCTCTCCTCCGTTGGAAGTACAGGAAGGAGGGGAAGACCCCGCCTGCCGATGATCAATTGAAAGATCAAGGCAGGGCGATCACGGACCAGGTTCATGAGATCCTTCTTCGAAGGGGGAAGAACATCTGGAAGGAATTGAGATCCAAGACCGAAAAGGATTAAATTCTGAGTGTAAAATTTCTTCGCAAGATGGGTAGATGAGCAAGCTGGGATCAGGTTTCAGGTGTCAGGTGTCAGCAAACCCCGAACCCTGAAACCTGAACACTGACACCCGACACCTACTGGGTTGCGGCCGGCAGGCCTGCATTGGGATTTCAAGTGCAGAAACAGGATTGTCTTAATCGGATCAGAAATGAACTGGACAGGAGCGAAACGGAGCGGATGTCTCCGTGGGCCTGTCCCAGCAGCCGAGCCATCAGGAGAAAGCCGGAAGAAAAGGTCGTTTCCGGCCACAGGCAAAATTTTTCCCTTGATGGGGACCGGATTCTTCATTCTCTCGCGTACAGCCGTTACATTGACAAGACCCAGGTATTTTATCTCATCAAGAACGATCACATCACCCACCGGGTTCTTCACGTTCAGCTCGTCTCGAAGATCGCCAGAACAATAGGGAGACTGCTTCGACTCAACGAGGACCTCATCGATGCGATCGCTCTTGGTCATGATATCGGACACACCCCTTTCGGGCATGATGGGGAGACGTTCCTCTCCGAACTGTCCAGGGCGCATGGGCTTGGCTGCTTCTCTCATAACGTGCAGGGGGTCCGATTCCTGGACATGATCGAAAGAAAGGGAATCGGGTGGAACCTCTCGCTTCAGGTGTTGGACGGAATACTTTCTCATGATGGGGAAATGCATGCTCAGGCGCTGCATCCTTTTCAGGAGAAAAGCTTCGCCGTGCTTGAGCGCGAGATGAAGGAAAGGGAGGATGGTCCCCCCGGAGATGGAAGACCCATGACCCTGGAAGGTTGTGTGGTCAGGATGGCGGATTCAATCAGCTACGTCGGTCGCGACATTGAAGATGCCATACGACTCGGACTCATATCCAGAAGCGACTTGCCGCAGGATTGCAGGGCATTGCTCGGGGAAACCAATGGGACGATCGTCTACAGTCTCGTGGAGGACCTCGTTGCCGGGAGTCTCGACCAGCCATTCGTCTCCTTCACTCCCGAAATCGCCGGCGCCCTAAAAACACTCAAAGATTTCAACTACATGCATATATACACCCACGAGAAGGTGAAGCGTCAGAGCCCCAAGATCAGGCTCATGTTCAGACTGCTCTTTGAAAAATATCTGTCCGATGTGGAAAAAGGGGACGAGGAGTCCGAGGTCTACGGGGAATTTCTGGCAGGCATGTCGCCTGCTTACACGGCAAACACTACCCCCGCAGGAGTTGTGAGGGATTTCATCTCCGGAATGACCGATGATTTTTTTCTCTCACAATGCCACCGGCATCTCATCCCGCAGATGAACACATCCATATTTTAGCTCTATGAAACTTTGATGGTTGTTTGAATTCTCTAAAGCTTAAGTGTTACCAATTTTTTAATTTTGAGTTGACAAGAAAAAATCAAAAAAGTAAAGACTACTAAGTTAATGCACTTTCCTTCCATTTTTACTATCTCTCCCTAACGAACCAAAAGGAAATCAAGCTGGAGGCACCGGCGTATATGACTCACCTCCCTGCGCCCCAGGAGGGCGAAACAATCCTGAGACTTGAGAACATACACATGTTTTTCGGCAGGGTCGCTGCCCTTGCCGGTGTTGACCTCGAGGTGAGAAAAGGAGAAATCCATTCCATTATCGGCCCGAACGGCGCCGGTAAGACCGTCATGATGAACTGCATCAATGGGCTCTACAGACCTCAAAAAGGTCGAGTCTACTTCAAAGGCCAGGACATCACCCACCTCAAGCCTCACCAGCGAGCGGAACTGGGGCTTTCACGGACTTTTCAGAAGATAGAGCTTTTCGGCGGCATGACCGTGTTGGACAACATCCGCCTTGGCAGGCACATCCATTTAAACTCCGGGGTCCTGAGCGGGTCCATCTACATAGGAAAGACCAAGCGTGAGGAACTGCAATCCCGAAAGTTCATCGAGGAGGAGATCATCGATCTGCTTGAGATAGAGAGCATCAGGAACCAGACGGTTCATATGCTCCCTTACGGGCTTCAGAAACGGGTGGAACTCGGGAGGGCGCTTGCCCTGGAGCCCGAACTGCTCCTGCTGGACGAGCCGCTCGCCGGTTTAAATCTCGAAGAAGTGGAAGACATGGCCCGCTTCATTCTGGACATCAATGAGGAGGCCCGTTGGAAAGTGACATGCATCCTGGTGGAGCACGATATGGGTGTTGTCATGGATATCTCCAATCGCGTGTTCGTCCTTAATTTCGGCAACAAGATCGTTGACGGAACCCCGAAGGAAGTCCAGTCGAACCAGGAAGTGATCAAGGCTTACCTGGGTGAAGAGGATCTCTATGCCTCAAGGAGGTAGTAAGGCAGATGGTCGCATCCCCGCTCGCGCTTGAGATAACCAAAGATCTCACAATCCCGAAACTCTTCCTCAGCCAGTGCAGAAAATATGGGGACAGGAAGGTGGCCATGAGGGAAAAGGAGTTCGGTATCTGGCGGCCTTTCACATGGCAGGATTACTATGACAATGTGAAATATCTTTGTCTCGGAATGGTGAGCCTTGGGCTGACAAAGGGGGACAAGGTCGCCATGATCGGGGACAACCGGCCTGAAGGATTGTGGGCTGAAATGGCCGCGATTTGCGCAGGGGGAGTGGGGGTCTGGCTCTTTCAGGATTGCATGATGGAGGAAGTGAAGTACATCATCGACCATTCGGATGCCAAGTTCTTCGTGGGAGAAACCCAGGAAGAGGTCGATAAGGCCATGGCCATCAAAGACCAGTGTCCCAAGCTCGAAAAGATCGTTTGGGACGATCCGAAGGGAATGAGAAACTACAAGAATGAATGCCTCATCAGCATGAAGGAGTTGCAGAAAAGGGGAAGAGATCTGGACAAAAAGGATCCCGGGCTGTTCGAGAGATTGATCGACCAGGGACACGGCGATGACATCTGCCTCCTTTTTTATACCTCCGGGACCACAGCCCTGCCCAAAGGCGCTCTTCTGAGCCACTGGAACATGCTCACCATGGGCAGGAATCTCATGTCCGTTGACCCCTGCTATGATACGGATGATTTCGTCTCCTATCTTCCTTTTGCGTGGATCGGCGAACAGATGATGTCAATCTCATGCGGGCTGCAGATAGGTTATACCTTGAACTTCCCGGAAGAGCCGACCACGGCCAGAGAAGATATCCGGCAGATCGGACCTCATGTCATGTTCGCCCCTCCCAGGCTCTATGAAGGAATGACTCGGCAGGTCCAGGTAAAATATATCGATTCCACCTGGATCAAACGAAAGATCTATGAATTCGCCACAAAGGTCGGGTACAAGGTTGCCAATTGCCGTTTTGAAAAGAAACCCGTCCCCATCTCCTTCAAGCTCCTCCACTGGCTGGCCTACGCGGCCATGCAGAAAAAGCTGAAAGACCATCTCGGAATGTCCCGCCTCCGGCATGCCTACACCGGAGGTGCGGCCATGGGCCCGGATCATTTTCGTTTCTTCCACGCCCTCGGCGTCAACCTGAAACAGATTTACGGCCAGACGGAGATCGCGGGCATTTCCATCGTTCACAGGGACGGCGATGTAAAGTTCGATACCGTAGGCACGCCCATCCCTGAGACCGAGGTGAAAATCACGGAAGAAGGTGAAATACTTTCGAGGAGTCCCTCTGTTTTTCAGGGATACTACAAAAACGAGGAAGCCACCAGGAAGACGCTGGTGGATGGGTGGCTCTATTCGGGAGACAAAGGGTTCATCGATGAAGACGGCCACCTGGTCGTTTTCGACCGGTCCAAAGACGTCATGACCCTGAGCGACGGGAGACCTTTTTCCCCCCAGTACCTTGAAACGAGGCTGAAGTTCAGCCCCTTCATACAGGAGGTCTGGGTTATCGGCGACAAAAGGCCGTTCATCACGGCAGTCATATGCATCGACTACTCGGTATGCGGGAAGTGGGCCGACGAAAAAAAACTCAATTACACCAGTTATCAGGAACTCTCGCAGAAACCGGAAATCCAGGAACTGGTGCGGAAGCAGATCGTCGAGGCGAACAAGGATCTTCCTACTCCCGCCAAGATTCATCGCTTCTTAAACCTGTACAAGGTTTTTGACGCAGACGACGAGGAACTGACAAGGACAAGCAAGCTGAGAAGAGCCTTCGTGGAGAATCGATACAGGTTGATTGTGGACGGCCTGTATTCGGAAGACAAAATAGTCCATATGGATACGACCATCACCTACGAAGACGGCAGGGAACAGCGCATCAAGACCGATCTTAACATCATAGATGTATAAGGCAAGGAGGCTGAGGGAGAAGGATGGAACTCTTTTTGATGACCATCATCAATGGAATCCTGGTGGGAGGAATCTACGCCCTGGTTGCCCTCGGCTGGGTTCTCATTTACAAGTGCTCCGGTGTGCTCAACCTGGCAATGGGGGAGCTCACGCTGATCGGCGCGTATGTTTCCCTTACCTTTTACCAGATGGGCATGCCCTTCGTCCTCGCTGTTGTTTGCACTCTCCTCGTCGGCATCATCCTCGGGTACCTCACTGAAAGGATATTCCTCGACAAACTGATCGGGGAGCCCATCCTCTCGGTGATCATGGTCACCGTGGGACTTTCCTTCTTTTTCAAAGGACTCGTCGAATTCGTCTGGGGCACGGATACAAGGGTATTCGAGCCCCCTGTTTTTGCCATTACACCGATTGCCGTCGGCTTTATCAAAGTATCTCCTGTCTACCTCTGGTCTTTCATCCTCTCCCTCGTTCTCCTGATCATCTTTGTCTGCTTTTTCAAATATACCCGATGGGGTCTTTCCATGCAGGCCACTGCCGATGACGAGACTGCTGCGCTGTCATTGGGCGTGAGCGCACGATTCGTTTACGCGGCGGCCTGGGCAATTGCCTTCATGAGCGCGGGCGTAGGCGGTGCGCTTTTAGGGAACATAAATGGAATGAACATTTCTATTGGCTATCTCGGCCTCCTTGTCTTGCCTGCCGTGGTTCTCGGAGGACTCAATTCCGTTCCCGGCGCGATCGTGGGCGGAATCATCATCGGCGTGATCCAGAACCTCTCGGGTTCTTACCTGGATCACTATTTCCCCGGCGGGGTCAAGGAGATCATTCCTTTCGTGTTCATGGCGGTTTTCCTGCTCTTCAAGCCTTACGGACTGTGGGGATGGGAAAGAATCGAGCGGGTGTAGCTCCTCAAACACCATCCCGGCGCCAAGCTTATAGATGAAAGAGACTCTGTAGGTGTCGGGTGCCAGGTGTCAGCACAGTAGTTCAGCAGTTTCCTGACACTTGAACACTGAAACCTGAAATGAAGTTTTTCGGGAGTTGCAGGAGACAGGAGACAGGTGGGGAATTCTTTCTTCCTCATCCTGAATCCTGAATCCTGGATCCTGAATCCTGGATCCAGTAGACGAGGTGCTTTTATGTCGAGTGTGTGGTTGCCGTGCGGGGATTACCATCAGAACTATACTCAGGATCAGAGTTGGTGGCAAACGACCTTTATCCAGGCCAAGATGATTCTCCTGCTCCTGATCCTTTTCGTGGGGATCCCCTTCCTCCTTCCCGGTTATTGGATAAGCGTGGCCACCATGGTGGGGTATACCGCCATGGGCGCACTTGGAGTTCAGCTCCTGATAGGGTACACGGGCCTCGTAACCCTCGGCCACGCAGCCTTCATTGCCGTCGGCGCCTATACGAGCACACTGATGATCCTCCAGTTCCCCTGGCCCAGCTTCATTGTCAATCTGGGGCTGGCCTATCCGATCAGCATCGTCTGTGCAGCCATTGTCGGCGGGATCTGGTGTGTTCTGTTCGGTCTCCCTTCGGCCAAAGTCAAAGGATTTTATCTTATCCTCACCACCATGGCCGCGCAGTTCATCACGGTGGATTTCATACTTACCCAGTATGTCAGCCAGATCGGCGGCAGGGGACAGGCGTTCTCCATTCCGCCCGGTATTATCAAGATCGGCCCTTACGCAATCGATACGGAAATCAAGATTTACTATGTCATGATCGTCCTGCTCACACTGATGATCGCAGCCATGTCCAATCTCCTCCGATCCAAGGTGGGCCGCGCATGGGTGGCGATCCGGGACAATGACATCGCCGCTGAAGCGCTGGGAATCAATATCATTCGATACAAGCTCCTCGCCTTTTTCGTGGCAGGGGCTTTTGCAGGCATCACAGGGGCCTTCTGGGTGAGCAACACCGCGGCCCTGAGCCCCGAGCATTTTCCCTGGTTCTGGTCGCTCTGGCTCGTGGGAGTGATCCTGATCGGCGGCGCAGGCTCGATTCATGGCGCGATCTTCGGCTCCATGTTCATGGTGCTGGTCATGGAAGGGCTCCAGTGGGCGGTCATTCCGCTCTCCGAGTATTATCCGAAACTTCTCATGGATTTCGCTTTCATTAAAGACTCGGCCTTCGGCCTGGCCATTTGCGCCTTCTTGATCTACGAGCCCAACGGAATTGCCTATCGATGGTGGCAGGTCAAGAACTACTTCAATCTCTGGCCTTTCTCTTATTAGGGAGTTGCCGATGTTCAGGAGCTCAGTGGTGCGAAACTTGTGAACTCCTGTGACTGGAATGCTGAGCTTGATGTGAAATGAAAATGGCGAGAGGAGGTGACAGATAGTTCGCAACACTCTTGTGCAAACTGCACCAACACTTTTACAGCACGCAAAAGGGGGCTGAAATGAAGAAACGGACTTTGTTGTGGGTGTTTGTACCGGCTTTGGCGTTTCTCGCTGCAGTCGGATTCTTTACCTCGGCGACTGCTCAGGAAATCAAACTCGGCGGCATCATGGACACTACCGGGGCCACCTCCGATGTGGGAAAGGATTATGCCATCGGAATGGAGGAGGCGATCAAGTACATCAACGACAATGGGGGTGTAAACGGGAAAAGGATCAAATATACCTGGTTCGATTACGGGTACCGCATTCCTGAGGCGATCACCAAATACAACCTCCTGAAGAGACTGGGAGTCGTGGCGATTATGGGATGGGGAACAGGCGACACCGAAGCGCTCTCGCCCACGGTCAACAAGGACAAGATCCCTTATGTTTCCGCCTCCTATTCGGCGCATCTGACCGACCCCAAGAAAACGCCTTACAACCTTTTCTTCTCTTCCGACTACTCCACCAACGCCAGGGCAGCCCTGACCGCCTGGTTCGACAAGAAGTGGCCCCAAAAACAGGGTTTCGGGAAAAGGAAGCCGCGGCTCGCCTGCGCCTACATGTTTGCCTCCCCCTATTCCAGCGCCCCGATCAAAGCAATCAAGGACCATGCCGCCCTCCTGGGTTTTGACGTGGGTGACGATCAGGACGTCTCCCTCTTCGCACTTGACACCAAAAGCCAGGCCATGGCCTTGAAAAAATTCGAACCGGACGTGATATGGCACGGAAACACGACCATGTCCGTGTCCGCCATGATCAGGGATGCCTTTGCCCTCGGCCTCAAGGTCGATCACATCATCAACAACTGGGGTTTCGATGAGAACCTTCCAAGGCTGGCCGGTGAGGCGGCTGAAGGGGCTATGGGCGCCACACCCTGCGCCTTCTTCGGTCAGAACGTAAAGAACATGGACATTGTCGTCGCTTCCGCCAAGAAATACAGCCCTGCAACGCCTGTGGAAAAGCGACTGATCCGCACGGTTCAGGCCTGGGGGGACGCCCTGGTGCTATGGGAAGCCATGAAGAGGGCTGACAAGGCCGGAGATCTGACCGGTCCCGGGATCATGCAAAAGGGATTTGAAAGCCTGAACAACTTCGAAATCGGGCTTGGCGCCTCTAACGTAACCTTCTCCCCCAACGATCACCGGCCGACCACAGGCTGCCTCGTCCAGGAGTGGAAAGGCGGGAAGTTCCAGGAAGTCGAAAGGGTGGATCTGAAAAAACGATGGCCGGACAAGTGGGAGAAGGCCTGGCTAGGCTGGTAAACCTTGCCGGAGCGGCGCGAGAGCCGCGCTTATGAAGTCCCGATTCGATCATGGAGGTTGGATCTTTGGGAACCGTAGAACCGATACTCAAGATCAACAATATTGAAGTGAAGTACCATGAGGTCATCCTCGTCCTGAAAGGCGTGTCCATCGAGGTGCCCAAGGGGAGCATCGTAGCCCTTCTGGGTGCTAACGGTGCAGGCAAAAGCACCACCCTCAAGGCTATTTCCGGTCTGCTCGGGACCGAGGACGGCGAGGTGACCGACGGCGCTATCGAGTATGAAGGCCGTCGTATTCACCATGAGCGCGCTGCTCAGATTGCCAGACTCGGTATTGTGCAGGTCATCGAGGGCAGAAGGGTTTTCGAACATCTTACCGTGGAAGAAAACCTCAAGGTGGGCGCCCACCTTCGCAAGACAGGCTCGGTGAAGGAAAAGTTGGAGCTTGTCTACCATTATTTCCCGAGGCTTCGTGAGAAGCGTAACGAGGTTGCGGGATTCGTGAGCGGGGGCGAGCAGCAGATGACGGTCGTCGGGAGGGCCTTGATGACCGAGCCCAAACTGGTCCTCCTGGATGAACCCTCCATGGGACTGGCGCCCAAACTCATCCATGAGATCTTCAGGATCGTAACCCAGCTCAACAAGGACGAGGGCATCTCCATCCTCCTGGTGGAGCAAAATGCCAAATTGGCGTTGAATGTAGCCCCACATGCCTATGTGATGGAAACCGGCCGCATCGTGATGGATGATAGTTCGGAAAAGCTGATGCAGAATGAAGACATCAAAGATTTCTACCTCGGACTGACCGACAAGGGCGGCAAGAAGAGCTTTCGGGACGTCAAGCACTACAAGCGCAGGAAACGATGGCTGGCATAAGCGGTTCCTGCGATGTAGACAAAGAGCAACGGATTCGTTCTCAAAAAGGGAGGTCAATAATGAGCAAGAGGCTGGCATGGATTATCGTACTTCTGTGCTCCGCAGGACTGGTGTTCACCTCCTGTGCGGGCACGCAGAACAAAGCAACGGCCGACAGTTTCAAAAGCCCTGTTGTCAAACTCGCCTCCTTCGAGGTGCCCCAGTATGATGGTTTCTGGTACTACGCCAAGGCAGTAGCACCCACAAAAGGAGCTGGGGACGATCGGGGGGCTCCGCTGCCCATGAGTTTCCTGTTCGAAATCCAAAATCCCAATCCTTTCCCTGTCATGCTCGAGGGGGTTACCTACACGGTGGCATTTGACAACGACTTCGAATTGATCACCACGAACAACAACGACTCGTACTGGATCCCGGCTGGGAAGACCGATCAAGTGAGGTTGACCACCATGATCACCGTACGTTCCGCCCTGACCGCACTCCTGCTTGCCAATGCGCCACTCCTCAAAAACAAGGGATGGGAAGCATTCCCGACACTGGAGAGGTGGTGGAAGGATGTCCCCATGGGCACTACATCCGTATCGGTAAAGAATGCATCCTTCACCTTCGTGGCTGACGGCGTTACTAAGGTGGTTCCCGTTCAGGCGAAATTCCCCTAGTATTTTCTCCTACTGGACGCAAGGCCGGCCCTTTGCTATGCTGCTTGGCAAAGGGCTTTTTTCTGTTCAATGAAGTACACGTCGTCACCTTCCATTATCATGAGGATCAGGGATCTTGGTGAATCGGATCTGCTGGTCACCTTCTTTACCCCTGACAGGGGGCAACTCAAAGGGGTTGCCAAGGCTGCGCGCAAAAGCCGCAAACGGTTCGCCAATTGTCTTGAAACATTCTCCCTGGCCGATCTGGAGTACGGCATCAGGAAAGATGGAGGTCTCTGCTTCATCCGTTCAGGCAGGCTCCTGGACGGTTTTCCTGGTCTTCGCGGAGATTTCAACACCCTCTCCAAGGCGAGCTTCATGATCGAGCTCACGGAGGTTCTTTTCCCGTCCGAAGTGGCCGACCGGGCGATGTTCGATCATCTCAGCCACTCTCTTGGGCGGCTGGCATCGGGGAGTGAATCCGATCAGGCCCTTCTCTTTTTTGAGGCAAGGGCACTGGCACTGGGTGGATACGCCATTCGAACCGAAAAATGCTGCATCTGTGGAAGACACTATACCCACACGGGCACTGCGGTCTTCAAACGCGAAAAGGGCGGAATTGCATGCCTGAGATGCCAGCAGAAATCCACTGAGACCCCCTCTCTGACGCCAGAGAGTGTGAGCATCCTGGAGCACATGCAGCATGGGGCCATTGCAGAGCCTGGTTGCGTTTGGGAGGGAGCGACCGAGGAAATCCGATCCGTCATCGATCTTCACCGCGAGTACCGTCTGGAGCGCAGGTTGAAGACGCTGAAGTACCTGCTTTAAGAAGAAGTCAGGGGACAGGAGACAGGAGGCAGAAGTCAGGAGGCATTGGGCTTCTCAATCTGAAGGATTCTCAGTATCTCGGCCGTGAGACCGTCGTCGTCAAAGGAAAATGTGACTGTCCCGTTTTCGACTTCAAAAGAGACCAGGCGGCACCTGTAGTCCTCGGCCACCTCCTCCAGCAATCCCCTGAAGTGAATGGCCTGCGGATGATCCGCGCTGTTCACGTCTTTTGAAAAAAGATCTACCTCAATAGAACCCATCTTGTCTCTTCCGCACCTCCAGTGGACGGGTGGAATTCGTCTTGCAGGTACTGAACCGGAGAGGAATCCGGCCTGAAAAGAGCATAGCGAAAAACCGGAAAAGGTCAAGCAGAAGGCAGGCGAAGACGCATAGAGCATAGGGCATAGCGCATGGGGCATAGCGCAAGGAGAGTTTATCCCGCACGTGATGCGGGGCCGGAGTGACGAAAACAGGATCTCCGATGATTGACGGCTGTCCCCAGGTCCCTGATTCTTACGCGTCCTTTCGTTACGCTTTGCGCTATGCTCTTTGCCCTATGCTCTCTGCGCTATGCGTCCTCGTGCTTGCCCAAATCCACCGTCAAATTTCGAATCCTCTCGCAAAACGTGTCGGTTAGGGTTCACCAGCAAGCATCAGATGCAAGGCTTGCGATAATGGGTCCCGCCCGAAGGGTGGGTTGTTCGAGCGGAGCGAAGAAGAGACCCGAGGAGTGAGGCGTACATGCAGGTACGTCGCAGCGACGAGGGACGAGCGTAACGCAGCAGATGATGTTTGATGGTGAATCGGGGCTTGCATGCGTTCTTGACAGGACTCCACCCCGGTGCTAATTCTGATTTTTTCAGTAAAACGCCGTTCTTGATGAGGCGGCGGCGGAGGAACTTCATGACCTTTCAACAAGTCATTCTCACACTGCAGAGGTACTGGGCGGATAAGGGATGTGTCATTCAGCAGCCTTACGATATGGAGGTCGGGGCGGGCACTTTTCACCCGGCCACGCTCTTGCGGGCGCTCGGTCCCGAACCCTGGTCTGTGGCTTATGTTGAGCCGTCCAGAAGACCGACTGATGGCCGGTATGGTGAAAACCCCAATCGCCTCGGCCATTACTATCAATACCAGGTGATCATAAAACCTTCTCCTCTTGAGATTCAGGAGATGTACCTGGACAGCCTGAGGGCTCTCGGAATCGATCCCCTGGATCATGACATCCGGTTTGTCGAAGACGATTGGGAATCTCCGACTCTTGGCGCATCAGGCCTGGGGTGGGAGGTTTGGCTGGACGGGATGGAGATCACCCAGTTCACCTATTTCCAACTCGCGGGCAGCATCAAGCTGGATCCCATTTCCGTGGAGATAACCTACGGCCTCGAAAGGATTTCGATGTACCTTCAGGGCAAGGAGAGCGTATACGATCTTGCCTGGAACGATCGTATTACCTATGGTGACGTCCACAAAAAAAGCGAATGGGAACTTTCCACCTATAGTTTCGAGCTCGCAGATGTAGAAATGCTTCGAAAAATGTTTGAAATGTACGAGCAGGAATCCATCAGGGTGAGCGGGAAAGGGATCGTCCTGCCGGCTTACGACTGTTGCCTGAAATGCTCCCACATTTTCAACCTGCTCGATGCAAGGGGGGCCATCAGTGTGGCTGAGAGGACCGCTTACATCGAGCGTATCAGGAACCTTGCCCGGCTTTCAGCCAGAAATTACCTGGCGCAGAGGGAAGAAATGGGATTTCCCCTCCTCCGGGAATGAAACTCGGAATGCAGCATTGAGTGAGGAACCAAGACAAAGGAATGGTAGAACCGCGAAGGCGCGAAGATCGCGAAGAAGAACGCAAGGATTTATTTTTCAGCCTGCCGGTGGTTGTTACCGGCAGGCTGAAAAAATAAATGTCTTTCTGGCTTACTTGGCGTCTTGGCGGTTCAGGGTTTTGGAAGATGAGATCAGGAGAAGTGAACAAGATGGGCGGAGAACTGTTGTTTGAAATCGGAACAGAGGAGATCCCCTCAGACTACCTCGACAACGGCCTGGCCGAGATGAAGCGCATTGCAGGATCCCTCCTGGAAAACAACCGGGTACAGGTGGCGGAGCCGCTTGTAACACTCGGTACACCCAGGAGACTCGTCCTTCTTGGAAAGGGGATTGGACCAAGACAGGAAGACACGGTCCAGGAGATCATGGGCCCCCCAAAGAAAGCGGCCTTTGATCAACAGGGGAACCCCACAAAAGCTGCCACCGGTTTCGCTCAGAAGCAGGGGGTTGCCGTGGGGGATCTTCAATTTGTCGAAACACCCAGGGGTGAGTACCTTTTTGTTCGCCGGAAGATAGAGGGCAGGGAAACTGCCGAGATTCTGTCGGAGCTGTTGCCTCGGCTGCTTTCCGAAATCCCGTGGCCGAAGTCTATGCGGTGGGGAGGGAGAGGATTCCCGTTTGTCCGCCCAATTCATTGGCTCCTGGCTCTTTATGGCGGCGAGGTGATACCCATGGAAATTGCCGGAATAAAGAGTGGGAAGACCACCAGGGGACATAGATTCATGGCGCCCGCCACCATAGAAGTGAGCGGAGTCGAAGAGTACCTCGACAAAATGAGGGCGAGTTACGTGATCCTGGACCCCGGGGAAAGGTTAACCCGTATAGAGAAAGCGGTGATCCATGCCGCCGGATCCGCATCCGGATCTCCCGTCCTGGATCCCGAACTCCTGTCCACTGTTTGCAACATGGTCGAATTCCCTTCCGCCGTGTGCGGAACTTTCGATAGAGGGTTTCTTCGGATTCCGGATCCGGTGCTCATCACCGCCATGAAGAAACACCAGAAATACTTCGCCGTGCGGGATGAGCAAGGCCGGCTGATGCCGAATTTCGTGGCCGTGAACAACACCCTGGCAAGGGACGAAACGGTTGTGACAAGAGGCCACGAGAGGGTGCTGAGGGCAAGACTGTCGGATGCGGATTTCTTTTTCAAGGAGGACGCAAAACGGTCGCTTCAGGACAGATTGAAAGACCTCAAGGGAGTCGTCTACCAGGCGGAGCTCGGAACCTCATATGACAAGGTGCAGCGCTTCACGGCTTTGGCCGAATACCTCTGCGCGCGGATTGCTCCCCAGAGGTGCAGTGATGTTCGGTTGGCGGCCACGCTTTGCAAGTGCGATCTCGTCACGGGCATGGTTATGGAGTTCCCGACCCTTCAGGGGGTGATGGGCAGCGAGTACGCGTCCATTGAAGGGCGCCCTGAGGAAGTCTGCCGCGCTATTTACGAACACTACCTGCCGGAACGCGCCGGGGGTTCTCTGCCGACTTCGGTGGTGGGCGCGATCGTCGGCGTTGCCGACCGTATGGATACCCTATGCGGCTTTTTTGCGATTCAGATGGAACCGACCGGCGCAGCCGATCCCTATGCTCTGCGCAGGCACGCACTTGCAATCATACGGATCATCGAGGACCAGGGCTGGAGCATCTCCCTCAAGGGTCTTATCGGCGAGTCGCTCTCCATATTGGGGGAGAAAATTTCATTCGACCGGGATAGTGTGGAAAAGAAGATCATCGATTTCTTCAAGGAGAGATACCGGCAGATGATGCTGCGGTCGGAGTATGGCTCTGACCTGATCGAGGCGGTCATATCGGTGGGATTCGACAGGATCGACGACCTTGGTATGAGGATCGAACAACTGGCCCGATTTGTGCGGGAGTCCGGTGAATTCCAGTCGCTGGTCCTCACTTCGAAAAGGGTGTCCAATATCTTGAAAAATCAGGAGAGATCGACAGAAGTAAACCCGGCGCTCTTTCGGGAGGCCTGCGAATCCTCTCTGTGGGACACCTATCTGGGGGCACGGGATGAAGCCCGCGGCATGGTGGAGAGGGGGGAATATTTCGAGGCGCTGAATCTGATGGCTCGACTGAGAAAGCCCGTGGACGAGTTCTTTGAGGGTGTGGAAATCCTGGTCAAGAGCGATGCCTCACTGAGAAACAACAGGGTCAGCATGCTCCACGTGCTGTCCGGATTGCTGACGAGCATTGCGGATTTTTCCAAATTTGCGGTGTAGAAAAGCGGCATCTGGAATGACAGAAAATTCGGCCATTCGGAGAAGACTACTCCCAGGGGCGGCGCACAGCGCCTGAACCATGCACCTTGGATCCGGGACCCTGCCCCCTGAATCCTGCATCTTGGATCTGTATCCTTCAGTTCGGCTTTTTGATCAGCACATACAGGTCGCCTTCGTGCTTCATGTGACCCGCCGCTATTTCTGCATAGTCGTCGTTCCCCCAGAACAGATCCGCTCTACCGGCTCCTTTGATGGCGCCGCCCGTATCCTGATTCAACATGAAACGGGAAAACTCCTTCCAGCCGGTGATCCGGTTTGCTGAATCGAGCACAGGCTTCTTTGTCATTACGAAGCATAGGGCCCCCTTTGGAAACAATCCCGAATCCAGGGCCAGAGATCTACCGGGGGTGAGAGGCACGTTGATACTGCCGAAAGGACCTCCGCTGGAGGTTCGAAAGAAAACGTAGGAAGGGTTTTGGTTCAGAACCTCCGCCTGCGCGTCGCGGTGATCGGTAAGGTATCGGCGGATGGACTGCATGGACGCCTCCTCCCATGAAAGAAATCCCCGGTCGAGCATGTACCGCCCGATGGATCGGTAGGGACGGCCGTTTGAGGCTTCATACCCAACCCTGATAATGCTGTTGTCCGGAAGCTTAAGGCGACCCGAGCCCTGAATCTGGAGAAATGAAACGTCCAGGGGGTCCTTCAACCACGCAAGCTCAAGCCTCCTCCCTGCAAGTGCTCTTTCATCTTCGATCTCCTTTCTCGAGTAGTAAGGGACCACCTTCTTCCCCTCTATCCTTGCGACGATGTTCTTCCCCTTAAGTTCATCCCGGAAGGGAGAAAGATCGATCTGCAAGAGATCGTCCGGTCTCTTGTAGATCGGATATTTGTGTATATTATCGGGATAAAGGCTGGCTTCGTACGTGGGTTCATAATAGCCGGTGAACAGAACTGTCGGGTCCTCTGATCGGCCTTTTGCCTTGTAGAGGGTGAAACCCTTCCGGAGCGCCCTGCTGAGATCCTCCGGAGTCTTGCAGGTTCTGATTAGACTCAGCAACTCTTTCTGGCTCTCGGTGACATGCCTGCACGAATACTTGTCTTTTCCGTACTCAAAAATGCGATCCGGACTCTGGCGGCTGAGATAAGCAAGGCTGTGGTTCACCGCAGATTCGAGGGATGAGAGATCCATATCATCGTTGAATTCCGGGTAAAAGAATCGGACTCGAACCAAAGCCTCCTCAGGCCTGACCACTTCCTTCCGGAGTATCGGATGACAACCGCCGATAAAAAGGATGAAAAACAGAATCGGGCAGACCCAGGCACATTTCCGAAAACCGGCGCCCGTTTTCCCCATTTTCATAGTGACCTACTCCTTTACGCGCCAAGCCGCCGGTTTTCACTGCGCAGCTGACTTGCCCAAATGGTTCATCCGGCTGCCGGCCGATTCTACCGGACAGGATCAGGCTAATATGACATAGATGAAGTGAAATTACCAAAAAGTCCTGGGCCGATGTCTTTTTTGAAAAAAAACTGTGTCATTTTTGCAACAGTACGGCCACGCAGATCTTTGGAGCAGAATTCAGCAAAAAGGCGGGCCAGTTTTAGTTTTGTGATTTCAAACTCTTGTTTTATTTTACCTCTTTAGACAATTGGTGGCATAACGTTTGCTTGCTGTATAGGCGCTTTTCAGAAGAGTCAGCACTCCATGCGGGGAGGACTAGATTTTGGATTATCGACAGCGCACTTTACGCAATGAAACAAGTTGTACGGGAATCGGCCTGCATTCAGGACAGAAAATCGATCTCTCCATCAAACCTGCTCCTGCCAACCACGGCATCAGATTCATTAGGAAGGATGCACGGGTCCGTTCCACGGTCAAAGCTTGCTATCAAAACGTCGTAGACACGAACTTATGCACCAGCATCGGGTTTAATGGGTACAAGGTATCCACCATCGAACATCTCATGGCGGCCTTTTTTGGACTTGGTATTGACAATGCCCTGGTGGAACTTAGCGGGCCGGAGGTTCCAATCATGGACGGGAGCGCGGCTCCTTTCGTATTTCTTTTAAAAAGCGCCGGAATTGTGGAACAGAAGGCCCCAAAGCGTTTTCTTGTCATTCAGAAACCGTTTGAAGTCTGTGAAGATGGAAAATCTGTTTCACTTAGACCTTCCAAGGAGTTGAAGATCACCTATACAATCGACTTTTCGCATCCCCTGCTCAGAAACCAGAAATACGAACTCCAGTTCTCGGGCCGCGACTTCGTTCAGGAGATCAGCCGAGCAAGGACATTCGGCTTCCTGAAAGACATTGAGCACCTTAGGAGCAAGGGCCTTGCCATGGGGGGCTCCCTGGACAATGCCATCGTCATTGATGATTTCAGAGTCATCAATGAGGACGGCCTGAGATACAGGGATGAGTTCGTGAGGCACAAGATCCTGGACTTCATTGGAGATCTGGCGATCCTGGGTTTGCCCATCATCGGCCATTTTGTGGTTCGAAAATCGGGACATTCGCTCAATCATACCGTTCTGAAAAGCCTGATAGAACGGAAGGAATGCTGGCAGGAGATCACCTTCAACAGCCCGCAGGAATGTTGTCAGGATGATTTCAGCATTCCGGTTTTCGGATCGCTGGATACGGCATTAGCTTAAACGGACATTTCAACTCTGCCACCAGGACACAAAGGCACAAAGAAGACAATTCTAATCTCTTCGTGTCTTGGTGTCTTCGTGGCGATTTTTTCCCTATCCTTATCCTTTCTTTCCTTGGACATTGGACATTCTCCATTGGACATTGCCCCCTCCCCTTCCTGTGATGTCTTGCTTTTCCCCGTCCTCTCGGGTATGATCTTATCTCGTCAAAATTCCTGATTTTTCACTTACCTATTCCTCTTTTGGTTCGAAGTATGCGCAAGGCCGTCTCTCTCATCCTGCCGGTATTCATCTGCCTTATCTTCGCGGCAGCCCCCGTATACGGCAAGAAAGCCTATCTGAGCGACATTGTCGTCACCAACACGAGGGACCATCTTCTTCTCTACTTCACAGTGAACGACTGCTTTACACCACAGATGAACACCGTGATCGAGAGCGGTTTGAACACGACTTTCACCTTCTTCGTTAAAGTGTACGAAAAGAGATCCATTCTCTGGGACAAGATCATTGCCAGCTCCGAAATCAGCCACAGCATCAAATACGACCACCTCAAGAATGTGTACGAGGTGAGACTTTCTGAGATCAATGGCAACCCACGAGTGGTGAAGAGTTTTGAGGAGGCCAAAAGACTGATGGCAGAGGTGAACGCGTTAAAGGTGATGCCTCTCCAGGATTTACGAAAAGGCGGAAGGTATCAGGTGATGATGATGGCTGAACTGGACAGGATCAAGCTGCCCCTCTATCTTCATTACGTGCTGTTCTTCCTTTCGCTTTGGGATTTCGAAACCGGCTGGTCCACGGTAGACTTCAGGTACTGACAGGCATGCGGTCTTACATAGAGGCGGAAAAAGATGATCGGAAAAGAAGGCGCAGAGAGCGGTACATCATCGCCCTTCTCCTGGTCGTCGTTACCGGCCTGACTACATACCTCGGACTAAATGTTTTGGATCTGGGGCTGGATCTGCCCATTGCAAACAACACCCTGATCTTTGCCCTGATCAATCTGAATGTCATCCTTCTGCTCCTGCTTCTCTTCCTCACAGTGCGAAACCTGGTGAAACTCCTCTTCGAG
Organism: Deltaproteobacteria bacterium HGW-Deltaproteobacteria-15; assembly: GCA_002840535.1. Classification (GTDB taxonomy): domain Bacteria; phylum Desulfobacterota; class DSM-4660; order Desulfatiglandales; family HGW-15; genus HGW-15. Next base: position 28,115 of record PHBH01000039.1, on the reverse strand, counting down.
AGGAGAAAGAACCTCATGGGAGCGAGGCTGCGCACAAAGCTGGTAGTTGCCTTTGTCAGTCTTTCGCTCCTGCCCACCGTCATTCTCTTCTTCGTCTCTGTTCAGTTCATTTCCACTTCCATCGAGTATTGGTTCAATCTGCCCATCGAGAGATCCCTTCGGAATTCGCTGGAGGTGGGACAGGGTTTCTACAACAGGATGAGCGATGAGATCCTCGCCTGTGGAAATATCCTGAGCGGCATGGTCACCTACAGCGGATACATGACTCCGTCGCGAAGGGGGGAATTGAACAAATTCATTGATGAAAAGAGGATTGAGCACAGGCTGGATTCTATCAAAGCCTTTTCCAAAAACATGGAGTTGCGGGCTGTCTCAGTGGACGCAGAAGTGGATCTGAGCGGTTTCAAAAACCCGAACGCGGATGTGATGAGGAAAAGCATTGAGCGCGGCTCCGACACCCAGGAGATCCAATCCTCATCCTATGGCGACCTGATCAGCGGAATTGTCCCTGTCTTTTCTTCACAGGATTCCAGGGGAGTTGTGGGTCTGCTCGTGCTGGAGAAGTTTGTCCCCAGCGCCTTCGTCAACCGCCTGAATGCAATATCGAGCGGACTCGAGGAATACAAGCAGTTCAAGATGCTCAAAAGTCCTGTCAAGATCAGCCACATGATCACCCTCTCCATCGTTACTCTCCTGATCATTTTCTGCTCCGTGTGGTTCGGTCTTTATCTCTCCAAGGGAATCACCATCCCGATTCAGGAACTGGCCGAAGGGACAAATCGCATTGCCTCCGGTGATTACGACTTTTTCATCGATCTCGAGGCAAGGGATGAAATCGGCGTTCTTGTGAACTCCTTCAACCGGATGACTCTCGATCTCAAAAACAGCAAGAGACAACTGGAAGAGGCAAACGAAGAGCTGAGAAAAAGCAATGTCGAACTCGATCAAAGGCGCAAGTACATGGAAGTTGTGCTTGCCAATGTTGCCGCGGGGGTAATCTCACTGGATGGAGAAGGAAGAATTCTCACCATCAACAAATCCGCAGAGAGAATGGCCAATATCGAGGGGGCGAACGTCATTGGCAGACATTACAGCGAAGTCCTTGGGCAGGAGAATCTCAAGAGCGCCGGCGAATTCTTCCAGGACAGAAATCTGCTCAGGAAGGGATTTCTTCAGCGCCAGATAAAGGTCACGATAGACGACAAGGTTCTTTCCCTTCTGGTAGTTCTCAATGTGCTGAGGGATGACCGGGGCAAGTACCTGGGACTTGTTGCAGTCTTCGAGGACCTGACGGAATTGGAAAAGAGCCATCGCGTGGCTGCATGGCGTGAGGTGGCCAGGAGGATCGCTCATGAGGTCAAAAACCCCCTCACGCCCATCCAGCTCTCGGCACAAAGATTGAGAAAAAGATACGGCCACAAACTTGGCAAGAATGATGGCAAGGTATTCGACGACTGCACGAATATGATCATCGACCAGGTGGAAGAATTGAAACGGCTCGTGAACGAGTTCTCCAGTTATGCCCGCATGCCTTCTTCGAACCCGGCTCCGAATGATCTGAACCGGGTCGTGGAGGAGTCGGTGAGCCTCTACAGGGAGTCCCACAAGAACGTCAGCATTCTCTTTCGGGAATCGAAGGAGATTCCGGTCTTCAATTTCGACAGGGAGCAGCTGAAAAGGGCCATGATAAACCTCCTCGACAATGCCATGGACGCCATTGAAGAGGCCGGGGAGATCCACATCGATCTTTCTTACGACAAGGAGGAGGAAAAAGCGCGGATCGACGTATCGGACAACGGCAACGGTATATCCCCTGAGCACAAGATGCGCCTTTTTGAGCCGTACTTTTCCACGAAAACGCATGGGACCGGCTTGGGACTGGCTATTGTGAGCACGATCATCAACGATCATAACGGCTCTATCCGCGTCCACGACAACCATCCCAGGGGGACACGATTCATCATCGAGCTTCCCGTAAAAACCTGAAGCAGGCATACGGCCGCAACCCAATAAGATGTCGGGTGTCAGTGTTCAGGTTTCAGGGTTCGGGCTTTACTGACACCTGAAACCTGATGCCCAGCCTGCTCATCTTCGCATCTTGCGAAGAAGTTTCACACTTAGAATCTAAAGATATGATCGACTCAGCCCTCTTCTTTCTCTATCATTTTTTCTGGACGCTGTTCGCAGCCCCTCTGCTGCCCTTTGCCCGGTGGAAGAAGAACACCGCTCTTGCCGAAAGGTTCGCGCTCAATCTGCCTGCCTGCAAGCTCCGGAAAGGCTCCCTCTGGATTCATGCCCTCAGCGTGGGAGAAGTACTTTCTGCAGTCCCTCTGGTGAAAGCCCTCAGAGAGCGATTCCCGCACAGATCTATCGTATTCACGGCGACAACCCGCCAGGGTCTGGACATAGCCCGGAAGGAACTCGGCGGCAGGGTTGATTGTCTCTTCAGGATGCCTCTGGACTTCTGGCTCTCGATTCGTTCAGTCGTCCGGCTTGTCCGGCCCGGGCAGATGATCGTTGTAGAAACGGACCTGTGGCCCGGCTATCTTCGCATATTGAAGAAATCGGGTGCCGGAACGCTGCTTGTGAACAGTCGTATCTCCCCCGGAACGTTTCATGGGTATCGAAGATCCCGGTTATTTGTGAACCGGATGCTTTTCGCCAACCTGGACAAATGCCTGATGCAGTCGGATCTCGATGCCAGCAGGCTTGCGGGGGTGGGGATTCCTCCTGAGAAGATCGTGACGGTCGGCAATATCAAGTTCGACCGCGAATGGGCGCCGATGAGCCTTGGGGAAAAGGAAAGGTTGGCCGGCTCCCTCGGTCTGAGCCTTGAAGAACCGCTCTGGGTCGCAGGCAGTACCCATAGCGGAGAGGAAGAGATCGTCCTGAGCGTATTCGCGCGGCTTCGCCGTTCATTCCCGAACCTGAAACTGATTATTGCGCCGCGGAGGATGGAAGAGTCCGGGGTTATTCTGGGATCGGCTCTGGCAAAAGGTCTCAAACCGGTCCTCAGAACCGACATCGAGCGGGGAAGAAGCTCTTTTGATCTGCTTGTACTCAACACCCTTGGCGAATTGGAAGGCATCTACAGTCTTTGTCGGGTCGCCTTTGTCGGGGGAAGCCTGGTGCCGGAAGGAGGGCACAATCTGCTCGAGCCTGCCAGCCATGGCCGGCCTGTTCTGTTCGGCACTCACATGCATGGTTTTGTCTCCATGTCGCAGTCGCTGCTTGAAGCAGGCGGCGGCAGACAGGTTAAAGACGGCGAAGAGTTGTTCACCGCTATGGAGGAGCTTCTGGCCGACGCGGCTAGAGCGGAGGCAATGGGGAAGAGGGCAAGAGAGTTTGCCGAAGCGAACCGGGGGGCGCTGAAGCGCGTCCTGGACCACGTCCTGGCCTGATGTGGTGTTCCCAAAGTCATTCCTCCTCGTAATTCTCATATCGAAAACGGGGGGAACAGACGCAGTAGAATACAAGATCGTCCCGGCCCGTATTGGTGATCCTCTGCAGCGCGGAGGCGGGGATGCGGACTACATCTCCTGCTCCCACGCTCGTCGGTGCCAAACCCTCGACCTCAACCCGGCCCGCCCCCGAGACGATGATGTAGCGCTCGGCCGTGTTCTTTACCCGATGCCATTTTGTCGTTAACCCCGGCTCGACCCGGGCCCGAGCGATGGAAACCGACTCGTCTCCCGGATCGTTTGCGATCTCCAGGATAACAGTACCTTCCGAGGTCTTCACTTCATGCACATCGGCTGCTCTCTTCACTTCCGCTTTCAAGACGGGCATCCTCCTTCGCACTTCTTCGGGCTTGAAATGAATCTCGTTTACCGGATCAACTTCCCATTGTATAAACCAATTCAGCCCGCATGGAAATGAATTGGAGTCCTGATGGGGATCGGGGAGATTGAAGCTCCCCGCAGCAAGCTGCGGGGAATCTTCCACCTCACGAGGACTTTATATCTGTCTTGTCTCGCTCGCTAACCTCCGCAGCAAGCTGCGGGGAATGTGCTCGCTGTTTCGGTTCATACGGCCGGGCAGCGTTCGGAATTCGAGGTCCGATTTCATGATCAGAAGTTTCAATGGCAAGAGCCCCAGGATTGCAGATTCCGCATTTGTGAGCGAAGCGGCCTACATCATCGGCGACGTGGAGATCGGGGAGAATTCCGGCGTCATGCCGTCTGCGGTCATCAGGGCCGACATGGGAAAGATCACGATTGGCTCCTCTGTTTTCGTTGAAGACAACTGCGTGATCCATTCCGGATCGTCGCTTGGTCCCAACGGCGATGTGGTGATTGGCGACAGGGTGCTGATCGGTCACGGGGCAGTCCTCAACTGCCGCAGCATCGGGAGTCATGTATTGGTCGGCATGAATGCGACCCTTCTCCACAATGCCGATATCGGGAACTATTGCATTATCGCGGCATGCGCCATGGTCACACAGGGCATGAAGGTCCCCGACAGGTCATTCGTGGTAGGTGTTCCCGGAAAGATAGCGGGGCCGCCCACCGAAGACCAGCTCTGGTGGGTCAAGGATGGAATAACGCAGTATGCGCAACTCCTGGAACTCTATAAGAAAGAAAAATTCTGGTAACACTTTAGCTCTTTGAAAATGGCACTCAACCGGATGTTTCATAGAGCTAAAGTGTTACAAATTCTGAAGCTCCTCCGCACGGGGATCAATCGGCATTTCTCCCCTTCTCTTCTTCATGAGTTCAAACGTCTCTGACGAGACGGGCCATACCCGGAGATCCGATCCGGGATTCAAAATAAGAGTCCCTTTTCTCATCCAGGATTTGAAACCCATGTTTCTGATAGGCCCTTCGGGCAGGTTCGTTGCCGAGATAGATGTTGATCTGCGCCCTTCGAAAACCTTTTGCCCGACACTTCTCGATCATCTCGTCCAGCAGCCTGTCCACCATGCCTTTTCGGCGAAATTCCGGCAGGGTTGCCACGCTCTCGATCACCCATGCACCTTCCAGCGCGGGCGGCACACATTCCACAATCCTCGGCGAGCCCGTGCCTCTCATTTCGCTTTTTGGCTGAATTCCGCTCCTCCTGAAAACCTCGGGCAGGGCAGTCGAGAGTGCATGATACCCGAGAGTGACCGGATCATACCCACCGAGTCCCGCTGTCGGACGGCCCGCCACCTCGGCCAGGAGAAAACAGGAGTGGTGAAAGAGATGGCGGTTCGCGGTTGTGACAAGATGCTCGAAGAATCTCAGGCACTTTTCTTCCGGCTCATTCAGGATAACCTCCCAGATGCCGCGCTGTACATGCGCCCTTCCGGCAGCGAGCATGAGCCAGGCGAGGAAGGAAGCATCTTCCGGCCGTGCTGAGCGAACTTTTATTTCCATTACTGTGGCCCCTCCAACGCCAGGTTTGACTGGTGGTTATTGTAACAGGGATGTATCATAGACAACAACCGCAAACAGTGAGCCCGGATTACCCCGGAAGGTCAGTTCAGACGGGTAGCGGGTGGTCAAGCGAAACCCATGCGGTTTTTCTCTGGGCGATTCTTCCGCTCGCCCCGGCCAAGTCTAAAATCGTGTGGAGACAATGATGCAATGTCGGTATTTCTTCAGGTGGGCTTCGTATTTTGTCCTGCGCTGTGTGATCCTGTTCGATAAGCAGAGAGGCTTGCTATGCGAATACAATTCATAGGCAGCGGCGATGCATTCGGCAACGGGGGCCGGTTCAACGCCTGCCTCCTTCTCGAAACGTCCGAAACACCGTGTCTCGTCGATTGCGGGGCATCGTCTTTAATCGCCATGAAGCGATTCCATGTCGATCCGAACTCCATTCGTACCATCCTCATAACCCATCTGCACGGGGACCACTTCGGGGGTTTGCCTTTCTTCATCCTGGATGGACAATTTGCCAGGCGGAGTGCGCCGCTGACGATTGTCGGCCCTCCGGGAATTCGGGAGACCCTGCCATTGGCAATGGAAACCTTTTTTCCGGGATCTTCGAAAACGGTTCAAAAATTCGACTGGTCGATTCTGGAATGGCAGCCGCGGCAGGCAATGAACCTCAACCATCTGACCGTGACTCCCTATCCGGTTCGGCACGGGAGGACGTCTTCTTTTGCACTGCGGGTGGAGGCCGAAGGACGGGTCGTTGCCTATTCAGGAGATACCGAGTGGTGCGACGAACTGGCTGAAGCCGGACGCGACGCCGATCTCTTCATCTGCGAAGCATACTTCTATGATAAGTCCATTAAATTCCATCTTGACCTGAAGACATTGGAATCCCATCTTCCGGCCTTCAGGCCGAAGAGGCTGGTTCTGACCCATATGGGGCCGGACATGCTCGGGAGGAAAGATCTCGGCTATGAATTGGCAGAGGACGGAAAAACCATCGTATTACACCAAAGCTTATGAGGCTACAGGCGGCGGATTCTGAAATGACCGCGAAACCGTGACCTGTTCGGAGAAGACTACCTCGTGCCGGGTTACAAAACAACGACATGGCCGCGTTGATTTTGTTGATTTTCTAGTCGCCTTTCTTGCCCGGCAGAATATGCGTTGAGCTGCCGAGAAAACGATCGGCCGCTTCCTGGAGAGTCTCGGTAAGCGTCGGATGAGGGTGGACGCTCAAGGCGACATCGCTTGCCACGGCGCCCATTTCCACTGCCAGCACCCCTTCCGCGATCAACCCTTCCGTATCGTGCCCGACAATGCCGACGCCCAGGATCCTCTGCGTCTCCGGATCGATCACCAGCTTTGTCAGCCCGTCCCGGGCCCCCATGCTGGTTGCCCTGCCTGAGAATTTCCACGGGAAACGTTCAACCCTGACAATGCGTTTTTGCTGGCGAGCCTGACTCTCGGTCAACCCGCACCATGCAATCTGAGGGTTTGTGTAGACGACCGCCGGCATGGCCTGAACATCGAAGGCGGAGGGTTCCCCTTTGATCACCTCAGCAGCCACTTTGCCTTCGCGAAAGGCCTTGTGGGCAAGCAGTGGACCGCCCGCAACATCCCCGATCGCATAGATCTTCTCATCCGAGGTCCGCTGCCGATCGTCTACCACAATGTACCCTTTCTCATTCACCTTCACCTTGGTGGTATCGAGTCCAAGGTCAGCGGAATTCGGCCTGCGGCCGACAGCAACCAGGACTCTGTCGAACGTATGATTCTGTTCTTCCACCTCGCCTTCCAGGACGACATCCACCTTGTTGTCGGTCTCTTTGAGCGATCTGGCCCGGGTATTCATGTAGATGTTTTCGAACAGCTCTATGAGCCTGCGGGAGAGCGGAACCACCAAATCCGGGTCCGCACCTCTGAGGAGCGTGTCGCTTCTGACTGCCAGCGTTACACGCGACCCCAGGGAGGCGTACACTGTGCCCAATTCGAGCGCCACGTACCCGCCGCCGATTACGAGAAGCCTTTCAGGGATGTCGGCCAGATCCAGCGCGCCGTCGGAATCCATGACACGCCCACCCCTCGCGATGGAGACTTCAGGAAGAGACTGGGTCCTTGACCCGGTGGCGATGATGGCATGTTTGAATTTGATGCGCCGGATATCGGAATCCCGGAGTCTCACCACGTCCGATCCCTCGAAAACGGCTCTTCCCTTGACGAGTTGAACCCCTCTTTTCTTGCTGAGGGTTACCAGCCCATCGGCCATGCTGTTGATGACTTCATCCTTCCACGAACGAACCCTTTGCAGGTCGATCCGGGGTTTGCCAAAGGTGATGCCCATGTTTTCGGAACGCTGGGCATTGTGAATGATGTCTGCCAGGTAGAGCAGGGTTTTCGAAGGTATGCACCCGCGGAAGAGGCATTCGCCGCCCGGTCGGGATTCAACGTCCACCATGGCTACTTCCATGCCCAGATCCGCAGCCCTGAAGGCTGCGGCATAACCGCCCGGCCCGCCGCCTATCACGAGGAGTTCGGTCTGCTCCGTCAACTCACCCATTACCATAGAAAAACCTCCGCTGCAGGATACAGGATGCGCGATGCAGGATAAAAGACAGGGGATCAGTACCGAGGATCAAAGCAGAATAGCGCTAAAGCACAACGGCTTTGCATGAGACGCTTTCTTTCATCCTGGACCCTGCTTCTTGCATCCTGGATCCTGCATCATTTATCCTGCATCTTGGATCCTGAATCCTGGATCTTGCATCTTGACTACACCGTCATGAGCATCTTCTCCGGATCCCCCATCGCTCGTGAAAACATGTCGATGAACTTCAAGGCATCCGCGCCGTCCAGGATCCGGTGATCGATGCCGAGAACCACAGGCATGATGAGCCGCGGCAGGATCTCATGTCCGCCACCCGGTTTCTCCTTTACCACCGGCTGCCATTTTGCAGAGCCAAGGCCCAGGATGGCCACTTCCGGATAATTGATAATAGGGGCGAAATATCCTCCGCCCATGGGCCCTACATTGGTGATGGTAAAGGTTCCGCCTTTCATCTCATCCAGGGTAGCCTTTCGGCCGCGAGTCCTCTCGACCATCGCTTTTAGCTCGATGGAAAGCTCGGTGATATTCTTGCGGTCGACATCCCGAAGCACAGGCACGATGAGCCCGTCGTCCGTGTTCACCGCCACGCCGATGTGACAGTAATGCTTGAGAATGATTTCTCCGGCCGCGGGATCCAGTGAGGCATTGAACCTCGGATTGGCCCGCATTGCTGCAGCGGCCGCCTTCAATGCGAAGACCGTGAGGGTCAGTCTTCCCCCTTTGGACTCGATATCCGCCTTGTGCTTCCGGATGAAACCATCCAGAAGCGTGACATCCGCCTCTCCCATGCTGTTGACATGCGGGATCTGCGACCATGCCAACGCCATCTGCCTGGCAGTAGCTCTTCTGATCGAGCGCAGTGGAACCTTCTCCACCGGACCCCACTTTGAGAAATCGGGCAGTTCCGGACCGGCCTTCTCCAAGGGTCGCGCAGCTCTTTCCCGCTCTTCCGGCACCTTCTCCTTTTTCTCGGCTCCCTTTCCCGCTGCAAAGGATTTGACATCCTCATCGGTTACCCGTCCGCCCGGGCCGCTGCCGGATACCTGGTGGAGATCCACCTTCAGCTCTCTTGCAAGTCGTCTGGTCGATGGTGCCGCCGGTACGGGACCTTCCACTGCCTGAGGCTTGGCCGCTGCTTCGGCCGGTGGCGCCGGTTCCTTCTTTTCCATCTCGGGTTTTTCAACCGGGCTGGGTTCAGCCTTAGGCACCTCTTCCTGGGCTAGACCCTCCTTCTCGGCCACATCGAAGATGATGAGTTCATCACCTACTCGGACCGAGTCCCCGGGCTTCACCAGGATCTTCTTCACCTTTCCCGTGTAAGGAGAGGGAATCTCCACAGCGGCCTTGTCCGTCTCCACTTCGAGAATCGGATTCCCCTCCTGGATATCGTCACCTTCAGAAACCAGGACCTGCAGCACTTCACCCTCGTGTATCCCTTCCCCCAGATCAGGGAGTTTGAATGCCCTTGCCATTATCTAATCTCCTTTTGAGCGGTTAAGAAATGATGAGTTCGCCAAAAGTCGGGTCATTATGCACTCAATGTCTTCCTGGCTGCTTCCACAATCCGATTGGCGTGGGGAATGTAGCTCGTTTCCCAGCCGAACAGGGGCATGTGAATGTCGAAACCGGTCACCCTGGCAATCGGGGCCTCCAGGTTGTAGAAGGCCTGCTCCATAATGCGGGAGACCACTTCCGCACCCGGACCGAAGCTTCTGGCCGCCTCATGGACAAGTATGGCTCTGCCCGTCTTGCGTGTGGACTGGACGAACAACTCGTCGTCGAGCGGGGATATGGTAAGCAGGTCTATCACCTCCGGCTCAATCCCGTGTTTCTCCTTCAACTGCGAGGCCGCTTCAAGCGTTGGCCGCATCATGGCGCCGTAAGAGATCATGGTCAGGTCTTTGCCTTCCTGCACCAGGTGGGATTTCCCTATGGGAAGCGTCTCCTCCTCTTCCGGAACCTCCTCGCGGTATGCACGATAGACCGCCTTGGGCTCGTAGAAGATGACCGGATCAGGGTCCCGTATGGCGCTGACCATAAGCGCCCGGGCATTTCTCGGTCCTGATGGGATCACCATCTTGAGTCCCGGCATGTGGGCCCAGAACGCCTCCCTGCTCTCCGAATGATGTTCCAGGGCGCGCACCCCGCCGCCGTAGGGCGCGCGAACGACCATGGGCACATGGAAACGCCCCTGGGTGCGCCAGCGCAATCGCGAGGCATGACACTCGATATGATGAAGCCCGATATAGGAGAAGCCTGAGAACTGGATCTCACATACCGGTTTGAGGCCATAGAGCGCAATGCCCACGGCAAATCCGATTATCCCGGCCTCGGCCAGAGGGGTGTCGAAAACCCTCTCCTCACCGAACTGGGCCTGCAACCCTTCGGTGACCCGAAACACGCCCCCGTTCAGGCCAACGTCTTCGCCGAAAAGCACGACACTGTCATCTTTCTCCATTTCCTGTCGAAACGCCATGTTCAGGGCCTGAACCATCGTCATCTTAGGCATGGGTTTCCTCCTTCGTCCGGGACAGCTCTTGGGCAAGTTCCTCTTTATGTTGCTTCAGCGTGGGCGGCGGTTCGGCAAATATATGATCGAACATGCGAATGGGTTCACCCTGAAGGCTTTTCATCTTCTCCTCAGCCCTGTCGACGGCCGCCTGGACCTGCTCTTTGACCTCCACGTCCAGGCTTTCCAGCTTGTCATTTGCGACTCCTTTATCGGTCAGGTATTTCCTGAACCGGATCAAAGGGTCGCGTTTCTTCCACCGGTCCACCTCTTCCTGCTTCCGATAACGCGTGGGGTCGTCGGCCGTGGTGTGCATCATCATTCGATAGGTGACGCATTCGATCATGCTGGGACCGCCTCCCGAGCGTGCCCGGTCCACGGCCTCTTTCGCGGCTACATAGGAAGCCAGGACATCGTTTCCGTCCACCTGGATGCCGGGCATCCCGTACGCAATGGCCTTTTGGGCAAGGGTTTTGGAATGCGTCTGTTTTTCCAGGGGCACGGATATGGCCCAGTGGTTGTTCTGGCATACAAAGACCACCGGCGCCTGGTAGACGGCGGCGAAATTCAACCCCTCGTGGAAATCCCCTTCGGATGTGGCCCCGTCCCCAAAGAAGGTCATCACCACATCCTCTTTCTTGCGGTACTTGATCGACCACCCAATGCCTGCCGCGTGAATGATCTGGGAGCCCACCGGGACGGCCACGGGAATGTTCCTGGCCCGCTCCTCGTCAGGTTTGGAGGATCCTTCTCCAGGATCCCTGAACCCGCCGTGATGGAGTATGATGGCTTCCATGGGCACCCCTCGCCACAGCTCGGCCGCACCCTCCCGGAAAGAGGGAACGAACCAATCCGTGGGTTTCAGTACCGACACCGCACCCATCTGGGAGGCCTCCTGCCCTGTGAGCGGGGCAAAGGTCCCAATGCGGCCTTGTCTCTGAAGGTTCAGCAAACGTTCATCGAACCTTCGTCCCAGGAGCATGGCCCTGTACAATTTGACCAGGAACTCTTCGGGGAGATCGGGCTCCAGTTCTTTGTCCAGATTGCCCTTTTCATCCAGTACGGAGATGTGTTCCACCTTGCAAAAGGGGATATCGAGCACAGTTTTAGGCATGGCAGCGCTCCTTGATTAGAATGGATCATTTAAACAGAGGGTACTGTAGGAAAAGAATAAGGGCGATCCTGTATTTTTCAGAAAAAAAAATGGTATGTTTTCCTATCTTAAAACCTTCAACGGGACTTAACTTGAATCGAATCGGTGTGATTTCAGATACTCATGGACTGCTTCGCACCTCGGTGTTAGACGCTTTAGACGGGGTTTCCCTGATCATTCACGCAGGGGACATTGGCTCAAAACAGGTTTTGACCGAGTTGCGGAAGATTGCTCCCCTTGCGGCCGTCAGGGGGAATGTGGACAAAGGCCCGTGGACTCGACGTTTAAGGCTGCGGGAGTACGTGGAGGTGGCCGGCACTGCATGCTATATTGTTCATGACATCGCCGATCTGGATCTGGACCCGTACGCTGCTGGCATCAGAATTGTAATCCACGGCCACTCTCATAAGCCCCGCATTGTGGAGAAAGGGGGAGTGATGTATCTCAACCCCGGGAGCGTGGGACCGGGGAGGTTCAAGTTGCCGGTTTCCATGGCTTACCTTTACGTCAGGGGTAATGGGTCGGTATCCGCCGAGATCCTGCATCTGAAAGAAGAGTGACTCCAGTTCCCAGAGGATGTCATCCGGTTCCGTGTTCTTTTCAAGCCACGAGATGATCTGCCGGTCAACATCTTCGGGAAAGGACAGATCCAGGACTTTGAATTCCCTCCGGTTGTCCTTTCTGGTGTAAAGCATCATCACCTTCGCTCGAATGCTTTCAGGGAGGTTGATGGCCTTGCCTATGGTGAGATCGAAAATACACATCGCGCTTTCCACATGTCTTCTAGTACCCATAATCTTCCTTTCTTTTCTTGAAGTTTGACGACTTCTCCTTCCTGAGAGGCCGCCTGTCAATTTCCTGCAATCTAAGGCGCTGGAACTAAGACAGGATGAGGTCCATGTTAGAAGTGTATGAGAAAGCGAGATGAAGCCTCCAAGACCTCCTGAAGGAGCCCTCGACCATGCGCGCTCTCTCCATGGCTGCCAAACATCCATTTATGCTAACCGTATCCTCAACAGGCCCTAACGCCGCTCTCACTTCTTCAGGATATTTCAAAGATAGACTCAGAAATATGGAAGAGGTGAAAAATGAAGACCTTTAAGAACATCGCCTTGGTCGCCCATGACAACCGCAAGAAGGACCTCCTTGAATGGGTTTCGTGGAATTGCGGAATCCTTCTGAAACATCGACTTGTGTGCACCGGTACAACGGGAAAATTGGTTGAGCAAACGCTGAGCACGAATGCCGCAATGGATGACTCTCCTCCTCGGCGGCCATTCATGATCACCAAGTTGAAATCCGGCCCTCTGGGCGGGGATCAACAGCTGGGAGCACTGATCACGGAAGGGAAAATCGATTTCATGATCTTCTTCTGGGACCCCATGCAGCCGCATCCTCACGATGTGGACGTTAAGGCTCTCTTGAGGATTGCCGTTGTCTACAACATCCCGATTGCCTGCAATCGCTCCACGGCCGACTTCATGATCTCCTCACCCTTGATGGACGAAGAATACGAGCCGGTGGTGAAGGATTATAGCGATAATACGCAGACAAGACCCGCCGTTATTGTGAACGACAATGCCGTAGGTATATTGCCCCTAAAAGTGATTTTCCCCATCACGGAATGGAAAGACCGTTACAAGGTGGCGCCATGGTTGGTACGTCTCGAACCCAGTGGAGACAATGGGCTGGAAAATGGTCCGCGGCGGACGCTTTCCAGGTGCGTTCTGTGGCACAGGAGCGATTCGTGAGGCTAGTCGGGAGGCTCTCGGACGGGGCCATGAGGGAAATTACCACAGCACTGTCGCTTGTTCTTGGCACAGACACGAATTCGATCCCGTGGATTTCACGTCTTTGACTCCAATAGTTCGGTGATCCGATTGACCATACTTCCGTTTGACGTGCATACGGGTTGTACAAACGTGAAGTCTGACGCCGTCACTTCTCTCTTTCTCTCCCCTTTCGTAAAGAATTCAAGAACGCCCGAGCGTCCCGCACTCCCTCTTCTAAAATCTGAAGAGCAGTTCCAGCCCTACAAAGCGGATGGTTTTGTCCTGACCGGTTTCCTTTATGAAATCCCCCGCATGAAATTGAGAGTAGGATATGAGTCCCTCCAAGTGGCGGGAAAACTGGCAGCTCAACACCGGTTCCCATACTATTCCAACAAAACGCTCATCACTACTCCCACCGGGTCGGACGACATTGCCGCCAATGTCATAAATCGCGTCATCGGTGCTGTAGCGCCAGTAAGGCGCGACGGTAAAGAGAAACTTCCACTTCTCCGTCAAAGACAGGCTCAGATCAAGCTGCATATTGAGGAGATTCTGCGGGCCGAGAGGTGTAAGCTCACCAAAATATTTACCCTTCGGGAAAAGAGGGTTGAAGGTCTCGATGTCACTATCATCTGCGTTCTCATCTCCGCTGATGACATTGGCCTTCAGGCCTGCCCTGGGGGAAAAGCACAGATGACGAAATGTGTAGCCGACATGGGATGCGAAAGACCAGGCCCGGATATCTCCTGATGCGAACTTTCCAAACTGGTAAAATCCTTCCAAGTCCCAGTCCCAGTCTTGAGCGATGCCGAAAAACCGCGTCCCCAGGGTGTGACGCAATTCGTCACCCGTTGCTTGATTGAATGCTGCACTGGTGCGATCCAAGCCAAGATAATACATATCAAGACCCGCACTCTCGTTTTTCGTAGAACCGAAAGTTCCCGTCAACATCCGGGTAAGGTAGGCTCCCCAAAAACGGGAATCGTTGTCGGACTTGTCGTCGAATGAACCAGTGTCAACGGCCACAGGGCTGCTGTAGAATGTATCAACACGCCACGACCCATTCTGTAAAACTGCTTTTACTGCGTCAAAGGGTCGGGGTACGTTCGGGCCATAGCGCACATCGACAAGCCGCCCGGAGCCGTAGCTGAATAACTGACGACCTCCACGCAATGTCAGTGTGCCGGAGTTCCCGGCCGGAACGGCCAGATCGCCGAAAAACTGGAGAAAGTCCACTCTATTCTCGTCCAAGGGCGTGAGGGGCTCCCGGTCGATGGCCTCGGCCATGACGAGCTGGCCGAACAGCCTGATAGAATCAAGCGCATGAAGATCAGCATAAGGCAGGAGACGGAGCCAGAGATACGCGTCATCCTTTCCGAGCCCCCAGTTGTCGTTTGTAATGCTCTCAAAGCGCAGTCGGAACTCGTTCCCGAGAGTGAGATAGGTCTTCTCGGTTAGCGGAATGAATTTTAGCGGTTCCCACCATTTGCCGGTGCGGTTCGCGGAGCTTCGTAGATAGGAATAGTCCTCATCGTATCGAACCAGGGTGATGGAAGGCTCCTCATGCTGTGCCTTTGAAAGAACTGGAAGGCTGAGGAGCAAGAGAAGCAGGGACAAATCGTGCAGGATCAGAAAGACCCTTTTCACGGACCCTCCCCTCAAAAGGCAAAACAGTCACACCCAAGACGCCACAATCTCCCCGAGGTATCGAGCACATTTTTGGGGCTGTGTGCGTGCTGCGCGGCGGAGCAGCAGGCGGCGGCACCCACATGCAAGGAACGGTGATATCCGCCATAGGTCTTTACCGGTGACCAATCAGGGCTTACGGGCAAAGGTGGCGGAGCTAAATAACCAAAATCACCTGCACCGTAGACGGCTTTGCCTCCGACGATCGTCAGCACGGATTCGATGCCCTTTATCCGCTCTTCCGCCACAGAAAAGTAGTCGTCAGAGAGGACCGCCATGTCGGCAAGCTTTCCAGGCGCAATCACCCCTTTTTTCCCTTCCTCGCCCGAGAACCAGCTGCTGCCGACGGTCCAGAGCCTCAGCGCCTCCATTCGACTGAGACGATTTGCTTCGGGATAGAGAGCGGTTCCGCCGACCGTCTTGCCCGAAACGAGCCAGTAGAGGGATACCCACGGGTTATAGCTTGCCACGCGCGTCGCATCGGTGCCGCCTCCGACCGGCACTCCCATTTCCAGCATCTTTTTGACGGGAGGCGCATGCTCCACGGCCTTCAGGCCGTAACGACCGATAAAATACTCTCCCTGAAACGCCATGCGGTGCTGAATGGCGATGCCGCCGCCCATCGCGCGTACGCGCTCGATGTTGTTAGGGGTAATCGCTTCAGCGTGGTCGATGAGCCAGTGCATGCCATTAAAGGGCACGTCCCTGTTGACCTCTTCAAAAATGTTCAGAAAGCGTGAGATGGATTCATTATAGGTTGCATGGATACGGAAAGGCCATCGATGCTCAGCGAGTAGTCTTACCACCGCTTTTAATTCCGATTCCATTACCGGGGCAAGCTCGGGGCGGGGCTCAAGGAAGTTCTCGAAGTCGGCTGCCGACCATACAAGGTTTTCGCCGGCCCCGTTCATGCGAAGGAAATCGCTCCCTTTTCCCGGGCCGGTCATCCCGATCCATCGGGCAAAGTCTTGCTGCTCGCTTGCCGGTTTCTGTGCAAAAAGGTTATAGGCAAACCGCAGGGTGAGGTGGCCGCCCTCTGCGAGGTCTTCGATTACCTTGTAATCTTCGGGATAGTTCTGCCCGCCTCCGCCGGCATCGATCACACTCGTCACTCCGAGCCGGTTCAACTCCCGCATAAACTGGCGGCTCGAATTGAGCTGGTCTTCATAGGAGAGCCGCGGCGCTTTTGCGATCGTCGAATAGAGAATAAGCGCATTGGGCTCGGCAATAAGCAAGCCCGTAGGATTACCGTTTTTATCGCGCTCGATGAGCCCGCCCGCAGGATTCGGAGTATCTTTGGTGAATCCGAGTGCCCGGAGCGCCGCCTGATTGAGTAGTGCGCGCGCATAGAGATGCAGCACAAATACAGGAGTATCCGGGGCAGCGGCATTGATCTCCTGAAGGGTAGGCATCCTCTTCTCGGCAAACTGTAACTCCGACCAGCCCCCGATGACGCGCACCCACTGCGGCGGCGGCGTTCGCCTCGCCTGCTCCCGGAGCATCCGGAGCGCATCGGCAAGCGAGGGGACACCGTCCCACCGGAGCTCCATATTATAGTAAAGGCCGCCTCGGATGACATGGGTATGAGAATCATTGAGGCCGGGGATGACGGTCCGCCCGCCCGCATCGATGACCTGCGTTTGCGCCCCCTTATGCGCCATTGCATCATCGTCGGAACCGACTATCCGGAAAAGGCCGTTTTTTATCGCGACCGCGGACGCCGGCGGCTTTCCAGGGTCCATGGTCGCGATGCGGCCGTTCTTGAGAATAAGGTCGGCACCGCCGTTCTTCTCCGCCTCTGCATAGGCGATGATGCCTCCACCGCCCAACGCATAAACGGTTGCTGCAGCAGAAAGCTTCAAAAAGTCTCTCCGCCCGATGCTTCCATCCATGCTCATGAGACACTCCTTCCATCCAATGCGGGGCTAGGATGGTTCACTTACTTCGTCTGCTGCTTGATGACCTCTTGCGCTTTCTGGTAGCTTTCCATAACCGCCGCGTAGTTCGGCGCCACTATGGTGTACAATTTTGCGAGCTCCGCAGCCTCAGGACGGTTCCAAGTCCGGTGAATTTCGCAGATCACCACATTGGCATTGGTCGGAATGACTCCCGCTTGCGTGAAGCGGGCAAGAGTCGTTCTCGATACAATCTCACTCGGGTCCCCGGAAGCATCGATCACGGCGTAGACCTTGAAGCCCGCCGCTTTCGCATCCAATGCCGGAAACATAACGCAGACACTGGTCCACACACCGGCCATGATCAACGTCTTTTTCCCGGTTGCTCGAACTGCTTTCACGAAATCCTCATTCTCCCACGCGTTGACTTCGCCCTTGCGCGGTACGAAGACCGCGTGTGGCGCGGCCTGGTGAATCTCCGGCATCAGAGGACCGTTGGGCCCGTTCGGCTCCGAGGCAGTGGTGATAACGGGAATTTTCAGCAGGGTCGCGAGCTTTGCCAACGCAACGGTGTTGGCCCGTAATTCGGCAACGCTGATGTCCTTCACTGTCTGAAACAGCCCCGCTTGGTGGTCGAGCAGCAGGATGGCCGTATCCGAAGGATCGAGCAGGAGATAGTCCGTGTCCGCCTTCGCCGCACCCGGACCCTTCTGCTGAGCGTCTGCGGGATTGCTGACCGTCTGGATTACGAGTATGCCCACTGCCAGCAGCATGATGACAAATACCGAAGCAATTGCTTTTGATAATGATAGTCTTTTCATGGATCTCTCCTTTCTCTTTTGCAGATCAGTTGATGAAATCGATGATCGCAGGAATCATTGTTTGCGTATGAACATCGTTCCAGAATTTTGCGAGATTCAGCCCGGTCCTTTCAGCCCAGACGGAATTTCTCAAAGCAACTTGTCGAGCGTAATCGGCAAGTCTCGGACGCGTTTGCCTGTCGCGTGGAAGACGGCATTGGCGATCGCTGCCGCCACACCGACGATACCGATCTCACCCAGCCCCTTGGCGCCGAGCGGGTTGACGACCTCGTCCTGTTCCGGAACGAAGATCACCTCGATCTTGTCCACATCGGCGTTGACCGGGACATGGTAGTCCGCCAGGTTGTGGGTCATGAAACGGCCGAAGGCATGGTCGATCACGCTCTCCTCTTGCAACGCGGTGCCGACGCCCCCCACGATCGCGCCGAGGACCTGACTCTGCGCCGTCTTAGGGTTCAGGATGCGGCCGGCCGCGACGGCGCTGACGACCCGCGGAACGCGGACAGTACCGAGGTCTTGATCGATTTTCACCTCAGCAAATATCGCCGAATGCGTGTAGTGTGAGTATTGCATCGCCTTTGGTGCGGGTCCGGAGGACGCTTTCTCTTCGATGGCGCCGAGCCCGCCGTGCCGCATCGCTTCGATGAGGGAAACGGCATGAGAGGGGTCGTTGCGGGGCAGGATCTGTCCTCCGGCGAATACCACGTCGTCTATTGATAAATCGGCGAGCGGCGACCCGCCGATCTTCTGCGCTGTCTGGAACAGCCTCGTGCGTATCTTCTCGCAGGCAACCTTGACCGCGGATCCCACCGACACCGCCGTGAACGATCCCCCTTCGACCGGCGAATGAGACAGGGAAGAATCACCGAGCTTAAATGTCACGTCCCCGAACGGCAGTCCCAGGGTCTCTGCAGCAATCTGGGTCATGATCGTGTACGTGCCGGTGCCGATATCCTCCGTCGCGCTGCTGACCGTGAGCTTGCCGTCTCCGGCCAGCACTGCCTTCGCATCCGCCGGCACGTGAAACGCGTCCCATATACCTCCCGCCATCCCCCAGCCGATCAGTGCACCGCCATCGCGCATAGACCGCGGCTGGGGGTTGCGTCGCACCCACCCGAACCTTTCCGCCCCAAGTCTGTAACAGGCTCGAAGCTCTTTGCTCGAGAACAGCTTGTCTTCGATCTGGTCTTTTTCGGCGTAGTTCTTCAATCGCAATTCGATCGGGTCAATGCCGCTCTTAAAGGCGAGTTCATCCATGGCGCATTCGAGAGCATACAGACCCCATACGGCCCCAGGTGCGCGCATATCACCAGGCGTGTTCACATCCAGCTGCACGACCTTCTGTCGAAGGTTGACGTTGTCGCATTGATAGAGCAGACCCGACCAATTGGCGACCGTCTCGTTGTAATCCTCGAACCGCGAGGTCTCGGCTATTGCTTCATGGATGACGGATTGGAGTTTGCCGTCGGCCGTGGCCCCGAGGGCAACGCGCTGCCAGGTTTCGGGCCGGTGCGTTAAGCCGAACATCTGCTGCCGGGTAAGCGAGACCCGGACCGAACGTTTCAACTCCCGAGCCGCCAGCACGGCCAGGAATACCTGGTACTGGGGGCGCAGCCCTGAGCCGAATCCACCACCTACGTAGGGCGAGATAACACGCAGATCATCCTTGGAGCAGCCAAAAATGTTGCAGAGATAGTTCTGAACGTTCTGCACCCCCTGCGTCTTGTCGTAAACGGTGAGCATGCCGTTTTCGTCCCGGCGCACAGTAGTTGCAAACGGCTCCATCGGGTTGTGATGCTCGCACGGACCGCGATACTCTGCCTCTATCCGTACGGCCGCTTCGGCAAAGGCCTTGTCTGCGTTGCCGCGCTTTCCGCGCAGCACAATGAAATCCCTGGGTTTGGGCTCGTAAGCCCTCTCGCGCTCCCCATACAGATCCGTGGCGTGCTCCGAGCTCTCGTACTCGATCCGAATGAGCGACGCCGCATACTGCGCGAGCTCAAAGGTGTTGGCAACCACGAGCGCGACCGGTTGGGCGCTGAACCTGACCTCGTCGTTGTAGAGCGGGCGAAAAGGAGAACCCGGAGGCGCCACATCGTCCGTGTAGTCGTTGTCCGACTTTCCGTGCCGCGGGCTGTTTTCGTGGGTAAACACCTGCAGCACGCCCGGCAGTCGGAGCGCATCGGCCGCGTCGATCGCCCGGATCTTCCCTTTGGCAATGGTGCTGGAGACTACGCAGCCATAGACCAGATCCCTGAAAGTGTATTCGGCGGCATACTTTGCGCCGCCTGTCACCTTGGCACGACCATCGACGCGGCTGATCGGTTTTCCGATGTATGCGGTCTTCATGGCTTTCCCTCTCCTGAGGCAGCCTGGCTCAAACCGCGCACAATGGCGCGCTTCGCCAGCTCGATCTTGAAACTGTTGTGGCCAAAACCTTTCGCGTTGTGAAGGAGCGCTTCGGCGACTCGCTGGAAGGTGTCCCGGGTGGCGCTTTGGCCGTTAAGCAGTTTTTCCACCTGTTGCTTACGCCACGGCTTGTGCGCCACGCTACCCAGAGCGAGCCGCGCTTCCTTGATCTTCTCACCCTCCATCTCGAGAGCTGCGGCAACCGAAACCAGCGCGAAAGCGTACGACGCACGGTCGCGGACCTTGAGATACGAGTAGTGTTCCGCGAAGCCTTTCGCGGGCAGATCGACCGCCGTGATGATCTCGCCGGTTCGCAGGTTCGTATCCATGTTCGGCGTGTCGCCGGGAAGGCGGTGGAAATCGGCAAAGGCGATGGCGCGCTCTTCGCCCGGCCCGGTGACATGGACGACCGCCTCCAGGGCAGCCAGTGCGACGCACATGTCCGATGGATGGGAGGCAATACAGTGCCCGCTCGTTCCCAGAATTGCGTGGGCGCGGTTGAACCCCGCGATGGCGGAGCAGCCGGCTCCGGGCGTACGCTTGTTGCAGGGCGTAGCCGTGTCGTAGAAGTAGCAGCAGCGCGTCCTCTGCATCAGATTGCCGCCGACCGTGGCCATGTTGCGGAGCTGCGGCGATGCGCCCGCCAGGATAGCTTTTGAGAGAATCGGATAGCGGTGCTCGACCCCTTTATCATAGGCCACATCGGTGTTCGTCGCGAGTGCGCCGAGCCGCAACCCGCCGTGGGGACCGGGTTGGATATCTCTCAGGGCAATCCGGGTGATGTCGATCAGCCGGCTCGGCCGCTCTACGTTCTCCTTCATCAGGTCGATCAGGTTCGTGCCACCGGCGATGAACTTGGCCTCGCCGTCCTTGGCGATCTCGCGCACGGCGCCCGCCACGTCGTCGGCCCGGATGTAGGTAAACCTGTTCATTCTTCGTCTCCCCCTTCCTTCCTCTGCATCACCTGGTCGATCGCGGCGACGATATTGGGATAAGCGCCGCAGCGACAGATGTTCCCGCTCATCAGCTCGCGTATGTCATCCAGCGATTTCGCTCTGCCCTCGCCGATCAATCCCTTCGCAGAACAGATCTGGCCTGGAGTGCAGTAGCCGCATTGGAAACCGTCATGCTCAACGAACGCCTGCTGCAAGGGGTGGAGCACTTCCCCTTCGGTAAGCCCTTCGATCGTTGTCACCTCGGCGCCGTCCTGCATGATCGCCAGGGTCAGGCAAGAGTTTATGCGCCTGCCGTTCACCAGGACCGTACAGGCCCCGCACTGTCCGTGATCGCACCCCTTCTTCGTCCCTGTCAGATCAAGGTGTTCGCGCAGGGCGTCAAGCAGGGTCGTCCAGGTGGCGACCTCTATCTGCTTCACTGCGCCATTGACCTTGAGAGTGATCCGACTTCTTGTTGGCAACGGAGCCGTTTTCTTCATGCTGGTGTCAGCCTTGGAATTGCTGTTCATACTCACTCCTTATCTGCCATGTTGAGATGCAGACGTGTCAGGAAAATGGGAATCCACCCCTTATAGCTCTTCAGGTGCTCGAGGAAGTACCATCTGCATGATGTTTGCTAAGGAATCGTGCGATTTTTTGCCTTCCGTGGCTTGTCTAGCTCTTGACGAACGCGAGCAGGTCCGCGTTGAGCTGATCCTTGCTCGTGTCTCCGAGGCTGTGCGTGCCGCCCGGGTAGATCTTCAGGGTGGAATCCTTGACGATCTTGGACGAGAGCATCGCCGAGGCTCCAATAGGTACGATCTGGTCGTCATCCCCATGGATGATGAGCGTCGGCACATCGAACTTCTTCAGGTCTTCGGTGAAATCCGTTTCTGAGAACGCCTTGATGCAGTCAAACGCGTTCTTGTGGCCCGACATCATGCCCTGCAGCCACCATGATTGGATCAGTCCTTGGGAAACCTTCGCGCCCGACCGGTTGAAGCCAAAGAACGGGCCGCTTGCGACATCCAGGAAGAACTGCGCGCGGTCGGCCAGATACGCTGCGCGAAACCCGTCGAAGACCTCCTTCGGCAGCCCGCCGGGATTGGCTGCAGTCTTGAGCATGAGAGGCGGAACCGCGCCCATCAGCACGGTTTTGGACACGCGCTTCGTGCCGTGGCGGCCTATATAGCGGGCGACCTCACCTCCGCCCGTGGAGTGGCCGATCATGACCGCGTTATCCAGCTTGAGAGCCTCGAAGATTTCCGCCAGATCGTCGGCGTAGGTATCCATGTCATTGCCGTTCCAGGGCTGGCTGGAGCGGCCGTGGCCGCGCCGGTCGTGCGCGATGCAGCGGTAGCCATGCGATGCGAGAAAGAACATCTGCGATTCCCAGGCGTCCGCGCTCAGCGGCCAGCCATGGCTGAAGACCACGGGCTGTCCGCTGCCCCAGTCCTTGTAATAAATCTGCGTGCCGTCTTTGACTGTAATTGCAGGCATAGGATTCTCCTTCTAGCAGATGGAGTTTCATTTGAAAAAAAGAGAGCACCTGCCAGAGACCAAGTAAATGGAGTGAACACTGTATTTCGGCTGTAAAAGTGTTTCCTAAGGTTCGTCATGCTGGTTTACGAAGCGTATGTTCAGAATCCGCCCCTTGATTGGTTCAGCACTCACCTTGCACGCCCTATCATTAATTTGAAATTTGAATGAGGCCGGTGTTCATGGCTCGATGTTACGTCTATGTTCTCAGCTATCCGCAGTTCCAGGTATCGCGGATGTCCGCAAGGGGATTACCCGGATTTTTTCAGTGAGAGGATAGCTTGGTTTCCCGGGATAGACGACCCACAGCCGCTCCAATCTGAGGTCTTCAACGGGCCGGCTTCATGGATCGGGTCAATCGGGGGGCGTCGATCCTCCCGGCCAGGGATTCCGAACTCTGACGAATCAAATCCCGAGAAGCGCTTCCCAGGATGACGAACTTGCGACTTTTTCCTTGATCCACCAAGTAACGCAAGAGTGGAAAAAAATCGGGCAAGCGCTGGATCTCGTCGATGACGATGAGTCCCGTCAGGTCTTCCAGTGCGAGCTGGGGTTGTTCCAGGCGGGCAGGATCCAGGGGATTTTCCAGGTCGAAACAAGAAAGACCTACCTTGAAAAATCAAGTCTTATATTTGACATTTCAATCAATAAGGAGTCGTCTTCTGTGTATGGGCGGTCGACTCAAAGGGATTCGTCCGAAGCGGGAGTGTGCGGCCGGCCGCCCGGCAGAGCGAGGTCGTGAGGGAGGCTTCCGCGTGAAGAGCGCAGGTACACGAACGGGGTCGCTCGCAGGAAGTTGGAGACCCGCGAGGTGTACACATCTGCAAATCGCTCGACCTGGAAGGCCAAATGACTCTTGTCATTGCCGGCCCTCATCAGCAGACCCCACCGCTGGTTGTCCAGCTCAGTGGAACTCTTCGCAAGAGGCCCGATCTCCTGGTCCAGGCCCGCGAGCTCGGTGCGCAGCCGGAGAAGGGTGGATTGGAGTGCCGACTGGCTCCGGCGGGAGCTGCGCGCGTAACCGAACTTTCTTCTTTGCAACTCCAGGCGAATCCGGCAGGCTTCGGACTCCAGCCTTTCTTTCCGATCCATCAGGGCGGCGAGCCGCCGTTCGGATTCGCGGAAGGATTCGGCCGATCGGATCTCGGACTCGAGTTCCCGCAGGATAAGGGCTGTCCTCCACCGCAGGATGTCCTTGGTGACCCGGACATCGCCGAACATGTGATCCCCGACATACAGGATTTCATCACCGGACAATCCCAGGTGCCGTTCCACATGGGCCGCACTCCCGCCCAGGTAGGTCATGCCCGGACGGAAACCCGCGATGCAGGGCATCAGATGCCCTTCCTCGTTGACGACTTCGAAGAGCGGGTTGTGCATCGTGAAGAAACTCGGCTTGTTGGCGCCGACGATAACGAGATCAAACAGGTCTTTCCATGACAATCCCGCCGGGAGGAACCGGTCGAAGGCGTAGCTCATCATGCTGAGCGTGTAGACCCATTCCGAGTTGGTAATCAGGAGCAGGCTCTTTCCGGACTGCCTCTGGTCGAGCAAGGTCTGGGGGATCTGGGGGTCGAGCTCAACGAAGCGGTCGGGGTCGTTGAGGATCTGACCTTTCAGTCGCCCCTCCATATGGGCGCTGTCGGCAGCTTCGCGGACCAGACGATGGAGGTCCGAATACCCCAGGACCTCGGGCAGGCCTTTGCGGTCCAGGATGTCCACCAACTGGGCGAACAGGCAGCCCTCGGAAAGGGAGAAAAGGGTGTTGAGAAAGAACCATCTGGGCTCCGAAAGATCGACGATGGTCCGCGCATAAAGCTTTCGCTGCTTTTCATAGGGCAGCGTCTCGGTCCCGTGGAGGGCGTGCTTGACGAATCCGAACCGGTTGGCCTTGACCAGGTTTCCCGCTTCCGTGTCCACAATCAGCCCCCGGCACACCAGAGCAGGGTCGAACTTCAGTCGCTTCAGTGCCCATCCCCGGGCTTCGAATTTTTCTTTGAGGTAATTGTAGCTCCTCTGCTCCCACTCCTCCACCCGGTAGTGGATGAGCGTGTAATCCATGTCGTAACCGATAGCACGGATGGCCCTCAGATTCAGGGTCCGGTTGCAGAAGATCGCCCGTACATCTCTCTTTTCCAATTTGCCTTTCTCCCTGGTTCGCATTGTCTTTCAGCTGAGCTTCTCAAACCTGCATCGGTAATGATGGAGTTTGGGGCGGCTTAGAAATAGGTGAAACCAGCTGATTGTGTCAAGATCAAACGAAGAGATGTGCGAGGGGTATTCGTCTAATTGCCAGAGAGCCTTCGAGCTGCCATATCCACTCACTGTCCATCTTAACAGAATACTAATTCATCCCTCATCCGTACGATCAACCCGCAGGGGCCGACCTCTGTATTTCTCCAGCCAATCCTTGACCGCCAGACCTGTGCCCATGGACCACGGCCGCAGCCTAGAAGGATCGACGACCCGGTACTCTGCCAATTCCTCGTTCAGCTCGATCTCCCCTTGTGCCTCCACATGGAAGGCAAGGATCAACTGGTTCATCTGAAAAAAGGAGTAATGGCCTACAAAGCATGCGATCGTTCCGTCCAGGTTCAGCTCCTCCTTCACCTCGCGAAGGACGGCAGCCTCAGGGGTCTCTCCCTTCTCAAGAAAACCTGTCACGAGCCCATACATCTTTGGGGGCCAGCTCTTGTTTCGAACCAGGATAACCCCTCTTTCCGTCTCTACAATTGCAGCCACGACCGGGACGGGATTGTCCCAGAAAACGTAGTCGCACGACGGCAGAGGACATTTCAAGCGCCGCTTGTTTTCCATTTCCACCGGCACCAGTCCGGTTCCGCATTTCGGGCAGTATTTCATGGCGTTTCCCATGCAGGTTTCAGTACAAGTGTAGCTGCGGCCTCTGACTCAACCCTTGAACGGGAAAAGGAGAGGGGGTGATGCGCTACGTTCAGCCAGAGATCCATCTGGTCACCATAGTGCCGGCTGAAGGGGACTCCCGACTGGCCTGGAACGATGGCCCCAAGGCTTTCATCCCAGTTTTTCAGGTCATAGATATGGCGGTTGGCAGCGCTCCATCCTTTCAGGCTGAAATCCATCCCCGGAACCATGCTCGACTGCCACACCGTGCTGAAGTCGCCCCCGGCTTCATAGGGCCCCAGGTTCAGCAGGCTGTCCAGTGGCTTGCTCCGGCCAAGGAAATGTTTCATCTCAACGGAATGCAGCCTGCCCCAGCGCCAAGTTGAAGGATCAGGCCCCAGACTCTCTTTCAGAAAAGCACTGGTTTCGATCAGACTTTTTTCGAGCACTTCGGACAACTCCTCCTTTTCCGGGGTGTCGATGTCATCGAACCATTGAGAGTCGGGCTCCGACATGAGGTTCAGGAGAATGGTGCGGCTATGCTCTACGAAACGGGTGAGAGGGTCCAGCCCGATCAGCCCGATCCCTGAGAATCTATCCATCAGATGCCCCAGTTCGTCCTTGAAGGTGTTGTGAAGGAGTCTCCGGAAGAGCACCGAGTAAACGGCGGCGCCTGCACTCTCCGGCCGCAGGGTCTGATCCCAGGTGCGGAGCATCTCCAGGAGCGCCACTCCCTCCGGGTGTTTTACTTCAGCCCTCTGGACTGCGTCCAGGAAGGAGCGCGCAGCAAGGCTTTTGAGGTCGCCCTGCAGTTTTCTGAACTCCTGCTTTGAAATCGGGCTCTTTTCCAGAAGGACCTGGCGGATCCTCTTGACCCGATTGTCGGATGCATAGTCCACTGCGAGGTAGTGCGGGAAATCCGGGCCGACCACGTCATTGTTTGCCGTTGCAAAATACCCCTCTTCAGGATTGAGAACGAACGGCTTTTGATCAGGCGACAGGTATCCGGTCCATTCGAACTCTCCGGTCCACCCCTTGAATGGCCCAAGGCCATGGCCCCCTGCCCGGACAGGGACACGACTCCCAAGAACATAGCCGATATTCCCCTGTGTATCCGCATAGACCAGGTTAACAGCCGGCTCGCACCACTCCGCGGCCGCACCCTTGAACTCATCCCAGTCTCGCGCATGATTGAGCCTGTAAAGACCGCTGGTCGTAGACCCCGGGTCATGACCGCTCCACTTCAGGGCAATGGCAAGCTCCATCTGTTCGGCTTGCTCGATCAGCGGGGAGATAACGGGGCCGTGGTTCGTTACCAGGATGTCGTGAATGACGGGATCATCCCGCCCCTTTACCCGGATTTCCTCCCTGAAAACCCTGGGTTCCAGCCACTCGCCCCGGAAGAGATATCTCCCCTCATTCCCGGGGTCGAACCTCTCCAGGAAAATATCCTGGACATCCGTATACGCAAACGTGATTCCCCAGGCAATGTGACTGTTATGCCCGGCTATTATTAGAGGCACGCCCGGCAGAGAGACGCCGGCGACGTCAAGTTCTCCGCCCGCAAGATGCATCTCGTAGAGAACAGAAGGGACAGTCAGGGGAAGGTGCATGTCATTGGCCAGAAGCGGAAGCCCTGTGGTGGTTCTTGAGCCATGCACAACCCAGTTGTTGCTTGCCCCCCCGAAAACCGGGAGAAACCTTTTCTGCAGAACGGCAGTTGACGGTTCGAATGCGGCGAACTGAATGTTCCCCTGCGCTGCCGGCATTTCAGGCATGACTCTTTTCAGCAGGTCATTTGCCTTTTCTTCGCCCAGTTCCTTCGCCAACATGGCGGCCACGATCTCTTCCTGCCAGTTCTTCCCTCCCGTATAGGCCATGAACTTGCCCCAGCCCAAGGAGTCCTCGGGCTTCCAGGGCTCGGGTGCGATACCCAGGATCCTGAACTCCAGGGGGAGGCGGTTCCCCCGCGATTCAATAAAACCGTTTACGCCTGCTGAAAAGGCATTGAGGATCCCCATGGCCGCAGGAGGATAGGAAGCGACCTCATCTCGCGCTGCGCGCATGAAGCCCAGGGACCGCAGAGCCTTGTCCGCCTCGAGTCCATCGGGACCGAAGATCTCGCTGAGCCTTCCAGCGGCGAGTCGTCGATTGATCTCCATCTGCCACAAACGGTCCTGGGCCTGGACATATCCCTGGGCCATGAAGAGATCATGCTCATTTTCGGCATAAATATGAGGGACCCCCCATCTGTCCCTGTACACCGTGACAGATTTTTGAAGCCCCTTTATACGAAGCTCCCCGTTTGTTACCGGCATGGGCAAACGGATGAAATAGAAGTATCCGGCGCCTGCGAGTATGAGCACGAGGAGAAGGAAACCACCGAAAAGGAATGCGAGTTTCTGCTTCATCGAAATCAGCCGCGGATGAACACGGATAAACGCGGATACACAGTTAAAAAACAAAAAAGGCTTGGAGGGGTATTACCTGGGCTTCATCTCCAACGCACGTTCGTTTTCATTACACTTCAGCGGTCAAACGTATTTCTATCTGGAAATCAGCCGCG
>PHBH01000038.1:65332-97783 GCA_002840535.1 Deltaproteobacteria bacterium HGW-Deltaproteobacteria-15 | reverse complement strand
TCGGCTCCCCGCTTCGAATCACCCTCCCGGCAATGAGCTGATCCATGGAGAAGCGGATCTCCTTGATTCTCTCCTGCGTCTCGGTGTCGTCATAGGCGGCCCCCAGCACGAAGAGCTCTTCCTTGTGCTCGTCCAGAAGCACCACAACAGAACCCTCGGTCCCCAACAGATCCTTCACTTCGGAGTTGATGTAATCGAGCACATCCTCCAGGTCCGGGTACCGGGGAAGGGCCATGCTGATGCGAAGCATCGCCTCGTTCTGGCGCGCAATCCGCCTCTCCTGGGTAACATCCCTCAGGATCACCATCACCCCTGAAGGCTTCGTTTCTCCGGGTTCGGAGAAGACCACCTCCCGCAGAATCACGTTCAGGAGCCGCCCATCCCTGGTGAAACGCTTGCTCTCCCTGCGCAGGATGACCTTCTGCTCCAAAAGCATCCGGATGTGCTCCCGGGTCTCCTGCTCCGACCCGGGGGGAGCATAAGGGATGTTTCTGCCCTCCAGTTCCTTGAGAGTCCACCCGAAGGTCTCGGTAAATGCGGGGTTGAGGTAGGAGACCAGCCCTTCCAGCGTAAAGACCACTACAGGGTAAGGGGCGAAGTCGAGCATCGCCCTGAATCGCCTTCCCGATTTTCGAACGGCCTCTTCAGCGGTTTTTCTCTCGGTCACATCCTGAAGCGTCTCGATGGCGCCGATCACCTTTCCTTCATCGTCCATCAAGGGTGCGGCGGTAAAGTAGAGCCAGCGTCCTTTGTCTCCGATCGCAGGAAAGAACTCCTCGGCCTCATAAGCGCCTTCCACGGAAGGGGATCTGCGGTATCTGCTTCCATAGTAGGAAGCGATTTCTTTTTCGGCTGCACCGTCCACAATGAAGTCTGCCAGCCACAGCCGTTTGGCGAACCTCCGGGGGGGACTTCCGATGATCTCTTCAAGGGGGGCTCCGGCCAGTCTTTCATAGGCCTTGTTGCAATGGGTGATCCTGTGCTGCCTGTCGATCACGAAGGTAGGAATCGGGGTTCCGTGGATGATCTGTGAAAGGATCTCTTTTTTTTGGTTCTCTTGTGTCATGTTTGAAAAAAGACCCCCATGGCCAGCTCCGGCAACCCCTGTTTCATAGAGCCAAAGTGTTACAGTCCTGAGGGAGACGGTATTACAACCGTGTTGAAATCTCAATGCTATTCTGGTAATCCTCTCTGACTATGAAAAGCTTCCTGCAGCCCGAGAGTGTGGCGGTTATCGGCGCATCGTCGGACCCGAGAAAGGGCGGGTACGCCATCGTAAGCAACCTTAAAGAGAAGTTTTCGGAGAGGCTTTATCCTGTCAACCCCGGCTCCCGGGAAGTCTGCGGGCTTCCATGTTTCAGGGATGTGACGGATCTTCCCGAGGCGGTTGAGCTTGCTATTATATTTGTACCTTCAGAGTCGGTACCCGATGTGCTTGAAGGATGCGCTTCCAAAGGGATCCGCAGGGTCATGATCCAGAGCGCCGGATTTGCGGAAACCGGCAAGAGAGGTCTTGAGCTGCAGAACCGATGCAAGGAGATTGCAGAAAAGGCGAACATGCGGTTATGGGGCCCGAACTGCATGGGCATTGTCAACGGATGTTCCGGGATGGTCGCTTCCTTTATCCGCACCGATGCCTGGCAGGGTCGGCTAAGGTGCGGCGACGTCTCGCTGATTGTGCAGAGCGGGATGCTCTCCGCCGGATTTCTGGTGCAGATCATGAACGAGGGATATTTCGGCGTGAGCAAGGCCTGCTCGATCGGCAACCGATGCGATGTGAATGAGTGCGATCTCCTGGAGTACTTCCGCGACGATCCGGAGACAGCCGTCGTCGCCATGTATCTGGAGTCCGTCTCGGATGCGGCCCGGTTCCGCAAGGCGGTCACCGCATTGAACAAACCGGTACTGCTTCTCAAGGGCGGTACCACTTCGCGCGGCGCCGAAGCTGCAAGGAGCCACACGGCCAGTCTCGCCCAGGACTCTGCCTTGGCCGAGGGTTTCTTCCGTCAGATAGGAATCCACAGGGCTTTCGATTTCCTGGAACTTGCCGATCTTACAAAAGCCGTCACCCTGTGGAAGGGAAAAACCGGGGGAAAAAGGATAGGTGTTGTCACATTCAGCGGGGCTTCAGCCACGGTAGCGACGGATCATCTCATTCAGCAAGGCATGGAAGTCCCGTTCCTGAGCGAACAATGCAAGAGTGCGCTCGCTCGGATCTTTCCCTCGTGGGCGGAGATTGAAAATCCCGTGGATCTCTGGCCGGCGATCGAGCGGACAGGGAGGATGAGTGCTTACAGAACGGCATTGGAGATGATCATTGACGATCCATGTGTGGACGCGATTTTCGTTCATGCCTATGTGGACTCGACCATATTGGCGCCCCTTTCGGAAGCGCTTGAAGTCCTTCAGCGAACCGGCAAAGCGGCAGCCCTGTGGGTGATCGGCGACGCAAGCGCCATAAAGATGCTTCGAACTCGCGTGGAAGCCATGCAAATCCCGCTGTTCACTGAAATCGTCCGTGCTGTCAGGGCGATTTCGCTCCTTGCCGGATGAATTGAGTTCCTTTGGGGTGTTTGTTGACTTTTCAGGGCTTTCTCTGATACTTACCAATTGCTGCAGGTTCACATCTTGAAAGGAAGGGGTCTTTGTGCGGAAAGAGAAGAATGACAGACCGGAACCCTCTAACTTTGAAATGGGGAAGGGGAGGGTAAAATTCGAAGTGTATGGCGAAGAGATGCTCGAAAAGAAGGTGAGTTTGAGCGGGAACAGCGGCAGAATTTATCTCCCGCCAGATTGGGTAGGACACCATGTGAAGATCATCAGGATAGACTAGGGATTCTGTCCGGATCCGGGAGGAAAAAGTGGCCAGTATCATCGTCAGGAGACTCAGCAAGAAGGACGCAGCCGGCATCGGCAGGATCGACGCTGCCATTACCAAGGAGGCTTCTAACCTCGATTACAAAAGGATTGTCGAAGAAGAACTCAAGAGGGAAACGGATGCGAGTTTTGTGGCAGAGGTGGGCGGAGACCTTGTGGGATATATGATCAGCTACATCACCCACGGGAATTTCGGTCTGAACAGCTGCGCCTGGATTGCCATGTTCGGTGTGGATCCGAAATGCATGGGACAGGGAATCGGCAAAAGACTCGCGGAGGAGATTTTCAAGTTTTATAAGAAGAAAAAGATCAAAAATGTTCTCACCTCTGTCCGATGGGATTCCACCGATCTGCTCTCCTTTTTCAAAGCCCTTGGCTTTGATCGAAGCGATTGCGTGAACCTGCAGAAGACGCTTGATTAGTCCCGTCCCAGCAGGTTGCTGAAAAACTCCCATCTGCGGCGTTGCCCTTATCCTTCGTCGTTGCGGCGTACTGCCACGTACGCCTCACTCCTCAGAATTTGTCCGTCAAGGGCACAGACACCCCACCCAAGGGTGGGACCCCATCATCGGGGCGCCTTGCATCTGCGCAGTTTTGAGCAACCTGCGAGTAGGCACCTTTCAGCATCCTTAAAGTCTCGACAGCTCAGCGGTCCCTGCGGTGCGCTCCGCCTTTCTGTCGAAGCGAAAGTGATTCGGACCCCGTGCGTGATCGCGACCCTCGTTCGATTGGTCGATTGAAGCAGGAACGACTCATCCTGGAGGTTGCAGGACAGTGAAAAAAATCGGAAAAATCCATATTCTCACAGATGTCGTTGTCCAGACCCGCTTTTCTCACGCCGAGTTGGCCCGGAGGGCTATCGCAGGCGGGGCCGATACCATTCAGTTCCGCCAGAAGACCGGATCCACCCGCGCCATGATAGAAGCCGGGTGCGAGATCAGAGAGGTTTGCAGAAACGCGGGGGTGACGTTCCTGGTCAATGACAGGGTGGACGTGGCGCTCGCGTGCGAAGCCGACGGGGTTCATCTGGGGCAGGACGATTTCCCGATTCCAATGGCCAGAGCCCTGCTTGGCAGGGATCGGATCATCGGGGGGTCGGGCGGAAGCCTGGAGGAGATCCTGAAGTGCCAGGAAGAAGGAGCCGATTATGCAGGCTTCGGTCCGGTCTATCCCACCTCCTCCAAGTCGGACGCGGGGCCGGCAAGTGGAATTGAGCCGCTCAAGGGGTTGATTTCCAGAGTTTCGATCCCCATTGTGGCTATAGGGGGCATAACCCCCGACAATGCAGGAGACGTGATGAAGGCAGGGGCCTGGGGTGTGGCGGTGATTTCCGCGGTCTGCTGCCGGGAGAATCCTGAGGAAGCGGTGAGGGAACTCGTCCGAGCGGTCTTTTCCTCCGGCTAAGAAAGAGCATCTCTCGCGCGCCTGTCCCGCCAATGGGCGGGGCTTCGCCAGGGGTCGCAGAGTCACAGGGGAATGCTTGTCCTTGTCTCTGGACTCTGTGAGAGAAAAATGCGCGGATAACGCGATGGGAAACGCATGGCTGAGAGAATCTCGCAAATCGGGGAGTTCGGTCTTATCCGCAGGCTTAAGGATCTGCTTCTGAAGGAGGGGGTTGCGGGCCGCGGTGTCGTCTTGGGAATCGGGGATGATACCGCCTCGTTCATTCCGAGGTCGGGCCAGGAGGTACTGGTTACCTGCGACTCCATGGTGGAGGGGCGGCACTACCTTCCCGAATGCATAAGCCCGCATGACCTGGGGCGTCGGGCCATGATATCGAACATCAGCGATATCGGCGCCATGGGCGGGGCGCCCCTGTATGCTCTCGTTTCACTGGGTCTCAGACCGAAAACCGCCGATGCCGATGTGGAAGAGATGTATCGCGGATTCCTCTTCGAGCCGAATCCGTTTCATGCTTCGATCATTGGGGGGAATATCACGAGCGTCGGAGACAGTCCGTTCATAGACATCACTCTTCTTGGCGAGGTCCCGGAGGGAAGATCCCTGCGACGCTCG
This sequence comes from Deltaproteobacteria bacterium HGW-Deltaproteobacteria-15, assembly GCA_002840535.1. Taxonomy (GTDB): domain Bacteria; phylum Desulfobacterota; class DSM-4660; order Desulfatiglandales; family HGW-15; genus HGW-15. Next base: position 92,890 of record PHBH01000038.1, on the reverse strand, counting down.
ACAGCCAGGCCGGGTGATTCCATTCTGGTCACGGGCTTTCCCGGCCGGTCCGGCGCAGGGCTGCGATTGCTCCTTGAGAAAAAAGGAACGGAACAGGTGGAAGACCATCCATTGGTCAGGAAGTATCTTGTGCCGGGGCACAGAGCCTTCGCAGGAAGAGCCATTGCTTTGAGCGGGCTTGCCACGGCCATGATCGACACGAGCGACGGCTTTCTGGGCGACCTCGGACATATCTGTGAAGAGAGCGGCGCCGGCGCGGATCTCGAGCAGAATAAACTCCCTCTCAAACAGGATTTGATTGACGCGGCGCGCGCGTTTGGAGAGGATCCCTATGAGCTCATGCTGGGAAACAGCGATGACTACGAGCTGATCGTCACATGTCCTCCTGAAAATGTGACCGGGGTGATTACAGCTCTCAGTGAGGCGGGTGTCGAATCCATCTCAGAGGTGGGAAAGATAACCCCGTTTGCTCAGCAAATCCGGTTGATCGGCGGGGACGGGAGCGAGCGGCGGATCGAGCCGAAGGGATGGGACCATTTCGGGTAAAGAGAACCGCAGAATATCGAATATCCAATGTCGAATGTCCAAGTGAAGAAAAGGCCGTTGGTTGTTTGTTGCACGAACACCATTATGGCTCCTGATGAAGTTTCCAACAGGGGAACTCCAGGGTTTTTGTAAACAACCCTCAACATTCCCATGGAGAAGTCATGTTCGATCGCGAGTTGGCGGAGAAAGCCGGTGCCAACCTGGAGCAGGTGAGGCGCTCCAGGCCTCTTGTCCACAATATCACCAATTTCGTGGTGATGAACTGCACGGCCAATGCCTTGCTGGCCATCGGCGCTTCGCCGGTAATGGCCCATGCCAAGGACGAGGTGGAAGAGATGGTTGCTCTTGCCGGCGCTCTGGTCCTCAACATCGGGACCCTCTCCCTGGAGTGGATCGACTCCATGATAAGGGCAGGAAAGCGCGCCAATGAGATGGAGATCCCAATCATTCTCGACCCCGTCGGATCAGGAGCCACGAGCATGAGGACAGCATCCGCAAAGCGGCTCATCAGGGAACTCTCCATCCGGGTGATCAGGGGCAACGGTTCAGAGGTTCTTTCCCTGGCGGAAAGCGGCGCCGGCACCAAAGGCGTGGATTCCGTCCACGGGGTGGATGAGGCCAAAGAAGCCGCCGGGGAACTTGCCCGCGAACTCGGGACCACCCTCGCCATCACGGGCGCCGTGGATCTTGTCACCGACGGCAGACGGCAGTTGCGCGTTCACAACGGCCATGAGCTGATGCAGAGCGTGACCGGAACCGGATGCACCGCAACCGCGATCATCGGCGCCTTTCTCGCTGTGGACAAGGATCCTGTGAGGGCGACGGCCACTGCACTCGCGTACTTTGGATTGGCCGGCGAAAAGGCTGCCGAAAAGGCCGATGGACCGGGGAGCTACCAGGTAGCTCTGCTGGACGCGCTCTACAAAATCACTCCCGGGCAACTGACAGAAGGCGCAAGGATCCAAAAGGAACCGGATTGAACCGCGAAGGCGCAAAGTACGCTAAGACGAACGCAAAGATTTGCTTTTTCATCTGCAGGTACCCGGCAGATGAAAAAAGCAAAAGTCTTCCTTGGCGTGCTTGGCGTCTTGGCGGTTTGAATTTTTGTGGGAAGGTGGGGCGAAGCGAAGAAATGAGGAGTTATGAGCGTGATCGATGAATGGGAAAAGGATCCTGCCGTCCGGACCATGCGACGGATCTTCGTCCAAATGGAGGAGGTGCAGAAAAGTTTTCTTTCAGCCCTGGGGATCGACCCCCATGATCCCCGGCTTCGGGGCTGGCGCGAAAAAGCCCTGTCGCGGTTCGAAAGATGTTGGAGGATCGCCTCCGGCAAAAACATAAAGCTGTCCGAGCAAAGGATGGCAGTCGTTTACCTCCACTGCCTGGCCGCGCAAATGAGAGTGGATGGAGTCAGCCTGGATAAGATCGTCCTTCAGAGCGACAAGGAGATCGAGTCGCTTGTGAAGGAGTCCGGGGAATGATCCGTCTTCGGCTTTTCGGCCGGTGCAGGATCTATCATGATCCTGTGAGCCCGGTTCTTCGAGCGCCTGCCGAGATCGGCTGGGATGCCTGGTTCCGGACGATCGACCTGGTAACGGCCCGCAGGTTGAAAGGTCGGGAACTCCTGATGCGCACCAGGGGCTGGTGGACGGTCGACCCTTCTGAAATAGCCCCGGTGGTCGAGGAACACGGCAGGCTCGTAGTGGGCGAAAAAGGAGAGCTCATGGTGGAGTTCAAGGACCCGTCCGACGCGGATGCGCTGACACGTGCCCTTGCCGATCGCTTCGGGGATCAAGTCCTGCTCTCCCCATAGAATCGAGGATTCCTGCCGCCCCCACCCGCGCTCAGGCCACTGCCAGCCCTAACCCGTCAGAAGGCTTGAACCGGCCGCCGATCTGGTACCGGCACCCGGGATACATGAGCCTGCTCTTGGTCGCGACAACATTATAGGTCCAGGTTCTCCTGTGCACGAGGAGGCAGGGTTCCTTGCTTTGCATCCGGAGAAGTTTCGCGCACTTTTTGTCGGGAATGACCGCTTCAATAATGTGTTCGGCCTCGGTGAGGGGCGCCACATCCAGGAGGTATTGGCTCGGCGTCATGGAGGAGAAATCCTGCTGGATGTAATCCGGGGCCACGGACGGATTCACATATCGGTCTTCGTACTGCACCGGAGTGTCGTTTTCCAGGTGGATGATAACGGTATGGAAAACCAGGGCCTGCGCTCTCAGGTTCATCGCAATTGCCAGGTCCGGAGAAGCGGTCTCAGAGCAGTGCAGGAGCACTCTGCTGGTATAGGTCCCGCCTCGCTCCAATATTTCTTCCGAAATACTCTTGATCTCGAGGAGCGCGGAGCGCGGCTTGCGCGCAGCCACAAACGTGCCCACCCCCTGCCTGCGCATCAGGTATCCTCCATGGGTCAGCTCTCTCAATGCGCGGTTTGCAGTCATCCGCGAGACTTCGCAGGCCTTCATCAGTTCGGCCTCGGAAGGGATGCGGCTGTCCGTAGGCCATGTGCCGGAGTTGATTCCATCGAGAACAAAAACCTTGACCTTCTGATAGAGGGGCAGGCTGTCGCCGGCGGACGCTTTCTTTTTCCTGGAAGGTTTTCCCTTTGCTTTCACTCGAACCCCTTTTCTGATCAATGGCACCGCAGGTCCGCTGGCGGCGGATCTCCATGCGAGGACAAATTCATATATACAACTTGTCGCTCCATAGTCAAGTTCCCTGGCGACTTACGCGGAATTCCCGGCATGGAGGGCCCAGCCGGCAGATCTGAGAGGCGGGACTCAGATGCAGCAAAGTCATTGGAATAGTTTACTCATACGAGTGGAACCTTGCCGGCAATGACCACGCCTTTTCCGGTCTGAATTTTCGATTGACAAAGGAGCTAACTTGTATATATCCCTATAGTCAATCGGTCCTTACCGCGAACAGGAAAACGGACATATCCCCACCACTTGAAAGGAGGCGTGCCATGAGCAAACGAGTCGGATGGTTCATGTTACTGGTATTTGCTATCTTCATCTTTTCCGGGATTTCGCCCGCCGCGGCTCAGAATTCCATCAAGATCGGGTTCTTTGCGCCGATCACCGGTCCTGCCGCTGCAGACGGGGCGAGTGCAAAGGATGCCGTCGAATTGGCCTTGAAAGAGGTTAACACCGCCGGGGGAATCAAAGGGAAAAAGGTCGAGCTCATTGTGTATGACGATCGTCTAAAGGCCGAGGAAGCGGTGGCTATTGCGAACAAGCTCATCGAGAAGGACAAGGTGGTCGGCGTGGTGAGCGGTTCCTACAGCGGTCCCACCCGGGTGACCGCTCCCATTTTTCAGAAAGCCGGAATGCCCATGGTGGCCGGGTATGCGGTGCACCCGGATGTGACCTGGGACCCCAAGGAAAAGAAGACGAACGATTTCATGTTCAGGAACGGGTTCCTGGGCGAGATCGAAGGGGCGGCTGCCGCGGAGTTCGCGGTCAAGCAACTGAAGGCGAAGAAGATGTCCATCATCTCCATGGATAATGATTTCGGCCGCGCCATTTCAGCAGGGTTTGCAGAGAGGGCACAGAAGCTCGGCGGCTCGGTTCTTTCCAAGCAGATGTACAAATTCCCGGGTGAGAAGGACTTTCGGCCGTATCTCACAAGGATCAAGGATGAAAACCCCGATCTGATCTTTGCGGCCGGCTATTACAATGAGGCCGCCTCCATCGTGCGCCAGGCGGGTGAATTGGGAATCAAGGCTCAGATCCTGGGCGAGGAGGGTTTCGATTCTCCGAAGTTCATTGAGCTTGCCGGTCCTGCCGCCGAGGGTGTGATCATTGCCACCAACCTGGATCGCGACGACCCCAGGCCGCTCGTTCAGAATTTTCTGAAGAACTTCAAAGCCGCCTACGGCCACGATGCCGACATGGTGGGCGCTTCGAGCTATGATGCTTTCATGATTCTCGTCTCCGCGATTGAAAAGGCCGGGACCGATGCAAAGGCCATTCAGAAAGCGCTTCTGGAGACGAAGGATTACAACGGGCTCACCGGCAAGATCAGCCGATTCGTACAGGGTGAGGTGGTCAAACCCGTTCAGATCCAGGTGGTGAAGGAAGGGAGATTCCGCAAGGCCGGAGTTGTCGACAATCCCGAAGTCATCACGCCACCTACGAAGAAGTGAGCCTGAAGACGTGAACCGTGTCCGTAGCGGATGACGGATCGCGCGCGGACACGCTTTACGAAAACACCCTTTCACGGACACGTTTTCCCATGCTCTTGCAGCAACTGGCAAATGCAATCGCAGTGGGCAGCGTATACGCCCTGATTTCCCTTGGCCTCACCATGGTCTATGGGATCCTGCGGATCCTGCATGTGGCGCATGCGGGAATTTATACCCTGGGCGCATATGTGGGGCTTGCCTCATTCCATCTGATAGGTAATCTCTGGACATCTCTTGCCGCAGGAATGGCGGGGGCCGCCATTGCAGGATATCTGGTCGAGCGATTCCTGTACATGCCCCTCCTTCATTTGCCCAGGATCGCCCCGCTGATCGTCTCGATAGGCCTTTTTACGGCCATGGAAGAGACCTTCCGCATCGCTGCCGGCCCCCATACGCTCGCATTCAATGCACCCATCGGGCCTTGGGGTGTATCCGTCGGCGCGTTTCGGCTCACCGGCACACAGGTGCTGATCCTGGCGGTCACCTTTGTGATCCTCATTGTGTTCTGGCTTTTTCTCACCAGGACCAGGGCAGGGCTCGCCATGCGCGCGTGTTCGCAGGATGCGGAAACCGCTTCGGCCTTCGGCGTAAACGTGGGCGCCATCATTGCCATGAATTTCCTCATCGGTTCCGCCATGGCCGGCGCTGCAGGCGTGCTGATCGGTGTGTATGACAACCAGGTATGGCCGACCATGGGCAGCATCCCTGCCTACAAGGCGCTTGCAATCGTCGTGCTCGGCGGACTGGGGTCCATTACCGGAACCGTTCTCGCCTCGTTTGTGGTCGGATTGGCGGAAACATTCTTCATCGGGATCCTGGCGGTGCCGTTCCCGAGAGATGCCGTGGCCTTTCTCGCCATGATCCTTGTGCTCATGTTCCGGCCGTATGGCCTGCTCGGGAAGGCGTAGTCGAAACGTCTGCCACCAAGGCACCAAGACACAAAGAAGAGTAAAAAGGGTTTCTTGGTGTCTTTGTGTCTTTGTGGCAGAATCTTGAACCTGAACACTAAAAATCGTCATGATCAGTTCCTACACCATAACCATCCTCATCACCCTGGCCATCTATGCCATGCTGGCCCACAGCCTGAATGTGATCACGGGCCATGCCGGCCAGATCTCACTCGGCCATGCGGCCTTCTTCGGAATCGGGGCCTATACCTCCGCTCTGCTTCACACGGAGGCAGGCTTTCCCTTCTGGCTGGATGTGCCTGCAGCTGCGGTCGTGGCAGGCATGGTAGGGGCAATTCTGGGGATTCCCTGCCTGAGGGTGCGGGATGATTTCCTCGCCATTACCACGATGGGGATCAACTTCGTCATCGAGGCGGTATTCCTCTATATCCCCTTTTTCGGCGGGGCCATGGGCATCGGCTCCATCGACCTTCCGAGGTGGTTCGGCCGGGAGATGACCAAACCCGAGTATCTTCTTCTCATCGTTGCGGTCTTTCTTCTCCTCCTGCTCCTGGATAGAAGACTGGGCCGATCCTGGATCGGACTGGCATGGTCCGCGGTCCGGGAGGACGAGCAGGCCGCCCAGACAATGGGTGTGGATGTGGTGCGGTTCAAGGTTCTGGCCTTTGTGCTCGGCAGCGGCATCGCCGGCCTGGCCGGAGGGTTCTACGCCCATTTCCTTACATTCATAATGCCCCAGAACTTCGGATTCGGTCAGTCGATCTTCATCCTGAGCATGGTGGTTTTCGGAGGGATCGGAACGCGCTGGGGGCCTGTGGTCGGCGCTGTCATTCTCGGCCTGCTCCCGGAAGTCTTCCGGCCCATTATGGATTACAGGACGTTCCTGTATGGGATACTGCTTCTCGCCATGATGCGCTTTCAGCCCGGCGGCCTTCTGGGATCCGGTTCATTCCTCACGCGCGGTTTCAAGCGAATGTGCGCAACCGTTCTGAAGAAGGAGAGCGGACATGCATCTCCTTGAAATAGACGGCCTCAGCAAGGAATTTGACGGCCTCAAAGCGCTGGACCGGGTGAGCTTCGCGTGTGAGCAGGGGGAGATTCTGGGGGTGATCGGGCCGAACGGCGCCGGCAAGACCACCCTGTTCAACATGATCACCGGAATCTATCCACCGAGCGGCGGTGAGATCCGCTTCGAAGGACGATCCATTCCCGGCCTGAAGACCCATCAGATCAGCCGGCTGGGAATCGGCCGCACCTTTCAGATCGTCAGGCCCTTTCAGAACATGGATGTGCTGCATAACGTGCTCGTCGCCCTGGGCCACAAGTATTACCCGTCCCTGCGGGGATGCATCAGGCGATTCGAAGACCAAAGGATTACGGCCGAAGCAGAGTCGATCCTCGAGAGAAGCGGGCTTCTCCCTTACCGCGCCACAGAGGCCAGAAATCTGCCGCTCGGCTTCAAGAAACGGTTGGAGATCGCACGAGCCCTTGCGATCAACCCGAAACTGCTTCTCCTCGACGAACCGTCCGCCGGTCTTCGTTTTGAAGAATCGTCACAGCTCATGGTCCTGATCCGCTCCCTTCGAGAGCAGGGTATCGGCATCCTTCTCATTGAGCACAACATGCAGGTGATCATGGATCTTTGCCGGAGGATCGTAGTCCTCGACCACGGGACAAAGATTGCAGAAGGAAGTCCTGAAGAGATCCGTTCGGACCCGGTGGTCATCGAGGCGTATCTCGGGAGGGAAACGGATGATGCTTGAGGCGAGGGGGATCGAGGTCTCTTATGGCGAATTCCTGGCGCTGAAGGGGGTCAGCTTTACCGTCCGGGAAGGAGAATTGGTCACCATCATCGGTGCAAACGGGGCAGGGAAGACCACGATCCTGCGCGCAGTTATGGGCCTCGTGAAATGCAGCCGCGGCGAAATCCTCTTTCGCGGGAAGGAGATTACCCGCATGGTCCCGCACAAACGGGCGCTCCTGGGCATAAGCCTTGTTCCCGAGGGCAGGAGGATCTTCCCGGATTTGACGGTAGATGAAAACCTGATGATGGGCTGTTACAGCGTGCAGGGCGGGGCGAAGGCCGGGATGCAGGAGGCCTATGATCTTTTCCCTGTGCTGCAGCAACGGCAGCATCAGGTGGGGAAGACCCTGAGCGGCGGAGAGCAGCAGATGTTGGCCATTGCAAGGGCGCTGATGGCCAGGCCCCAAATGATTCTGATGGATGAAGTCTCTCTGGGTCTCATGCCGATCCATGTGCAGGCAACATTCAAAGTGATCAAAAACCTTCACCAAAAGGGCGTGACGATTCTGCTCGTAGAACAGAACGCGAGGAAAGCCCTGGCGGCAGCCGACAGAGGGTATGTGCTGGAAACCGGGGAGATCGTCATGAGCGATACCAGCGAGAGTCTCTCGGCTGACCCGCTCGTTAAAAAGGCGTATCTCGGTGGGGCCTAGGCTGATCCGAAGCCCGGAATATCGAAGTACAAAACAGTCTTTGATCTATGCAGAGGTGGAGTGACATGGAAGACAAACGACCGGTCAAGGTCCTTGAAAGGACCGCAGCGATACCTGAGATCTCGCTGAAGTTAAACATCTCCGCGCCGACGGGTACGAAGCTCGCCTGCAAGACCTGGCAGACCGAAGCCGCCATGCGGATGCTCATGAACAACCTGGACCGGGAAGTGGCTGAAAAACCGGATGAGCTTATTGTTTACGGCGGGTCAGGCAAGGCCGCACGCAACTGGGAATGCTACCAGAGGATCGTCGAAAGCCTCAAGAACCTGGAAGGGGATGAGACCCTCCTGATCCAGTCCGGGAAACCGGTCGGCATCTTTCGGACCCATGCCTTTGCGCCCCGGGTCCTCATCTCCAATTCCATGCTGGTGCCGAAATGGGCGACCTGGGAGAAGTTCAGGGAGCTGGAAGGGCTCGGACTCACCATGTTCGGCCAGATGACGGCAGGGAGCTGGATCTACATCGGCAGCCAGGGGATTCTGCAGGGGACGTATGAAACCTTTGCCTCGGCGGCGCGGAAACATTTCGGCGGAAGCCTCAAGGGGAGACTGGTGCTGACCGCAGGGCTCGGGGGAATGGGCGGTGCCCAGCCCCTTGCAGCCACCATGAACGGCGCGGTGTTGCTGGCTGTGGAAGTGGACCAGGATCGAATCCTGAGGCGTCTCCAGACACGATACCTGGATGAAATGGCTTCGGATTTGGATGATGCCCTTAACAGATCCATGGAGGGCAGGGCCAAGGGAATCGCGATGTCGATCGGCCTTGTGGGAAACGCGTCGGAAGTCCTGCCGGAGCTCGTGCGCAGAGGGATTGTGCCCGATCTGGTCACCGATCAGACGTCGGCCCACGATCCTCTCAATGGATATGTGCCCGGCGGCACCACGCTCGAGGAAGCCCTGAAGCTGCGTCGGAAAGACCCTGATGAATATGTGAGACGGTCCATGCAGTCCATGGCCATTCATGTCCGGTCGATGCTCGATTTCCAGAAAAGGGGTTCAGTGGTGTTCGATTATGGGAACAACATCCGGGCGCACGCCTTTGAGGCAGGGGTTGAGGATGCGTTTCAGTTCCCCGGGTTTGTGCCGGCATTCATCCGCCCCCTGTTTTGCGAAGGAAAAGGCCCGTTCCGCTGGGCGGCTCTGTCCGGCGATCCTGAAGACATCTACAGAACGGACGAAGCGGTTCTGCGCGAGTTTCCGGAGAATGAATCGCTCCGGCGCTGGATGAGCCTGGCCCGCGAGAAGGTGCAGTTCCAGGGTCTTCCGGCCCGCATCTGCTGGCTCGGGTATGGGGAGAGGGCCCGCATCGGCAAGGTGTTCAACGACATGGTGGCCAGTGGAGAGCTGAAGGCGCCCATCGTGATCGGTCGCGACCACCTGGACGCGGGTTCCGTGGCTTCCCCCAACAGGGAAACAGAGGGGATGATGGATAAAAGCGACGCCATTGCCGACTGGCCTATCCTGAATGCCTTGCTCAATACGGCAGCGGGCGCGACATGGGTTTCGGTGCATCACGGCGGCGGTGTGGGCATCGGATACTCCATTCATGCCGGAATGGTCGTGGTGTGCGACGGCACGAAGGATGCCGAAGAGAGAATCCTTCGGGTCCTCACCACCGATCCTGGAACCGGGGTCATGAGGCACGCGGATGCCGGGTACGAGGCCGCCATCCAAACCGCCCGGGAAAAGGGCATCAAGCTGCCCATGGTGAGGTGATCCCTCTTGAAGATACTGGAGTGTGTTCCGAATTTCAGCGAGGGGAGGGATCGGGATAAGGTTGAGGAAATCGCCCGCCAGGTGACGCGTGTCTCCGGGGTGAAACTGCTCGATTACTCCTCTGATGAGGCCCACAACCGTTCGGTCGTGACATTCTTGGGCGAGCCGGAACCGGTGAGAGAAGCCGCCCTTCGGTGCTGCCTCAAAGCCCTGGAGCTGATCGACATGCGAACCCACAGCGGCGCTCATCCACGCATCGGGGCAGTGGATGTGGTCCCTTTCATTCCTGTCAGGGGTATGGAGATGGAGGAGACGGTCGGTCTCTCGCGCCGTTTTGGCGAAGAACTGGGCAGGAGGGGAGGGCTCCCGGTGTACTATTATGGAGAATCCGCCACCGTGCCCGGCAGGAGAAAGCTTGCCGATATCCGGAAAGGCGAATACGAAGGATTGGCGGTGAAACTTGGACAGGCAGAATGGCGTCCGGACGCCGGGCCGCATGAGTTCAATACGAAATCGGGAGCGGCCGTGGTCGGCGCCAGGTTTCCTCTGATCGCCTTCAATGTGAATCTGCAGAGCAGCGATCTGGCCCTTGCGAAACAGCTTGCAAAGAAGATCCGGGAGTCAAGCGGCGGGATCCCTACCGTACAGGCCCTCGGCGTTGACTTGAAAGAGAAGGGAATGGTGCAGGTCTCGATGAACCTCACGAATTTCAAAAAGGCTTCCATTCCCATGGTCGTTTCATTTATCAGGGAAGAACTTGCGGGGACTGGCGTGGAGATCGCTGAAACTGAACTGATAGGCCTGGTTCCCCTGGAAGCGCTCGAGGATGTGGCCCGCGACTGCCTCAAAATGAGCGGATTCACTTCCAGGCAGGTGATCGAAACCCATCTTCTTCCCGAGTAGAAAACGACAGGAGCAATCATGGGACAAATCGAAAAGCAGGAAAAAGAAAAGACCGTCTCGGAATTCATCGATGCGGTTTCCGGCGGGACCCCGACTCCCGGCGGCGGAAGCGTATCGGCGCTTGCAGGAAGCCTCGCCTCCGCTCTTGTCGAAATGGTCGCCAATCTCACCCTGAACCGAAAGGGGTTCGAGGATCGGCAAGAAAAAATGGCCGGGATCAGGGACGCGGCATATGCCTGCCGGCAAGAGCTCCTTTCTGCGGTCGCGGAAGACAGCCGCGTTTACCAGGAGGTGATGGAGGCTTATCGGCTGCCTAAAGGCAATGACGAGGAGAAGAAAAAGAGATCCATTGAAATCCAGAAGAGGCTCAAGAAGGCGGCGGATGTCCCCTTTCTCACGGCAAAGGCAAGCGTGAGAGCGCTGGAGATCTGCCTCCAGGTGGTTAAAGATGGAAACCCGAACGCGATCACTGACGGCGGGGTGGGGGGGCTCCTCGGTCATGCTGCAATGGAAGGGGCCATTCTGAACGTGCGGGTGAACACCTCCAGAATCAGCGACAGGGAATACAACCAGGGGATGGAAAACGACCTGAAGCTTTTGAAAGAAAAGGGAGAGGCGCTGAAAGAACAGATCCTTGCGGTTGTCATGGAGAAGATGGGCATTTCATGAAGATCGAAGCGGATCTCATTGTGGAAAGGGCCGACCAGCTTCTCACCCTGGCCCCAGGGGAAAATGCGAAAACGGCTGAGGACAAACTCGGGTTGGTACCCGACGGTTCCGTAGCGGTCAAAGGCGAGAGCATCGTCTGGGCAGGACCTGATCGGGAGATCGGCAGGCATATTGTTCTTTCAGCCGGTGGAAAGAGGCTCAACGCGCGTGGAAAGGTCGTCACCCCTGGTTTTGTCGATTCCCATACCCACCCTGTGTTCGCCGGATCGAGGGCGCTTGAGTTCGAACTCCGGATCAAGGGCGCAACGTATCAGCAGATCGCACAAGCGGGCGGAGGCATCAAATCGACCGTCGAGAATACCAGAACCGCGAGCAAAGAGGATTTGAGGGATCTTGGGTTAAGACGATTGGAGGAGATGCTCTCGCTGGGAACGACCACGGTCGAGGCCAAGAGCGGGTACGGCCTCTCGGTCGCCGATGAGATCAGGATGCTCGAAGTGCTTCGGGATCTTGATCGAAAGCACCCGGTGGATATAGTTTCGACCTTCCTGGGCGCTCATGAGATTCCGCCCGAATATGCAGGAAGGAAGCAGGATTATGTGCAGCTGGTCATCGATGAGATGATCCCTGAAGTGGCTTCGAGAAAGCTTGCTTCTTTTTGCGATGTGTTTTGTGAAGAGGGGGTTTTTTCCCTTGAGGAATCCAGGCGAATCCTGGAAAAGGGTGCGGAGCTTGGGCTTCGGCCGAAACTCCACGCAGACGAACTGACCCCCCTTGGAGGATCGGAGCTTGCCGCGGAAGTGGGCGCGGTCTCCGCTGACCATCTCCTCTTTGCCAGTGAGAAGGGGATGGAGATGATGGCGGAAAAAGGGGTGGTCGCAACACTCCTGCCCGGTACCGCGTTCTTCCTCTTCATGGGCAGATATGCCCCCGCCCGGAAAATGATCGAAAAGGGGTTGGCGGTCGCACTTGCCACGGATTTCAACCCGGGGTCGTGCATGACCCAGTCCCTGCCCCTGATAACCACCATTGCCTGCACCCAGATGCGTATGACCCCGGCGGAATGCATTCTTGGAATCACCAGGCATGCTGCTCGTGCCATCGGCAGGGAGGACACCCTGGGCTCCCTCGAACCGGGCAAACAGGCGGACCTCCTCCTCCTCGATATTCCCGATTACCGCCATCTCTCCTACCATTTCGGGATCAACCATGTGGAGCGCGTTTTCAAGAAGGGCAGGGAAGTCTGGAAAAGGACCACATGCGGACAACAAGTGTAGTGATTCTGGATGGAGCTGTCAGCCGTCACTTTCAGCCGTAAGCTGGATAAAGAAATAATCGACCCTGAAATATCCCGTCTTTCATTTACGTTCACGATATGGCACGTCTTTAGGTCAGTCCAGGGTGCACTTTGAGAGCAGCTGTACGTGCTCAGGGGGGCTTTGAATGGGTACTGGCATAACCTTCTGGATTTTTCTCGGCCATCCCCGTCCGGGGCACGTCATCTTGATGAAAATGCTGTATGATGTTAGAGTTGCTGCATGAGTGTAACATGAAACAGAATCCTTGAACTTCTCGTCACCAGCCGTCTTGGTCACGGCGTATCGCCCAGACACTGGGCGATGGCAACGGGATATTCGAAGGAGGAGGGAGTGAGAACGAGAAAACGCACCAAACTTGTTCACGAAGGGACGTTGCAGAGATCGATGTTGACCTGAGCGAAGCGGATGAGGGTTGGTCGCCATATCTTTCCCTCGAAGACGCTTACAACCTTGACGATGTCCGGGATGCATTGCGCAGAGGAGACGTCGAAGCGGCCTCGATACTGGCCCGGATTTTCAAGTTGACGCCTGTGACTGAGTCAATCCCGCCAGGGGACAAATCGTTGCAGTCAGACCCACACTAGGGTCCTAATCCACGCCTGATGGCTGAAAGCCTGGTAGTCGTCCTCTCCCGACCGTCTACTAGGCTCTTAGAGGGGACAGAGCAACAAATGGAGGTAAGACTGCATCCACACGCGAAGGAACGTGCTGCAGAGCGCGGGGCAACAGACGAGGAAGTGATCGCCACAGTGCGCGAGGGGGAACGATTCCCGGCAAAATTCGGGCGGACCGGCTTTCGGCGCAACTTCCCGTTAGATGGTGAATGGCGGGGTCGGCCATACAGAACAAAACAGATTGAGGCATTCGCCGTTGAGGAAGATGGGTGGCTTGTCATCACGGTGGTAGTAAGGTACTTTTGATTGAGGAGGAGTCAACGCCCATGAAATTGACATATGATCCCAGACACAACATTGCCTATTTGCGTCTGCACGAGAAGACGGAGCAGGTGGATACCATTCGGGTGAGTGACGAGATGAATGTGGACATCGCTCCGGATGGAACCGTGTACGGCATTGAATTGCTGAACGCGAATGCGCAACTCGAGGTCGAGGACGATGGCAATCTTGTCGTCATCAACGAAGAACTGGGACAGAGGCAGGAACTGCCCTTGGGCGTACGTGAAGGGTCCGCCGAGTACAAGGACGAGCAAAAGCCAAAGCCTTGAATCTGTCGCATTTTATCCGCATTGCTGGAAACCCGCCAACCGGTATGGGGCTCAAGCGGCGGCAGCTAAGAGAACCTCGATCCATCCTACCTCTGCTCCCTTTATCCTGCGCGTATCGAACCAATTCCAAGAGGCCCTTACAGCGCGAGCCCTAGTCAGCGTCGATGAGACATCAGCCCGTGCACAGGTCTTACCTCTGATGTAGAGACCGTCTTTATTCCTCAGGCGGTTGCCGGTCAACTTAGGGATTACCTCAAGGGGAAATCCTTCAATCCGAACGACAGGATTTTCCCGAATCTGCTGCGAGGCCAGGCGATCGTGAGAAATATGGGAATGCCCTGGAGGCAAGGTGACCGACACGGAAGCGATTCGCCGGATCGCTATTCTTTGCTCTTGAATCAGCAGAGGGTGAGGTTCTTCGGGCCTCAGCCAGCTTTCTGGTTATTAACCGGATGTCCCTCGATGTATAGACCTCTGTCCAGTACGTACAGAGAGCAGTAATCCGTACTCGATGGTTGATCAAAGAAAAAAGAGACGATTCGACGTAAGACGGGTTACGAACTCGCGGATTTCGCAGGTAAAGTCACGATGAAGATCGATTCTTTTCCAGGAGTACTTCTAGCCTCTGGCACATTTTCTCCCCTCACCTCTTGAAGAAAGGAAACATCTCCAAGAGATGCTTACCCCCTTTGTATTTCTTCTCCTCGATACGACACTCCAGATGGCGACCAGGAAAAGGTAGACAGGCATTACACGAAGTGCAAGTGGCTTTTTTTTGCGGACTTTGGCTCCTCCACCTGTTGGGGAGATCAGGTTCCCGTATAAAGGGTCGAGCCATGGCGCAGAAGTCAATACTGCCCTCCGCCAGTATCTCCTCCACTTTTGAAAGAGATCGTATGCCGCCCACGAGAATTAGAGGTAAGTCCACTCCTTTTTTTATTTCGCAGGCATTCATCCAGAAGTACGCCTCTTGTTCTTTCTTCCTGATATTGACGCGCGCTTCCGGTATCGGAAGGGGTTTCCAGCCAAGTTCAGCTTCCGTGCGTGTAAGATTGGTCCACATTCCGCCGCTCATCTCAAGAGCTGAAAAGCCAATCTTTTCCAGGAGGACTGCAACCTTTCCGGACTCGTCAACGCCCATACCGCCGGGCATGAAATCTTCGGTGTTCATTTTGACGATAATGGGAAAGTCGTCCCCAACGAGCCGCCTCGAACGACTGAAAATATCTGCAAGAATACGCAGCCGATTTTCGGTAGTTCCTCCGTACGCATCTTCACGCTTATTTTGTGTGGCGAGAGGAATGAACTGATAAGCCATCCATGAGCGGAATGGATTTCAACGCCATCGAATCCGGCTTTTCTGGCTCGAAGCACCCCCAAAGCGAAGCATTCCACAATTTCTTCAATTTCTTCGACTGAAAGACTTCGCGGAGTTCTCTGCATCAGAGGATCGAAAACTGGTGATGGGGCCACCGCCCAGTTTGATAACTCCGGCCGGGCTTGCTGCCGGCCTGCGTGATTCAATTGAAGGAAAATTTTACAGTCATTCCCGATTTCGTGTACCGCCTTGGCAATTCTGCTGACGCCCGGCAAATAGGTGTCATCCGTAATTCGCATCATCCTGGGGTTCCCATACCCCCGAGGGTGAACGGCTGCATGACCTGTAATAATCAGCCCAACGCCCCCTTTGGCAAGAGCCCGGTAGAGTTCAACGAGGAAGTCCGTTACCTCTCCTTTGTCTGTTGCGCCTTGCTCAAATGTGGCTGCACGTACCAAACGGTTTTTGATGGACACGGGGCCAATGCCCCCTGCCATGAAAGCTTTACTCTTCGCTCGTTTTTCCAAGATGGCCCTCAGCAACCAAGTTATGCACCTAATTTGGAGTTTCTAGAACCTCTTTTTGACTCTGTCTTCCTTTCAGCAACAAGTAAACCAGTGCCGCCCCGAAGAGGACGGCGAGCACGCCGTTCACACTCCTCATGGGGCAAAACAGGATCGTCCCTCCCGCTACGGCAAAAAGGATTCTTCCAATCCCTCCGGCAAATCCACGCAAGGAGGCGTAGAACCCGTAACTGATCAGGAGGTGGGCAATGGTCACAAGCGCAATGGCGGGAATCGTGCTGCTTCCCATGATAAGGAGGTCCGGGTAATTGACAAAGGCAAGGGGGAGGGTCAGGAAGGAGAGGCCGAGCTTCATTGCCTCCCATCCGGTTCTCATGAACCCTGTCCCAGCTATACCTGCGGCCACTAGGGCAGCGGGCGCCACCGGTGGTGTAATCATTGCGGCGCCGCTGAAATAAAAGATCATGAAATGGGTGACAAACAAAGGTATGCCGAATTCCTGGAGTGCAGAAGCAGCCAGGAAAACGACCATTATGTAAACGGCCAGGGTAGCGACCATACAACCGAAAAGGAGTGAAACGAGAAGGATAAGGAAGACGAGCAGGATAAAAGAGCCGCTAGCGAGATCGACCATCAGAAAGGAGAGTTTAGGTGCAAGAGTAGTCACGGTCATAGTCTTGACGATGATTCCCATTGCCGCTCCAACTATACCTATTGACGCGGCAGGCAAAGCTCCTTGTTTTACCCCCTTTAGTATCCCATTCAGGAAATCCCGGATCAAAGTGGTTCGTGAATTGATAAGAATGTATATCAACTCCCCAGCGAGGAGACAGAATATGCCGTATAACGCTGCCCTCATAAGAGGAATCAGAAAATAGGTTGCTGCAAGGAGGAGAACGCAGAGGGAGATGGCCATTGGCAAAAGCTTGAATAAATCTTGTCGGGTAACAGAATCTTGTCCTTGTAAGCCATCCCTCTCTTCCGGGAAGATGAGGTATTGTTTTGAGAGGAGATGAACAGAAAAGGAAACTGATGAAAAATAGATTAGACCCGGGATGAAACCTATGAGCATGATATGCATATAGGATTCGCCCAGCAGGGCTGCCATGAGAAAAGCCGTCGCCCCCATAATGGGTGGCATTATCTGTCCACCCGTGGAAGCGGTGCTCTCGATTGCCCCGGCGAAATATGGGGGAAAACCAAATTTCTTGAGGAGCGGGATGGTAAACGATCCTGTCCCGGCGACATTGGCAGCGGCGGCGCCTGAGAACATACCGAAAATGAGGCTCGTGGTCACGGGTATTTGAGGCAAAGCCCATCTGTGTTTCCGGGCGAACTGAATGCAAATTTTCATGATAACTTCGAAGGCGCCGAATCCCTGGATAAGTCCGGCGTAAAGAACAAAAATCGCCACCCAAGTCCCCACCACCTGGATGACGAATCCGTATATTCCCTCGAAGTTGAGGACAAGCATTTCCAGAATTCTGTCGTAAGAAAGGCCCTTGTGAAAGAGCAATCCCGGAAGATAGTTCCCATAAGCAGAATATCCCAGGAAGAGGAGGACGAGACATGTGAGGATCGACCCACCCTCCTTCCAGATAAGGGCCATCAGAGGAATGAGGATAACTACAGAGAAGACTAAGTCGATCTTCTCAAAAGCCCCTGCCCTAAAGAGGAGATTCTCGTATTCTAAGAAGAAGTAAAAAGAAGCGACGATAGAAAGAAAAATGAGCAAAAAGGGACCGGCCTTCAGAGCGATACCTCTCACCCCTTTGGTTTCGCCCTTTTTTTGCAGCACCGTCAGAGAGCAAATGATGAAGGAGAGAGCCAGGAAAATGACACTGTAATGGGCCTGGGTGGTCCAGAGAGTCCATGCGAATGCAACCACGAGAAGGGCGAGGAGGACTGATGTGACTGAAAGGCCGATCCGTACAAAGGACTGCATGGCAACCTCGCTTTCATCGGGATATGCTTAATTTTTTGCTTTGCCCTCAATCCAGTTTTTTTGCCAGATGCCGATTTCCTTGTAGTACTTCGACGCTCCGGGGTGAACAGGAACATCAGGGGTTGAGGAAATGGCGGCGATAGTAGCTGCCTTGGGATCGGCAGCGAAAACCTCGAACGCTTTCGATATCTTGGCCAGGTCCTGAGCACCCTCGAAGAAGGACTTTACCGACTTGTACACCATCTCAGCATCGACGTCGGATCCCCATTGGAACCCAAACCAGAGAGCCCACCCGGGAATCTTGTCGACCCCGATGTCTTGCTTGAATGCGGCTCTCGTTGGCGTGTCCCTTGAAACAAGGCCGCTTACCTTGCCTATCGTCTTCTTCTGCTCATCGGAAATATCCAGAACGCGGCACTTCGTGTACGTATCCATCTGGACCACAGCTGTAGGCGGGCTGAAATCACCGACCGTCCAACCGAGAACAGCATCTACGTTCCCAGCCTTCAGGGCGTCCGCAAGGTCGTTTAGGCTCATCCAGCGGTTCTGGATCTTGTCCCATAATCCCCAAGCCTTGAACAGATCGACAGAAGCAGTTGTCAGGCCGGCCGCAGGGATACCGAGAGAAACACGCTTCCCCGCAAGATCATCAATTGTGCGTATGTTGCTGTCCGCTTTGGTCACGATGAACATTGTCACAGGGTAAAAGTAAATGGTGTGGAGAGGTTTCACTTTTCCAAGAGGGCTTTTCTGGAACGGTCCCTTGTTGTGATAGCCCTCCCAGAGGAGGGTTTGATGCGCATACGTTGCGGCCGCCTCGCCCTTGGAGACGAGCCGAGCTCCAAGCACTGTGCCTCCCGGCTCGGGGAGCATTTTGAGATTCGGAATTCGGTCGTTCAGAAATTTTGACAGTCCACCGGAGATTGCGTAGGCGAGTCCCGCTTCATCGCCACAAATCACCCTCCAGGACACAGGCTCATTTTTTGTCTGAGCATACCCCCTTTGTGCAAACATGAGGCTCATTGCACAAACACCCAACAAAATGACTCTAAGAAAAGCCTTGGTTACATTTCTCTTCATGCCATCCTCCTTTTTGGTTGGGGTCTATAAGTCCTTGTCTGTTCTCCGAGCGGATTGGTCACCACTCCTTCCTGAAAGCAAGCCGGCGCCCGCTCAGCTCAAGTGGAGAAGCCTCCGAGCATTCCCTTCGTAGATTTTCGCCCTGGTGGAATCCGAAAGTTTCATCCCGTCGATCGCCCTAACCGTTTCTCTTATTGAACCCCCGCCGTTTTCCACATCATACGGCATGTCCGTGCCGAAAAGCACATGATCAACGCCAAAAAAGGCGAGCCCGCATTCCAAAGCATGGTTGCTATTGCCGTCCAGGGCAGTGTCAGCATAAAACATGCGCAGGTATTCTATTGGATGTTTCGTGAGCCCGGGGAAGTGATCGGCCCCTAACCGCTGGAGACCGTTGTTGTAGTGGACCACGATCCTGTCTGAGAAGTACGGCACCATGCCCCCCAGGTGGTGGGTGATGATCTTTATGGTAGGAAATTTCTCGAAAATGCCCGCGAAGACAAGCCGCAGCATGGCGGCGGTCGTGTCATACGGCCATCCAATTATGGAAAACAATTGATTGTACGAGACGTTCTCGGAGGCCCAGTCCGGCTGGCTCGAACTGCGCATGGGATGGAGCCAGATGGGCAGATCATTTTCTACCATGAACTCGAACAGGGGCAGCATTTCTCCGGTGCTCGGTGGCTTGCCGTTCACTCGGGTATGGATCTGGATGCCCTTGAAGCCCAGCTCCTTTATGGCCCTCTGTGACTCCTTCATGGCTATATCGATGTTATTTAGCGGCACATTGGCGACGGCTGCAATGTAGCGCTGGGGGTACTTTGCGACGAGCTCCGCCATCTCGTCGTTGCCCAGCCGAGCGAGTTCCTCGGCTGCCTTGGGGTCAGTCACTATCTCCTCGACGGGTGGCATTGTTGCCGTGAGCACCTGGACCATATCATCATAGGGTTCGAGCTTGGAGAGGCGCATTTCGTTGTCCCAGAGGACGGGTCGTTTATCCTGTACCGCCCTCTCCGTAGCAAACTTGTGGCTGTACTTATAGAACTCCTCTTTGTAGCGGGGAAGCATGACATGGGTGAAGATGTCTATTTTCAATGGGGCTCCTTTCTTCTTTTGACTCCGAGGTGCTGAACCAATAGTCTATCTCCAGCGTTCACCTTTAAGACCCGAGAGGAGGTTCTCATTGCTGCCTGGGATCACTAACTCGAAAACGGAGTCGATTGCCGTGTAATCGTAATACCCGAGGCGCGCGAGAGGACGTATGCGTTTTATGTCTAATCGTCCGTCGGCTCTGATCACTTCGTCTTTGATATGTATCAGGACTACCCGACCGATGACGACATCGAAAGCGCCCTTGACGCCATGGCCCGGTACACGCAATGTATGATGGTGGACACACTCGAACTGGACAGGTGACTCTGCTACGCGAAAAGGCTTTACGCGTAAGGAGGGCGCCTTCGTCAGTCCTGCAAGATCGAACTCGTCAACCTCGGGCCCGACCTCCATTGCCGACAGGTTAACTGCCTCTCTTAACTCATAGGTGGCCATATTGTAGACGAACTCGCCTGTCTGCTCGATATTGACTACTGTGTCCTTGCGCGCCATTCGGGTGTTCTGCCCGGCCGATAACATTACATACGCAGGGTCGTAGTTTAGGTTCTGGAACTGGCTATAAGGGGCAAGATTCGAGACCCCGTCAGCACTGATGGTAGAAATCCATCCTATGGGACGGGGCACCACACACGACTTGAACGGATTGTATGCCAACCCATGATCGTTTTTCTCAGGATCGTAGTACATTGCTCCTCCTCTCAGTTCCGGTGGACCACCCCTAATGGCTATCGCCGATCACCAAGCTCTTTCTGCTCGCACCCCGAGACCCCGCTTTTTCACGAGAGCTGCAAATAGCCCCGTACCGGTTACAATCAGGGGTGGCGAAAAGCGTGCAACCCGACCATTACTTCTGAGTAGACGAGCACTTACACCGTCTCCTCGGGCCATTCGCCTGCCAGATTAATGTTTACCTGCATCAGATCGTGTTCTAATAGTCTTCTTGCTTCGTCTGCTCTTTGGTTGATGACAGCGTCAAGGATGTCTTCGTGAAGCTTTACGACAACTCTGGATCTCTCTACCGGTATAGCGGGGAAACGCGTACGGAAATCAGACAGCACGGCAAGAACGGATTCGACAGTGATGACTAAGAGATGATTCTTCGATGCCTTGGCCATTTGCCGATGAAAATCGACGTTCTCCTCAAAAGCGGATTGATTGTCGCTCAGCCTTGCGTTTGCTCGGTTTATGCTTGCTCGCACGCCTTCGAGATCAGCAGAACTTGCGGTCGCCAGGACTATGTTAAGGACAGACATTTCAATCCCCTTTCGGGCGGCCGTAAAATCATCAAGAGAAATACGATGGAAGCGGAATGCGTCAAGGTAGAGATCAGCCATCCTGCTCATTATCGTGTTTTCTATAATAGGCCCGCCGTTTACCCCTGCCCTGGTGGTGATGAACCCCGATAACTCCAGAATCCGGAGGGCTTCCCGCACTGACTGGCGGCCCACGTTGAACAGCCGGGCGATCTCATTTTCAGGCGGCAAATGTTGTCCTGGTTTCAGAGTTCCATCAAATATGAGGCGTTTGATCTTGTCGGATACCTCTTCGAACATCCGCTTATTCTTTACGGGTTCGAAAACGGTATTGAAATCTGGTTTCATTCATCCCTCATCTAGTGCAGGCAAAATAAAACTCCGCTTGTCTGACAATATGAATTTAAACTTGTAGCGCGAAGCTTGTTCCATTGTCAAGTAAAAACCGGGATAGCTTCCGGGTGTGTGGTCGGTATCAATCTATTGTTCAAGAAGCCTTGACCATACATACGGGCAATGAGATCACGTGGACTATCTTCGCCATTTAAAGTGAGTTGGCTGCTTCAAAATTTCTAATGGTTGTGCCTCAACGCACCCTTTAAACAAACCAAAGAAGACACCTAAAAGGGCAGATCGCTCAACTGCAACTGAAAATCGACGAGCGCAAGCGGGTCGAGATGGCTTTGGGCTCGGATCACCCCCACGAGCACCAAGGGAAAAAGATCGACCTTCATTATCAATCTGCCTGTTGACGGAACCAAAGCGACGAATAAAGCGGAATGACGAATGCATATCGAGGCTGAACTTCGGGGCGCATCTCCAGAGTGGCGCTTACGAGAAGAATCATTGAGACCTCGTGGGCGGATGCTCGAGTTTGGATTACTTGCCAATCCTAAAAATACCTTGTTTTGTCATATACCTCCACGGTATCCCAGTCAGGGAAGATAGGGGGGGGCTGAGCAGGGCCCTTTTCATCCGCCTCGAGAGGTTCCTGAGAATGTCAAAAATATCGGTAGCGGGCTAGAAGAGCGCTGGATAACGGCAGGCAAGTGGGCGAAGAGAGACTGCTCGAAGAAGCCTCATCAGATCCGTCTTTCGGTCGGGTCATGGCGACCGCAGTTGCGGAATGCGATCATGCCCGGCTCCGGCCCATACTCAAAGGTCAAACGGAGGTCTTTGGTGACATAGGCGATAAATACCGCATTCCCGCCCTCCGAAGGATACTTGGCCCTCACGTTCCTGGCCTTGTGCACATTTAGGGAGGGATGCCGCGGGTCGGCTGAGAGGAGCTTTACGGCCTTATCAACGGGGCTTTTTGTTCTTTCCGGCCGAGACGGCCGTACCTTTCAAGAAAGAGGGCTTCGAAGAAGAGATCGAATGGAGGTGCCTTGGGTCAGGCATTATCGTTTGATCCGTTTAAGTGCTTCAGAAGGGGTGGAAGCGGATACCCCAGGCCGCCTGTCCCGGTTGACCTCTTCTTCGCTCGCTGACCAGTCCGAGGAGAGGTCCTCCTCCGGCAGGCCGTCCATGTCAGGGTATTTTCTGACCGTGCGGACCGGATATAGGGTAATGGCGTCCCCCTCGACAGTGTATTCAAAGAGGGACTCATTGCGAAAGGGAGCCGGCAGAGTGATCCTTCCTCTGGAATCGGTCTTGAGGATGTTCAGATCGGTCATATATCAACTTCCTCCATAGAGATGGATCATATGCAACATTGTTCCAAATGACAATAGTGGGTGAAGTGGTTCGTAGGAGTATGGATGCGGGGGAGGCGCATGGTGGAGTCTCAACCACCCGAGGCTCCGGTCAACGGGATTTTTTGGGGCTGCTTTCGCTCCGCTCGATGTGAAGAATCGCCCCGGCTGTAGTAATCGTAAAACGACGAAAGACGCGGCCATCCGGAGAAGACCACCCACAGGCTCGTCTTCTGCTGCATGGTGGTTTTCATGTAATTTACTTGCCAAACTTCGTCATTCGCCATTCTGCGGTTTCTTATCTTCCTTGGATATTGGACATTGGACATTCTGCGGTTCTCTTCGGCTTCTTCGTGGTGGAGGAGATGTTTTCTTGTAGGAGCAAGCTCCTGCTTGCGAACAGCTTGCGATTCTTTTCGGAGCCAAATGGTCGCGAGCAGGAGCTCGCTCAGACTGCGTTTGAAGCGAAGAGGCCGCGCCCCGCGTAAGCGGGCTGAGTAATTTTTCAATGCCGCCACCCGGCATTGAAAAAATCTTCTCTCTGCGGCTCTGCGAGAGAAAACTCTTCATGCCCTTTCTTCTGTGGCCGAACGGTCCTTCGCGACAAGCATGTAAATGGACGGCAGGACGAAAAGCGTGAAGAGGGTGCCGATGGCCATGCCGCCGACCAGCACCAGCCCGATGGAGTTTCGTGCTTCCGCGCCGGCCCCTGTGACAAGGGTCAGAGGAAAATGACCGGCTATGGTCGCCACCGAAGTCATGAGAATGGGTCGCAGTCGTGTCAGGGCCGCTTTCCGAATGGCCTCGATTTTCGAGATCCCCTGCCCCTGGAGTCTATTGGCGAATTCAACCATCAGAATCCCGTTCTTGGACACCAGCCCGACGAGGGTCACCAGACCTACCTGAGAGAAGATGTTGAGCGTTGTGGTCCAACCGCTTGTCCAAAAAGGGACATTGGGGTCGGGCATTTTCAGGAAAGTGAAGAGGAGCGCTCCGAACATGGCCAGGGGCACTGAACCGGCCAGGATGACGAAAGGGTCCCGGAAGCTGTTGAACTGGGCCGCGAGCACAAGAAAAATCAGGATCACGGCCAGGCTGAATGCGGGGAGGAACTTGCCCCCCTCACTGCGAAGCTGGCGCGACTCTCCGGTGTAGTCGACAACATATCCCGCCGGCAGGATCGCAGCCGCTTCCTCTTCCAGAAGCCGCAGCGCTTCATCGAGAGGGCGTACGGCCACGCCGCTGATCTTTACCGCGTTGAGCTGCTGAAACCGGTTCAACGAACGGGGGACGGTCTTGTTCTCTATGGTGGCGATGGTGCTGAGCGGTATCAGCTCACCCCCCGGCCCTGTTACATAAATGGAGGTGAGCTGTTCGGGGTTCAGCCGGTCCGCGCGTCTGATCTGCGGAATGACCTTGTAGCTGCGGCCTGCGATGTCGAATCGATTGACATAGTTCCCGCCTACCATCGAGGCCATGTCCGCGCCGACCTGTTGCAGATTGAGGCCAAGTGAGGCGGCCTTGTCGCGATCGATTATGATCTCGGATTGAGGCTGATCGATTTTGACATCGATGATCGGCGGGAATGCAAAGAACCCGCTTTGAATTGCCTTCAACTGAATCCGTCGTGCGAATTGCAGGATCTCTTCCTCCTCGGCAATCGAAGCAATGACGAACTCGACCGGGAACTGCCCGCCGCCGGGCAGGGCCTGTGGGAGGATGGGGTTGATCCGGATGCCCGGCACGGCCCGGAGTTTTTCCTGCACATCGGGAAGGATCTCGAAAATCGTTCGTTCCCGCTCGTCCCATGGCTTCACCACCATTCCTCCGAAGCCGGAGGCGGGAGAGGTAATCTGAAATGTGAATTCGGTCTCCGGAGAACCGAGAAAAACCTTGTTCACTGCCGCGGCATAGAGACTCGTCTGATCGAGAGTGGAGTCTGCAGATGCCTCCACAATACCGAATATCACGCCCTGGTCCTCGGTTGGGGCAAGCTCCGCAGGCGACATCATGAACATGGGTATGGTGAGCAGGCTCACGAATACCCACACCAGGTACACGGCGGGTCTTGATGCGAGGGTGGCGTCGAGCAAACGGCCGTACCTGTTCCGGGTACGCTGAAATCCGCGCGAAATCCTGCCTGAGAACCCTCTCTCTCTCTGCCCCGGTTTCAGAATCCTTGCAGACATCATGGGCGAAAGGGTGAGGGCCACCACCCCGGAAACAAAGACCGCGCCGGCCAGGGTGAAGGCAAACTCGCGGAAGAGTGAGCCGGTGAGGCCTCCCTGAAGACCGATGGGAGCATAAACGGCAGCGAGGGTAATAGTCATGGAGATGATCGGGCCTACCAGTTCCCGGGCTCCATTCAGGGCGGCATCCAACGGGGATTCCCCTTCGCCCAGACGTCTTTCCACATTTTCCACGACCACGATCGCATCATCCACCACCAGACCGACGGAAAGCACGATGGCCAGCAGCGTGAGCAGGTTGATGGTGAAGCCAAAAAGCTGCATGAGAAATACCGCCCCAATCAGGGAAAGGGGAATGGCAACCACCGGAACGGCTGCAGAGCGGAGCGATCCGAGAAAAAGAAAGATGACTATGATCACAATGATCAGCGTCTCGCTGAGGGTTTTGATCACCTCCCGGATCGCATTGGTGATATAGCGCGTTGCGTCGTAAGCGACACGAGCCTGCATGCCGCCGGGCAGCCTCTTTTGGATGGCTTCCATCTCCGTGTGCACCTGGCGGATTACGTCCAGGGAATTGGCGTTCGGCAAAGGCCAGATGCCCATGAAAACGGCTGTCTGTCCGGAAAATCGCACCTCTGTCTCATAATCCTCGGCCCCCAGCTCCACCTCGGCAATGTCCCGAAGCCTCACAATCGCGCCCGCCTGCTCGCGAATTACGATGTTCCTGAACTCCTCGGCCGAGCTCAGGTTGGTGTTCGCGACCAGGTTCACCTGAACGAGAGAGCCTTTGGTTTGTCCGAGCGCGGTCAAGACATTGTTGGATGCCAATGCCTGCCGAACCTGCACAGGGCTTATATTGAAGGCAGCCATGCGATTCGGGTTCAACCAGACGCGCATGGCAAAGGTTCTGGAGCCCAGGATTTCCGCGCGCTGCACGCCCTGGATGGCTGCGAGGCGGGGCTGAACGACGCGAAACAGGTAGTCGGTAATCTCGTTCTGTTCGAGAAGATGGGACGTGAAGCTCAGATAGGCGGAGGCGAACTGGCTGTCCGCCGATTCCACGTTGATCACCGGAACTTCGGATTCCGGAGGCAGGTCCCCCCGAACCTGGTCCACCTTGGAACTGATTTCCGACAAAGCCTTGATCGGATCGTAATTCAGTTCGAGGCGCACGGTGATGGTGGAGAGGCTCTGAGCACTCTGTGATTGAATGTAGTCGATGCCGTCGGCGGCTGCAATCGCGCGCTCGAGCGGTGTGGTGATGAATCCGCGGACCAGTTCGGCGCTGGCGCCGATGTAGACGGTGGTAACCGTGACGATCGCGTTCTCGCTGCGGGGATACTGGCGTACATTGAGGCCGCGAATGGCCTGCAGCCCGGCTATGATGATCACCAGATTGACCACGAGGGCCAGAACCGGACGACGGATAAAGATGTCGGTAAATCTTTTATTCATACGACACAAGCATCACTGAAGTTTTCTCTCACAGAGCACACAGAGAGTGAAAGCAAATTGATCGTGCTTCAGAGGAGCTGAAGGTTGTCCTGTTTTTTGTTTAAAAACAGGACAAGTGACGTTCCTCCCTGTGACTCTGCGGTCTCTAGCGAAGCCCCGCCAAAGGCGGGACAAGCGGGCGAGAGACTAGTCGTTTGCCACCTTGGGGGCGAGATGAAACTCCGGCGCCAGGGTATTGTCCACGACCACTTCCTGGCCGTTGCGCAGCTTGAATACCCCGGTGCTTACCACGACGTCTCCTTCATTCACCCCGGAGGCCACGGAGACGAAGTCGCCCCTCTTTTCTCCCAGCCGAACGAACTGCTGCCGCAAGGCCTGCACACGGCGGCCCTCCTGAAACTTTTCTTCAAGGATGAAAACCGAGTCGCTGTAAGGGGCATACAGAACGGACGTCGCAGGAATGGCAACCACTTCATTCCGCACCGGGAGCACTACGCCCACGTTCACGAACATCCCGGGACGGAGGTGTTCCTGAGTGTTTGCCGCTGTTGCCTGGATCCGGATATTGCGTGTGGCCGGGTCCACCTGTGGATTGATGGCGGAGATTTCTCCTTCGATTATCTCGTCGGGGAGAGCATCGGTCGTCACTCGAACGGGCAATCCCGGCCGCACCCTTCCCAATACCTGCTGGGGCAGGAGAAAGTCCACGAAAATGGGGTCGAGCGACTGGAGGGAGACGATCTCCTCTCCTGAATCGAGGACCTGGCCAAGATCGATCAATCGTATGCCCAGGCGGCCTGAAAAAGGGGCGCGTATGCTCTTTTTCGCAATCAGCGCACGGATGTTGTCGGATTGGGCCGCGGCCTGCTTGCACTGAGCCTCGGCATTGTCATATTCGGCCTTGGAGACGATCTTTCTGGCGAGGAGCTCCCTCAATCTTCTAAAATTGGTCTGGGCGAGCGTCTCCGCGGCTTCTGCGACCCGGAG
>PHBH01000038.1:0-65327 GCA_002840535.1 Deltaproteobacteria bacterium HGW-Deltaproteobacteria-15 | reverse complement strand
CCCCCGGGATCCCGGCTCAAATGCGATTTTCACCGCCTTCCCGGGCAGTTCCGCTGTAACCATGACCCCCTGGACAGCCTGGAGCGATCCTATTGCGTTCAGTACGACCTCCCACGATTCTTTCTTGGCCGCAGCAGTGGTCACGGTTTCGGGAGGCGGAGCCTGGTTTCCCTGCGCAGCCATCCGGCCTATCTGCAGGGCTTTGATGGTCGCGATAATTCCAACGAGGAGGAGCAATCCAAGGCTGATGAGGATGATTTTCCTGGTCACATGCATAATCCTTAGAAGTTGGTTAAATTGCCACTCTTCTTTATAAATCTGAATTCATGAGAAGCAATGCATACAAAATGAAATGGTTGGGGCTGGGCGGTTCTCATTGACCTATCCGGTGTGGAACATGAAATCCGGAAAATCGTAACACTTTAGCTCTTGGTAAATGGCACAGGGTTTGGGCATGAGGGTCTTTTTTCAAAAGCGAAAAACTCGGTGGACGATGCCTGGCGGGAGCAATAATGTAGTTTCCAAATGATCTAAAGCCGCGAAAAGAGACTGGCTGTCTGAAGTGGACATCAACCTGAACAAGCTATAGGTTCTGATGGAAAGGAGTAGAGTCCATGAAAAGAGCAATCCCGATCATTCTGGTTTTCCTCATGGGATGCGCTGCTCTATTGACCCAGCAATCATGCAACCCATCTGAAAGGGATGTCCTGCGGAAGAAGGCTTCTCTCGACGTCATCTACGAGCCGACGAGCTATCCGATTCTCGATGAGATGCTGAACATGGCCGAGGTGACATCGGAAGACACTGTAGTTGATCTGGGGTGCGGGGACGGACGCATAGTCATCAGGGCTGCAAAGCAGAGGGGAGCGAGGGGCATAGGCGTGGACCTCGATCCTGTGAGGATAGAGGAATCCAGGAAAAACGCCGAAACCGCGGGAGTAGTCGGCAGGGTCAGGTTCTACGAACAAGACCTCTTCAATGCAGACATTGCAGATGCAACGGTCGTGATGCTCTATCTCTTCCCGGAAGTGAACTTGCGGCTGCGTCCAAAACTGTTGAGAGATTTGAAGCCGGGTACCCGCATAGTGTCCCACAGCCACACAATGGGCCAATGGGACCCGGACCTGATCAAGAATGTCAATGGGCACGATCTTCACTTCTTTGTCGTGCCGGGCAATGTGACCGGGACCTGGCGAGGAACCGATCCGGAAGGGCACCACCTCTCTTTTAAATTCACCCAGAAATTTCAGCAGGTGCAGGGGACCATGATGGCCGGAACAGAGGTATACCCCATCAGGAGTTGCTCCCTGAAAGGAGCGCATCTCTCGTTCACGGTGGAGAGAACCGTCGAAGGGATGAAGAGGCTGCTCTTTTTTGAAGGCCTGGTTTCAGGGGAGACCATCGAAGGGAACCTTGTCCAGGAGGGGAGAGATCCCGTGGGAGATCCATGGAGGGCTGCAAGGGTACCCTTGACGGCTGTTTCCATTGCCGAGTGATTTAAAAAGCCAACCGATCTCTCGGTTGGCTTTTGGTTTAGGAGTTGGAGCTCAGCTTCAATTATCGATCAGCAGGTGCCCATTTGCAGACAATCTTCCCTTTCTGTTTCGCGCAGATCCCTTTGTGTTCCGCGAGTGAAGACGGATTCCCTCTCTCTCGAAATCCAGGATGGTTCGTCGTATCCGTAGTATGTGTATACGCGGCTTTTAAATTGCGGGTCCGCCATGTCCGGCCAATTGTCCTTATTGAATCCCGGCGCAGCTTCCAGAAAATCCTTGTCGACATTCAGGATAAAGTGTTTCTGATCCTCGTCCAGGGTGAGCGCCTCCCATGGGACGGCGAACAATTTGTCTCCGATGCCTAGAATGCCTCCAAAAGAGAGCACGGCATAGGCAATTCTTCCTGAATCGAGATGGATCATAATATCTTCAATGATGCCCAAATCCTCACCCTTGGAGTTGACCACGGAATCGCGTGTCAGGGTTGAAGCGGACATCACGTGCCTTTTGTTGGTTCCAATGACTTTTTCCATGACTTCTTTTCTCCTTTCCGATATTTCCGATAGGAAAAAATAGCCACTTAATAAGAACTTGCAAGAAGCGAAACCAACATCCGCGCTCCTATATCTCCCTCTCTTTGGCAGATCCTCAATATTTCCCTATTCCATCATTCCATTATTCCGGTACTCATTTAAGGGCGGAGAACTTCGCCCTGTGGGGTGCAATCAAAACCGGTCTTCCGGCGCCGGATCTTTACTTCACCTCGTAATACATCCCGGCGTTTCTCGTCTTGTCTCCTGTTTTGAAGCTGACCAACACCTGATATTTTCCCTTTTGCGGGAGATTGAAGTAGCCGTCGTAGCTCTTCATCTCTTTCTCTTCCTTCAGTGTCTTGATCTGATCCTTGCCGCTCGGGTCGATCACCTTCATTTTGACCTGTGCATCCGTGATCTCTTTCTGGGTTGATTCGTCTTTCAGAACGACGGTGATGTTGTGAGTGGTCCCCGCCTCGGGTTTCTCATTCATCTTCATATCGGCAAGCATTTTTACATGCTCTTTGTTGTCCATTACCATAAAGGTGGCCTTGACTCCTTCCACCAGGACCTCCTTGGTGTCCATCTTCATGGCTCCGCTCTTTGTCCCTCCATGATCGTGTTGCGCAAAGGAGATGGAAGGAACAACCAGGAACACCAATATGGCAGACCATACTAAAATCAGTTTTTTCATCTAACCCCTCCTTTTTCATTGCAGTGTTCAGTGTTCAGGGTTCAGTGAGGAACCATTCTTTCCTGAACCCTGAGCTCTGAACACTGAACACTCTCTCATATGTTCATTCCGGAATGCTTCAGTTTTCCCCTCTTGAGAGCGCTTCTCTTCATGATTGCAAAGATCACAGGCGTAATGATCAGGACATGAATGGTCGAAGTGATCATCCCACCGATAATGGGCGCTGCAATGGGTTTCATCACATCGGCGCCTACTCCCGAAGACCACATGATCGGGAGGAGACCTATCAGGGTTGTACTTACGGTCATGAGCTTAGGCCTCAACCTGAGGACCGATCCCTCGATGGTCGCCTCATGAATATCTTTTTCTCCCACCGCGCCTTGCTGAAGCCTTTTATCCAGGGCTTCGTGCAGATAGATGACCATCACCACACCGGTCTCGACCGCCACGCCGTAGAGAGCGATGTATCCGATCCAGACCGCCACACTGAAGTTGTACCCCAGGATCTTCTGGAGGAGGACGCCCCCTGTCATGGCATAGAGAACCGACAGCATGACGATCCCGGCCTCTGCAGTAGAATGAAAGGTCATGTAAAGCAGGACGAAAATCACGAAGAAGACGATCGGCAGGAGGATCTTCAGACGTTCCTCTGCGCGAAGCTTGAATTCATACTGGCCGCTCCAGATAAGGGTGTACCCGGCGGGAAGCTTCAGTTGATCCCTGACTACCTGTTTGGCTTCCGTGACATAGCTGCCTATGTCCCTTCCCACCACATCGAGATAGACATAACCCGTGAGCATGCCGTTCTCGTCCCGGATCATGCCCGGCCCCGTGGTCATGCTGATCTCTGCAAGCTGTCCGAGCGGCACGTGATAAGTCCTTCCTCCCTGTGCTCCTGAAGCAGTTTGCATCCCTCCTGCATCCCCGCTGGAAATCGGGATCAGAATCCGCCTCATCTTTTCCACATCATCCCGCAATTCCCTCGGGTACCGGAGATTGACCGTATACCGTTCCCGGCCCTCGATGGTTCTGGTGATCGTCATCCCACCGAGCGCGGTCTGGATGACGTCCTGAACATCCCCTATCGTGAGACCATACCGGGCGATCTCCTCCCGCTTGATGACAATATCCGTAAAATAGCCTCCGGCCACCTTCTCGGCATAAACGGATCGGGTTCCTGGAACCTGCTTCAGGATCATCTCGATATGGGTGCCCAACTCCTGGATCCGGTTGAGGTCCGCCCCGGCGATCTTGATCCCCACCGGGGTTCGGATCCCGGTGCTCAGCATATCGATTCGGGCCCTGATCGGCATGGTCCAGGAATTCTGCAGCCCCGGAAACTGCATCCTCTGGTCCATTTCCGCGATCAGTTCCTCGAAGGTCATGGGCCTGGTTTCCCCGAAAACCTTCTGCGCGAGGGGACGCAGGAGTTCAGGCCAGTAGGGGTATTCCTTTTTGACTTTTCTCCATTCATCCCTCGGTTTCAAATGAACGGTTGTTTCCATCATGGAGAAGGGAGCCGGGTCTGTGGACGTTTCGGCCCGACCGGCCTTTCCGAAGACCGTCTGGACCTCGGGAAAGCCTTTGAGAATCCTGTCCTGTGCGGCCAGGAGTCTCCCTGCCTCGGTTACGGACAGCCCGGGGCTGGTGATCGGCATATAGAAGATGGTCCCCTCGTAGAGGGGCGGCATGAACTCGCTGCCGATGGGGTAGAAGTAAATGAGGATCGCCGTTGCCGGCACCACCGCAAAATTGATGATGAGGGCTGTCCACTTGAACCTCAAAGCGAGGAGGATGAAGGGCCGGTAAATCCTGTTGAAGAATCTCGATACCGGATTCACGGATTCCGGCTTCAGGTTCTTTCCCCTGACGAAGAGGATCATGAGCACCGGCACCAGGGTGATGGCAAGGATCGAGGAGGCGGCCATGGCAAATGTCTTGGAAAAGGCCAGCGGCCGGAACATCCTGCCTTCCTGTGCCTCGAGGAGAAAGACCGGGATGAAGGAGATGATGATGATGATGAGGGAGAAGAAGATGGCCCTTCCGACCTGTTGCGAAGCACGAATGATCGTGCCGGTGCTGTCCGCCTTCTCTTCCTCGGTTCCTTCGGAGAGTTTCCTGTAGGCGTTTTCCACCATCACGACAGAGGAATCCACCAGGACTCCGATCGCGAGGGCGATCCCTCCGAGCGACATGATGTTCGAGGTGATGTCCAGAAAATACATGGGAATGAAGGACGCGATCACGGCAATGGGCAGCGCGAATATGGGGACAAGCGCGGAACGGAAATGGAGGAGGAAAATGACTATGATAACGCTTACGACGATGATTTCCTCGATCAGGGTTTTCTGGAGGCTCTTGATTGAGAGCTCGATCAGTTCGGAGCGGTCATAGGTGGGCAGCAGCTTGACCCCGCTTGGAAGGCCCGGCTCGATCTCGCGGATCTTTTCCTTCACCCTGTTGATGACGTCCAGTGCATTTTCACCGAAACGCATCACCACGATTCCGCCGACGACTTCCCCCCTGCCGTCCAGCTCCACGATGCCCCTGCGGATCTCGGGTCCGAGGGCCACGCCGGCAATATCTCTCAAAAGGATCGGGGTGCCTCGTTCATTCGTTCCCACGGCGATCTTTTCGATGTCGGAGACACTTTTTATGTATCCCCGTCCCCGCACCATGTACTCCCGCCCGCCGAACTCCAGGAGTCTCCCCTCCACATCGTTGTTCGACCTCTTGATCTGGTCCATCACATTTCTGATGGAGAGACCATAGGAAGACAACCGGTTGGGGTCTATGTTCACCTGGTACTGCTTGACGAATCCCCCGATGCTGGCAACTTCCGCCACCCCTCCGACACTTGCCAGGGAATATCGGATATACCAGTCCTGGAGCGTTCTCAGGTATGCAAGATCGTGCTTGCCCGACTCGTCCACGAGGGCGTACGTGAAAACCCATCCTACGCCGGTGGCATCCGGACCGATAGTGGGATTCACGTCCGGGGGCAATTTCCCCTGGAACTGCTGCATGTATTCCAGAACCCTGGACCGGGCCCAATAGATGTCGGTTCCGTCTTCGAAGATGACATAGACGAAGGAAAAACCGAAGTCCGTGAAACCTCTGACCGCCTTGACTTTGGGGGCTGAAATCAGCGCGGTTACGATAGGGTAGGTAACCTGGTCTTCCACCAGGTCGGGGCTTCTTCCCTCCCATGGGGTATAGATGATGACCTGGACATCGGAGATGTCCGGGATTGCATCAAGCGGAATTCCCTTGAGTGCATAGACCCCGCCCAGCATGAGAAGAAGGACGGCAAGAAAAACCATAAACCGATTTCGCCCGCAATAGGCGATGATCTTTTCAATCATTCAGACCTGCCTCTTGAAGAATCGGCTCTCGCCCGCTTCGCTCGAGATCGCAGAGCCCAAGAAGAGAGCGACCTTGTCCTGTTTCTTGGATCAAGAAACAGGACAAAATTCACTTTTTGGAGCACAGTTTCTCGCTTTTCCCGAGTCGTATTCAGTGAATGGCACCGTGCCTCTGTGTGCTCTGTGAGATACATTGCCGTCCCTTCATCATCCCTGATGAGCGTTCAGTGTTCAGGTGTTCAGCGTTCAGGAGGGAAGCAGACGCGTTTCGTTCTCTTTGCTGAACTCTGAACCACTGAACACTTGCTTTCCAACTGACTCTCATCAATGCCCCCCATGACCTGCGTGCTCTCCACCGCCGCCCATTGCTTCCTTGAACTTGGATTCCGAATCGATGAGAAAATTGGCGCTCGTCACCACCCGCTCTCCGGGTTTGAGTCCTGCGATGACCTCATAGTAGTTCTCTACCTTTACTCCCAGTTTCACGTCCCTCGGCTCGAAATTGCCTGAGCCGTGATCAATGAAAGCCACCTGTCTGAGGCCGGTGTCGATGATCGCGCTCTCCGGAATGGCAAGCTTTCGCCCCAGGTCAATCTTGATCTCCACGTCGGCATACATCTCGGGCTTAAGCGCCCCTTTCTTATTCGGGAATTCCAGCCTGACCTTTGCCGTGCGGCTTTTGGGGTCCAGAGAAGGATAGATGTAAATCACCTTTCCTTTAAAACTCTCGGACGGGAGGTAAGGGATCTTGAACGAAGCGGATTGCCCCAATCGTATCAGGGGAAGCTCGGACTCATAGATATCCGCATAGATCCAGACGACCGAAAGATCCGCCAACCTGAAGAGGGCCATACCCGGCATCACATTCATCCCTTTGTAGGCCATTTTTTCCAGAAGAAAACCCTCATAAGGGGAGTAGAGGGTAAGGGTCTTGCTTACCTCTCCGGTTTCTTCCAATTTCCTGATCTGCTCATCGCTGATATCCCAAAGCTTCAACCGGCGCCGGGCAGACTCTGCAAGGGAGTCCCCGCTCGATGCCACTTCAGGGAAGGGGCTCTTGCTGAATGCCTCCCTGGCCCTAAGAGCCACAAGGTATTCTTCCTGAGTAGAGAGCAGCTCAGGGCTGTAGATCGTGAGGAGGGGGGCTCCTTTCTTCACATAGGCACCGGTGAAATCCACAAAGAGCTCTTCGACCCATCCTCCGATTTTGGGAGAAACGGTCACGAGCCGCTTTTCATCATAGTCCACCTTGCCCGTTGTCCTGATCACCTTCTCGAGGCGCCTCAGCTCCGCGGAGCCGAATTTGATCCCGATCATCTGCTGTCTCTCGGGCGAAAGTTGGACGGTACCGGGGCCGAGTTCCTTCATCTTTCCTTCCTTCTCGAGGGACTCCATGGTAAGCCCCTCGAACGGATCCTCAGCCTCGCTGGCATCCTTCTGCGCGGGTTCTGTCTCAGCGGGCTGTGTGTCAGCCGGTGTTTTCCCGTGACCTTCGTGCCCGGTCTGGGCCGGGATATCGGTCGCTTTCCACGTCAGGAAGACTCCGAAAAGCACCAGAACCAGTAAACATACCCATTTAGCGACTTTCATTTATATCTCCTTCATCCGGAGGAGCTTGAAACAGCTTCCTTCCAGTGGTCATAAAGTCTCCTCAATTTCTGATGAACTGCTTCCCGACCGCCGCTTCCAGGCTTGCCAGGGATTTTTCGTATTCGGTCAGTGCCCCGTGATATTCCAGCTCGTATCGGTAGAGGGTCATCTGGCTGTCCAGAAGACTCATGAAGTCGACCTTGTTTACAGTATAGGCGCTCAGTGCCGACTTCAGCTGCGCCCCGGCCTGGGGAATAATGCCTGTCCTGTAAAGATCCAGCTGTCTTTCAGCCCGCTGCAACATCGAGCTCATGTTCGCAATCATGAAGAAGATTTCGTTCTTCATGTTGTTGTATTGCGCTTCGACAGAGCGGATGTCGGCCAGGGTTTCAGCCACCTTTCTGTCCTGCTTGGATTTGGTGAAAATGGGGAGGTTCACTTCCACCATTCCCGTAACCATGTCCCGTCTATTCATCTCGATACCTTCAGGATCCCGAGCACTATCCCGCTGGCCGTAGGCAAACCGGACCCTGAAATCAGGATAATAATCAAGCTTTGCTACCCGAAGCTCCTTCTGTTTGGCCTCGATCATGTTTTTCATCCTTGCCAGGGTAGGGTTCGCTTCCAAGGCGTCTCTCTGGAGGTCCTGAAGCGTCGTCGGGTATTTTCGAAACACCAGTTCTTCGGGTTCACCGATGAGGCAATCCCCGGAACGATTGAGAAGGCTGCAGATCCTGGCCTCCTGTGCCAACTTCTGCTGCCCCAGCATGATCAGTTCGTCCACCATGCGCGAGATCTCCACCTGGGCCTTCAGGACATCCTGCTGTATGCCTTCTCCTACCGAATACTGTGACTCTGCGATCCTGGCCAGGCTCTCGAGGATGCCCTTGTTTCGCTGCGTCACCTCCGTGGACCGGTAGATGTGCGAGAGATCCCAATATGCGTTCTTGACCTCTCTGACCAAGGTAACCGCCTTCTCGTCCACTTCGTTTGAGACGGCCTCCGCCTCCTCGCCAGCCGCTGCCCTCATAGCGGCCCTCTTTCCCGGAAAAGGGAGCGCCTGGGAAATGGAGACCTCTTTCATGGTCATATCCTCAGCCCTGAAGTCGAAGCTGTTCGGGAGATTGACGATGCCAAACCCGAGCATTGGATCTTCCAGGGCGCCGGCGCGGGGAACCCTTTCCGCATACACCTCGTGTCTTTCCTTTGCTGCAAGAATGTCGGGATTGCTCGCAAGGGCTTCTTGTACCAGTGCGTCCAGTTGAACTTTGTTTTGTGCTTCGGCAGGGGCAAAAAACATGAACGAGAACAGAAAAGACAGGCACATGAAATGGATTCTTTTCCCCATGGCTCACCCTCTCTCTGAATCCCAGGTTTTGATCATCCGAAATCCGGATCACCCACTATTTCCAGTAGGTGGATTTCGGGGCCGATGATGATAAGAAAGAATGTAGGCTTTGAAGACTTGTGAAATGCGAAGGACCTTGGATACAAAATTATCATAGCCTATATCCTTCAAAGAACAAAATAACCATCGACTCTGAATTTTCAAAACCCTGTATACATACTTTTTTGACGAGCCCTACTATGATCAGGGTTCGTGTTTACCGACTCCTCGCTTCCAGAACACAAAAAAACCGGCCTCTGGACCAACCTAGGCGTCGGCCCCGGCCGGATTTTCATACGTCCTTTTCTTTCGAAAACCTCCTGAACCTTCTCCTCACTTCGACAGCCCAAAGATAAGGAAAAACCTTGAAGGAGTTTCGAGGAAATTGTGAAAAAATTATGAAGATTTGAAAGGGGGGTTCCGTGGCAGATGAATTCGAAAAGCTGTTCCTTCCCCGACCTTGCTTGTTACTTCGATTCGCCCACCCAGTGCGGCAACCCCTTCCTTTACGATGGCGAGTCCGAGGCCCAATCCGGCAGGGCCGGACCTCTCCACTCGATAGAAGCGGTCAAAGATATGGGGGATATCGGACTCGGGGATCCCTGCGCCGCTATCCTTGATCTCGAAGAAGAATGTCTCCTTCTCCTGTCCGTAATTCATCCGGATAACGGTCCCTTCGCCGGAAAACTTCACGGCATTGGAAAGGAGATTGCGAACGATTTTCTCGAGCTTGTTCACATCGGTTTGCACGACGAGATCTGTACTCCGGACCATCTCCAGTTTCAGGTGTTTTTCTCTGATCAGGGGGAGGATCTCTCCCATGAGCTCTTCAAAAAAATCCTTCAGATTGATCGAAGTGAATTCGCCCGGTTTCATGAACTCGGATTCGGCGAGCGTCAGGTCCTCTATGCCCCTGATGAGCTCGATCAGCTTTTCCGATTCTGTCTTGAGGGTCTTCAGCGTCGTTGCGGGCTCTTCAAGGATGCCGTCCTCAAGAGCTTCAAGGTGGGCCTTCATGATGGTCAGAGGCGTTCTCAGTTCATGGCTGATATTGGAAAGAAGTCTTTTTCTCAGGCTCTCCTCCTTCTGCAGGGATTCCGCCATGAAGTTGAAAGATTCGGCCACGCTGACGATCTCGTCGGCCCTGTCCCGGTTTCTTCCCCGGAGTTCTATGCGCGCCCCGAAATCTCCTCGTGCTATTCTGTTTGCCGCATGCTTCACCCTGAGCAGAGGTCTGCTGAGATATCGAGTCAGGAGAATGGCGACGAACAAAGCACCCCCGCCTGCTATGCCCAGGGCAATGTATAGAAAATATGCCGTCTTTTCTTTGAATGCCGTTTCCTTTTCCTTGATTTCCTTCTTCGGAAAAGGGCGGAACAGAAGGGTTCCTATCTTCCTGTCCTCCACGATCAACGCCGACTGCATATAGGGACCATCCTCTACCCCCAGATGGAAAAGGTGTTCCATGTGTTCCACCATGGGACTGGGCAGGGAATCGATAGCCCTTCGGGAGGTCAGGACTTCACGGCCCCCGGTATCCACAACGGATGCGTCGAGCCCGAGCATCATGGCCCAGTGCAGGGACTCGGTCAGAGTGTCGAGGTTCCATTGCCCCTTTGTGTAGCTGCTCTCCACCGAGGCGACAACCCATCGAAGCTGATCCTGCTTCACGCTCTCCACATAGCGGTCGAAGTCCTTGACCATGAGCCATTGGAAGACGATGCTGGATAAAAGGGCAATGAGAATGATGAGGAGGAAGGATCTGAAGATTCTGGTCCGCATGCTGACATGCCTAATCCGGTTTGCCGATGAACTTATACCCCACCCCATAAATCGTGGTGATGAACATGGGCTCCTGGGGATTTTTCTCGATCTTGCGGCGAATGTTCTTGATGTGGGCGTCAATGACCCTGTCGTATCCTTCGAACTCGTACCCCATGACCTTGTGGATGATCTGCAAACGGGTGATCACCGTCCGGGGTCTCTGAGCCAGGTAGAGGAGTATGTTGAATTCCGTCTTCGTCAGGGTGATAACCTCTTTCCCGCTTCTGACCTCCATGGAGGGGATATTGATCGCAAGAAGCCCCTTGTTGAACGAGAGAATCCGGTCTTCCTTTCTTTGTCCTCTTCTCAGATGGGCTTTCACCCTGGCTACCAGTTCCCTGGGGCTGAAGGGTTTTACCACATAGTCGTCGGCCCCAAGCCCCAGGCCGCGCACCCTTTCATCCTCAGAGCTCTTGGCGGTAAGCATGATGATGGGGACATCCGAGGAGTGACGGATTTCATTGCAGACGGTCTCCCCCTCCATGTCCGGAAGCATCAGGTCCAGGATGATGAGGTCATACCCTCTCTTGAACATCTCAAGGGCTTCTCCCCCGGTGGGCGCCACCGTTGCGGTAAAACCTTCCTGCTCGAGATAAGACTTCACAATCCCGGAAATTTTTTCCTCGTCTTCTATGACAAGGATCTTCTCATTCATCTGCATTCTCTTGAATTAAAATGCGTAAATCTCGTTTCAACCTACATCCCGGAGGGGAGTTGTCAAGGAGATTTCGTGGTTTAGGAGGTTGGCGAATTTCTCCTCTTCGATCTCCCTTCGTCGTCCAGGGATCGGACCGATGTGACTATAACATCATAGGTGCGCCGGTGATACGAATGGAAAAATACTTGTATATGGCGCGAAAAATAGAGATGTTCCTGTATTCCTGAATATGGATCCGTGGATGCACAGCAAAGATATGGCCGAAGAAGAGGGAGATGCTATATGATGCTGAAAAGAATTCTGGTTTTGCTGCTGGGGGGTGTTATCCTTGTAGGCTGTGCCACGACGCAGCGCAGAATGCAGGAAATCCAGTCAGAGCACCCACCGTGGGACCGGGCGACTGTCGAGAAACTGGCGGCATGGCAGATTGAGCCGGGAATGACACGCGAGATGGTTCAGGCAGCCCTGGGAAAACCGGATAGTGTTTTCAGGGAAGATGGTAAGGATGTATGGGGGTACGCTGTCTGGGTGGTGACGATTTGGTACCATTATCAGAGGATCGCCTATCTGGTCTATTTCGATGGCGACAGGGTAGTCGGAACCAGGGGCAATGTGAAATCCATACAAACGTTTAATTGAGGAGGGCGCTTGTGAGTCGGATACTTATCGGCAAGGGGGAGCAGCAGGTTCATTTGCTGGCCAAGTATGGCAACCGCCATGGCCTGGTCGCCGGCGCCACCGGTACGGGCAAGTCCGTTTCGTTGCTCGTGCTGGCGGAGGGCTTCTCACGCCTCGGGGTGCCGGTGTTCATGACCGACGTGAAAGGCGATATTTCAGGTCTGTCGCAGCCCGGCATCGCCGGCGAGAAGATCAAACAGCGAGTCGCAGACATCGGAATAGAGGGGTACGCAATGGAGCCCAGTCCGGTTTTGTTCTGGGACGTGTATGGCAAGTCCGGACATCCGGTACGCACGACCGTCAGCGAGATCGGCCCGAGCCTCCTCGGTCGGATTCTCGAGCTGAACGACACCCAGTCGGGAACGCTCGAGATCGCGTTCAAGCTGGCTGACGA
Organism: Deltaproteobacteria bacterium HGW-Deltaproteobacteria-15; assembly: GCA_002840535.1. Lineage (GTDB taxonomy): Bacteria > Desulfobacterota > DSM-4660 > Desulfatiglandales > HGW-15 > HGW-15. The sequence goes on along the minus strand of PHBH01000038.1, from coordinate 52,708 downwards.
CGATGGGCTGCTCCTGCTCGACCTCGACGATCTGCGCGCCCTGCTTGGCTTCGTTTCAGAAAAACGCAAAGAGATCTCGAAGGAGTATGGCCTGGTAAGCACGCAGTCCGTGGCTGCCATCCAGAGATCATTGCTGTCACTGGAGAGAGAAGGCGGGGAAGCCCTTTTTGGCGAGCCTGCTCTCGAAATTACGGACTTGATGCGCACGGATCTGAGCGGTCGCGGAATCATCAGCGTCCTGGCAGCAGATCAGTTGATTCTGAAGCCGCGCCTCTATTCAGGCTTCCTGCTCTGGCTCCTCTCGGAGCTGTTCGAAAACCTGCCCGAAGTAGGGGACCTCGACCTGCCGAAACTCGTATTCTTCTTCGATGAAGCCCATCTCCTGTTCGACGACGCCCCGCCTGCACTGCGCCAGAGGGTCGAGCAGGTGGTGCGGATCATCCGGTCCAAGGGCGTCGGCGTCTATTTCTGCTCGCAAAACCCCGACGATATACCAAACGAGATCCTCGGCCAGCTGGGGAACCGCATCCAGCACGCACTGCGCGCCTACACCCCCCGCGATCAAAAGGCTGTGCGCACCGCCGCTGAAACATTCGTCCCCAACCCCAGGATCGACGTTGCCGAGGTGATTTCGCAGTTGGGCGTCGGCGAAGCCCTGGTGTCGACCCTTCAGGAAAAAGGTGTTCCAATGCCGGTGGAGCGCACACTCGTTTGTCCGCCGCGCTGCCGGATCGGGGCCATCACGCCAGAGGAACGCGCGGCCGTGCGGATGCGGAGCCCGCTCGGCGCCAAATACGACACGCGCGTAAACCGGGAATCGGCCTACGAGATTCTGGGCCGTAAGGCCGTGTCCTCGGAAAAAGACGAAGCGCGTCCGGGCAGGAGAGAAACGGAGCCCCAGCCAGAGAAGAGGGGAGCGTTGGGCGATCTGTTCCTGGGCACCGGCCGCCGGCAGGGCATGCTGGAGGCAATGGCCAAGCAGGCGGCGCGCACCATCGGCAGCCAGGTCGGCAGGCAGATCCTGCGCGGTGTGCTTGGGGGAATTCTTGGCGGATCGCGCAAACGTTAGCCTGTACTTCTCTCACAGAGCGCACAGAGAGGAAGAGCTCATCGATTGGACTCTACTCATTAGCTTGCGCGTGCGCCGTCCCTGTGACTCTGCGGTCTCTAGCGAAGCCCCGCCCAGGGCGGGACAGGCGGGCGAGAGAAACTCTTCTTTAGCCGCAACAACACAGCAGACATGTACGAACATCACAGCGATTTGGGGAAGGATTGATGGCAAACAACGAGGAACAGCAGGGAACCGGACAGCAGGAGCAAGCGGACCTGGTTCTTGAAGGCGGGAAGGTTCTCAATGTGTATTCGGGCGAAATTCTCGAATCCAGCGTGGCGGTCAAGGGAGAGAAGATCTGGTACGTGGGGGGCCACTTAAAGGAGCAAGGGGAGGGAACCCTGCGGCTGGATGTGTCTGGTAAGCTGCTGGTTCCAGGTTATGTGGAGCCCCACTGCCACCCATGGAACATCTACAACCCGGTTTCTTTCGGGGAAGAAGCCTGCAGGCTGGGCACGACCACTCTCGTCTGCGACGATCTCTTTTTCTATATGTTCATGGGCGCAGGGCTGTTCGAGGAATTCATGGAATCCCTTTCGGCCATGCCCATCAAGTACTTCTGGTTTATCAGGGTGATCCCTCAGACGCCCATGGAAGGGGAGGAAGAGGTTTTCTCGGCAGCGAATATCGAGAGGGTGCTCCAGCATTCGCTCGCGCTCTCCATCGGGGAGATCACCAGGTGGAAGGAACTGATCCACCAGAACCCAAAGATCCTCGAGTGCATGCGTTTCGCGCGTGGTCTTCGAAAACGGATCGACGGCCACACAGCCGGTGCAAACCTCGATTATCTTGGCGTCATCTCCCGGACGGGAGTGGAGTCGTGCCATGAAAGCATCAGCGCAAAAGAGGCTCTCGACAGGCTGAGGCTGGGCCTTCATGTCATGCTCAGGGAAAGCTCGCTGCGGCCCGACCTCCGGGAACTTCTGAAGATGGTGCGGGAAAACCCTTCCACTGCCAGGCGTGTCATGTTGACAACGGACAGCTCCACACCGGCATTCCAGTATCGATCGGGGATGGTGGACCGGCTTATCGGTATGGCCATGGAAGAGGGGGTCGATCCTGTTGAAGCTTATAGGATGGCGACCCTCAATCCGGCGACCTATTTCGGCCTCGAACACCGGCTCGGCGGAATCGCGCCCGGCAGGGATGCAGACATCCTGGTTCTGAGCGACCTTCACCATCCCACACCGGAGACGGCAATCTCCAAGGGGAGGATCGTCGCCGAAAAGGGAGCCCTTGCCGAACCCTTCCCGGACATGAACCTCAAACGATTCTTCTCTACCCCTGCTGCACGGATCGAGAACAACTGGGCTGCAAAGCCGGATTTTTTTGAAATTCTCTGCAGGGAAAAAGGTAATGGGCAGTCGGTTCAATTCCCGGTAATCAGGTTGACCAATCCAGTGATCACGCGTGTGGAACAGGTGGAATTTCCCATACGCCACGGGTGCGTGGATGTCTCTGCCAGGAAGGGTTTCTGCCGGGTTGCCACCTTGAACAGACATGGGAGATGGGTGGCGAATGGAATCCTCCAAAACTATGCAGACCGGGTGGATGGGATCGCCTCCACCTTCAATACCGCAATGGAGATCATCACCATGGGCCGCAGTCCGGAAGCCATGGCCCTTGCAGTCAACAGAACGCTGGAAATCGGTGGCGGGATCGTTGCAGTGGAAGAGGGAAGGGTGGCATTCGAATTCTCTCTGCCCCTGGGAGGAATGATGTCCGAGCGGCCCCTGAAAGAATTGGCTGAAATGGACATGACCCTGAAGGAATTTCTCACAGCCAGGGGCTATCCTTTTCACGATCCCCTCTATTCCTTCATTTTCCTCCCCAACGACTTCCTCCCTGAAATCAGGATCAACCGCAAGGGCGTCGTGGATATAAGGAGGAATGAAATCCTGTGGCCGGCGAGAACCCTGAGAACAGCTTGAACGTCCAACATTGAACATCGAACGTTCAGCATCGAATGGAAGAAACAAATCTAACGGCGGAGGGTTTTTACCTGGATCGGTTTTTCACGATCCAGGTAAAAAGATACCCTCTCTGTGGCCTCTAGCGCAGCGGGCGAGAAACTCCTTTCTCCCCGGCATGATGATCAGGCACTTTCGTACAGTTTTGTCAGGACGAACTCCTCGTGCCCGAGCACTTCCTGGGCCGTGAGGCGGCCGTTGCAGGTGCGGATGAGCATTTCGATCAGGTTGTCTCCAGACTGGTCCAGAGTCATCTCGCCACGCAGGATGGCCGAGCAGTCATAGTCGATGTGCTCGCTCATGGTCTTCGCAGTGAGCGGGTTGGCCGTCAGCTTGATCACCGGCTCAATGGGGTTGCCGATGATGTTTCCCTGGCCCGTGGGGAAGAAGTGTGCGACGAACCCGGCCGCTGCCCAAAGGGTCACTGCCTCTGCTGCCGCACTGGAGGTGTCCATGTACCACAAGCCGCGGCCTGTGGGCGCTTCAGCCTTATCCAGGACCCCCACGTACTTTACATTTTTCCCGATCTTCTGGAGGTTGCCAAAGGCCTTCTCCTCGATCGTGGTCAGCCCGCCGCGGATGTTGCCCTTGGTCGGCTGCGAGCCGGAGAGGTCGTCGGTCTTGTTGTCGTCGATCATCTTCTGGTAAGCGTTGAAGACTGCCATGAACTGATCTCCCACCTTGCTGTTGACCGCCCTTTCCTTGCATACCATCTCGGCGCCGGTGATCTCGCTGGTCTCCCCAAAACAGCAGGTGCTGCCCATTGCCACCAGCTTCTCGATGGCGTTACCCACCGTGGGGTTGGACGCCAGTCCGCTGGTCGTGTCGCTCTCGCCGCACTTCACGCTGACCCAGATCTCCTTGAGGTCGACCGTCTCGCGGCGCAGCTCGCTCGCCCAGTGCATATATTCCTTGGCCTTCCAGCTCGCCATTTCGACCGTCTTGAACTCCCCGTAGCGCTCGATGCTGAAGCCGGTTACCGGCTTCCCGGTCTTGGCGATGCCTTCCACAATGAGGTTGGTCCATTCCGGCTCGATGCCGATCACCACGACCGCCGCCACGTTGGGGTTGGCTCCAGTGCCGATGATGGTGCGGAAGAAGAGCTCCAGGTCTTTCCCGAACTGCAATCGCCCATAGGCATGGGGAATGGCCTTGCAGCCTTTTACATTGTGGGCCACCTTCTCGCAGGCGGAATTGCTCAGGTCGTCGAGCGGGAGAACCAATACATGATTTCGGATGCCTACACGGCCATTCTCCCGTCGATAGGCGAAAACCTTCGGATTGCTAGCCTTGGCCATGATTACCACCTCCTCGTCTTCAGGTTGTGAATGTGAACATGCTCGCCGGTTTTGATGTCGGCTACCACCCGTCCGATGTCATGGCCGTACTTGATCACGGAGTCTTCTTTCTTCATGTTTGTGAGCGCAATCTTGTGGCCCAGGGGGATCTCCTGCAGAGCCTTCACCTCGAACTTCTTCTGGGAGTCCATGTAGAGACCGGTGACTTTTTCCCCTTTCTTGATGTCGACAGTAGCCACACCGACATTGTCGGCTTTTTCGTGGACTAGAAATTGGATCATGTGGTTCCCTCCTTTTGTTTGTTTAGATTCTGAACTTCCTCGCAAGATGCGAAAATCAGGTTTCAGGTGTCAGCAAACCCCGAAACCCGAAACCCGAAACCTGAACACTGACACCCGACACCTCATTGAGTTGCGGTTTCAATTGGATGAATCCCTTACGCCCGCTTTCTTTGCCTTTTCGCATCCCGTCTTCGAATGCCTCGAACCTCATAGAAGTACGTCGTGTTGGCCTGGGGGATGATTGCCACTTTCGGGATGCCCTCGAAGTCCGCCACCCACTCTTTGAGGATGCTGTTCGGGTCGGCTGCCCTCAGATGGCACTTGCGCAAGATGCCGGGGTCCAGTTCTGAGAACACCGCCACATCATAATTCACGAGCGTCCGTCCAAAGAGATAGGCCTTGTGGGCGCCCATGCGGAAGCCGCTCGACTTGAAATCACGGATCACCTCCTCCGGCCGGGTGAACTGGGATACATAATCGAAATAGATATCGTCTCCGACTCCTTGAGGGGATGCGGCAAGCAGCAGGATGCGGCCGCCAGGATTGAGCGCCTGAGAGGCGAGGTTCAACCCTTTCTGGGCCTGGTAAAGGCAGATGTCCTTGGGAAAACCCCCGCAGGATGCCAGCACGATGTCGAACTTCTCCTCGATGGCGACGCCGTAGACACCGGCGCACACCTCGGCGCAGGACTCCAGGATCTGCGAAGGAGCTCCTGCAGCGAGGTGTACGACGCGCCTATCAGCGTCCAGCACGAAGTTGATCGCCAGGTCGATGCCGACCATTTCGCCCGCCTCGGTCAGATCTTCGCGCACCGGGTTGGATTTGAGCCTTCCAACCTGCGCGTTTGGCAACGACATAAGACTGTGGTTCTTTTCTATGGTCTCCGGTGCACCGCAGCCGATGACCACGCCCTTCGATCCGCCGGTAAAACCCACGAACTGGTGAGGATCCACCTGGCCGATCACCATCTTCAGATCGGCCCCGGCATATTCGCCATTGATCCGCACGGGCGTGCCCCTGAGGGTCACCCCATAGTCGCGCATGGCTGCCGAGCGCGCATCGTGGGTCTTTACCGGACAACCGCGAGTGACGGAAGCCGGCAGTATCCGTTCGACCGCCGCCGCATCGGCAGGGGGGTGCAGCCCTCCTCCGATAAAAAAAGTGACGGTCTCGGCCAAAGGTTTCGAGAGCCCAGCCTCGATTCTGCTCAGGAGCGGCGGCAGGATCTCGCCCAAAGGTGCAGGGCGGGTCTCATCCGGAACTGCGATGGCGATCGACCGGGGGCGAGATCGTGAAACGATCTTTTCGAGGGAGGGGGAACCGAGGGGCTCGGCGAGGGACTGCTCGAGACTGGCTTTCACGGATGCCAGCACAGGCGCCTTCAGCGGCTCCAGGATGGACGTCCTGGCTTTCTCTGGAATGGCGATCGAAATCTTACCGCCCCCATATTTCAGTACAACATCCATCCCGAAGAATTCCTCCTCATTCGTTTCTTCCTGGCTCTCCATCCTTTTCAGCCGCACCTGGATGCCGGAAGCGATGAAGATGTTATTTCGACGCCGGCCCTGGCCGGCGGAGAAATCTTTCTTCGCTTGCTCTGAACACAGGAGCCCTGAATGCAACCCGCAGAGACGCCGGTCTTCCCCTGAACAATAGAGAAGCATAGCAAAAGTGCTGCCACCTGGGTTGGGTATAAGTAAATGCTATTATTATATATTTACTCGTCTCACTTTCCGTGCCGAACCCTCGTGCCCAAAATTCGGCACAATGCCGAATTTTGATTTTGCTTTTGGGCACAAAAAGGTCATAATGCAAAAAAATTTCGAGTCTTTGATGAGCAGGTCGAGCATGCGCTGGGATACTCAAACCCGCTACAAGATGCTCCTTGAGATCACCAATGCCGTGGTCACCAGGACCAACCGTGAAGAGCTGTTCCAGGCACTCTCCAAGGAACTGCGCAAGCACTTTCCCTTTGACCGCATGGCCATCAACCTCTACGATTCAAAGAGCCAATCCATCAGCTATTTCGCGACCGCCGAAGGCGTTCAGCCCGGAGGAAGCCTTACCAGGCAGAGCCGCCCTCTGGCCGACGCGTCCATTGCGCGGATGGTGGTTCAGTCCCGCCAGCCGACCATCATCGATGACCTGCGGCGCTACTCCGACCTCTCCTCTGTCGGCGCCATGGTAAAGGCGGGCCTCACTGCCACCATGGCATTCCCGATGCTGGTCAGGAACCGGGTCCTGGGCTCCATCCATTTTTCCTTCCGCAGCGCGCCCGAGCACATCACAGAGCTCACGGAGGTGTTGACCGACGTCTCACGCCAGGTGGCGATCGCAGTCGACAACATGCGGGCCTACACCGAACTGGCCAGGCTCAACAGGAGCCTCGAACGGCAGAAGGACTTTCTGCTGCAGAGCAGCCAGGAGTATAAGCAGGACGACTTCTTTTATGCGTCGGCCGCAATGGCGGACATCATGAAAACAATCGAGCAGTCCGCCGACACGGATGCGACCGTGCTGATCACCGGGGAGACCGGTACGGGCAAGGACTACCTGGCGCGCTGCATCCACAACCTGAGCTCGCGCCGCAGCCATCTGTTCGTCAAGACAAACTGCCCGGCCCTGGCCTCATCGCTCTTCGAGAGCGAGCTCTTCGGTCATGCCAAGGGCGCATTCACCGGCGCGAACGACAAACGGGTAGGCCGCTTCGAGCTCGCACACGGCGGCACCATTTTCCTGGACGAGATTGCCGAGCTGCCCATCAGCCTGCAGGCCAAGCTGCTGCACATTCTCCAGGACAACCAGTTCGAGCGGGTGGGCGACAGCAGGCCCGTGCCGATCGACTGCCGTGTCATCGCCGCCACGAACAAAGACCTCCAGGAATCCATCCGGGCCGGTACCTTCCGGAAAGATCTCTTCTACCGGCTCAACATCGTTTCCATCCACGTCCCGCCGCTGCGGGAAAGGCGGGATGACATCCCATTGCTGATGACCAAGCTGACTCAGATCCAGGCCCGGTCGATGAACCGGGCCGAACCGGCTTACAGCCATGCCGCCCTGGAACGCCTCTGCGGCTATCCATGGCCGGGCAACGTGCGGGAGCTGAAGAACCTCGTCAAACGCATGGTTATCCTGCGGGCCGGCGATCGGATTTCAGCTGCCGACGTGGAGAAAATCCTCGAATCGGCGCTGCCCCAGGGACAGATCGTTTCAGAGGAAGTGGCCAGCCTGAGGAAAAGCGAGCGGCAGCACATCATCAAAGCATTGGCCAAAACCCGCGGGGTCCTCGGCGGAAAGCAGGGCGCCGCCAGGCTCCTGGCCCTGCCGCGCTCCACTCTCCAGTACCGCATCAGGAAACTTCACATCCAGCCCGAAGATTATCTCAAAAGCCTCAACTGAAGCTCCTGTCCAGCAGCCGGTGCGGGAGAGCGTGTTCCTGTTGGCTAGCCGGAAAAAGGTCCTCGTGGGAATGATGGAATAATGGAATTATGGAATGATGGGTTTGAAGCGGGAAAGCCACCTGCGGTACTTCATCTCCAGGCTCTCGGTCGTTTCCCCAACGTTCCACTATTCCAACATTCCAATATTCCGGTTTGTCCGCATTCCGCCTTCCCTCAAGCCTCACTCTCTTCCAGTTCGAGTTCCTGCGATTTGGCTTTGCGGCGCAGCAGAATGCCGCTGACCACCGAAATGACCGTCAGCGCGATAAAGGCAATGCAAATGGGGCGCGTGAAGAAGATCAGCGGCGATCCTTTGGACATGACCAGGGACTGCATGAAGGAGGTCTCCATCAGCTTTGCAAGAACGGTTGCAAGCACCATGGGCGCTATGGGGAAGTCGAACTTGCGCATGACGTAGCCGACTACTCCGAAGAGAATGCAGATCCAGAGGTCGAAAAAGGAATGGCGCAGGCTGTAGGCGCCGATCAAAGTGAATACCGCAATCATGGGTCCGAGAATGGGGAAGGGGACGAGCGCCATCCGAGCCCACAGACCGACCAGGGGCAGGTTCAGCACGAGCAGCATGACATTGCCGATGTACATGCTGGCTATGATGGTCCAGAGCAGGGCGGGCTGCTCCTGCATGAGCCGGGGGCCGGGTTGAAGACCGTACATTAGAAATCCGCCGAGCAGCACCGCCAGGGCCGGTCCTGAGGGGATGCCGAAGGCAAGGAGCGGCACGAATCCGCCGCTCGCGGTGGCGTTGTTGGAGCCCTCCACTGCGGCTACCGCGTCCATGGCGCCTTTTCCGAAGCGCTCCGGGTGCTTGGAGAGCCGCTTTTCGAGATCATAGACCATGAAGGATGTCACCGCCGGGCTGCACCCCGGGATCAGGCCGGCCAGAAAACCGATGACGCCCGATCGGGTGGTTGCCTTCCAGGTATCTTTGATGTCCTGCCAGGTGGGGAGCCATTCGACGCGCTTGGCTTCCAGGATGCGCTTGATCTCTTTTTCGGCGTTGGTCAGAATTTCGCTGATCGCAAAGAGGCCCATGATGATCGGCACGAAGTCGATGCCGGCCATAAGCTCCATGGAGCCGAAGGTCAGCCGCGCCACGCCCATCAACGGGTCCAGACCGATCATGGCGGTGAGGAGGCCCAGGAGCGCTGAAAGCATCCCTTTGCCCAGATCCCGTCCGGACAGGCTCACCACCAGGCTCAGTCCCAGGAAGGTCAGGGCGAAGTACTCCGGCGGGCCGAATGCCAATGCGGCCCCCGACAGCACGGGTGCGAAGAAGGTGAGGCCGATCACGCCCATGGTGCCCGCTGCAAAAGAAGCAATTGCCGAGATCCCCAGGGCCGGGCCGCCGCGGCCCTGGAGGTTGAGCTGGTACCCCTCCATGGCTGTAGGCACCGAAGAGGCCTCGCCGGGGATATTCACCAGGATGGATGTGGTGGAGCCCCCGTACATGGCGCCATAGTAAATGGCTGCCATCATGATGATGGCGGGCGCCGGCTCCAGATGCGTGGTGAGCGGCAGGAGCATGGCTATTGCGGCCGTGGGCCCCAGGCCGGGTAATACGCCTACCAGTGTACCGGCGATGCTGCCGATCAGGGCGAAGAGCAGGTTGTAGGGCGTGATCGCGGCAACAAAGCCGTTTAGCAGGGAAGACCAGGCTTCCATACAGCACCTCGACAAATCTGTTACGACAGAAATTCCAAAGGTCCCATCGGCAAAGTCAGCTCGAGCAAACGGATGAACACCAGGTAGATGAAGATGGTTACCCCCAGGGACCAACCCAGCGCCACCGGCAGGGTATAGCGACCGAAATAGAGGATGAAGCTTCCGACGAAGAGGAAGATGCAGAGGAGAAACCCGAGAACCGGCGTGAGCCCGACAAAGAGTACGAGACTCACCAGGGCGATGATCCACATTTTCCAGCCTCTCCGGTCGGGCCAGTCAATCGGTTTCGCGGCTGTGCGGTCCATGGCGGCGGAGAGCGCCAGGCCTCCGCCGCCAATGATCAGAAGCACTCCCAGAAGCATGGGAAAGGTGCGCGGGTGGAGGTGTCCGCCCGCGCCTTCCCCGATGGATATGGAGGCAAGGGCCGCCACAAGGCCCAGGATGGCCAGAGCGGCCCCGGTAGCGATGTCTCCGGATCGTTTGGTCTTGAGCATGGCGGCGGCTCCCGCGCTATTTTTTGAACTCTTTGACAATCTCCTTGTAGATCGCCGTCATCTTCTCGATATGCGCCTTGCTTTCCTTGTGGCCCATGGCCAAGGGCACGAACCCCTCCTTCTTCATCTGTTCCTGAATGGACGGGTCTTTGGCTATCTGCAGGAAAGCGGCTTCCAGCCTCGCAATGACGTTTTCCGGGGTCTTCGGCGGCAGACCGATGCCGCGGTCGATGGACTCAACCATGTCGATGCCGGACTCGATGAATGTAGGCGTGTCCTTGAAACCGAAGAACCGGTTGTTGTCTGCAACAGCCAGGACGCGGATGGAATCGGCGTGTTTGACCAGGTCGTCGGAGTTGCCGAAAATTGCATTCACATGGCCGCCCAGGAAGGCGGTGATCTGCGGCGCTGCGCCGGTGAAGGGCACGTAGTTGAACTTGGTGCCGGCCAGCTTTTGCAACCGCAGGGTGGCCACGTGGTGGCCGGAGAACGTGCCGGACCCGCCGATGCTGATATCGCCGGGCTTGGCCTTGGCTGCAGCCAGGAACTCCTTGATGTCCTTGTAGGGTGCGGTCTTCAGCACGGCCAGGGCAAGAGGCGTGCGCTGAAAGATTGCCACCGGCACGATCTGTTCTGTGGTGTAGCCGGTCTGCTGCTGCAGGGGCTGCAGGATGATGTGGGGGATGTTGATGCCGGCCATCAGGTAGCCATTGGGCTGGGAGCGCACCAGCTCACTCCAGCCCAAAGCTCCGCCGCCGCCCACTTTGTAATCGACGACGACTTTCTGGCCGAGGCTTTTTTCCAGAAGCGGCTGCTGCCTTCGTGCTTCGCGATCGGATTGACCGCCCGGATCAAAGGTTACGAGATAAGTGATGGATTTGGAAGGGTACTTGTCCTGGGCGGAGACGTTCGTCGCCAACCCGGCAGCCAACGTTACGCTTACAAACAGAATCATGGGAACCGACCATTTCGATAGACGCATGATAATTCCTCCCTGAGTGTGGTTGATACCGGACACCGTGATCCCAATACTCTGCGCAATTGCAAAACCATTGCCATGCAGGGTGAATCCAAGTGTTTGAAAAATGCTATGATTTGGTTTTCAGACTCCGTGTTGTCTCGAGCACTGCCCAATATTGGGCAATGTGCCGAAGAAGGGATGGTCTCTCACAGAGTTCACAGAGTCTCTCGTCCTTCACACAGGAGATCGCCGTTGTTGGCTTCATGCATGAAGAGATCCTCGGCCGGGCTTCGGCGGGTGGGAATCCTATCCAGGGGAATTCTTCCGGCCTTTTCTCAAAAAGGAAATAAAGGAGGTTGCCAGAAGAAGGATCGAAAAAGCTACCGTGACGGCCGAAATAGGGCGGGTGAAGAAAATGAGAACACTTCCTTCTGAAATGATGAGGGATTGGCGCAGATTCAATTCCAACATCGGTCCCAGGACAAAGGCAAGGATCAGGGGAGCCGCCTCGTATCCGAATTTTCGAAAAAGATAGCCCACCACACCGAAAAAGATCATTACGAACATATCGAAAGCACTGTTCTTGATGCTGTAGGACCCTATCAGGCACAAAAGGAGAATAAGGGGAAACAGAATCTTGTAAGGTATTTTCAGAAGCTGCACCCACAGGGGGATAAGCGGAAGATTGAGTACCAGGAGCATCACGTTTCCTATATACATACTGCTGACCACGCCCCAGAATATATCAGGGTGATCCTGCAAAAGGAGAGGCCCGGGACGTATCCCGTGTATCATCATGGCTCCAAAGAAAAGCGCAAGGACGACATTGGGAGGAATCCCAAGGGTGAAGAGCGGGATGAAACCTCCGGAACATGCCGAATTGTTCGCACTCTCCGGTCCGGCGACCCCTTCGATGGCGCCCTTCCCAAATAGATGGGGCTGTTTCGAAAGCTTTTTTTCAAGTCCATAGGAGACAAATGCCGCAATGACCGGCCCCCCGCCGGGCAAAACACCCAGCAGGAATCCGAGAACAGAGCCCCTCAAAATGGCCCATTTTGAATGGATCCAGTCCTGCAAAGTGGGAAACAGGTTCTTGATCTTGGTCCTGAGAACTTCAGGATCGGCACTCTTCTCGATGTTGGTCAGGACTTCCGAAACCCCGAAGAGGCCCATTGCCAGGGGGGCAAGGTCGATCCCGTCCCAGAGATAGAGGGTGTTGAAGATCATTCTGGGAGAAGCCTGTATGGGGTCAAGACCGATGCAGCTCAGTATGAGACCGAGAGCCCCCATCATAAGACCTCTCAGGACGGGGCCATGCGAGAGATACGTGATGAGCGTCAAACCGAGAAAGATGACCGCAGCATACTCAGGGGGGCCGAACCTCAATCCAAGCTCTGCAAGAGGGGCGGCGAAAAACATCAGTCCTATCAGCCCCAGTGTCCCGGCGACAAAAGACCCGAATGCAGCTATGCCCAGCGCGGCTCCCGCCCTCCCTTTCTTGGCCATTTCGTAACCATCCAGGCAGGTGACCACCGAGGCGGCCTCGCCCGGGATATTGACCAAAATGGAGGTCGTAGAGCCTCCATACATACAGCCATAGTAGATCCCTGCAAGCATGATGATCCCGGAGACGGGGGATAATTGGAAGCTTATAGGCAGGAGGATCGATATGGCTCCAACCGGTCCTATTCCGGGAAGCACTCCTACTAGAGTTCCCACCAGGACACCGATAAAACATACCAGAATGTTGGCGGGTTGAAGCCCTATCGAAAATCCATAGAGGAGACTATGAAGGGTGTCCACCAGCTACCTTCCCAGGGAAATCACCCGAAGGCGAATTTTCCCGCCGGCAATTGAACGTTCAGCCACAAATAGAAGACAACATAGCTTAGAAACGTCGCGAGCAGAGCGCTTCCCAGCCAACTCCAGACCCTCGGCCTTTCCGTCACGGCAAACAAGAGGAGCATCAGTGCAAACGTGGTGATGAGATATCCAAATGTGCTCAAGAGCAGGGAATAGATCAGGAGGGATGCTACAACGAATATAACCTTGCCCCATTTTATGCTTACCCGCTGTTCCGCCGGCGCCTCCTTCTTTTTCAAGAGCCTTGTGGCGCCGTTGGTTAATGCAAGCCCCCCCAGGGCAACAGCCGACCAGAAAGGAAAGAAACCGGGTCCCGGGGATACGAAACTTCCCACATCCTGCCAGAAATTCGCGCAGACGAGGATCGAGATTGCGATCCAAAAGACGGTGCTCAATTGGTCACGGCCAAGTGTCATCCTTCATGTCACCAGGAGCGGATTTCCAATACGTGGACAGAACCGAAATCTATTTGACCACGTAAAGGCCGAACTCTTTCAGGATCGGGACGCTGACTTCCTCGCCTTTTCTGATTGCCTCCCTCATCAATGCCGGATCCCCATATTTGGGTTCTTCCCCGATCTTTTCAATTCCCTTCTTGAATTCCGGGTCCTCATAGGTCTTCTTGAAAGCATCCATAAGCGTTCGTTTGACTGCTTCCGGCGTGTCCTTATGAGCGTAGATACCGATGAAGGAAGGAATGTCGGCTTGTGGAAAGCCGAGCTCTACCACAGTGGGGACGTCCGGCAGGTCGCTGTATCTCTTGTCGCTGTATACGGTCAGGTATCTGAGTTTCCCGGCCGTCACGTGATCCTTCACGGTTCCATACACGCCGGTTGCCGCGTCGATATGTCCTCCCAGGAGGGCAGCCAGCACTTGAGGGCTCCCCTGATAGGGAACGTCCACCGTTTGAACGGAGGACTTTCTGAAAATGGACAGGGCGGACATGTAGATGGAGAGCGCACGGCCCGGATGGCCCCACTTCAATTTGCCCGGGTTCTTCCGGGCATAATCCAAGAGGTCATCAAGGGTCTTCCAGGGTGAATCACCCCTCACCATCATGCCGAATCGAAATTCCATGAAGTTGGTCAGGGGGACGAGATCATTCGGGTCAAAAGGGATCTTTTGAGTCTTCGCAGTAGCCGCAAAGTAAAAACTGGTCATTGTAGCCAGTTTATAACCTTCCGCTTTAGTGCTGATGACATCTGCGGCGGCCATGCTTCCGGCCCCGCCCGGTTTGTTGACCACAACCATACGCTGTCCCAGGAACTTGGGAGCGATGTCCGCAACCAGCCGGGACATTAAATCTATGGAAGCGCCGGCTGGAAAGGGGCAGACGAGCTCTATCGGCTTTGCAGGAAATTTTTCGGCCGCAGCCGTCTGGATGAGAGGAATTCCGTTCAAGGCCAGCACTGCAAACAGTACACTCAATCCTTTCAACATAGAAATCTCTCCTTTCGTTTCAAGCAATCAGGTTCCCGGGCGGGTAACTACATGGTCGGTTTTGAGGACGATATGTTTCTAAAAATACGCAAGAAAACGCATACGTATGACGTTAGTTCTTTTACAATTCACATTTCTGTGTGTCAAGAAAAATAGTAATAATTTTAAGGACCTGAAAAAACAATGGTTTATGTTATTTCGAGTTACAGCTTGACAACTTCAAAATGTTATACGTATATAGTATGCCTTTGAAACCTTCACCAGAGGTCCTCTGTAACATGCCATTGAAATCCATTCGAACCGGGAGACTGGCGGACCAGGTCGCCGATCAACTGAAGCAGTCCTTATTCAATCAGGAATGGGAGGAGGGCGAGAGACTGCCTTCCGAACATGAATTGATGGAGATTCTCGGTGTCAGTCGCGTAGTTGTGCGTGAAGCGATTCGAAACCTGGAAAACACCGGCTTTCTCCAGATCAGGCGGGGCGCGGCCGGCGGCGCATTCGTCCGCCCCATGAAGCACGATGTCATTTCCAATATGATTCGCGATGCACTGAGACTGAACCATACCAGCGTCGCCGAGATCATGGAAGTCCGACTGGAGATGGAGCCCGTTGTTGCCGCTCTGGCCGCCCAACGGCGTAGCCTGGAAGACATCAAACTGCTGGAGAAGAACATCGAAAAGAATCCAGGAATCAAGAGTGGCGATAATTTTGTGGCCTGGAATGTGGATTTCCATCGCCTGGTGGCCAAAGCGTCCCACAACTCCATGTACGAGCTGCTGGTGAATATCCTCATGGACATTACCCAGGACCTGATTTTGAGCATCAAGCCGTCCAGACGGGTGTTGCACGATGCGACGTCCCATCCCGCAATTCTTGAAAAAATCCAAAGGGGCGACGTGAAAGGGACGGAACAGGCATTTCGAAAACACCTGCAAGACATGATCCCACTATTGGAAGAGCTGGAAAAGAAAAAGCCCGGCAAGAGCTGATCCGTGAAAGAGAGAACGACCTCTCACAGAGACACCTCTCTGTGTCTGAGGGCTCTAGCGCAGCGGGCGAGAGGGACTCTTGCTTTGTCTGCTGCCGGATTTCGCTTTCGTCATTCCGGACCTGATCCGGAATTCATTCTTTTCTGCCCTCCGCTGCGCAATGCCCTCTGCTCTCTGCCCTATGCGTCCATTGGCGTCCCAAGATCTCATCGTCGCCTATGAGCCATTTTTTGTCTGCGGTCGTCTCCCCGCAGACAAAAAAAAGAATCCACTCTGCGATCTCTGCGTCTCTAGCGAAGCGGGCGGTGAATTCTTCTTTGGTTATGCGCCCTGGATCTTTGTGGTATAAGCCTCGAAATCGCTTGACAAAATCGGCTCCGGGAGTAGGCTTGGCTGAAAATCGGCCCTATCTGTCAACCCATTACAGAGGTAGCCATGAAACGATATCGGAAACCCCATTTCTCTTAGAGGAGAGTGGGGTTTTCTCTTTTCCCATGGAGCTGACAAGAAGCCGCGTCCCGATCGTCCTTGCAGGAGAAGGTTTTGGGACTGAATCTAAGTCCTGTATAGGAACTCGAAGAGAGCCGTCGCCCAACAACGTCGAAGGGACTACATTCCGTTGCAGTGCCAACTGAATTATATTTCACATCCGCAATATAAGCCCATTGTGGGGTGGATTATACGGCAGAGACAGCGGTCATTATGGGATTAGATTGCGAAATTGCCGTATAACCGGATATCAATTGAGACGTCTAATCCAAAGTTCGCCAAATTGTAAGAAGGAACGTCGTCAATGGAGTACGATAAAGCCAAAGTTGATGAGTACACCCTGGCCCTGATGTTCCTGGTCACTCACCAAAGACTGGAGGGTTAGGGGCGAGAGCATGGAAGGGTTTTGACTGGGATACAATGAACCGCCTGCACGAGAAAGGACTTATCGCAAATCCTATCGGCAAGGCAAAATCTGTTGTGATGACCGAGAAAGGCTTTAAGAAGTCAGAGAAGCTCTTCAAGAAACATTTCGGCAAATGAGATCGCCTGCGGCGAACATGCCGCCAAAGCCGACTCGGGAACCCGCGGCGGTTACAGCAAAGCCTCGGTGGCCGAGCGGCTTGGCTATCCGTTAGAGCCCAAGAATCAACGGCAATAGTTCATAAGCCATTGGAGGTGAACTGATGCTCGAACTCTCAGATCAAGAAAAAGCTCAAATCCGTGCCGAGATGGAGTATCGTGAGGTGCTCAGACGCGAGTTGGAGCCACCCAAGGGAAGGGCAGGCAAGCTCTGGGCCGCAGCAGCCCACCCCGTGGTCATCACCGTGCTTGGTGGGCTACTCTTGGCGGGTGCGGGATCCCTTTTCCAGCACGTGTCAGCATTGCATCAGCAACAGCTTGTACACCAACGACAGTTACAGGATAAGAAATTTGCGGTGCTCTGTAGCTTCACCGAGCATTTTGAAAGGGATATATCGATTCTCTACAACCTGCGGCATATGGAATTGGTGCATAAGAAGAGTGAGAACGGATCTGACCCCGGCGCGAAGGAAAAATGGCTAAGGATTCAGGATCGATATGAGAGGATGGTCGAGGAGCACTCAAAAAGCCACAGGGAAGTGGGCGTGATGCTGCAGGTTAAGGCGCTATTTACAAGTGTGGAGGTGCATGGCACCGTGGACAAACTGGACAAGAAAGTACGAGTCCTGCTCAACAATACTCTCTCCGAGCCGCAGATCGAGCAGCTTGGGAGGGATACTGAGGAAGGTATGAGGGAACTGGCGCATCACATGGGCAGGGAGATTAACCAAGCCAGATAACGTAACCCTTCACACTCGGTATTCGACAGTCTCGTTCGGTGAAGAAAACCATGAAGACTCAAGTTGCGTTCCGATCAAAGAAGTTCCCTCCATACGATAGCGAAGAAGAGCAGATCAACCCACGACTCTGGGGCAAGCGGCTGGCTGAGTATCTCGTCGATAAACTGAGACCATATGGCATCGAGACGGAAGAGATTATTGCCGAAGACTGGGGATGGTACATTCCAGTCAAGAACGAAGGATTCCGACTCGCCATTTGCTGCGGGCACCAGAATGGCGATGATGACGAGTACCTTTGCTTCACCGATCCAGCAACACCGATCATCCGGAAACTCTTTAAGAAGATCGACGCGACGCATGAACTCACGCGCGTTTTGACTGCAATGCAGAAGATACTTTCATCGGATCCGGAGATAACGAACGTTGAGTGGATAGAAGTTGAGAAATGACACCGAACAAGAGCCTGCAGCCGACGCGCAAACTGCCGCGCGCTGATGAGGCTCAGCGTTCGGAGTCGGAGCAAGGGAGCAAGTATCCAATTGATATCGCAAGCGAAACGTGCTATTTTCGTAGCATGAAAAGGAAATACACAGCAAAATACCAAATGTCGGAGCGCCGAAACGACGACTTCGTTCCCGGCACGCCTGCATACCGCCTTAGTCTCGTCTGGCCCTTGACCCGTGAAATCGCGTCCATGAGCAAAAAGCACGATGCTGAACGAAGACTACAAAGACATGTTACGCGCCTTATCCGAAGAGAAGGTTAGATTCCTCCTCGTCGGCGCCTATGCCTTGGCTGCCCACGGTTATCCCCGGGCTACCATGGATATCGACATCTGGGTCATGCCCTCCCCTCACAACGCTGATGCCGTGTTACGTGCTTTGGTCCGTTTCGGCGCCCCTTTCCATAATCTTACCAAGGAAGACCTTCAAAGAGACGGGACCGTCTTTCAGATCGGAGTTGCCCCGAGGCGGATTGACATCATCACGGCAGCATCTGGACTCCAGTTTGAGGAAACGTATCAAAGGTCCCTCCCAGTGAACATCGAGGGAATTGAAGTGCACATCCCTTCGATCGACGACCTTATCTGCAACAAGAAAGCATCAGGCAGGACCAAAGATCTGGCCGATGCAGAGGCATTAGAATTCCTTAAAAGCTCCGAACCCCCTAATCAACCCGATCGGGATTAATGCTTGCGGTTTCCGCGGACGATCTCGGCCCGGCGGGTTATCCGGGCCTGTGCCTGCCTGCGGGTCGGACCGGCGTAAGCGGTTGTAATAAGCAAAGAAGAGTCCTGGAAAGCAGCGATTTCAAGGCTTAGAACGATGTTTTTGACACCGGAAATGGCCTTTTAAAAAGTGAGGACTTGCATGCCGAGGGCAAACAGACATTACATACCCGGTTGTGTCTGGCATATCACCCATCGGTGTCATAAGAAGGAATTCCTCCTGAGATTTGGCCGAGACCGCCGTCGTTAACCCCAGTGGATGTTTGAGGCCAGGAATCGTTATGACTTTTGCATCCTCAATTACACGGTCACCTCAAACCATGTTCACCTCCTTGTCAGAGACAACGGAGAAAGAGACGTGATTCCTAATTCGATTCAGCTGATCGCCGGAAGAACAGGACAGGAGTTTAATCAGCGAAAGACTCGGAAGGGGGCCTACTGGGAAGATCGTCACCATGCCACTGCCGTTGACACTGACAAGCATTTGATCCAATGCCTCGTTTACATAGATCTGAACATGGTTCGTGCGGGAGTTGTCGAGCATCCATCTGAGTGGGCCTTCGGAGGATACAA
The DNA here is from genome assembly GCA_002840535.1 of Deltaproteobacteria bacterium HGW-Deltaproteobacteria-15. Lineage (GTDB taxonomy): Bacteria > Desulfobacterota > DSM-4660 > Desulfatiglandales > HGW-15 > HGW-15. The sequence goes on along the minus strand of PHBH01000038.1, from coordinate 33,563 downwards.
TGAGATCCAGTGCCCTCGACAGCGGTATGGGCTCATTGATCATGATGAGTTGAGGAGTCTGCTTGATTTTGGTTCTATGGGCGATCTTGCGATCGCTTATCGCGGCTGGATTGAGGAGTCGCTCAAGGAAGGTGGTCATTTTCGAGATGAGAAGTGGACGGAGAGCATCGCGGTTGGGAGCGAGTCTTTTGTTGTGACCACGAAGGAAAGGCTTGGGTTCAAGGCAAGGGCACGGGAGGTAATCGGAGAAGGGAGCAGTTATGAACTGAAGGAGTCTCCGGCGCCTTACAGCAGCATTTTCGAGCATGAAAATGAGGTTCTAAGGCCTCAGAACCAATACTTTTGGGATGGTTCTGCTTTGATATCGTAATAATGTGCGGGTCCGACCCGGAAACAGGAAACAGGAATGGTTTCCCTTGTTTGTTGACCTCGATGGATTTCCAGTGGACAACTACCGGATTCGGGAATTGGCAACGAACCCATTGAAGAATGCTATTCGCTACCAGCGGGACGTTCATCGCAGCTTGGCCGCGAGCGAACGAGGATTATTTCTCCAGCCCGATGCCGGCGATGATGGAACAGGTTATCACTATGGACAGCACAGTTGTTACGACGATTTAGGCGAGCCCGACCTTTTTATGCCATGGTCCGTGGGATTCTCGTTGCTCGCCGAGACGGGTTACGCGGAGCCGGCACTGCGGAATCACGTGGTACATAGGCTCCATGGCCCTTTAGGCATCAGCGACTCAGTCCACTGGATAACCGGAGAGATCGCCCCTTCCCAAGTCACTGCACGACACGATTTCTGGAACGTGTCCCTTTCTACAATGGCTATGAGCTTATTCCTGTTCAAAGACAATGAGTTTCTGAACAGTGCTTCAGGAGTTACCGAGGCTTTTAAGAAAGTATTTGCACCAGGGCCGATAATACAACCGGCATTGAACCTCCTGTTGGATTGATCGCAAAGCTCAAGAAAGGAGACAAAGCAATGAAAGTCGGAATCCTTTTGTCGGGTGCTTTTGCCGTTCTTTTGGCAGGCTGCGCCACATGGAATGTCCCCTCAACTCTCGGGGACCCCCGAACCGCTCAATCTTATGGCTATCATCCGATGGACCCTCTACCGGTCGATGTCAAGTATGATGGCACACTGACTAATGCACGTCTAATGAGAGCTCTCCCTGACGAGACTATGAGACTAGCTGTAGGGGAAATAAGCGGCGGCGGCGGTATTACATATGGTCCGGCAACAGCTGGTTATAAAGGCAGAAGCTACGTCGTTGTTCTCGACTACATAAAGTTCAACACAAAATCGTTCGGTGTAAAGTTGTCTTCCGAGCCCAGAGGTCGAAAGGCAACTCTGCTTCGTGGTGCGAATGGTTCAATCGTGCCTGACGTGATAGTTCCTGTCTATGTGGGTGTTGGCCTGCGGCTAACCGCAAACGTCACGGTTCATGAAGGTTCAGTGAATTTGGGAAGTCTGTTTGGCCTGGGTTTGGCCGCAGAAGCCAAACAGATATCTGGAACTCTTGTCGTCCAAACCCTCGGCGTGAGCGGTGAGAGTATTTCCACCATTATCCCGATGCCTGCGGAAATCAATTCGTCTACAATACAAAATGCGATTCTGGCGTTAGGTGCGATCAAAGCCAAAATGTATGAAACCGATACCGATATTGCGCCCAGAGTTGTCGGAGTATATAACAACCTAGGGGGCGGTACAGAAACGATAAATGGTTTCATCTCGTCATTACTTCAGGAGCAGCAATTCCTTATCATTAAATGAAAGAGCTAATCGTGAAAAGGGGAGCTTTGAGCTCCCCCTCCCCACACCACCCTCGCCGAAGCGGCATCTTCGACCCGCATGCGGGTCCGCACGGGGCGGTTCACAGAACCTACTTCGCAGCTTTGCGCTCCGGCTTCCTTCGGACGGCTCCTCATGGGACCGCCTTTGCCTTCGGCTGGTACTTGTGTTAATGATTTGAACCAGTAACAGGATTCACGTACAGCCATAAGTTCACGCCCATGCCGGGCGTACACAAAAAAGTGGAGAGGACCGGGCTATTCAGGTGCCGTTCCGACGCAAGTACCTTCTGGAGTCGTTCCTGCGGGCGGCGAGCCTTTTTTGTCAAAGCTGCCCGGCCACTCACCAGACCGTTATGAGGAGAGGGTAATCTGGAGGACCATGGTATATGGATGAAATTCCGCGGCTTGATAAGAAGAAGGTAAACGTCACCTCCCTGGATGATATCGAGGAGGAAAAGAAGTATTGGCTTTCAAAGAGCGCGTCGGAGCGAATCGAAGCAATCGAGATAAACAGAAGGATGATTTATGGCCGAGATCGAGTTGCATCCAGACTTCAAAGATTTCTTGAGATTGCTGAACTCTCATGATGTCAGGTACATGCTGGTGGGGGGGTATGCCGTAGGCTACCACGGATATCCACGAGCAACCGGGGATATGGACATATGGATTGAAACGAGCGAATCCAATTCCAAAAAGCTCGCCTCTGTCTTTAGTGAGTTTGGGGTGCCAAGTGATACGATTACGGAAAACTTGTTTCTTGAAAAAGACAAAGTAATTCGCATGGGCGTTCCACCAGTTCGAATTGAGGTCATCACAGGCGCATCTGGCGTGGATTTCAACGAGTGTTTTCCCAAACGAGATGTCATTGAAATTGATGGAATACCGGTAAACTTCATTTCGCTCCAGGATCTGAAGAAGAATAAGCGCGCCGCTGGTAGACACAAGGATTTGGAGGATCTGGACCATTTGCCATAACCCGCTTAACTTGACCGGATACTAATCCGGCGGGTTTTAGCTTTCCGTTACGAATGGATTCGGTACGCATTGCGAGAGAAGAAGATGATGGCCTCATGAGGCGCCTGTGCCAATATTTGCGAGATAGCCGATGACGAAGATGGCGTTACGGGTGCTCACGTCGGTTTCCATATCTGCGGTGATCTATCTGGGGATTGCCGCTTTCCTTGTCATCAGCGACCGGCAGAAAAAGCCAACTCACGGGAGGGACCGTCTCGCTTTCGATGAGTTGGTTATCGGCTACAAAGGTTTGCCGCAATTGAAGACCTTCGCAGCCAGAGATGGAAGGCAACTGCCGTACCGGCATTACCCGGCTCGATCAAGGAAAGTTCTCATCCTGTTGCACGGTTCGGGATGGCATAGTCAATATTTTCTGCCTTTGGCCGAGTTTATCAGTACCGCAAACCTGGCAGAAGTATACACTCCCGATTTGCGGGGACATGGAAGTACCCCCGAAAGAAGGGGTGATATCGACTACACCGATCAATTGGTAGATGATCTGGAAGATCTGGTCGCATTGGTTAGAAAAGACAACCCCGGCTCTCTGCTCATTATAGGGGGCCACTCATCAGGAGGAGGACTAGCCCTGCGCTTTGCAGAAAGCCAATATGGGCAGCAGCCGGATGCTTATATGCTGCTGTCTCCTTGGCTCCAGTATAACGCACCGACTATCCGACCGAATGGGGGAGGTTGGGCGCTCCCGCATACCCGGCGCATCATTGGGCTGACCATGCTCAGCAATATCGGAATCCATTGGTTCAATCACCTGCCTGTCATCGACTTCGACATGCCGAAGGAGGCACGCGATGGAACAGAGACGCTGTCCTATTCCTATCGTCTTAACACGGGTTATGCTCCCCGTGATTACAAGAAGGCACTTCGTGCCATAACGCAGCCTCTCCTTGTTGTTGTTGGCATGTCCGACGAGATCTTCTTCGCAGACCAGTTCGAACCGGTGATATCTCGATATACAAAGGTGAAAGTGAGGCTGATGCCGGGCCTAACGCACATGGGCGTGGTCGTGAACACTGCAGTCCAGCCGGTTATCAAGGATTGGTTGGAGGTCATTGGCAGACGAGACTAAAGGACTTCATGATCTTGCTGCTGCAGTAGTATAAAGTGCCCGAAGGAAGAGCGAAAAGGAGGTTGGAATGAAATTAACGATTGATCCACATAGCATGAAACAACCTGATAAGACCGGTATTGAATCCCTCTTGACGTTCATGCGAGCCAGGCGCTTAGCATTACCGATTGCACTGCTTTTTGCCATTTGCGCTCCGCCTGTATTGGCCCAGGGGACTGCCGGGAAGGATTTACGGGTGTTCTATCAGCAAAACTGCGCTGGGTGTCATGGGCCGGATGGCTCAGCCGTGAGCGCGGAGGGCAAGAAACTTAGCGGCCAGGACTTTACCGATCTAGATTGGCAGCGCCGCACGCGGGACGATAAGATGGTGAAGACCATCTTGAAGGGAAAGTTCTTCGGGTGGGCGATGCCGAGCTTCAAAGACACTCTTACTCCGGCCGAGGCGCAGCAGATGGTCACTGACATTATCCGCAAGAGCAAAAAGGGACATGTGATCGCGCCGGATACTAAGAGCCCTGGCGGGTAGCAGCAAAGAGAGGTCATGGGGGCATCAGATGATGATACGAAAGCGTCTGGTCATTCCTTTTCTCTGCTGCGCATTCCATCTCCTCATGCTTTTGGGATGCTCTTCCACTCCCATCGTTAAAGAGTCCTTGCCGTCTATTGTGAGGGCGCATAAAGAACTGACGTTTTACCGTGGCGGATCGGATGAAAAGGATACGGGGATCCAGGTACGGGAAGGAGACATTTATTCCATCTTGCCCAGTCTCAATCACCTGATGGGCCTTATCCGATACAGAATAGGCAGCGAGGAAATAAGCATGACTGCCTCGTTCCACAACCAGGTGGACTCCTCCGGGACACTTTATTTGGCCTACACGCTTTGGCCTTACTACAGCACGGTTACCCATTTCTCGGTGGATGTAATCGTATGGGAAAAGGAAGACTGGTCTCAGATCTCGGATTTCCTTGGGCAGCTGAAGGAAAAGGACCCTACTTACGATTCGGTGATCGATGCTCACCGTGAAGCCAGAAGTCGTAAACAGATATTCCTTGCCGAAGCGGAAGCCTCCAGAAGCATACAGGAGACAAAGAAGAAACTTGAAGAATTGTAGCAGAAACCCGTGGAGCAAGAACGAGAAACCGGGAAGGATGTCCATGAAGGAGGCCCCGTTTTGGCGGAGGAACCCCCCATTCACGAAGAGCCCAACGGGGAGACGGTCGAGCTGCTGAAAGCAAAGCTGGCAGAACTCACGAAGACCCTAGAACAGCTCGAAGAAATGAAGAGGCAACTGTCCTATGAAAGGGAGAGAACAAGCTTGCTCAACAAGGAGCTCTACGCGAAGGAGAAGAGAGAGGAGGAGCTTCTGACACGACTGAAGGAAACCTCAAAGGTTCCTCCTGTAATCGTCGTCGCATCGCCTGAGGATGGAAGCAAGGCGGAAACAAATGCAATTCATCTTACCGGGGTTGCTGAAGATGAGCAGGGTGTGGCGGGACTCGAGATTTTCGTAAATAAGACACCTCATCCTATAAAACCGGAGCGAGGGATCAAAGCTGTAGAAAGGAGTTATCCCAAGCGGCTTGGCTTTAGCGAGCGGATACCGCTTGAGCCGGGTAAAAACGAAATCCTGATACGGGCTGTAGGGTCAAACGGTGTTTCGACTCAGAAATCGCTCACCGTTCATCGCATTGAAACAAGGAAGAACATATGGGCCGTGGTGATTGGAATCGATTCCTATCCCCATGTCCCACCTCTCAAGTACGCAATAAATGACGCAAAAGCCTTTTATCAGCATCTCGTGACCCGAAGCCAGATCCCCAGTGAGAACGTCACGCTTCTTCTCGATCGCGAGGCCAGCCTGAGCAGACTGCGAAGCACCTTGGGCACTCATCTGAAGAACACCGCGGGCAAAGAAGACATGGTGATTGTCTATTTCGCCGGGCATGGGGCAACGGAGACCGACGTGCAGAGTCCTGATGGGGATGGACTGGAAAAATATCTGCTCCCCTACGATGCGGATCCCAAAGATCTTTATGCATCTGCCATACCTATGCGGGAGCTATCTTACATACTTAACCGGATTCAATCAGAACGACTGATCCTCATTGTCGATTCCTGTTACAGTGGTGCAAGCGGGGGCCGCACGATACCTGCGGGAAACTTCCGCGCGACGATCTCTGAGGCTTTCCTTGACAGAATCGCAGGAGGACGAGGAAGGATCATCCTGAGCGCCAGTGCAGCAAATGAGGTTAGCGCGGAAAAGGATGATCTCCGGCATGGTGTTTTCACCTATTTTCTCTTGGAGGGACTTCTCGGAGGGGCGGATACAGATAAAGACGGGGCCGTCACGGTGGACGAAATCTATGGCTATGTATCCCAACATGTTCCCCAGGCCACCCGGCAGGAACAGCATCCTGTCAGGAAGGGCACAGTGGAGGGACGGTTGATCCTGGGAATCGTCAACGGTGAAGACACCAGAAAACCCTGAGCCTGATCTCTTCTCTTCTAAACCTATTACCCTTCGAGCATGGAAAGAGCACCGGTTGTGATCCTCATCCCCGGTAAAGGAAAAAGGGACCTTAAGATCTGGCCGGGCTCCGCCCATGGAGTAGACATCGCCGAAGATGAGGAGGCGTCCAGCTTTGTTATAAAGTGGTTGAAGGCCAATTTGTGACATCAGGCAAGTGGCGTTGAGATGTACAGCTCAGGAATAAGGATGGTCCCGCATGCGTATGAAGAGGAAACGGCAGAGATTCGGATTTTTGTTTGTGGGATGTGTCGCAATCACAGTGATCATTTCCGCCTGCGCGACAACACCGCCAGGCACGAAGAGGATTTCGACTTACGGAGTACTCGTTCCGGAGGATACCAACATAACACCTCCGCCAGCCGACCTCCCCCAGGGGATAAAAGATCTTGTGGGCCCCTGGGGCAATGGTTGTTGGCAAGGGAAAGACGAGGGTTACCCGCTGGTTTTTATTGTCAAATCAGTGAAAAGAGAAACCGCAAAAAGCATTTACAGCTATACCGGAGCCGAATCAAGACATTGGCGGGCTCCTCCCCCAATCCCTTATAAGGAAGGGGAAGCAAAGATTATCGAAAGAGACGGGAAATACTTGATCCTTATTGAGGACAAGGATGCAGATATCAGAATAGAGTTCTGGAGGGAGGGAGAGTTTATGGCAGGCAAGCTCCTTCGCCGGTACAGAGGATACACCACGCAGTTAATGCGCTTGAAAGATTAGAGAGGTTTATCAACTTCATCGGAACAGGGTAAGAACCTCGAAGAATTGGGCGGGTCGGTTCATGAATGGAACTCTCCATGAGAGGAAGTCTCTGATGATCAGATTGTTACCTGGTATTCTTCTGGCGGTGCTCACCGGGTGCATTCGGCTTCATTCAGATATCGTTGTTGTTCATCGATTGCCGGGTCCAACTACCCACATCCGGTATGCCTCCATGCCGTTCCCGGAGAGACAGGGAAGCCTTGAATATAGATCCTACGAGCGGCTGATCAAGAACGAGTTGTCCAAGCACGGCTTCATTGAATCCACTGTCAATGATGCGGATTTGCTGCTTTTCTTTATGTATGGCAGTGATACCGGAAAGGAGGCCGTCTATTCAAATTATGGCCGGAGTTACGTTCCGGGATCAGATGTGGAAATACGATACAGGACGAAATTCACAAGATTCTTGACGATGGAACTCCTTGACCGGTCGTCATTTGCACAAGGTAGAATCCAGAAGGTCTATGAAGCCAATGTATTCAGTACGCCAAACAGTCAAGTGGCGAAGGTCATGCCTACCATGATAAAAGCGCTCTTTGAGGAGTTCCCGGGCCAAAGCGGCAGTACCAGGAGAGTTGTCTTACCTGTGGAATAGAAGGGGGCGCCAGCCTAAGGAGGTGATAAGATGAGCATCGAAGTTACGCGTCACTTTCTTCTGTGGTGTACGATCATCAACTACGGAATATTGCTGGTTTGGTTTCTGGTCTTCGCGCTTGGTCACGATTGGATTCAGCGCCTGCACGGCAGGTGGTTTCGACTGTCCAGTGATCAGTTCGACGCTCTTCACTATGCCGGGATGGCGATCTTCAAGATCGGAATCATTCTATTCAACCTCGTGCCCCTTGTCGCTCTCTTGATCGTCGCATGACTTTTTCAGGACAGAATGTGAAAAGTTTCACCTTCATGTTCGCTTCCGTGAGGGGCGCATCGCGCGAAAACACAAGATTGGGACTCAGTGGCTTCGGATGAGTCCTGGATTGATGACCCGGGCAAGTGAGCGAGAGGGCTTTATGGTGGGCTTATGCGCCAGTCCGGTCGACACAAGGAACAATTCGGCGAACCAGTCGTTACACCCGAGATGCTGGGAAGCATGGTGCTTTTATGACAAATAGCGGACACTATAGAAAACTGGAAGCCATGATGCATTCGGCGCCGTTTATCGAACTTACCGGGCTCAAAGCTGTTGTTAAGAAAGGGCAGGCGGAAATGATTCTGCCTGTGAAAAAGGAATTTTTCCATGCGGCTGGAGCCATGCACGGCGCGTTATATTTTCTCGCGTTGGACAATGCGGCATTTTTTGCAGTAAATTCCTTAGTTGAAGATGTTTTTGTATTAACGACCAGTTTTACGACATATATCACCCGCCCCGTATCAGAAGGCACTGTGAAAGCAATTGGTAAAGTCGTTTACCAGAACAAGTCTCAGTTTATAGCTGAATCAGTTTTGTATGATTCAAATGACAATGAGATCGCACGAGCTAACGGCGTTTTTGTAAGAAGCAAAATACCTTTATCGGAAAAGCTCGGCTATAAATAGAGACCTGTTGATGAACCGTTGGGATAGCGACAGCCGCAGCCGATTTCGAGCAGCTTTAGAACAACCGCCGGTTTTGCGGCAGCTGATGCCCTCTCTGACGTATACCCGGCAGGAAACAGTGCCTTGTTGTTGGCTTCCCCGTTTTTCCTGGGAGTGGGTGGAACCTATGATGTTCTGATTCAATCGCAAGTGGCTTCACCTATTCTATTTCCTGAAGTCCGCACCTTATATCTGGCGGCAGCCATTCCAGGTACAGGGGTTTGGTCCGTGGGAAAGAGACGAAACCAAATTGGCAAATCGCTCTGCTGAGGGCAAACAAGGTGATCAAGAAACGAATCGAGAGAACAACATCGCGTACCGCAGAAATGACTTGCGTCTCTCGTGCTGCTTCATCTCTGGAATCAAATGACTATTATCACAGCGATGACTCTCTTGCCGTGAAGCTTCTCCCGGGCTTTGTAAGAGTGCTCATTCATGTCCTTCTATTCAGAAGGTTTTTTATCCGCGTGCTTGCGCCCACGGGTGTATATGAGTACGTCATTGCCCGGACGAAGTATATCGATACAGCCTTTAAAAAGGCATTGATTGAGCGATTTGACCAAATCCTCCTGTTCGGCGCCGGGTTTGACACGCGAGCACTACGGTTCCACTCCGAAGCACAACATACCCGTATTTTCGAGTTGGATGCGCCCTTAACCCAACAGGCAAAAATCCAGCAGTATAGGAGGCGCAATCTCATTGTCCAATCGAATGTGGTGTTCATCGCTATTGATTTTGACAAAGAACCACTGCCCCATAAGCTGGACACGGCTGGGTTTAGTAAAGATCGGAGAAGCCTCTTCATACTGGAAGGATTGCTGATGTACTTGGATCCGGACTCAGTCCAGTCGACGTTTCAGACAATTCATGAGTATGCTGGGATGGGGAGTAGGGTTGTTTTTGATTATATTCAAGCGTCCGTGCTTCGTCATGAAAATACTCTTTATGGTGAAAGCGGGCTGGCAAAAAGCGTATCGAAAGCAGGAGAGCAATGGCGATTCGGTATAGACTCCCGAGAAATAGCAGCATTTGCCGCGGTTCATGGACTCGTAGTCAGCGATCACAAGTGTGCACAAGAACTGGAAGCGACCTATTTTCAGGATGAGCAGGGGCGGCTGGTCGGACGAATGAACGGCACCCATTGCCTCGTAACGGCGGTAAGACGATAGGCATGGAACCGCCCAACCTGCTGTCGCTTCGGAGCATGATGGCCAGTCAGGCCTTGTGCAGAGCAGCGTGGCAGGGGGGGGCGGTTAAGCTGAGCAATGACATGCGAATTGCCATGATGAAATATCATCTTTCCTTTCCACACGACCGCATGCGGGTGAGTAAATCTTTTTCCAAGGAGGAACCAGGATGAGCATTATAGATACCCCTTTCAATACGAAGTCCAAGATACCTTGTCTGTTATCACAGGGGGTGCAAACCGTGATCCGTTATTACAATTTCAGCAATTCACAAATCTTTACAGAAAAGAGATTGGAACTTGCCGAAGCCCAGATGCTGTCGGCACACGGAATACAAATCGCTGTCGTATTCCAGCAGCGCCAGGACCGGGTAGATGATTTTAATGAATCAAAAGGAATCGCTGCCGGTCGCCGGGCATACCGCCATGCCCAGGACAATATCAACCAGCCGGTCAATTCAGCAATCTACTTCTCCGTCGATTTTGATGTGAGCAGCAAGGATATGAAGAACAATATTGAACCCTACTTTCAGGGCATAAAACGTGCCTTTGCAGAGGAAAGCGGAGGAAATCCTGAATACCGGGTGGGGGCTTACGGATCAGGATTCGTCTGCACAACCCTTGCCGGTAAGAGTCTGATCGACCTCACCTGGCTGGCAATGTCACGCGGCTTTCGGGGCACCCGAGAGGCATTGAATGCAGGGGAGTTTCACCTCAGCCAGCGCGCCCCCGCCACAACACTCTGCGGGCTCGGCGTTGATTTCAACGATTCAAACCCGGATCGCCCCGATTTCGGTGCGTTCACCATTGATGAAGACACTCCGGGGCAAAACCCTGTTTCAGTTATTGGAGAGCGGTACAAGGTAATCGCGCGTAGCGGATTACGACTGCGCGAAGGCCCTGGAACCCAATTCGATATCATCGGCGGTCTTCCTCAAGGGCAGATCGTTTTTGTGGCATCTATCAATGATGGATGGGCCAAAGTAGATATTGAGGGCGACGGCCATATTGACGGTTTCGCCTCAGCGGGTTTCTTGGAGCCTGTCTGAATCATTCGTGCGTGCAAGCCAAAACGGATTCCGTTCGGCAAGTGAAAATCCTGGAGATTGCCGAAAAGGTAACGAGTACAGACGAACAGCAGCGGTTGCCTGCACTCAATTCGAGTTCCGCATTGCGGCAAGTGTCCCAATTACACGAGTACCGAACTGATGCTCACGAGACTTTTTCAATCAGATTTGGACGATGATGAGGAGGGAGGATGGAAGCGGCACTGATCGTTCTTGGTATTCAGTCGACACTCAGGGCGGTACGGGCGGGTGCGGTTCTCTACGGCGAGCATGCACGGGATAGAAATGTCTTCCTGCCCGACATCGAACTACCGGGGAAATCAATGGAGGAGCAGTTGTATCTGAATCTGAAAGCGAATCCGTCGGTAGCGGACGCAGATCCTCAACTATCCGCCATTTGGGACAAACATAAGCACAGGCTCAAAGACGACAGGCCGGAAGTGATCGGTGCGGCTTACGCCGTGATGCTTCGGCACATGGCTAAAGAGAAACTGATCAAGGATGGGAAGGATAAAGAGAATGCGGAGTATGAAGCTAAAGCCCTTTCAGCAGGCCGCATGGTCGAACAGTGGCGCAAGGAACGTCAACCGCCAAGCGCCCTTGCGCGCATGGCATTGACTCTGGCGGACATCGGGCTGGAGTTCGTTGCCTCAGATCCTTCAATCCTGGGGGTCGGCGCCAGGGGCGAGAAGTTGATCGCCGCCTTCGCCACGAATATGTCGATCTTGATTCCCAACAAGGTGGATGCCTTCGGAGCGAAGACCGATTTTGCCGACCGGGTGCTTGGCATCTTTCTCAGAGCCGGACTTGGGACCCTGACAAACAACGCCTTTACCGTTTTTGGTGACGAGGATATCGCCAAACTTCTGCAGGGCGTCACGAAGCCCATCGTCGACGCGCTTCCGGAGTCCATTGCGGATCAAATCAGGTATCGGGATCTTGTCGATACCCTTGCCGGTCCGTCAGCTGAAGCTGCTTTCGCTTTGCTGGCAAGAAACACAGAAACCTATCTGGGCAGGTATTTCGCAGACGATAAGGCGCTTGGAGCGGTAACCTCGGCTCTTTTCGAGGAGATCAAGACAACGGCCCACGGAGGCAGCATCGTCGATGTATTCAGCGAACAAGGCGCGATTCGTCTTTATCAGGCGGGCCTTCAAGTGGCGGTGGAGCGACCGGGCCTGTTCATCAAAGAGGACGGCTCGGCGAACAAGGAACTATTCAAGGGTATCTTGAGCGGCGCTGCAGAGACCTTCGCCAAGTACCCCCGATTCAGCGGCCCCCTTGGCGCATCCCTCGCCGCTATGGCTGTGGAGGTGATTGGTGTTCATGCTCCGGCACTTCTGAAGCTCAATCCTGAAGACCCGTGGCAAAACGTTGCAATCATGGCGTTGGGGCAGGTGAGCGCAGGCCTGTCCGAAGCCTTGGGGAACACGCGCACCGCGATGAAAGGCGCCTTCAGGTCCTTTACCGACGCTCAGTTGCTGCAACTGGGAAGAGTGATACTCACACAGGTAGCCAAGACCCCGGGCATGTTGGGAATGAAGCGATCTGAGGTTCAGTCTATCGTTGCCGGTATGGCGGAAGCGATGGCTGCAGACGAGAAACTGCTTCTCCCGGCCGACGGATGGGTCAGGATTGCCGGAGTCGCCGCGGAGAAGGCTGCATCCAACCCGGGCAGGTTGTTTGGCCTGTCGCCAGGCGAGCGAGGCGACGCATTGGCCATAACGGCCATGAAGTCCTTGTTAAAAGTGGCGGGTGACAATTGGACAGTCGGTGGTCGATCGGATCGGCCACTACTTTTCGGCGACACCCTGCAGGCAGCGATGGAGCGAGTGATAAAGGCACTGGCCGGGAATGTCTCCGCTGTAGCCGACAACCCGGCACTTATCGCTGATTTCCTGAATTCTCTACTGGAAAAGGCGTATTCAACCCCGAAGAGATTCGGAAGTGATGGAATGTTGAAGGTGCTGGATGCATGCATCGGAGACGTTCTGGCAAATGGCACTTTGCCAAAAGATCAGGAGATCGAACGAATCCTTTCTGCCTAGGAGGGTCTGTTATGCGAAAACTTGCGGTCCTAATCGCTATCGGCTTCATGCTTTCCTCTATTGCGGGATGTGCAACGGTCAAGGACGTGCAGCGCGCGTCAGACCTCATCCGGACAGACAACGAATTGACGCGGCTTCTGTTGGAAGTGCGTCCCGAAGACCATGCCGGGGCGGAAACATATCTTAACGCCCTCGCGGATCACGCGAAAGGAGAAGCCGATATCTTGCGAAACAGTAGTGGCAGCATTCCGGACGCCATCGCTTACTATCGCATTGCGGCGACCGCTTACTGGCGTAGCGGACGAAACGATGTTGCCAACAACCTGTTTGAGGTCACTGAAAATGGCAGCAGCCTCTGTGCCGCGTCGAGCAACAAAGCCCCGGACCGTGACTGCATGTTTCTGCAGTTGGTGATTCCCTTCGCCGGTCTGGAGTCGATTGCAGAGAGGTCTGATTTGTCCGGGTTGCTGAATAGCGTAAGCTTCAGCGATGGAACTGCAACCCAAGGGGAGATCGACACGATGATGAAAATCTATGAATCGCTGGTACAGGTCAAGCCCCTTGTCGCGAAAATCCTTGCTGTGTCGACGGACAATCGGTATTTGTCCCATGCCGGAATGCGCGATTACTACTGTCGAAATGCCAGGAACGCGTTCGAAGATTACGACGGCAAGCTTGGAGTTTTCACAGGAAAAGTAACTGGATTATCAGAAAACTTCCCGGCACAGCGAGGTGATTTGAAGATCACGGAGAAACAGATCGAAAACTTGGGTCTCCAAAACGATATTCCCGCCTTCTGTTCTAAGTAATCGGTTTCGGATGGTTTATTTCAGCCGGCTGCGGGTGAAGCGACAACGTCACCTGTCAAGGCTCGAAACCCCGTCTCGGCGTTCTCGCGCTTTGTTGCAAATGCCGCCAGGATGAAGTGGAAGGTTGGATATGGTGGTTGCGAGTGGAGGGAATTTGTTGCCGCTTTGCCTGCTCTTGTCGGTGTTCTCCCTGATCCTGATCGGCTGCAGCGCCGGCGCGCGACCCCGGATAACCCCTGGCAGGATCGATCCGATTTTCAGAAGGAAGACGCCTATCCTTTTCGCGCACCGCGGCGGCGCAATGGAAGTTGCGGAAAGCACAAGAATGGGGTTCAGGCATGCGATGCGGGTCGGCGCCGACGTGCTGGAACTGGACGTGCATGCGCTGGACGTCGACAGAGAAGCCCGGGAGCGTCAGTTCGTTGTATGGCATGGACCCGAGCTGACCAACGTGCGGATCCGCTCTCTACAGGAAGACAAAGAGATCCTTCCGGCGGAACGCACCATTGGAGAAAATGACATCCATTCGTGGAATTGGAAGGGTCTCAAGGATAGGGCTTGGGTGTCGGACCCTGGTGAATGGATTGATTCGAACGGAAAGAAAAGGCCGATCAGGGAGGTGGATCTCTCCAATGTCGAGCAGTGTAATGATCGCCTGCTGATGACTCTCAGGGAGTTCCTGGTGGAATTCCCGGACTCCCATGTAAACATCGAGCTGAAGGACAGCTTCACCCCTGAAGATCTCCCTGGACTCGTCGAACTGCTCGACCGCCACCACAACAAGCGCACCATTCTGGTTGTAACCCAGAGCTCGAAAACGATTGAGGCTTTCCGGAATCTCAGCGGCGGTCGATATCCTACGGGGTTTTCCCTGGCCGGGGTAGTGGCGGCCTGTTTTGGGGGCATGCTGCCGTTCAACCCTTTCCCCGATTTGAAGAACAACAGGGCGCTTCAGACGACGTACAGTCGCATTTTCACTCCGACTGGTCTCATCCGCGATGTACAGGAACGAAATGGCGCCGTGCACGTCTTCCTGACCTCATTCACATGTTTCGCTCCTGCGATCGACGCAGAAGAAGGTACGCCCAAGGATGGGAACCTGTTCAAGATCCTCGATCGGGGTGTAGACGGGGTGATGACCGACCGGCCCGAGCATGTGCGAAGTCTGATCGATGCCTGGCGGAAACCATTCACAAAGTAGGCTGCACATCCACCAAGGCCAACCACAGTCACAAAATAGGTAAGAGGAGTTCTGTCGCATTACACCAGTTGTGCAAGCGTAAAGTATTCTGTATAAGTGTGGTTGACCTGATCGGTACCATCTGACTGGGCCAGAAGAATCCAACGGGAGGTTTTCAGTGGATCGCGTAGAGAAGGGATCGAAGGAACCGTCCGGTTTTTCGAGACAGCCGAAGATTGCCAGGGTGCCCGCAAAACCCGACCCGATAGAGATCGATCTGCATCGCACCGCGGTTATCGTGGTTGACATGCAGAACGCATTTGTGAGCAAGGGCGGGATGTTCGATCTCTTCGGCTGGGACATAGCGCGGGCAGGGGAGGTCATCGCAAAGAATCGAAGCCTGATCGATGCGGCGCGAGCGGCAGGCTGCAGAGTCGTCTTCCTGAAAATGAGCTATGAGCCGGACTACTCGAACAGCGGCGGGCCGGAATCCCCGAACTGGCACAAGGAGGTGGGGCTCGTCATGATGAGAAGCCACCCCGAGTACTGGGGGAGATTCGTCACGGCCGGATCCTGGGACGAGGAGATCTGCGATGAACTGCAGCCCCGGGAGGGAGACGTGGTCGTCCGGAAGCAGCGCTACAGCGGATTTGCAGGGACACGGTTGGATACCGCTCTGAAAACGTACCGTATCAAGTACTGTATCTACACGGGTGTGGCGACCAATGTGTGTGTGGAGTCGACGCTTCGAGACGGCTACTTTATGGACTACTGGCCGATCCTCGTCTCCGACGCCGTGGACCATGCTGGTCCTTCCCACAACCAGGAGGCGACCTTGTGGAACGTGGAGCACCTCTTCGGCTGGGTAGCGACCACCGACGATCTGGTGAAGTCATTCCAAAATGCCAAATTTTATCAGGAGGCTTAGATGAAGCTCGAAGGAAAAGTGGCCCTCATCACGGGAGGCGGCACGGGGATCGGCGCTGCTATCGCGAAAAGATTCGTGGATGAGGGCGCCAGGATATGCATCACAGGGCGGCGTCAGAAAATGCTCGACCATGTGGCTCGAACTCTTCCGAAGGATAAAGTCATCACGTGTTCCGGCGATGTCACCGAATACAAGGACATCCTGAAGATGGTGGACACGACGTTGAATTTTGGCGGGAAGCTCGATGTCCTGGTGAACAATGCGGGAATCGATCCTGGCGGGACGGTCGTTGATCTTGACCCGGAGATCTGGAAAAAGGTGATCGACACGAATGTGACCGGCGCCTTCCTGGCGATGAAGGCCGCCATTCCTCATATGATCCGCGATGGCGGCGGGTCTGTCATCAATATCTCGTCCCTTGGCGGATTGCGGTGCCTTCCGGGTATGGCCGCGTATTGCACCTCAAAGGCTGCGCTCATCATGCTGACCAAGCAGGCTGCACTTGACTACGGCCCCTTCAAGGTACGCTGCAATGCCGTCTGCCCGGGGGCCACTCGAACACCTATGCTGGAGGAGGCGCTCAGGCCCCTTGCAAAAACCCTCAAGACCGACGTGGACGGCGTGTTTGCGCGCATCTCCTCGAACACGCCCCTTCACCGGGTTGCTTCGCCAGATGAAATGGGCGGCATCTGCTGTTTCCTGGCCGGTGAAGATTCATTATTTATGACCGGATCCGTGCTCCTGCTGGATGGCGGCGCCGCAATCGTGGATGTTTCCGGAGCGGCCCTCAGCAGTGCAGGGGTCAATTGGGGAGTCGTTTAGGGAGGCACAACATGGCACTCGGTTATAAGGTTTTTCAACACAGCTATATCGGGTTTAACGGCACTTCCACTCTATTTTACGGAGAAAAGGATGCTGTTTTGATCGACGCGTGTTTCACCTTAAGCGATGCCCACAGGCTGGCAGCCGGACTGCTGGAGACGAGAAAGAACATCACCCATATCTATATTTCCCATTTCCATCCGGATCACCATTTCGGGCTGGTCGTGCTGCAATATGCCTTCCCACAGGCAAAGATCGTGGCGCTTCCCAGTGTGGTCAAGGACATCATTTTTACCTCCGATGAGAAGATCCATCTGTGGGGGGATATGTATGGAAAGGACGTTCCCGACAGGGTGGTGTTCCCGTCACCTCTTTGGGGCGGCAAACTGCAGGTTGAGGGCTATGACATAGAGTTCTCGGACGACTGGGACGGAGACAGCGCGAACAACACCATGATCTGGTGTCCTTCGCTGCGTGTGGCGTGCGGCACGGACATCGTTTACAACGACGCCCATGTATGGACGGCTGAGAGCGACCTTGCCCGCCGCAATAAGTGGAGGACATGTCTCCGAAAATTGAAAGAGATGAACCCCAGGGTCGTCATTCCGGGCCACTGCTCACCCGAAAAACTTCTTCTCGAAGATACGTCGGGAATTGATTTCACGCTGAAGTATCTGGACGTGTACGATGAAGTGTCGCCAAAGGCAAAAAGCGGGGACGAGTTGGTGGAGATGGTGGAGAAATATTTTCCTGGTATGAAGGCCATCGATTTCGGCCTCCACTGGCAGGCCAGACTGTTGTTTCCCAACAGCTGCTCAGACAAACTTACCAAGCTTCCCGGAATCTTCCACGCGCCCGGCGGCGAGTACCAGGGAGAGGCCGCTCGATCATAGCCAAGGAAAAGGAGAACCCTCATGCATTATGATCCTGAAAAAGATGATCACGGTCTGGCTTACAGCCCTTTCAAGTCATGCGTCGTACCAAGACCGATCGGATGGATATCGACGGTCAGCGGAGCCGGAGTGCATAATCTCGCGCCATTCAGCCAGTTTCAGAATCTCACCTTCGACCCCCCCTATGTGATGTTTGCCGCGAACCAGAAGACGAACGGCGGAAGGAAGGATACGGTCGTAAACACCGAAGAGACCCATGAATTTGTGTATAACATGGCGACCTACGATCTCCGTGAGGCCGTGAATCTGTCGGCTGCCGAGGTGCCGCCCGAGGTGGACGAGTTCGATTTGGCCAAGGTGACCAAGACTCCCTCGATGCGGGTGAAACCTTGCCGGGTCGCTGAATCGCCGGTCCAGTTTGAATGCCGCTACACCCAGACGGTGCGGTTGCCTGGGAATGGAGTAATGGGCACGGTGGACATCGTGATCGGCAGGGTTGTCCTCATCCACATCAAAGACGATGTGATCAAAGCTGACGGGCGGCTGGATATCGTCAAGATTCGCCCCCTGGCTCGTCTCGGGTATTATGACTATACGACCGTGGATTCTCTCTTTGAGATGCAGATCCCCGGCGACAACATTGCATTGCTCACAGGGCTGGAGGGGAGTGCGGGACGCGCCCCTGGTAAACCATAGGGGATGGGGTAGGAGGGGCATATCAGTGTTCAGAGTTCAGTGTTCAGGGTTCAGGGTTCAGAGGACGATAAGATTTCTCCCCCGGCCTTCGCCGGAGTCGACCGGAGGGAGAAATGAAAATGGGGCGCAGCGAAACCTTTTCCCACAGCCCGATCGCTGCCTCAAAGAAGTGCAAACCGTTTTACGGATCTACCTCTCCCTGAGAAGTGATAAGGCCGACTGAAAAGGCACTCGGTTTTTTCGAACATGCCTTTCGGCACGCCCGATCAGAGATCAAATGCCTGGGGCCTTCAATCCCTGACAAAACCTACTCAGTGCACCCCGGTGAAGATTCACTGCCGACATATTTTCAGAGATCAATTGTACGACTATCTTATAGAACCTCCGATAGGCGAAGGCTATGGGGTGAAGGTCTTATTCAGTGCCCGAAAAGACGGCAAAAACAGAGTATCTCGCTCAATGCAGCACTATGAGCCAGGCTTTTTCGGTGAACCGAGGGCCTGCAGTACCTCACACAGGTGGTTAAGGTGAAATTGAACATGAAATTCCCCCAGGCCACCGATCAGTCCCTCCAATGTCGGATATTCCCCCAGAGGCGAGTCCTTGAATAAGGGAATATGCGCCTTGCGGTCGAGTTGCTCTCCGGATAAGCCTTCTGCAAACCTGGAGATGGACTCGTACTCCCTCTCTACCTCTGCAAGGAGTTGCTTGAAGGTCATGCGAGCACGCTTCCCGGTGAAAAACGGATTCTCCGCCTCGATGTCGATCCTGGGGGTCTCCTTCTCGACAAAGGATTGAAGGATCGGGAGATGGCCCGAGCCTTCAGGCCCGGCGAGATGGGAAAGGATTTCCTTGGGAGACCATCTTGCCGCGGGTGCGCGGGAAGCCGTGGACTCATCAACGCCTTCGCATACCTTTTTCAGTTCTACCAGCTTTTTACGGATGTTTTGGGCCAATTGATTGCCCGTCGAATTTGCCATGTCTTTTTCCCTCCGTCATCCCTACCAGGTTGCGGCACAACCTGGTAGGGCAGTGGATTCCAGTATGCTGCCCGTGTCGCGGCCATCCTCAGCTAGCCTTCGACGTCCATTGACTTCCCCTCCCTTGGCGGGAGGGGCTAGGGGAGGGGAAGCACTGGTGGAGATCTGATTACGATCATGTCCAAAAACGAGATCCCTGCGCTATCTCGCTCGGTTGGTTTCAAACTCCTCTTTTGTGATTTCCCGAACTTCGGAACCCGGCAGGGTGACTTTTTCTCCGGTCTTTGCATCGGTGAACTCCAGAACCCCATCGCCCTTTGCATCCACGTCCGTGGAATAGTAAGCCTTACCCGTGTCCGGATTCGTTATCCGGTAATAGTTGGTGCATCCAAAGAGAAAAGATAATGTGATGAAAAGCGCCCAAATAGATGCAAACTGAAAGAAGCGGGATCTCATTGTTCCTCCTTCTGTTCTCATGTTGCACAAACGGCGGTTGAGACACGTGATGGCCATGCGTCCCGATGCCTAACCTGTCACCATATTAGTATAATAAGGATCTGCGGGGGAGAAAGGTGGGGGAAGCGTGTATCCCTGTTCTCCAGATTCCTTATCACGAAGGATGAAGTGAGCGGAGAGGAGTTTGGAGAATGATCATCCCCCAGGATCGTTACCTTTCTCATATTCTCTGAAATTTACCAGACGTCTTCATATGTACCTGCAGTTTCCGGACATGAGGGCCGAATTTGCCGATTTGGAAAAGAGAGGAACTCAGCCTGCACAATGCCGATACGGATGCAAGTCCGAATCGAGAAGAGATGCTGTTCTGAACCCGAAGCCGGGTATTCTGAAAAGGCTTTTCAGCATGACAAGAAACACACGGCGTTTCTGCTGCGCTCCGAAAGGCAATCTTTAGGAGGGAACTTTGTATGGGGCGAGGAGATACCTTCAGCCGACCGTGGAGGCACTCTCCCGGGAGGGCAGCACATCATTCCACTGCCGCTCCCGAAACTCTGTCGGAGCAGCTCCACTTACTTATTCGTTGCGCCGGTGTCTCCGAGAGTGGCCGATACCAGATCATGCACGATTGCCTTCATCTGTTCCGCTTGTGCGTGCATCTCCTCGGAAGCTGCAGCAGATTCCTCGGCCTGCGCGGCATTATCCTGAACACTCTTGTCCATCTCAGCCACCGCCTTGTTCACCTCGCCGATGCCTCGCGCCTGTTCACCCGATGCAGCGGCGATCTCCGCCACGAGTTGACCGACCTTTGTCGTGCTCTTCGCGACCTGGATGAAGGAATCATCGGTTACTTTCACCAACTCCGATCCGCTCCGAATTTGCCTGGCGGAATTTTCGATAAGAGCGGCCGTGTTCCGTGCAGCATCGGCAGCCCTCATGGCAAGATTTCGTACCTCGTCGGCCACCACCGCAAAACCAGCCCCGGCCTCTCCGGCCCTGGCAGCCTCCACGGCTGCATTCAGGGCGAGGAGGTTGGTCTGGAATGCGATCCCGTCAATGGTCTGAATGATCTTCTGGGTTTCTTCGCTGGTCTTGGAGATGCTCTCCATAGATTGGGTCAGTTTGCTCATGGATTCGTTGGCTTCTCCAATGACGCGATTGGCCTCCTTCATGAGGTTGTCCGCCTCGCCGGCGCTGCCAGCGTTTTGCTTTGTCATGGAAGACATCTCTTCCAGGGATGAGCTGGTCTCTTCGAGGCCTGCCGCCTGCTCGGACGCGCCTTCGGCAAGAGACTGACTGGCCGCAGAAATCTGTGCAGACCCGGAGGTTATCTGAAGCGCAGCCTCGGTGAGCATCTCCACTGCGAGACGGATCGGTTTGGTGATGGACCTGGTAAGGGAAAAGGCGATTGCTGCTCCGGCCAGAAGCACAATCCCAGCAACCGCAAGAGTGAGGATTCGTGACATGCGGTATTGCCTGGAAGCCTCAATTTTCGCCGTCTCCATGCCTCTTTCCAAATGAGCGCGCATGAGATTGAGCTGCTCCAGGAGCTTCATGGTCAGGGGGTCTGCCTGGTTTGTGATGATCAGACGGGCCTCTTCTTCCCTGTATTCCGTGCACAGAGTCACGGATTTGTTGTTCAGGGGACGAAGCAGGTCCAGATTCGTCTGGATTTGGCTCATGATCGCCTTTCCGTCATCTTTTTCCATAAGTTGGGAAAGGTCTTTGAACGCCATGTCAAAGACGCTCCAGGCCTTTTCGATCTTCGCTATCTCTGCGTTCATGTATTCATCGTTCCGGGTCACAAAGATATTTCGCACCGAGAGGGACAGGATGGCCACCTGATTGGACATCTCGTTTGCAAGAGAGATCTTTCGACTCTCCTCGTTGACGAGCCTCTCCAATGAACCATTCATATCGCCCAGCTGCGCCAGAGAAAAAAGCGCCATCCCCATGATCGGCGCAAGCACCAGGACGAATCCCAATCCTATCTTCGTTCCCAGTCTCATCCTTAAAGGATTCATTTACACTCCTCCATTACCGGGTGCATTATGCCGTTATAGCTCAATGCTGATTCTCCTTACTATTCACCTCCCAGAGCAGGATTATTCAATTCCCGTGCCAGGTTCGCGGATCCGCTGCTATCGAAATGCAACGCATTCAAAGGCGGTATATCGCAGAGGAAGATGGAGGCCTATCATTTTGGAGCGGCGAGATAACAACCATTCCGTCATATTCCGACTGTATAGGGTCACATCTTTGACGGTCCGATAAACCGGAGATCAGAGGTCGGCAAAGAAGAAGTGCAGGGGAGAAAGGATTAGATTTCCCGGGCCGGACCAGATGTCCGGCCCGGCGGGCACGTTATTCCTTATACGGTTTCCAGCCGCTCTCCTCGGGTGTGAGAGAAATTTTCTCGGCCGGAATGGTCATGACGGGTTTGAGGTAAGGAAAATCATAGTACTTGGTTTTTGCAGCATACTCGGCTATGACCGCAGGCGTCTGGGCCTGATGGTCCTGCGCCCTCATGGTGATAGTGCCGATCGGTCCTTCCCATTTCATGTTCTCGAAGGCTTTGATGATCTTCTCCGTGTCAAAGCTCCCGGCCTTCTTCACGGCATCGATGAACATTTTCGTGCCGATATAGGCCTCCATGATCACGAAGGAGGGCCACTTGCCTCCACTGAACTTGTGGAAGGTCTCTTCAAACTCCCGGGCCTTGTCGGAATCCACCCCGAGGATATACATGTTGGCCTGAATACAGCCCTGGGCCGCTTCCCGGGCGACATTCATGGCGCCGTCATCATCGAGAAAGGTGCATCCGATAGGCGCCTTCATGCCGAGGTTCCTGCTCTGGACAATGAGTTGCGGCAGATCGGTCCCCCAGTTCCCGGTCACCACGTAGTCCGCCCCCGAAGCCATGATCTTGCTCACGTATGGAGCAAAGTCCTTGTTGAACACCGGATGAAACTCCTTGCCTACGATCTGCGTATCCGGGGCCATCTGCTTGATGGATTTTTCATAGTAGTTGGCCACATCGTAGCCCCAGGAATAATCCTGGTTGATCAGGAAGGCCTTCCTGAGCTTTGTCTTCTCAGCCACATATTGGGCAATCGCCTTTACGTGCATGCCCGCATTCAGGCAGGTGCGAAACACATAGGGGTTGTAGTTTTCACCGGTGATGCCCATGGCCTCGGCATTTGTATCGAGATAAATCCTCTTGAGCCGGGGCATGGCCTGACCGATGGCGCCTCCTACGCCGCTGGATGAGCCCTGGATCACGACCACGCAGTTGTCCTGCATCACCAGTTTTTTTACCTTCTGAACTCCGATTTCACCCTTTCCCTGATTGTCTTCGATCACGAGCTGGATCTTCTTGCCCAGAAGCCCGCCCTTGCTGTTTGCCTCGTTTACCGCGGCCTCGATTCCCCAGATGGTGCGATCTCCATTGTCCTTGAATGCGCCGGACCGGATTTCGCAGATCCCGAAGTTGACCGTATCCGCGGCTAGGGTTGCACCCCCAAAAAACATGCTGGCCGCGATGAGGACAAACAAAGCCGTAAGCAAAACTCTTTTCATGGTTTCCTCCTCTGTTCAATGTTGACGTTATTTGTTTCCGCCCGCTTATTAAACCTAAATCAAGAAACCTTGTTCACCGCAGAGACGCAGAGAACGCAGAGAGATTCATTTTTTGTCTGACGGGAGATACCGTCAGACAAAAGGTGCGCGGTCAATACCTCCTCCTGTTGAGTAAAGGTCTGCCAAGTTTAGTGAAGAAACGACTCGCCTGTGCAGCGGAAGAGTTTTCCAATGGCGGCATCTCCCGCCATTGGAAAAAATACTTCCTCTCAGCGTTCTCTGCGTCTCTGCGGTGAATCTATCCTTTCTGCCGCCGCTCATACTTCCAAATACGCTTTTCTCACTTGCTCGTTTTGCCTGAGGGTCTCCGGGGTGCCTTCCCAGGGGATCATGCCTTTGCTCATGATGTAAATCCTGCCGGCGAGCTCAAGGGCAATCGAGAGTTTCTGTTCCACGAGCAGGATCGTGATCCCCTGACGGGAGATCTCTCTAATAATCTCAGCTACCAGATCCACGATTTTGGGCGCAAGCCCTTCGGTCGGCTCATCGATCAGGATGAGCTCAGGATTGCCCACGAGCGTTCGGGCAATGGTCAGCATCTGCTGCTCGCCGCCCGAAAGGGTGCGGCCCTTTGCCCCCTGACGCCTCTTCAGTTCAGGAAACGTCTCATAACACTTCTCCAGGGTCCAGAGACCCGGTCCTGTCTTCCTGGCGTACCGTTCGCTCTTGATTCCGATCAGCAGGTTTTGATGAACCGTAAGCGAAGGGAAAATCCATCGCTCTTCCGGAACAAAGCCGATCCCCTCCCGGGCAACCTCATAGGGCTTGCACCGGGTCACATCCTTTCCCTTGAAGAAGATCCGCCCCCTGCGAGCGGGAGTCAGCCCCATCACAGTGCGCATGCTCGTCGTCTTGCCGACGCCGTTCCGTCCTACCAGCGCAACGACTTCACCCGACCCCACAGTGAGGGAAACGTCATGCAGAACATGGCTGTTGCCATAATAAGTGTTGACCTTCTCCAGCGCTAACATACCCAGCGTTCTCCGAGGTAGGCCTCCTTGACCAGAGAGTCATTCCGGATCTCGGCCGGAGATCCGGAAGCCAGTACGGTGCCGTAGTGAATGACTGTGATGGTATCCGCCAGGGAGAAAACCACCTCCATATCGTGTTCGATGATGACCAGGGCCTTGCCGCGTGTGGTGGTATCCACCATTCGAACGATCTCCCGGGTCTCTTCGATAGACATGCCGGCTGTAGGTTCATCGAGCATGATCAACTCCGGATCGGTTGCCAGCGAGATGCCGATCTCCAGCGCGCGTTGAGCGCCGTAGTCCAGCGAGCCCGCAAGGCGGCTGCTCTGGGATGAAAGGTGAATCAATGAAAGAATCGCGGCGGTCTCTTCGTTGACGTCCTTCATTCGATCGACGCGGCGAACCAGGGACCAGCGGATACCCTTCTTGGAAAGAACGGCAGATCGGATGTTCTCGAACACACTCAGCCCGGGAAAGAGATTGGTGATCTGAAAGGAGCGGGAGATCCCCAAACGGTTGATGCGATGAGGACTCAGCCCGGAGATTCGCCGGCCCTTGAAGAATATGTTCCCGCTGGTCGGCGTGTACCGTCCCGTGATCAGGTTGAAGAGAGTGGTTTTCCCAGCGCCGTTTGGTCCGATCACGGCGTGGCGCTCCCCCTTGCGAACCTTGAGGCTCAGATTCCTGATCACCTCGACGCCGCGAAAATCCTTGAACACTCCCTGGATGTCGAGAAGCACGTCCCCAGGCATCATCTTGCGTGCTCCACTGCAGCGCGTCTGGACCACCGGTCTCTCAGGGTCAAATACAGGCCCGAAAGACCGTTGGGCGCATAGAGCACCAGAAGGATGAACAGGATCCCCTGTACAATGGCCCATCTCTCCATCCAGGTGCTCAGCAGGTCGTTGATAAGGGTAAGGGCGAAAGCACCGATGATCGGACCGAGGAAGGTTCCTCCGCCGCCGATAAATGTCATCATCAGGACGTCGGTTGCCTTGTCGAGATTGATATAGGTGGTCGAGACGAACTCCTGAAAGGAAGATGCCATTGCGCCTGCAATGCCCGCGAAGAACCCGGAGATCACATAAATGGCCAGACGTGCGGTGTAGGTGTTGTAGCCTACGAACTTCGCGCGTTCCTCATTTTCCCTCATGCAGAAATTCAAGCGACCCAGAGGCGTGAAAGTGAAATACCAGAGGAATCCCACGCACAAGAGACTGACCAGGAGCACGAAGTAGTACCAGTTGATCGTAGCATAAAGGTCGATCTTGAAACCGGCGATGTGAAAGCCGGGCCGCACAAAGGCGAGCCCGTCCTCGCCCCCTGTGACCGCGCGCCATTTCTCGGCCGTGACGTAGATCAGTTGATTGAAGGCAAGGGTCAGCAAGGCAAAGGAGACGCCCCGCATGCGGACCACGAAAATGCCGAAAAGGAGCCCCAGCAGACAGCCGGCCACCCCGCCCAGAACGATGGCAAGCGGCAGCGGAAGGGAAAGCTGTTTGACCAGGATTACACAGGCATATGCACCGAATCCGAAGTACGCCGCATGCCCGAACGACAACAGTCCTCCCTGTCCGAAAAGCAGGTTGTAGCTCAGAGCGAAAACCGAATAGATCATGATGGTAATGGCAAGATTCATCCGGTACTCGGAGATGAGCACGGGAAGCATCAGGAGCAGGACAATGACCAGTGCGAATCTGATCCAGCCGGAACGGGAGCGCATCAGGTTTTTTCCCCCAGCAACCCTTCGGGTTTGACAATGAGAACCAGCGCCATGAGCAGGAACTCGAATGCAATTGCCATTTGCGGCACAAACAGGATGCCGAATGACTGGAGCTCTCCAATAAGAAACGAGGCGAGCAGGGCGCCCTGAAGCGATCCGAGTCCGCCCACAACGATGACCACGAAAAGATCGATGATGATGGTTGCAGCCATGGCAGGGTTGGTGATCAGGTAAGGTCCGCCGATCACCCCGGCAAGCCCGGCCAGTGCCCCTCCCACACCGAAAAGCCCCATGAACACCAGGGGCACATTTATGCCCAGCGCATTCACCATCTCCGACCTCGAGACGGCGGCCATCACGATGATCCCGGCTCTGGTCTTAAAGAGGATGATGAAAAGGACAGAGAACACGATCGCCGAAATCAGTAAAATGAAAAGCCGATAAGTGGGGTAGGTGATTCCCAGAAACTGGACCGAGCCTGCCAGAATCCCGGGGATTTCCACCATGAGCGGCTGATTGCCCCAGATCCATTTGACCAGCTCTTCGATGATATAGGCAAGGCCGAAAGTGAGAAGCAATTCATGGGCGTGGCCGAAACGGTGCACTTTTCTAAGCAGGAATCGCTCGATCAGAACCCCGAGGCCGCCTACAAGCAGGGGCGCGATGAGCATGGACAACCAGAAATGGCCGGTCCATCTCAGAATGCTGAAGGAAAAATAGGCGCCAAGCATGTAGAGAGCGCCGTGGGCAAAGTTGAGCACCCCCATCATGCCGAAGATGAGGGTCAGGCCGGACGAGACCAGAAAGAGAAGCATCCCATAAACAAGACCGTGCAGGAACTGAATGGGGATGATCGCCAGAATATCCATGAGCTGCTCTTACGACCCTCCTGCTAAGCAGAGGATTGTTTGCTTTCGCTGCAGACTAAAGAAGTGTCTCTCGCCCGCTTGTCCCGCCCTGGCGGGGCTTCGCTCGTGAACGCAGAGGCAGCAGAGAGGAGCATGATCACCTCGTCGCAGTTTTGCGCGAATCGTCTTGCGAAATCTCCGCGTCCCTGTGCGCTCTGTGAAAGAAAAATCCAATTTGAATCCAGCCTGTTTCGGGATCATAGACCGGATGTCCTCAGAGATCAACTTCGTGCTAAAAGTCTGGTCTTCTTATGAGAGATGAGGATAATACGAAATGTGCGGCGCGCGCAAGGATTGCATTTCACCATGAAGTGCGATCCACCTGGAGGCCGTCAAATCGTATTCAGCGTGCTGTCCGATAACTCTGAACCGTGTCTGATGGGGATACTAGATTTAGAGGGGGTCGGGGGGAGTTAGAGGGGGGCGGAAAGGATTTTCTCACAAGAGGAGGTCTGGTCGGGATGAAGAAGTGGAAACTGATCGTTGTGGGGGCCGGCCCGGCCGGGTTCTTCTGCGCCGTGAATGCTGCAAGAATGAATTCCTTCCTGGATGTGATCATGGTCGAAAAGAGCGGGGAGCCTTTGTCGAAATTAAAGGTGAGCGGGGGAGGCAGGTGCAATCTCACGAACGGCTCTTTCGATATAGCGGAGATGGCCGACCGCTATCCGCGGGGAAAGAACTTTGTGAGGAAGGCATTCCACAGGTTCTTTAGAACGGACCTGGTTCTCTGGTTCCAGGAGCGCGGTGTGAGGATCAAGCAGGAACCCGACGGCAGGATGTTTCCCTCAACGGATTCCTCCCAGACCATCGTCGACTGCCTTCAGCGCGAGGCGGAGCTTTATCGAGTGGAGGTGGTGACGCACACGGAAGTGAATCGGCTTTTGGGGACCAGGGGGCTTTGGCAGGTGCAATGTGGAAACCGCAGGATTGATGCCGATTTTGTCTGCATCGCGTGCGGCGGGTACCCGAGAGCCGGTACGTTTTCCTGGTTACAGGAAATGGGCCATACCATCGAGCCCCCTGTCCCGTCCCTGTTCACGTTCAATATGCCGGGGAGCGGCACCGCTTCTTTGAAGGGCATTGCCGTGCAGGACGCATCGGTCAAGGTGATTGGAACCAGGCTGCAGGAGCGAGGGCCATTGCTCTTCACTCACTGGGGGATGAGCGGTCCTGTGATTCTCAACCTGAGCGCCTGGGGCGCCCGGGAGCTGGCGGCGATGCGATATGATTTCGGGGTCCGTGTGAACTGGATACCCGGCCTGCATGAAGACGAGTTGCGCACCCTCCTGCAAAGCCGCCGCTCTCAAGCGGCAGGACGAAAACTGCGCAATGGCAATCCCTTTGCGCTGCCCCAGCGGTTTTGGGAATACGTGCTGCAGCAGTCCGGAATAAATCCGGAGCACCGCTGGAGCGAGTTGCAGGGCAGGCAACTGAACAGGCTCATCAGGAGTCTTTCCGCGCAGCAATTCGCCGTCAGAGGGAAGACGACCTTCAAGGAGGAGTTCGTCACGGCAGGCGGCATAAGAGTGAGCGAGGTCGATGTGAACACTATGATGAGCAGGAAACGGGAGAACCTTTTCTTCGCCGGGGAGATCCTGGATGTGGACGGCCTGACCGGCGGCTTTAACCTTCAGCATGCATGGACAAGCGGGTTCATTGCTGCAAGTGCGGTGTCCGCAAGAGCAAAGGCCGACGCTCTCTGAAGAGGTTTACCTGCTCCAGTTTCTCTCTTTTGAAAATTAGAATTTGTTTGTTTCGAATTTCGATATTCGATATTCGGATTTTCAAGCGTCCCCCTCACCCCGGATCGGTAGAACCTCAGGCCATGGATAGATTCGAGGCCAACCGCCTTCCAGGGGGTCGCCTGAGGCCACCCGCTCCGGCGCTTCACTCAGGAACCGGACTCTGCATCGGCTTTCCCCCATTTATGCCCAACCGGACGAACTTGCCCACGGCCGATTTGAACTGGGAGTAGTATTGCGCTCCCATCCGCGGGTCGGAAGAGGGGAGCTCAAGCGTTACCACAAAGATGTCCCTTTCAAAGCCGGCATAATTTCCCAGGGACCCGGGGTAGACGCCAAGTTTTTTCATGGGGTGGTTTGTTTCCTTGCTGATCTTCTCCAGCCATTTTTCAAAGTCGTTCAGCCCGACGGAAGGCCCGTCATAATCATAGAAGTTCAGTGGAGAGTGAAGGCTCAGGATCTTCTGGGGCTTGAATCTGTTGATCAGCGCAGTCTGAAAACCGGTTTCACTCTCGCTGCCCGGTTTCTGACCCGGGTAGTATCTCTTGTTTCGACCTGCTCGCTGCCACTGTTTAAGCGCATCATCTTTCCATCCCCTGGTCGGGAAATTGCGGTTCGGGTCGATCCCCCTTGAGTTCACCCTTTTGGGCGGATTCGCCAGAAATCCGTCAGGGTTGACCAGGGGCGCGACCACGATGCACCTTTCTTTGTAGAGGTCCGGGTTTTCCTTCAAATGCTCTGCGAGCTTGAAAAGGACGTATGCCGTGGGTATTTCATCCCCATGAACCGTCCCAAGCAGAAGAGTGCAATTCTCGGTGCCGCTGCCGAAAGGAAAAAAGAATAGCGGTCTTCTCCCGGGCGTCGTCCTGTGATATTCCCACTCGATCCCTTCAGGTTTCAGATCGGTCCAGCCATATTCAGAAAATCGATTTTTCAATTCTTTCAAGAACGCCTGGAACTCCTTGGAAGAGCTGTCCGAAGGAAATGCCGTCCCGGACAGTCCCCAAAAACCTATGACCAACAAAAGAAATAGTTTAATTTTCATACTCCTCTTTTTTCAAGGCCGGGATCACAGACTTCAATAATCGATTTTTGCAAGGATGTCTACTGAAGACCTGCAACACACTTGCAGGAGCTCGCTCCTACATGCAGCGGCTCGGAGCGCAGTGGAAGGTCTCGTGCGCTTCCGCTTGATATCGACTTAAAAAAAGGCAGGGTTTCTTGGCCCTGCCTTTATTCTCCCTTCATTGCCTGGAGGAAGGTCGACGCAAGTGCGGCGACCTTCCCGAAGTTCCTATCCCTTGATAATCCTGGGGAGCATCATGTGATGATGGGGGCAGATGGAGGTGGGATTTCTGTAGGCGGCGCCTGTGAAGGCGACGATGTACTTTCTGAGATCCTTGAAAGAGACGATCTCATCCACAAAGCCCCTGTTCGCGCAGTAGATGGGCCTCGATTTTCTGTAATACTCCTGGGCCAGTTCGTTCATCTTGTCGATGATCGGCTTGATCGGTTTGCCCGCGTCCTTTTCCTTGACCAGCCGTCTTGCATAAGAAGCGGAAGCCGCGGTCTCTCCGTGCATGACGTAGATCTCGGTGGTCGGCGTTCCCAGGGTGAAAGCATTGTGGTTGTTGGCAGTCGGGCCCCCCATGATGTAGTGCGCGGCTGCGGTGCCTTTGCGCAGGATAATGCATATCATGGGCACATCCGTCTGCTCGATGGAGTAGATCAGGGACTGTCCCAACCCCAGCAGCTCGGCCTTTTCCGCGATATCCCCCACATCGATTCCCGAGGTGTCCTGGAACCACACGATCGGGATCCTGTCCCGGCCGCAAAGGGTCACGAACTCGTTCATCTTGATGAGTCCCTGTCGGTAGAGCTTGCCGCCCACGCCGGGGTAGGGAGCATACTCGGGATATTTGGCGCCCAGGAACCCCTGGATGTTTCCGATAAAACCCACCAGAAAACCGTCGATCTTGGCAAGCCCGGTGTAGACCTCGGGTCCGTAACCGGGTCGAAACTCCATGTGCTCGCTGTTGTCGAAGATCCTGGCGAGGAGTTCGAGAAAATTGTAGCCGCGCTTCTGATTGAAGGCTACGAGGTACTCCTCGTCGCCGGAGAACTTCGGCTCTTTCGGCTCCGCCACCCTGAAAAAGGCGGGATCGTAGGACGGGCACATATCCACATATTTCTTGACCGCATCCAGGACCTCGAATTCGGTGTCGTAGACCTCTTTGAAAAATCCCGTTTCATTATAGTGTATCCTGACGCTGCCGGGCGGCACTTCCTTGAAGTGCCTGGTAGCCTCTATCAGTTGCTCGGCGCCCTCTTCATCGAAAAATCCCTTGGGGCTCATCCCGCTCACTATCCCGCCGCCGCCGACCGCAATGTTGGCATCCTTGTGTGCGATGAGGATGGTGGGGCTGATTCCCTGATAACCGCCGCCCGCAGGATTTGTGCCGTAGATTCCCGCAAGGACCGGTACGCCCAATTTTTCGAGCTCGGCATGACGGAAAAAGGTGGTGCCGTTGCCTCTTCGATTGGCATAGACCTCTTCCTGCTCAGGCAGCTTCACGCCGCTGCAGTTCACGATCCAAACCAGGGGAACATGAAGCCTTTTGGCCATGTCCGTCACCCTGAGCTGGTTGTCCGCCTGTCCCGCGATCCAGGCCCCGGCCATGACCTTGTTGTCGAAACCGATGACCACGCACCATTTGCCGTTGATCTTGGCAAGGCCGTCGATAACGCCGGTGGTGCCTTCCTCATTGAACAGGGGATTATACAAGGTATGGAGAGGGCACCACGAGCCCGGATCCACCAGGTGTTCGATCCTTTCCCACACCGTGGTCTGGCCT
This sequence comes from Deltaproteobacteria bacterium HGW-Deltaproteobacteria-15, assembly GCA_002840535.1. GTDB lineage: Bacteria > Desulfobacterota > DSM-4660 > Desulfatiglandales > HGW-15 > HGW-15. Next base: position 1,896 of record PHBH01000038.1, on the reverse strand, counting down.
CTCTTCTTGATCATCTCCGCAGGAATTCCAGCATTTTTCACCGCCTCGATCGCCTTGGCGACTTCTTTTTCCACTTCCCTGATCTGGGATACACTCTCCTGGGCGTCCGTCTTCTGCTTTTCCGTAAGCGGTTTGCCCAAAGGCGTCATCTTCTCAAAATATGGCTTCATCTTTTCTTTCTCCCTCTTTCATTTCCCTGCATCCGGATGCGGATGCAGATCTCCTCCTCTCCGGAGGAGGAAAAGATCACCGAATAGAATGGCTGGTTCCTACTTCTTCCCGAGATCCAGCTGGCTCTGAGCGACGATCATCTTGCAGACGTTAGTGGAACCTTCCACAATCGCGTGGCTCGGGGCATCCCGGTAGAGCCTGGCCACGGGGTATTCGGTGGAGTATCCGTAGGCGCCGAGGATCCTCATCGCCACCTGGGAGCTCTTCATCGCCGCTTCTCCGGCCAGATACTTCGCCTGGGCCACTTCCACGGTGTTGCCGAGGTTGCCCTGGTCCTTCTGCCAGGCCGCCTTGTACACCACCAGACGCGCGGCCTCGATCTCGCAGGCGATCTGGGCAATCAGATCCTGGTTCATCTGGAATTCGCCTATCTTCTTGCCGAACTGCTCTCTCTCCCTGCAGTAGGCGGTCGCCGCATCCAGGCATGCCTGTGCCATACCGATCCCGCCGGCCGCCGCCGACAACCGGCTCTGATTCAGCGAGCCGAAAACGATCTTGGCGCCGTCGCCCGGTTTGCCCAGGATGTTTCCCTTGGGGACTTTGGTGTCTTCCAGGTAGATCTCTCCGGTGACTGAAGATCGGATGCCCATCTTGTCCAGGTTGGTGGTATGGATGCCGTTGAAGTTCTTAGGCTCGATCACGAACGCGCTCAACCCCTTTCCACGGGCCGCCCTGTCGGTGTAGGCGTAAAAAATCAGGACATCCGCAATCGACGCATTCGAGATCCAGGTCTTGCCCCCGTTGATCAGCCAATGGTCGCCCTTGTCCACGGCCGTGGATTTCATGGCCATGACGTCCGAACCCGCGTTTGGCTCGGTGATGGCGAAGCCGCCCAACCACTCCGCGCTCACCAGTTTCTGGATGTACTTCTTCTTCAACTCGTCCGTGCCGTAGCGAAAGATGGTGAAGGCGCATCCAAGGGCCTGCATGTTGATCTGAACCCTCAGGGCGCCGGATGCCCGGGCGATTTCTTCAGTGAGAATGATCGCCGCAAGCCACCCCATGTCGTTGCCGCCGTATTCTTCGGGGAGAACGGTGCCGAAAAAGCCGAGCTCACCCATTGGCTTGACTACTTCCTCGTAGGGGAAATAATGATCTTCATCCCATTTGTCGGCAAAAGGAGCAATCTTTTCCGCCGCAAAATCGCGTGCCATATCCCGCAACATCTGTAGTTCTTCGCTGAGCTGAAAGTCCATGTTCATCCTCCTTCGTGAATTTCACGTTATAATCTCTGGGATATGAGAAATCTCAAGATGGCCGCACTATAGACCAGGAAGGGAGAGATGGCAACTGAAATACCAGCTATATTTTAACTATTCCCTGGCGGGGCGTGCGTGATCCGGAATCGGGCAGGATCAGCCTCCCCAAGCTTCGGAAGGAGACTTCCTGCTTCGCCTTCAACAATATGCCGGACTCTTTTCATGCCTCGGTGGAAGCACCATGAAATCATTTGGCGTCCGCTCGGTGTTTGGGAGGAAAACATGCTAAAATGGCGGTTCCGCATCGCTTTTCCATTTGACATTAGGCTCCGGGGAGGATACAAAAAATACAAACTTCGTAGGATATAGGGAGAGAGGAGGGCGTTGATGGAACCCGTTGCAATCAACCCGAAGGCGAGCAGGCTTCGAGTGGCCCCTGAGTGGGCGGATGTCTGCTTCACCTGCG
>PHBH01000037.1 GCA_002840535.1 Deltaproteobacteria bacterium HGW-Deltaproteobacteria-15 | reverse complement strand
TGTTTCTTGTTCATCGGACACCTCTTCTCTCAGATGGCTACTCTTAACATAGTGTCCGTTTCCATTAAACCACTTCATATTCATTACCGGCGGCATAACGAATGGGTAACCAGCGCTGCCATCCCACTTTTCCAAAACCGCCGAGGCTTTCAGCGTCTGGTTGACTCAAGTGTTATGTGGTCCTGCGATCCCACTGCAAGCAATGGTCAGTGACATTCTATTCCTTCTTTTTTCTGCCCCTCTTTATCTCATCAGCGAGCAGATCATCTTCTGTCTTCAAGTATCTCCTTGGCAGCAGCTTTGAAATTATCAGGAGTAGCCCACCAATCATTATTGCCAGAATACCTGGTTTCAGGAAAATCCCTGCTTGTGCGAGGAGTTTCCATCCACTGCCCTTTGGCCATGCCGGGTTGGCTAAGTAGGGCAACTCGTGAAAATTATACAAGGGCAGAGAGATCAACCCTAAGAAACAAAGAATAATCCCAAGTGCGGCTATGACGTTCCCTATTCTCATCTTTCACATAACGATTCGGCTTCACCCGTGTGTCGTTTCATCGGGTGCAAGCCGTTGTTCGATCAGTTCTCTCTTGCTTGCCACTCCTTTATCTCTCTTGACAGATGGTCGAGATCAGGAAATATGTTCGATACCCGTATGCCTAAGATGAAGAGTTGCTTGCGCAGGTTCTCCTTTTTCTCAGGTGGGATAGTGAATCCTATCAGATATCTTTCGCTGCCCTTAACCTGGTCAATTGCTGTCGTTTTACCGTGAATAGTAAACGCTGAAAGCTGTACAGTCATACGGATATCGATTTGCCTGAGAATGATCGCTGCATTTTTGTCGGGAGGAGGAACTGTGCAGGGAATGTTAAAGGGAGCCTCAAAAAGTGCCTTGACTTGGTCATTCGTATAGGGGGACAGAAGGTTCGCCTTCCCAATTTCAGTATCGTTTAGGACGGAAGGGTTCAAGGCCCAAAGGGTGCCAGATTCGTGATCGCAGTTCGAGTCCATCAAGGCGAACAACAAAGCAAAGAGCGGTGACTCGGTCCAGTCAAGTAATCTGGTAGGCAAGCCGTAATGCTGCATCGTTGCAAGTGCATGCACATTATCGCCAGGCCAACTCGTATGTCTTTGCTGCGCTCCGAGCAAGAAGCGAATACACATGTCCTTTTCACATCGCTCGGTGTACTTCGGGATGCATACTCCTTGCCGGTATACTCCTGGAAGCAGAGGCCACTTCTTGCCCTGGCCGCGCCACCATATTTCGGTCTTGAACCGTCTCGATGCTTCGCCAACCGCATCAAGGAGACAGTGAAGGTCCTCTATCGTTGTTTTACCTATACGCATATCGACAGCTTCCTTTTCGAACGGCGGGCATAAGGCGCGGCGGCTTTTTGCCGTCGCCCTTAATGCCCTTGTTCGGCATCGGCTTCTTCATGCTTCAAATGCTCCAACAAAGAATTTAAAGCCTCTGGGATTTTCGGTTGTGAAGCTTCAATTGCTTTCTTTGCGTTCATATATGCATGATGCCAGGCTGATCCACTACCGCCCCATGGCATGAGTGCCATTTTATTTAAACTCATATTCGCACGCATTAATATGGCATATGTTGAAGAGATCGGGATTCGAACTTGATCTGGCAACAACGAAAATAATCCCTCAGAAATCGACCTTTCGAATTGGGTCACAAGAAAAAGAGTTCCGATTGTATCAGCATCTGTTATTTGAGCAACCTCATTATTAAATACAAGTTCATCGATAAGTGCTTGAACCGGTCCTACATCATAGGGCCGTTGTGGCATTAAGAGAGCTCCAGGTGATTCAATGCAGATCTTAAGCCACTGTTTCTTATGTTCCAGTAACTCCTCTGGTCGAAATTTTCGTCCCCGAGGGTGTTTGTCATTATAAAGCTGAACTTCAGCATGACACTCAAAGCATAAGGGAATAGCATTCTCAATAGAATCATCTCCACCAGCTTCTAATGGGCGTATATGGTGTAGCTCAATTTTGATACCGCAGAATCGATGGCAAACACAGCAGCGACGGTGGCAAACGGCTAATAGCGTATTCACTTCAGTTTGCTTGAATCCCATTTCCTTCCTCATTTTTCATATTGAGCCGAACGAGACTGTCGAAAAAGTGATTTCCGTTCCAGAGTGTAAACTTTCCGGGGTCACTTTACCCTTCAGGCGACGGAGATCGTCGATTCTGGTCCTTGTCAGAGGCCATCCTTTTTTCGACCAACCCAGCACAAACTGGGCCGGGGGTTTTTCGACAGCTTCAACGCCAAGTTCACCTGGGAGCGAAGCGAATCCGGTGAAACGACAGGTTGGGCTTTCGTATGCTACCCTTGAAATCGCTTGTCCAAGGCCATTACAGCTCTTTCAGGCCATCTATACACTGTACCGGTGAAATTTATCGACTGCCCTTTCTCCCAGTTTCTTCTCATTATCTCATATAGGCCGATAGGGCTTGAATGGCTAGGAAGGATCACGGCACCCATGTCATACGTAACCAAGAATAGAGACAAAGGATCGGTAACCAAGATTATGCGCCTCTTTGGAAAAGGCTGTTCCTTTCCCGGTTCAATCCAAAAACAGGTTGCTAGGGTATCGAGGTCAGGATGGAGAAGCTGTTCTCGGACTATTAATAGTCGTTTGTCGAATGCATAACGATAGCCCAGCATTGCAGTCACGAGCAGAAACCCAGATTTCAGAAAAGCTAACTTCAAGAGGCGGAGATCGAATTTGACTGTTTTCTCTATTTTGAACTCCTTACCATCCCATCCGCTGTTCTTGGAAAGAGCCGTCATATGATCTTTCAGCAGATCTATCTTCTTTGGATCATTTGCTTTCAGTCTGATAGCGATTGCTTCCTTGGTCTTTTCAACGCTTACAGGATACCTTACACCGTCAAGAATAAAATCGGCGGATGTTTCTTGTTCCTTCGATTGTCCAGTTAATATTGTCCCTAGACTTTGAAGCTCAATTTGACTTTTAAAGTGATAGTCGATCTTTCGCCCCGCGTCAGAGTTGCACTTTCGACAGGTGAGCAACAATCCCTTTCCTCCGATTTTCCGTGGGGGCACATCCTCAAGTGTTAGCACCTTCCCGGTAAGAGCGGCCTCTTCTGGAAACCCGTTGCCGCAGATAGGGCAAAAATAGAGTTCCTCTTCACATCCAAATACCCTTTTCGCATAGGGTGCACAAAACCGGAAAATTGCAAGTCTCTTGGATCTGTTCGACATGATTCCCTATAGCCCAACGAGATGGGTAAGCAGCGGGAATGAAGCGCCAGCGGAATTCCCGTCGGCTTTACCCAAGTGTTCGGTTTTATCCAATTCCCAGAATCGAGTCTATATTCGCAGATGAGTAACCACTCACACCATTAATTGACAAAGATGGGTAATATGTTTCAAAGAAAAAATGATGTCCTGAAAGGGCTGACAGCAGCTGAAATAGTTCAATGATGAGACGTAAAGCGATTTTCGCATCCTCATCATCTAAATAGTGAGGCTCCTTGAATTTACAGTGAGGAAACTTCTCTTTCCACTTTATACTGATTTCCTGATCGATTATGTAGTACCCTTGCCCCGGAGGTAATGTTGCAATTTGTTCGACAAGAGAAACAGTATGGTATGTCATTCCATGAGCAATCCAATTCCGAAGGTTGTTCAACTCCGAGATCCTGAGTTCAAGGTCCCGATCAAGAGGATCACTTCCGTAAGATAAGATCAAGAGATTGATTTTTTCAATGCAGGTGATCCGATTCCATAACCGTAATTGACGACTCAGGAGGTACTCCCTTTTGTCTTCCTGAATATAATCCTCCGATTCGGGATAGAAAAACCTGTGATAGCCGAGATAGTTCACAAAAGCTTCCAGTGAACAAAATGAATGGAGAATACTTGATATAGTAAGCCGGCGCGCGGTCAGGGAATTATGGGAACTATTTGGATTTCTCATCAACTCGGTAGCCTCACGCATTTCATCGACAGAGAGTCCAAGGTGTAAGGAATAAAGTGATTGGACCTCCGTTTTCAAGACGTCGTTACCTTCAAGTTGCGTCATATCAGCCCCTATAAACCGAACGGTTTGATAAGGCGCGGGGGCAGCCAGGCTGGCCAAAACCGCAGAGTTTAAACCCCGTCGCCTTTATTAAGGTGTTGGCTGAGCTTGGTTTCCAGCTTCTTCCTCAACAGTTTCACATCGGGTTCTGACCACCCGAGAGACTTGTAGAATTCTTCTGAATCACGCCAGACGTCTGCAACCATGACTGCGCAGCCTCGCGCTGAGAGTTCCTTATGAATTTTCTCAACGAGTTTTGCACCAATGCCACGCCCGCGCTCGGAACTCTTGACAATGAGTTCGCTCAAGTACGCGCGGAAACCGAAGTCATGAGCGCAGACGAAGCCGAGGACGTGCCCTGCTTCTTCCCAGACAAAAGCGAGACCACCTGAAGCAGCAAGTCCACGTTCAAGGACATCGTGACGCCATTCATCGTGCCAAAAACCTGGTTCGGACTGCATCAGCGTCTTGATCGCGAGGATGTCGTTTTGCGTGGCTTGTCTTATCATTTTTCCCTCAAGCCAACGATTGAACTTACTTGCCGCGCTGACGTGCTTTCTATAAACCCCGGCCCCCTATCGCGGTCAAGTGTAGTGAATGGTTAGCTATTCACTTTCGTGGAGGCGTTTCCAATTTTCAAGGTATAGAATACCCAGAGATTGCCCAAGGCAACCAAAGAGTAAAACAGACCAAGTGGTACGGTTTTCCAGTCCAAATTGGGAATTTTCAGATAGACCCAAAGGAGACCGAGGCCCATGAGGGTTGAGAGAAGTGTGAACATAGCAAGAACAACTAAAAAGCCGACAGCCAACTGCCGCTGAATTTTGCGAAAAGGTACCAGGAGTAACACTCCGTAGATCACTGGAATTATCCACCCAGCAAGCTGTCCAGCCCTCGTCTCAAATTCTGAATGTTGTTCCAGGATCATGCTCATTGAACTTACCAGGAGCATCACTCCGAGTAGGACGCCAAAAAAGCGGATAGTCTTCGCCATCGTATACCTTCAGAGCTAACGCGCGGCTCACAGGCCGCGAGTGTAACGAGCGGTCCTCGTGCAGCAGCATGTTATATGATTCTCAGCGTTTACCTTCTCATCGAATTTTCAAAATACCGCTGGATACTGAATTCCTTTATGTACCTTAGAGTCCTCCTCGAAAAATAGGTCCCGAGTGGAAATCCAGGATAAAGCAGGTAAAGGATAAGCTTCAGGCTCCTGAATCCCCATCTATTCCTAGAGACAATATTCCAGCCAAGGAGCAAATAAAATATCGCTGAAATCGTCAGGAACAGCTGAAAGCCGATCGTGTATTGGGGATCGCCCAAAGAAAGGACGTGGAACAAGAACCCAGCCAATCCTAGGATTATTAAGAACAACCCCAGATTTCTGATAGGCTTAAACAGTTCAGGGTTGAGCATAGCGGTTCTTCTTCTGTCAACTCATATAACGATGAGTTCAGTTGGCCCGTGCTGTTTCGGGATCAACTGGAACGATAGGTTAGCTGGCATTCATACCCTTGTGCTGAGCGTAGCGTCTCTGAAAAATCGCTATTGGGATGGTCGGCGATTCTTTACTTACCTCATCCCATCGGCTCCGAAATGAATTGGCCCATTTCCGGAACGCACCATCGTCTTCAGTTGGAAGAGCTCGGATTTGCTCGATTTCCTTGAGCAAGGAACCAAAGAAAGCACCAGCTTGACGGTGCTTCTCCGCCCGCTCGCTGTACTTGAGAAAGGTCTGCAACGCTGCAAGTACCGAAGCACCTAGGCTTGCCAACCCAACAATTATCTGCGCCCAGGAGGAAGGGTTCTTCCCAAGAGTTGCAAAAACCGCAGTTCCTATCGTTGCGGTTAAGGCTACGACAAGAACGCCAAGAGTGTGGTGGCGGCGTTCAACTAAGACAGCAGCGTCATAATGACCGTGGCAGATGACACGGAGATCAGTATCCCATTCCTGGAGCAGAGATTTTTGATCAGGTGTCATGGTATCTCCCCCTCCGTTCAGCTAACGCCGTGATGAGCCGCGACTGTAAGGAGTCGGCTCCATCAAGTAGTTAGCCAGCCTTTCGCTTCTTAACTCAAAAACCATATTTCTGAAACCATGGGCTATTGCCGAAATAATGACCAAAGCCCTATGATCGATGCTATTGAACCTAATATTGCAAGTATCACGAACACAGGGTGCCTTAGAATCTTGTCCGAAATCGTCTGACCCTTCTCCCTATCTATTCTTGCCCGTTCCCTATCTGTTAAAGCAATCACTCTTTTGAAATACATCGGGCTGGTAGCGATTAGGTGCTTTTCCCAATCAGATTTTGCGGTATTCTTATGAGCCTTGACAAAACTCAGATCGTGGTCAGGATGCTTATAATAATGCATTCTAACAGTATTGCCGGAAATCCTGAAATCATCCATGGCTTTCTTGAGGTGCGGATTCTCTGCTCGATAGTAAACCTCGAACGATTTGATTTCTGGATGGCCATACATGTATAAGATCAAGTCTTCGACATCTTCTGATGTCAAGTGATCGCCTTCAGTGACTGAAATCTGATGAGTGGTTATCGAGTCTGGCAGTCCGATGTCGGGAAAAGTTGGTTTTGGTCCATTCCTGCCTTTGCCGCCTCGCAGTAAAGAGTATAGAGGGCATTCCGTATAATGCATGGGTTCAACATGGCTCCAACTCCATCGCCAGTCATCAGGCGCGACCTCTTCTTTGGAAAGTTCTTTGTGGGCAATACCTATGTCAATTTCGTCTGCATATTTGTGCAGCTCGGTCGCAAAGAGACCAAAACGATCGAACGAGACTTCTGGACAAAACTGGGAATAATGCTTAGTCTCGTCTCCCGGGCCGGATATCGAAGTTGCTTGCTCTCGCGTGACAGGCCAAACATCTGTTTTCTCCCACGCCTGTTTTAGCTTATCATCCTCCTGAGGATCAATCTTCGTACTCCCAGCCTCTCCCAGCAAGGACAAACTTTGATAGAACCTGGGGCAGCGGTATACCGATGCATAAGGGCACCGAGGGCTCAACTGTTGGCGTGTGCTAATATCTAAGTACCAATTTAGACTTGGTAACGGTATCATTTATCCACTGACCTCTCTCGGAACACATCTGATTACATCTGATCTTCCATTTGCCTTTCCGTCGGCTAACGGGATGGTGAATGGCCGGGCGGCTTTGCACATCACACCTTCAGCACACCGCCTGAGCCGCTTAGAGAGACGGCCGTCAAAACGGCACTTGAATAGCCCGGTCCTCTCTACTGTCTTGTTCGCAGCATGCTAATGACCTCTAGTCGATGGGGCAGCCAGCAGGCAAGCGGCCACAAGTGCAACGATGATTCTCATCTTTAAAGTTAACCTTGCTTTAAGACTCACCGTTTCCTTTGCGACTTTGGTTGATTTTCCAGCTTCCATAAGCACCTCTGAAGTGGTTTAATGGAAACGGACACTATGTTAAGAGTAGCCATCTGAGAGAAGAGGTGTCCGATGAACAAGAAACAGGAACGGGTGAAGTACACAAAGGAATTCAAACAAGACGCTGTCAATCTGGTAACCAAGCAGGGATACAGCGCCAATGAGGCTGCCAGGCGTCTGGGTGTGGGGCAATCCAACGTTTCTCGCTGGGTCCGTGAATTGCGGAAAGACCAGCAGGACGGGGTTGAAGGTGAAGTCTCCCGCAAGGAGTTGGAGGCCGAGGTAAAGCGGCTGAGGAAGGAAAACCAGCGCCTGCAAATGGAGCGGGAGATCCTAAAAAAGGCAGCGGCCTTCTTTGCCAAAGAGTCGAACTGAGATACGACTTCGTCCGGCAGCAAAGGAAGGCCTACCCGGTCACCGTGCTTTGCAGGGTGATGCAGGTCAGCCGGAGTGGTTTTTATCAGTATCATCGTCATTACAGAGACCGAGTTCAGGATCCAGAGCAAATAGCACTGGAATCTTTAATGCGTTCCATTTTCAAAGCATCCAAGGAGACCTACGGATCCCGAAGGATGGTCAAAGAACTTGAATCTAAGGGCCGCCAAATCGGGCGGTATCGTGTCCGCAGGCTGATGCATAAACTGAAACTGAGAGCCAAGACCCCAAGACGCTACAAAGTGACAACGGACAGCAATCATTCATTTTGTGTGGCAGCCAACATTGTGGACCGTCAGTTCAAGGCAGAGGCCCCAAATAGCGTCTGGACATCTGATATAACCTACCTCTGGACCCTGGAAGGTTGGTCATATCTTGCCGTAGTCCTGGATCTCTATTCCCGTCAGGTTGTCGGTTGGGCCGTGGACAAGCACATGAGAGTCGAGCTTGTCCTGGATGCCCTGAAGATGGCTTACTGGCGCCGTAAGCCCTCGCCAGGGCTGATCCACCACTCTGACAGGGGAATCCAGTATGCCTGCGAACGATACCAGAAACAGTTGGAACAATTTCACATGGTACCGAGCATGAGCCGGAAAGGCGATTGCTGGGACAATGCGCCAACTGAACGCTTTTTCCGAAGTCTGAAATACGAATACCTGTTGTCATGCAGACTTCCCACCGGGAACGCTGCTAAAAGGGAAACCCTGGAGTACATTGAGCCCCATGGAGTTTGAAAGAACAAACCTATTGAAAGCTGCTTGATAACGTGTGTCCGTTTTCAATTGACCGTTACACTACTTCCTTGAACGATTTAGGCCATTCTTCTTCAGGGCGGTTCAACCAGTAGCCAATTACGGCATGAGCCGCCGCCACATAATTCCTGGATGCATTCATGAACTCTTCTTCGTTTTCATCGGCATGGGCACCCATGTCGAGGGCGTGAATTCCTCGGGGTGGGGGAGAAAGTAGGGGCTTTATCTTGCCCTCGTACACCGGGCTCACAGCATTTAGGAAAATGAGCCGTCCGAGCATGGTCGGATCAACAACGCCCAGCTCATACATGATAGCCCAATCTTCGGGGGACGCTTTCAGCGTGAGGGAGATCCTGTCTTTTAGCTGAAGATCCCCGATCTTCACAGGGGCAAGAGGCAGGTCCGTGTCTATGCTGATCGGTTCCCCTTTTGTGCGCTGCCGAATGTCATGCTTCTTTTTCGCCATGCGATGTTCCTCCTGAAAACCTGTGAGTTTGCACACACTGGAAAATAATCATGTTGAAGGAAAAGACCGGGGGGACAAGAAAGAAATGTGGTCGGTACGAGAGGAGCCTTCGACAGTGCGATGGGGGGTATACTCATTGAGAACGGCGCAGGTGGAGAACGGCGTGGAGTGGACAGCCTGCTGATTGCCACAAAATCGGAACTCCAGTTGCTTTTTCGGGGGGCCATGCTCGCATCCGATTCCGGAGTGCTTGTCTTTCCCTTGCCATGTTCCGGGACGGTGGAGACTGCCCTAAAAGAGTAACTCAAGTTCCTCTTCTGAAGATTCTCCGATCTCCGCGGCAAAGGGTAAGGGATTGATCGCAACTCAGGAAAGTCTCTCCTGCAGAAATACGGTTTTTTACCAGATTTCTTTTCCGTATAAGCAAACTATGATAGACCAGTACCCGTTTTGATCCCGAGGGATGGGGAAATAGAGTGTAAGAATGAGACATCCTGCCCCGCTTCCGAGGTGCTGAAGGCAAACTGACTTGAATGAGGCTTTCTCTTTGAGATTACCATGAAGGAGAAACCGGTGAGGAAAAGGCTTTTCCGACCCAGTATTCTGTCAGACCACAAGAAAGTCGGGAAAAAACTCTTGCCCCCGTTCAATTATATGTTGGGCGGCTTCCATGAGATTTCCTACGTTGATTCGATCATTCCCGAAATCATCTGGATTGCATTGCTGCAGCACAGTTGCGGTAGGAGAGAAGGGGTTGAACTCGCTCGTGCCCTCTCCAAAGCCGCAATAAAAAGCGCCTTCCGTGAAAAGAAGGTGTTTTTCGGACACGTGAGTGCCTATGCAGAGATTTCCAAGGAGGAGAGCGAGTCCGTGCTCGCAGGTCTTGAAGAGAGCGGTGCCCTCGAAAGCCTCCGGCGGGTGCTGCTCCCACTTATTTTCTTCTATCCGGAATGTCCTTTGTCTTTCTTGTTTCCCAATGGTGTCCCCGAGCTTCGGAACCGAGATCATGCACTGTCCGATTTCAAGTTGATCTTAAAGAAATTGTATGACAGGACTTCGCCTTCTGCTGTTTTTGCCTTGGCGACTTTCATGTACCTAGGGTTTCTGGGAGATGCTGTGAAAGTCTTCAAGGATCTCTCTCTTGCGAAGTTCGAAGAGATTGAAAAATACCCTTCCACGGACCTGTCGAAACAGATCGCGTCAGGAGTTCGTTCCTTCGCGCTTATGTTCTTTGGGAGATTTGCTGAGGAGAAACCCTCTCCGTGGCCCAGGTATTTCTGGAGTCAGGGGCTGAAGCTGGAGAAATGCGATTTTGGTGTCCAGAATGAAGAATAGAAAGCGCGATTCGATCTTTGAGGATGTTGAGAAAATAGTGAAGGAATTCGTTCTCAATGCGCAGGAGGAACTTGAGTCTCGTTGGAAAAATTGGGAGTTGGATGTGGCTCTTCGGGAGTTCCATGAGGTAGTCGGGGGTTTATTGGCCCGGCAGACCACCTTGGCCATTCAAATTGCAAGGAATCCACTGCTCTGGAATGGGCATGGTGCTCCAGTTCTTCTTCGTGCGATGGCAGACGTCTACATAAATCTTGCCTGGATCTTTGGGGATGCCGCAGAGAGGCCGCGTAAGTTCATTCTTTATGGATTGGGTCAAATAAAGCTCTATCTAGAACACCGGAAAGCTCTCCGGGAGAATCGTCCGCTGGACCCGCAGGAAGAAGCTTACGTAAGAGGGGTTGAGGATTGGATCCAATCGCAACGGGTACTGGAGATGACGGATGTCAACCTCGGAAGTTGGGCGGAGATAACCACTAGAAAGATGGCGGAGGAAGCTGGGTGCCTGGATTTCTACAACTATGTCTATATCCCGTTCAGTTGGGCATCACATTCCATGTGGCCGCACGTAGAACAGTCTAACCTGAAGCCCTGCCAAAATCCTTTGCATCGTCCTCACCGGATCCCCCATGTCGAGGAAGCCGGCATTAATCCTTTATACTTGCATCTGGCGGCAAAGTATTTGGGAAAGGCATTTTCTTTGTTTGATGAGAAGACCGGAGTAAGAGCTGAGGTGCCATCCGCCCTCCATATTCTCGAAAGAAGATTTGAAGCGTTTGCGGAAAAGAAAAGAAAGAAGAATGCCCCGAGGAGATAAAACGAAGGGAGGGTCATCCCGAACCTGAGTTGGAGAAATATCGATGATCTTTGAAGCCGACCCAAACCAGATCACCGGACTGGACAGCTTGCAGTTGGTCCAACTTATGAAACGTTTACTGCTTACCGAATGCCGTCTGGTAGGAATTCCCCTTCGTTCTGCCACTGTGCCCCTGCAAATCACAGTAGCTGATGAAGGGGAAGATGGCCGAGTGGAGTGGACCAGCGGTGCTGGATCAACCGACTACTTCCCTGAACGATTCTGCATCTTCCAGTCGAAAGCTCAGAATCTTACCAGACAAAAGGTTGCGGCCGAGATCCTGAAGAAGACACGAAAAGGTCCGGCAAAGTTGAATGCCGCTGTGGCAGAGGTCCTGTCACGAAATGGCGCTTATGTCCTATTCTGTTCGCATGCGTTTACAGGACAGAAGGTCAAGCAGTTGAGGGAAGCTATTGAGTCGGCTATACGCGCAGGCGGCGAGGATCCATCCAATGCAGGGGCGATAGAGATTTATGACGCAAATCGTATCGCAGATTGGGTTAACACTCATCCGTCGGTGGCTCTCTGGCTTGCGGAGCTTCACCGCCGACGCACACTCGTAGGCTTTCTGTCTCATGAGGCATGGGGGCGCAGCCCCGATATTGCTGAAGTGCCCTGGGTCGCAGACGAAACGCCGCGGTTTGCGCCGGTAAACGAGGTCATTCCGGAGGCAGAGCGAAAGGATCGCAACCGGAACGCGTGGACCTTTGAACAGGCTTCTGAAGCCGCTTTAGAGTTCTTGGCCAAGGATAAGGGCACACTGCGAATTGCAGGGCCTTCAGGCTTTGGCAAATCTCGTTTTGCGTTTGAGCTTTTTAACGGACGGAGAAATTTATCTGATGAGATCGAGAAGACATCTGTCATCTATGCCGACGTTGCCATTGTCGGTGACGAGGCTCTCAAGCTCGCTCTCGAAATCGCAGATTCAGGTTTTCCAGCCATCCTGGTTGTGGACGAATGTTCCGATGAAAACAATACAAAGCTGGCTGAGATTGCTCGTCGCGTTGGCTCCCGTCTGCGGCTAGTAACGATTGACATTGAGACAAAGGTACTTGAGGCAGCCCACACGCTGGTTTTGCACCTGGAGCCCGCCGGAGATGAGATGATCGGGGCTATAGCACAATCTGTAACTCCCACGTTGGGCGAATCGGTAACAAGACTCATTCAGGAACTTGCAAAGGGCTTCCCCAAAATGGCTGTTCTTGCAGCCCAACAGAAAGGCATCCGCCGAAAAGCAATACGCTCCGCTCAGGAAATGCTGGACCGGGTCATCTGGGGAAGGCGTCAACGAAACGAAAATGCACAAAAAGCACTCGAACTCCTTAGTCTATTCGAATGGGTCGGTTTTAAAGGTCGGGTTGCGGATGAAGTTGGAGTCATCGCCCAGAACCTTGCGGGGATGACCAAGGATGAGTTCGTAGAAGGTATCAAGTCTTTCAGGTCGCGTGGAATTATAACTGAAAGGGGGGACTTTGTTCAGGTTTCTCCAATACCTCTTGCTGCTGCCCTTGGTGCCAATCGGTTGTCGGTTTTGCCGAACGGGAGGCTGGCGGCATTCTTTACGTTGGCTCCGGAACGACTAAAAAAGAGTCTCCTCCAACGCATGAGGTGGCTTGACACCCATGACGAAGCCAAAGATTTCGCTCGTAGAATTCTCGATCCGGCTTATATGGGCAATCTTCAAATCCTCAATACCGATCCCGGAGCCGAGTGCCTGGATCGGTTGGTACATGTCGATCCTGATCTTGCGATGGCCACGATCCAGAGGGCCTTTGGTGAGCTAGACGATGAGGGTTTAAAAGCCATAGATGCCGGGCGGAGGAACCTTGTATGGGCTCTTGAAAAGCTGGCATTCAGAAAAGAGACCTTTGAGGGGGCGGCCACCCTACTGCGTCGGCTTGCCGCTTGCGAAACAGAAACACGCATATCGAACAACGCAACCGGTCAGTTCAAGCAGCTGTACCAATTATACCTCAGCGGTACGGAGGCGGAACCGGGACTTCGTCTCCTTGTCCTCGACGATGGCTTGCGTTCTCTTTATCCCAAGGAACGCCAAGTATGTCTCGAAGCACTGGATCAGATGCTCGACACCGATCATTTTTCTCGCAGTGGCGGCGCTGAGGAGATCGGAAGCGGGGAGCACCTGCAAGACTGGGTGCCTAAGACCTATGGGGAAATGCGCGATTTCCTTCGGGCAGGCGTAAAACGCCTCATTAGTATAGCAGACAGTAAAGATCCACTTGCCCTGAGGGCGAAGGAAATTCTCGGATCCCACATACGGGGTCTGATCAGCGCGCTTCCTTTGGAGGAAGTCAAGGCCATGGTCTCCTGCATTGTCAATCGTTACGGTTTTTGGATTGAGGCGGTGAAAGGAGTCAATCACTGGTTGTACTACGACCGCAGAGGTGCACCAAGGAAGGTGGGAAGAGATGTGCACGTGTATTTTGAAGAACTGTTACCGTCAGATCCTGTCGAGCTTGTTGCACTGTACACACATGGATGGAGCGCGGATTTCCATGATCCAGACGTGGACTATGATCGGGAGGAGCGGTCTCATATCGATTTTGAGTATGCGTCACGCAAGGCGCTTGAACTGGCTGAAGTGATTGCCTCTAACCCATCAGCTACAAATCGAGTGCTTGAAAGGCTCGTCACGAGCGACGCCAAAAACGTCTTTCCGTTAGCTCGTCGTCTGGCGGAACTCTCCCCGAATGTAAAAAAGTTGTTCAAAACTGCCCTTTCAAAAGCGGAACAAAGAGAAGAGCCACCCAACCAGCAGTTCTTCGATGGATTGATTAGCGGTGCAGACAACCGCGACCCTAGCGCAGCGCGTGAATGTATTCGACTTGGGCTTCGTTCGGAGAAACTCAAGAAAGCCGTTATCTCGATGATCGGCTCTGTCAAACTGCAGCCCAAGGATATCCACCTTGTTATCTCCCTCCTCCGATCAAAGAAGATCCCTCCCGCCCAATGCGCCTACCTCTCATATGGTCAGCGAATGGCACATCTGGATATCAAGGACATCATACTGCTATTGGAGGAGCTTGCTTCGTGTGGAGCGGAAGGGCCGTGGACGGTTCTGGACATCGTCTCGTTGATCCTGCACGGTGCCAAAAAAAAGCCACCAAAGCCGCTGATCTTATTCTTACGAAACGTACTTGCGTCCCCGGGATTATTCACGATTCCACCGCACAGGAATATGGATGGGTATCGCATGGAGTCAATTGTTGAGATCCTGGCGCACAACAACCAAATTGGCCGTCCCTTAGCCCGGGCGCTCGTGAAGCAGCTTCTCAGTATTTGCACGCCTAACATGGGAGGCGTGTTCAACGTACTCAAACATCCTGTTCGTGGCGCTCTCAAGGCCCTAATAGATCGGCATCCTCGGGAAGTCTGGGTGGAAGTTGCCCGGATTCTTCAAGGCAAAGACTTGCCGGTTCGCCACAGGCTTGAACAACTGATTCAACCTGATCACAAGGACCATTTGGGGCGTGGCCTTCTCCATTCACTCCCGGAAAGTTTCTATCTGGAATGGGTGCGCAAGGATGCGCCGAATCGTGCATCCATCGTCGTTGAATGGCTGCCAGTAGCTAAAAAGGAAGAGGATGGAACGCTCACTTGGCACCCAGCATTGCAGGATTTCATTGCGGAATTTGGGAATCAGGACCGTGTACTTAGGACAGTTGCTAGCAGATTACATCCGCGCTCTTGGTCGGGTTCCCTCGTGCCCCACCTTGAACGGCAACTGAAGCTGGTGAAATCTTGGTCTGCGCACGCGCATCCCCAAGTCCGTAAATGGGCACGCTGCCAAGTTGCCGCAATTGGTGCTCAAATAGAGGCCGAAAAGAAACGGGATGAGGAGAACGAAGTCCGATATTCGTAGAAACATCAGGAGGCCGAGAGCTCATGAGAATAGGCGAAAAGGAAGTGATTCCCCCTTTTGACTTCTGGATCCCTGACTTCACTGACTTTACATTGCCCCTGAAGGAGGATGGCAGCCCGTATAAAGACCCCGATGATTACGATGCCTATCTCGACTGGCTTGTAGTGCACTTGGAAGAAAACGATTTCCCGCTGAAACCGCACCAATCCGCAATCATGAGCGACCCGAATCTGGAAGGATGGGATGCAACGCGGTTGGGTCTCTGGATAGGAGGGGCCGCGGTCTCAGGGTATTATTTTTTGGCGGATCCCCAGTTTGAATACCCGGAGGACTTTCTCTTTGACCCTAGACCGGATCGTGTTTGCGATCCGCAAGTGGCACAATGGAGCAGTACATACTGGGATGATAACGTCGAAGAGAAAGAAGGCATGATTGACCTCCAGACTCATCTCATATTCGATTTCCTGTTCTGGGAGGCTGAGAAAGAGTATCGAAAAAAACGTGCCTTCTTGCCGAAGGGCACAACTATATTCAGCGATGTCGGCTGGAGACCTCTCCTAAAGGAGGCTGTGAAAAGGACAGCCAACATGGAAGAGAAAAGGAAAGCCCTTCGGAATTTTCACGACGAGTTTGCCTACCTCTGCATGAAGTAGAGAACCCGAATTCGGGCTATGCCTCCAGGCATGGGCTGTGATAAGGAGGTAAGCGAGATTGGAACTTCTGAGGCGAAAAAGGGTAACTTGAGTATCCTTTTTCTACCCACGCCCACACTCTCCGACAAGGATGCCTCCCTCAATCTGTAGGCTGGAGTTGTGGCGTTGTTGTCTAATGCACGTGAGGTGAAAGATGGCGCACAAAGTATATGGGGCTATCGTCAGTGCCGTCAGATCCGGCAGGCTATCGGAGCCTTTTGACCGTGCGGCTTTTCGCAGGGCATGCCCTGGGCTCGGTTCCGGTACTTACAATGCCTTCCTGGATAAACACGCTGTTGGAAATCCGGGTGGCGCATCCGAACTCTTCGAACGAGTCGCTCCAGGGCGCTTCGTATGCGTTCGTCCCTTCAAGTATGGACTTTGACACTATTGCCCCCAGCCCCCATCTCAAAAACCCTTCGCTATGGCTCCCTTCAAAATTCGAGGAATTATCTGTACGCCCTGAAGAACAGGGGGGCATGTGACTCCGATCCAGAGTTTTTGAATAGGAGAATCATGTCCTGCGGCGACACTGTCAAAGGATGAGAAAAGCCATTGAGGATGAAAACAAAACAGTGTACACCTTCACCATGCCGTTTTGACTGTTCACATACGGAGACTGGTTCAAAATGGAAGATCCAAAATGCCCCATATGTCATCTTGATCCGCCAGACTTGCAGGTGGTTAAGGAGAGAGATTACGGTGAGCAGATCGTGTATAACTGCGCCCGATGCGGCAAATTCCTTATGACTCAGAGCGCAAGTGCAGAAATCCAGAGGTTAGGAGAGGCTTTCAGGGTAAGGTTATCCGCTTGGGTCAGGATGCAGACTGAGTTTGGACTGCGGATGCCAGATATCAGGATGGGCAACGGCAGCCTGGACAGGATAAAAGAAAAGCTGCCGACATATACACCCACTCAAAAGCAGTTTATTCTTCTTAGGCTTCTCGCAAGAAGGTCAAAGCACCCAGGGGGCCGTATTTCTCTTGTATCTTTTCTCGATTACCCGCTTGCATGGGGCCAGAATGAACAGGAGCTTGGCTTTTATGTGAGAGCTTTGACTGACATGAGCCTTGTTGACCTGTCTGGCTCTAACGCCCTAAATGATGATTTTATAATACCTTTGGTGGTAACCCCGAACGGCTGGCAGTATCTTGATCGGCACCCAGCCTCTGGGGACATCCAGTGGGAATCCACACCAGAGAAGAAGGAAACGAAAGGAAATATTCTTATGTTAAGTGGAGCATCGATCAGTAGTATAAGAAAACTCCTCTATTCCCAGAGTCGAGGACAAATAAAGCAGATATTGCTGGAATCCGGTGTGAGCCCTGAAAAGATACTGCCCATTCAGGTTACCAACGACATCAAGTCGCCGGGCTATCTCTCAAAAGAAGAGATAATACAAAAGATGTTCGATCCCATTTACGGTGATCATGAAAAGGCTGAAGTGGACGAGATCCTGATCAAATTGGTTCAGGTGCTTCAGGAAAGAGGGGCTGATGTCTCCGATGCCGTTGAAAAACTCCGAAGAGATGGCATACCCGTAATGCCTGGAAAAAAACAGCCCAAGAGCGTAAATGAACAATTTTCCGACATGATCCCTCTTTGGGGGGCTGGGGTTAGTGTAGATACCGCTTCACCTCATTCTGATCTGCATGAATATGACGTCTTCATTTGCCATGCGAGTGAAGACAAAGAGCAGGTAGCTGAACCTCTTGCTGCAATACTCAGGAGTAAGGGGAAACGCGTCTGGCTTGATAAATTCGTGCTGCGGATCGGCGATTCTCTCTTGCAGAAGATAGATGAAGGGTTGGCCAGATCCAGGTACGGGATCGTTGTACTCAGCCCTTCGTTTTTCGGTAAAGAATGGCCAAGAAGAGAACTTGATGGGCTCATGCAGAAGGAAACGAGCAGCTTGAAGGTAATCCTCCCTGTATGGCACAATGTGGCGCATGAAGAAGTAAAACGGTACTCACCTATTCTAGCTGGAAAACTGGCTGGAAGGACGGAGAACGGAATCCAGGCACTTGCTGAGGAGTTGATATCAGCAATGGTTTGAGTATGGATAGTCTCCCACCCAATCTGAAAACGGAAAAGGACCAGAGGGTGAGTGGTGGCCCGGAAGGGCCATGCTCCCCCGTTCCCCCTTTCTAGAAGTCCTCATTACTCTTGCCATCAAGATTCGAAAAATTATCTGTACACCTTTAAGCATGAGGGGGCATGTGACTCCTATCCGGAGGTTTTCCTTTCAGATCTGGAGAAGTAGTTCGGCCCTTTTTGACTTCACTTGCCTTCAATGATACTCATGCACTGTCGCATCCCTTGGTGGAGTCTGATCTCAGCAGTGGGCAAGGAGGAAGCAGTGGCCAATACCGTTTTCATTCTTGGAGCAGGGGCATCCAAGGACGCTGGAGTCCCCATGATGGGAGAGTTCTTGGACGTCGCTGGTGATCTCTATAAGAGAGGGGATGTGGGTCTTTCGGAGGTCCAGTTGGAATTTCAAAAGGTTTTTCAGGGAATGGCCTCCCTCTCAAAAGCACATTCTAAAGCCGATCTGGACTTTCAAAACGTGGAGTCCATCTTCGCTGCCTTCGAGATGGGAAAGCTCCTTGGGGGTTTTGGGGATTACGACAGGGCAGGCATGGAAAGCCTGGTCTCAGCCATGAGGACGTTGATTGTAAAGACAATAGAGAAGACGATGCGTTTTCCAGCGAAGCCGGTGCCTCCGCCCCCTTATGACAGGCTCATGCAGTTGGTGGATTTTCTTCTGAGCAAAGCCAATCCTCGGCAAACCCTTGCATTCATAACCTTTAACTATGACCTTGCCCTGGACGTTTCGTTTTCACTGAAAGGGCTTACTCCTGAATATGGGTTGGACTCCTTGCAGTCACTGCCGGTAAGGGGTGCTATTCCACTTCTAAAGCTACACGGTTCTTTAAATTGGGGAATTTGCCCGAAGTGCAAGTTTATTGTTCCTCTTGAGATCAAAAACGCTTTGCGAAGTACAGGATGGGAGCCAATCCCTGGCACTGAGCAAGGCAGACTTGAAATAGGTGCTCACCTCAAAATTTTACAGCATTGTGGTACGACCTGTCTGCCGGAGCCGATGATCGTTCCGCCCACCTGGAATAAGGCCGGATATCATTACCAAGTTTCACCGGTTTGGGCGCGGGCCGCTCGGGAACTAAAAGAGGCAGAGAACATTTTTGTCATCGGCTACTCTCTCCCCCAATCAGATTTCTTCTTCAAATATCTTTACGGCCTAGGTACTGTAGGAGAAAAGATCCTTCGGCGGTTTTGGGTTATCGATCCAGATCCATCGGGCGAGGTGATGTCGAGGTTTGAAGCTCTTTTGGGACCCGGCGCAAGGCAGCGATTCAAGCCTTTGAAGAAGACCTTCAAGGATGCCGTAAGCGAAATCCAGAAGGAGTTCGAATGAGGTTGGGGAATGGATCTCGACACGCGTTTTGCTACTAGTTTGCTACCATACCAGGAGAAAAGAACAAAAAAGAAGAGGGACCAAGGAGGAAACCTTGGTCCCTTTTTCGTTGTTCTTGCTTGCGGTTATTTGTTTCAAGTATGTGGTATTAGAGGCCAAATACAGACTGACACGGTAGGGGTCAAGGGTTCAATCCCCTTCGTGCCTACCAGAAAAGAAAGCTGAAAAGCTATAGGATAGGGAAGGGGTTGCGATTCATTTCGCAGCCCTTTTTTTTGAACTGAAATCTATAATGAATTTCTGAAGTGACTCGTATTTCACCGCACCCTTCGCGGCCCTGTGAGGATCCGGGGCAGGGTGTCAGGGTCACACCTTTTCGGCCCGTCGGCCTATCCCCGGGAACTGGGACTACAATGCAGTGATGGAATCAGCGTCTGTATAGCGAATGAGCTCCCCATGCTTCTTTTCAGTGTATGCCCTCTCCTTATGCGCTGCTCCATAAATCTTCTGATCACCCGGAAAGGTCTTCGCGATACTGGCAAGGATCCTTTTCTCATGCTCGCTGAGCGGCTCGGCCTCAGTCTCGTCGGCGTCCTTGATGAGGGGCACCAAGTCCCTGTAGTTGTTCAATTGAGGGCCGTGGGGAAGGGCTGCGTATGTGGCGCCGGTCATCCCTTGGCCTGTTTCCCTGAAGGCGATCATATCCCCATACCAGAGGTATTTCGCGGCATAGAGCAGCTTGTCAGTAGGCGATTTCAGCATCTTCCTGCCCAGCAATGAACTGAATCGCCCGAGCACAAGCTTAATCCGGGGCAGTGACAAGGGCCTGTTTCCCGTGTAGGGATCAGCACAGGTCGTCTTTCCGTAGAGTGCGTTTCTAAGGACATCGTCCATCGCTTTGGTCTGAATCTGCCCGGTCTCCCATCTCTTGATGCTGGCGATTCCCACATTGGCTGCCTTTGCAAGATCCTCCTGAGACCAGTTCAGTCTTTTTCGCCCCTCGACGATCTGTCCCCCTGTCAGCAGTTTCACGGCGCTTCTGTAACCGTCTGACAGCGCCTTCTGGTTTGCGGCAGCCAAATTCAAGTCATCGGCCTCGATGCTGCACTCCGGACAAACGAAATGCTGAGCACGGTACTTCACCCGCTTGCCGCGGAAGTCCGCTTCTTTGACCATGGTTTTCAATGCCATCAGGCCATGCTTGTTCGGGCATTCCATTGCCGCCACCTCCTTTCACTTCCTCCTGTCTCTATGCAAAGAGACGATCCAGAGAACTCCCTCCTTTACCGCAAACTTGAAGTACATGTCCCGTTCAAACATTCGGCTGGGCCATCTAAAGGCGAAGAGCTCAATGTTCAGTATAGGGTCTTCATAAGATTTGTCTGGCGGTCGAAATCCTGCATACTCCTTCGGCCTGATCTCCCGGCAGAGGGCCGGCAGGTCCTTGGCCAGATCACCGATCAGGTAATCGAGCTCAAGCAGTCTGCCAGGATGATATCGGGATCCAGGAGCCTGATCCGTTTTGCCGATGCCGCTTCGGTTGCCTGTTTCAACTTCCGATCGAGTTCACGGTAAGAGGGCCTGTCGACCATAAGGGAAGGTTAGTATCAATTGATACCGATGTCAAGTGGAATTCCGTGGAGAGAAATAGCCTCGCTGGCCTCAGCCGGGATTTCTTCACTAACTCTTCCTTCGAAGCTCGAAGAGCGCCTCTACCATCAGTGTTTGCACCGGGTCCGTGACGATGGTAAAGGATGCGTGTCCTTCCGGCCCGAGTTCGGTCACCAAGCCACAGCGGGCCCCGCCTGGAGCCCTTAAAGGTCGCCGAGGATGTCCGACGTACGGTGGGTCCTCGCTCAGTTCCGCAGGATGGTCTGGCTGGGCCCAAAGGAATATCTCTCCATTCTCGACGAGTGCCAATTGAAGGTTATTCGCTGCCATGATCCCTCCTACGCTCGAGTGTTTGTCAAAATCTCATATAGCCAGTCTTGATGGGCCTACATGTTTCCAAAATGGGCAAGAGATGATGTCACTTCCATCTCCCTTCGACTGGCACAGCCTCATCCGGACCAGGCCAAGGCGGCATCGTCGCAATAATGAACCGCAGTGGTTCGCTGCCGTTGTTCCTGAACTGGAAAAGTGTATCTGCAGGGATGGTCAGGCTCACCCCAGCTTCCACTGCAACAACTTCTTCATGATTGCCACGTTTACGCCAGACCTCCCCCTTTCCATCGATAAAGCACCAGATCTCTTCGACAGTCTTGTGCTTCACCGCCTGGGTGGTTTTTCCCGCGGGGAGCGTGCAGTGGCAAAGACCGCCGCCAGCCAGATCGGGAAGCAACCGGATCTCGGACCCATCAGGAGCGATGTGGTCAGGATCCTTCGGCAACACTTTGGTCGCAAGGTTCTGAAGAACCATTCCTGTATCCCGTTCGTTCGCATTCATTGCTCGATACTCCTTGAAGGAGAGAGGTCTACGTTCAGTCATGCGTTCATCCGGCTCTTTGCTTCAGCCACCGCGTTTGCCGCGTTCACCTTTCCGTACCCGAACCAGTCGCAGCATCCGTTCTCGTATTGACCCCTGTTCGATCCCAGCACGATGTCCGGATCAGTGTCCACAATCTTGTCGGCTGTAGACTGCAGGATCTCCTTCACTTCGGCTGCGGCCAGGTCTGGATTGGCGGAAAGCACCAGGGCGGCGACTCCTGCAGTCAGCGGGGTTGCACTCGAGGTGCCCCCGAACTGCCCGGTGTAGCGGCTGTGGGCGGTAAATCCGTCGCCGAATGCCTCGTTGTCGGTCGTCCAGATGCCGCGTCCCGGCACAAATGCCTGTGGATCGAGAGGATGAAAGTTGTTGCTCGGTGCACAGACACACACTTCTTTGCCCCAATTGCTATAGGCGGAATGCTTGTTCAGACTCGTTGAGGCGGCCACGGCAATCACATCCGGGTGTGCGGCCAGCCCGTTCAGAATGGGCCCGGTAGTACGGCGTTGACGACCGGTCCCATAGTCGAGCCATACGAAGCCTCCTGCGTTGACCGGATCGTTGATCGGCGCATTGAAATTGGCGGCAGCGAAGCAGATAACGCAACCCTTGCCTCGTGGTCCGCCGGTCGCGGCCAACCGCTTGAAGGTGTTGAACACGGCGGTTGAGAGTGGGGCATACACGGGCGGCGGTCCCCAACTGCACGAAATCACGTCGGCGTGTTGACCGACTTCTTCAAAAATCTCTATCAAGAGGTCATCGTCGGCGGAGAGGGAGAACCGCACCGGCATGAAGGCGCAACCATGGGCAATCCCCACCACCCCACGGCCGTTGCTCTCAGCAATAGCCACGCCGGCGCATGGTGTTCCATGGTAGTCACCCGCGGCAGTATCAGGAAAGGGGTTGGCATCCCCGTCCACATAGTCCTTGGGTGCGACAATCTTCCCTTGCCCCTGGAAGTCCGGGTGCGAAAGGTCAAAACCGTCGTCCACGACGGCGACCACGATGTCGCGCTCGCCCAGGGTGACCTCCCAGGCTTCCGGCGCATGCACTGACGCGTCTGCAACAAGTTGCGGGCGCCGTTTCGCCTGAAGGTGCCACTGCCGGCGGAAGTAGCCGTCGGTCGGAGTGTATGCGGATTGAAAACGGTTGACCATATTCGGCTCCGCAGACTTGACCAGTTTCTCCTCGGCGAGACTGTTGGCCACCTTGATGGGATTCCCGCCGCTGTCGGCGGTCACCTGGACGAGCATGGACAAGTCGTCCCCCTCGTATTCCTTCAGCACCCTGAGGGCGTATTTCTTGAGAAGCGCGTCCACCTGCGCCGGTGTGGCCTTGGGATCGAGAATCAGGATGATTTTGTCGGTGAGGTAGAACACCGTGCCATCCGATCCTTTCGGTTTGTAGGCATGGTGGGCGATGGCCCCGTAGGCGGGCGATCGCATGGCGTTCATGAGCCCGTCCCGCTCCGTCGAGAGCGTCTCCACCTTGAAGACCTGATTGGTCACTGGCTTGATGCCTCGTACCCCGGGCGCTTCGCGCAGTTCCTCAAGTTGCCCTTTGCTCCCGGGTATGACCGTGAACCGGTCATCCAGTTTCTCCAATTCGATCTGCTTGCCGCCGCGCCAAACCACCGTTCCTTTGCTTTCGGCCGTTTTTTCAGCCTTATGCTTCTTCTTGTTGGCCATGGTCCGGTCCCTCCTTTCCATGCTATTAATTCATCCTTCCCTTTCGACTCTCAGACCCCACCGGTTGAGCTTGCCGCGATCCTGCCCGGCCAAATCTTTCACGAGGAATTTCCACCGCCCTGCAATCGGCTCATGGATCAGGCTTTCAAGGGACGGACAGTTTACAAAGTCATATGTCATGATAAGGTTGTCGGTGGACCCCCCTTCCTGGCGGTGCAGGTCGACCGACTTGCCCCCAGGAGATTGAAGCGTCACGATCAGGTCACCGATATACGTGTGGGTGATGTCCACGGATACCGTTATAACGCCGACCTTCCCGGACATATCGGTTTCAATCACACGTTCGATTCCTCCGGGGTCGTTATCGGGTATATCCAAACCGGGGGCATCTTCAATATCGATGACCTTGTCGGTTGCCCCCTGCACTTCGATCTGCCAGTTGTTCAATCGGCCCTGGTCGGCAAGCGCCAAGTCCTGCACGTGAAGTACCCAATCTCCTGCGAGGAACTGGCCTTTCAAATCCTGTAACTCGGTTTTGGAGGCAAAGTCAAAGCTCTGCCTGACATCCGCCGTCCTTCCGCCGTTTCGAGCCATCAATTCAACGACAGACCCGGATGGAGCGATAAGGGTCAAGACCAGATCTCCTCGGTAGGTGTGGGTGATGTCCACGGCTACTTTCAGGGTTGTGATCGAAGCCTGCTCGTCGAAGTGGATAATGTCTCTCACGCCCTGAGGGTTGTTGTCAGGGATGTCAGCTTTGGGGGTCGAATTGCGGATGTAGTTCTGGGTCTGCCCGTCTCCAGAGGGGCCGATATTGAATGTCATTTGCTTTCCGCTCGGGCCGATGTTCGACAGGGCAAGACCCGAAGGAGTGCTATCCCACCATTTGCTGTGGGGGACGGTCCAATCGGAGAAACTCGACTGGGATGACGCACTGAAGAGATCCCCTGTATCACCGTCGTTCAGGCCCTTTTCCAGATCAAAGCGGTTGTCCGCCTGCTCCAGGGAACACTCATAGTGGTGAGACGGCGTCATGCCCTCTTCATTGTTGCTGCCCAATTCGTCGACATGCCAGACCGCCAAACCTGAAGAGGGCAGACTCTGGTCGCGTCCGGAGCGGTACCGGTTTTCGATGATGAAATATTCCGCCATGTTTCTTCGATAAATGAAGAAGTCGTTTTCTTCTGCGGATATTTGTGCCGGTATGGGATCCGAAATGGCCGTCAGCTTCTTGGACCACCCCGATTTGTGCTTCAAGTAGGCGCAGATTTTGGTCGGGTTCTTTTCATCACGACCCCCGGCGCACATCAGGCAGTAGACTCCCGCTCCCCTGGATTCATATCCATAGTCGTAAAGGTCCGGGTAGTCGCAGATCATGTGACCGTTTTCGTGGCAGAATGTCGCGAGGGACAGTTCGCTGCCCAGGTCTGTAATCTGATAGTCATATGCCTTCGCTCCGCCGGGAAGTACGTAGGGTAATGACAAGGACCAGGAATGGGGCCATAAGCCCTCCCCCCAGTTATTGGGGCAGTGTCCAGCATAAAAAACGTTGACCGCATACACGTAATTTTCGTCATCGACCGTCAACTGCAGAAAATTGAACCCCTGCGTTATCAGGTGAGCAAGCGCCTCCTTTACCAATTCCCGCGCCCGCTCCCCATGGGCTATCTGCCGACTGGAATAATAAGAGACCGGGTTCTTGGCGGTATAGTATGGGGTAACCACATTGGTGTAGTGCAGAAGGCCTTCGGAATTCTCCAGAAAATAGTCGTAGACCGATCCACTGTTACCGTGGCCGGTGTAGCCCTGCTGGTTGCAGAAGTGTTCGACATCCTCGCGTGAAATGGTGCCGGGGACGTCTGGAAACTGGATCAAGAGACATAGCCCCACGAAATTTCCCTTGGTTTCGCGACTCGGGGGAGCCGGGACCGGCCCGGCATGCATCATCTTCATACGGAGGAAGTTCTTGGCCCTTTCGCGACGAACCTCCCACCGTCGTTTGGCTCGAATGTTGCTGGGTGCGGCTAACGCTTTTTGTCGGGCGGACTCACGGTTGATCCTGACGCCTTTTTGCAGGCCGAGGCTTGCACCGTTCACTGCGCCGACCCTTACCCCCGTGGAAATCAGCTCTTCCTTGTCGTCAGACAAGCTTGCATAACAGAAGTACCCGGTGGCAGGGTCCTTGACGACCGTATATCCGTCCATGGATTCGAAGACCGCGTGGTGCTGGTCACCCCAGCCCCTGACCTCGATGCGCGAGCCGTCAGGTTGCGTAAACTCGAACTTTTTGCCGTAAAATGGGTAGGACATGATTGAGCCCTCCATAAAAACGGAATAAGGTTTCTCTTGCGAGCGCTTCTATGTAATCGGCGTAAAAATTCAGTTTTAGTCCTTGGTGTTCAAAGTCCCTGCGATTACGAGCCAGATTTTCTTCCCTTTGTTGGCTTGTTTTTTCAATGTCGTCATCTTCACCTTTGTTCCATCCGGTTTCGGCACCTCCATCCTCGATAAGGTGCTTCCGCTCGACCTGTTCTCTGCGCCTTTCAATGGCCAGAGATTCCTAACATCGTTCGGCCCTCCGAGTTGCATTTCAAGGACATGATCCCCGTCCATACCTTCATCGGAGGCGGAGAAGCCGAATGGTTTCAGCATCTCGTTAATCTTTTTCCCACCCTCCGTCTTGTTCGGTTTAAGCTGGAATTTCTTCCCTGACTGCGTCTTGTACACATCGTCAATACCGATTGCATCAGTCGAATCCCCCGGAAGCCGTTTTGGGTCACCGGGCTTATAAACATCAATTTTGTAGTTGGACCGAGCCCATTCTTTCTTTTCATCTCTGGAAAGCTTGGAAAGGATTTCATTAGTAACATCCGGGGGCTTTTCAGTCCGCATTTTGGCCAGTCTCTTCTGATCCAGCCATTTCGAGGAGCGCGGTCCTAGATAGAGTGGACGGTAGTTTTCAACCGGACGTTTCGGATAGAGTATCGGGTAGGGCATGTTTTCCGTACCCATTTCCTCTGGGCCGATCAGTTTCCCGACGTTGACTGCAATACGGGCAAGCATCATGTCAACCATAGGTTCTTCACGAGCCTGTTTGGCCGCGGTTTCTCCGGTTTTATGCTTGTATTGCGCCAGCACTGCATTTAATTCCCTCATGTCCTTCAGAATCTGCTTTGCCAAGGGAGTTTCGGCAGCTTTCCCCTCTAGAAACGGCTTTAGCTCAGTGAACTCTTCCGAGTGGAAACCGAGCTTTGCGCGGGATCCTGCGCCTCTGAACATCAAGATGTGCATGCGACCGTCTTTGGCCTTGAACGGCTTTTTTTTCTTCCACCATTGGATAACAGCCAGCCCTTTCTCCTTCAGTGCCTTTGCCCCTTCCTTCACCTTCCCGACCAGCTTCCTGGCAAGCTTCACGACCATCTCGACGACCTTGTTCACAATCTTGTCGATCGGCTTGCGGATCTTCTTGATGATGCCTGTGACCGTTTTTCCAATGCCTGAAAGCCCGAGGAGGCGGGCCAGGAAGGCAAGAATGATCGGGATCGTCATTCCGAGAGTCCGCTCGATGGCTTGTGCGGCGGCAGAGAGCCTCCCCAGGGCGATTTCGCCGATGGAATTGAACACGCTCTTTACGAACTGGACAATCCGATCCCAGTTTTCCACAAAGAACATGATGGTGTTATAGATCGCCAGGATCGCCTGGATGATCGCTCCTACCGGGTTGAGAAAGCTGACCAGCTTGATGATTCCCTGTTTCACCAGCTCGAATATCGCCCAATTCCGGATGGACTCCATCACCTGATCCTTGATCTCCTCGGCCTTCTCCTTGATCATCTCCCACAAAGCCATCGGCCCTTCGGCAGTCAACCTCTTGACAATGTCCACACTCCTCTCGGCAATGCGCACGAGCTTTTCGCCCAGCCGCTTCACCAGCTTTGTGCGGATGGCGTTCCAGGTGACGCCGAGAACCTGCAGGATGAGGTGGAGGATTCCCTTGAGATCCCATTTGTCCGGCAGCGTGATGGGGACATCGGCCATGGCGCCGGTCAACCAACCCATGAGCCCGGCAATGAGGTGCTTCCTGATGTTCGTCTGAAACAGGTCAATCCCATCCCTGACGGCCTTTATCAGGTTCTTGATAAAGCCGACAGGGTCGGTGACGATTCTCCTGATGACTTCCTTCCCTTTGTTGATGATGCCCATCACCTGATCACTGGGATATCCCGCTTTCTTGAGTGCCCATTTGAAGAACTTGATCATCGCGTTGAGGAGAAACCTGCCGAGATTCGAAAGCAGACCAGACATCTCTTCTTTCATTTTGGCAATCTTCTCATCGATGGCTTTTATTGCGGCTTCGCGTTTCTCCGCCAGCTTCTTCTTGAGCTCCTGTTCCTTGGCGTTGACCTTCCGGTCGAGATCGGCCAGCTTCCCTTTCATATCCTTGAGCGCTTCGTCACCCGTTTTCCGGAGTTCCGGCCCCAAGCCCCGAACATACTTCTCGATCTCCTTGCGGGCGTTGCCGACAATCTCCCTGCATTCCTGCACGATCCGCTTGTTCTCTGCCGTGATCCTCTTGATCAGCTGATCGACCGCCGCGATGAATCGGGTCTTTTCGCTATTGAAGATTTCCTTGACCTCGGGCAGGTCTTCCATGCCGAGGAGCTTGTCCTTCAGCCACAACAGACTGCCGCCCCACCGGTCATAGCGCCTGGTCTTGAAGATGTCGATGCGGCGATTGACGGCTTCCTCGAAAGTTCGTGCAGCCTGCCGCTGGCCCTCGTCGAAATCAACCAGTGACTTCTTTTCGAGTCCGTCCAGTTTCTGCTTGACCGTCGCGTTCGCCTTCTCATAGACGCCATGGATATGATCGGTGACCGCCTGCCGTTTCGTCTCGATCTTGCTCTTGGTCTTTACTTGGTCGTCGCGGGCGCCCTTCAACTCCTTCCGGCGTTCCTGCTGCATGCGCTTTGTGCCTTCCTGCTCTTCCTTCAGCAGCGCTTTGCTGACCTTCTGCTTCTCCTGGCGTTCGGCCTTTCTAACCTCTGCCGGAGCTTCCCTGACCTTGTCTTTGACGGTCTGACGTTCCCTTTTGGCCTCGGCGAGCTCGCCCTCGTCCACCAGTTCGAGATGCTCTTCCTTGATCTCTTCCTTCCTGAGCAGTTCATCCGATTTCTCGCCAAACCCAGACATATCCGTCTGCTCAGGCGGCACCTCCCCGACGACTCCCTCACCCATCTCGATCGGTCCCATCTCGGGTGGGCTCTCGATCTCCGGCAGATCCTCCGGCATTTCCTCTGGCACGGATGAAGGCGAGGGGCTGTCGATCTCCTGGTAGGTGGACTTGACCTCCTGTGTGTCGGCCGTTACCACCTGCCGGACAGCCTCGCCTGTCATGCGAGCCTTGCCCGTTTCCTTGAAGGTGTCCACTTCCTCGAGCGTGGCGGGAACGGCTTTCTGCAGCGCAGAGTCGAAGCGATCTTTTGCCTCTTGCTCGCTGGGCGCCGGGGGCTTGGATTTGTCTACCGTCTCCACCTGGCCGGCCTTTACGCGGGATTCCCCCTCTCTGGCAGGGGGCGCCACTGCCTTCTCCGTTCTGGTCAGCTTAACCTCTGCCGGTTCCTTGGTCTTCAGAGCCGTGGCAAGTCTGGTAACGCCTTTCTTCTTGGCCTCGAATACAGGCTTGGTGGCATTGCGCAGAGACGCTGCCACGACTCCTGGCCCCGCCTTGGCAGCCATCTTGCCGGATTCGCCTTGAGACCCCTCTGCAACTGGCTCCGCCAACGGCACCGGCGCAGCTTCCTCTTCCCGCTTCTGCTCGATGGTAGTTTCTGCATCAGGTGCCTTCTCAGCCTTGGTTCCCTTCTCATCTACCGGCTCGGCCTTTGGCACCTCGCCTGGAGCGGGCTCAGCGGGGACAAGAGCTCCCGGCGTAGAGAGCACAGTCGAAACCAGTCCCGGACCCGTTTTCTCAGTTGCAGCCCTCCCCGGGGCGGGAGGAGGGGGTGCCGTCTGCGGCTCGTTGCGGGAGGCGTCGTGGCGGGTGTCTCCGCCTTCGGGGGGTTTCTGTTGGGCGGCCCCCTGTTGCACGACGTGCGTGAGCTCATGAGCCAGAAGACTCTTTCCTCGGGCGCTCTCAGGCTCGTATTTGCCCGTATTGAAGAAGATATCTTTGCCGAGGGTAAATGCCTGGGCTTTCAATTCGCGGCTCATCTCGACGGCATCGGGGCCGGTATGCAGCCGAACGCCACTGAAGTCGGCGCCGAGGCCGGTCTCCATTCCGATGCGGGTCTCCTTGTCGAGCAACTCTCCTTTGCCTTTTGTCCCAGAGAGTCTCTTCTCCACCCGGTCGAGCTCAGGATGGTTTTGCCTGTTCCGGGTGCCAGGCAGTGCTTCCGACTTGGTTTGGGCTTTATCCTCTTCCTCGGCCTGCCGCTGAACCCTGGACTGCGGCTCTTCCGTGTCTTCTTCCTGAAGCTGGGGTTTTGGCTGGGGCGCCTCCTTCTTCTCTTCCTCCTCTTGTTCCGATTTCGGCTGCGCTTCCTTTTCTTCCTGGCGCTGTCCAAAGGTTTGGGGTTCCCTGTCCTCATCCGCTTGAAGCTGGACGTTCTTTTGGGGCTTCTCCCGTTTCTTTTCTTCCTCCTCCTGCCGCTCGGATTTGGCCTGGGGTTCCTCCTTTTCCTCCTCCTGCCGCTGGAGCTTTCCCTGGCCTTCTTCCTTTTCCTCTTCCTCCCTCTGCATCCCACCCAGAACCGTTCGTTGGGCGAGCCGGGAGATGGTGGGAGCAACCCGTGCCGCTGCCGGGGTGCATGCCGGCCGGCGTTGTGCCCCATGCCCGGCAACGGGACCAGCTCCGGCTGCGGATCCGCTGCCTACGACCGCATTCGCCACCCGGTCAGCTTCCTGCTCATACCCGTCTTTGCTGTGATCGACGGAGAGCTTGGTCTGGACCGTATTCGCGACGGCGCGAGAGGCGGCGCTCCCCTGCCTCGATACGCTGACATGGTTTCCAGAGCTCATACTCGATCTCTCGTCAGTAGGATTCTCCGGCCGTGCAGACGGCCGAAATCAGATCGTCTTCCCGTCCTTCTGCAGTTCCCTGCGGATCCCGTTCATCAGTTCGCAATGGCGTATCACGTTTGAGCCTTCCGCGAGCGCCATGAGGGAAGCATAGCGAACGACGTTCATGATAGCGCCCCCGGAGAGCTCATAGCGGCAGGAAAGCTCGTCGAGCTTCAAGCCCTTCTCCAGCAGGCATTTCTTTGACAAGCTGTCTCTCCACAGACGGTGGCGCTCCTCGACATTCGGCATGGGGAAATGTACCGCCGCCTGAAAGCGCCTCATAAAGGCTTCGTCCATATTGCCGATGAAATTTGAGGCGAGGATCACGACGCCGGCAAAGTCTTCGATTCTCTGGAGCAGATAGGAGACCTCCTGATTGGCGTAGCGGTCATGGGCATCGCTGACGGTTGTCCGCTTCCCGAACAGGGCGTCGGCCTCGTCAAAGAAGAGGATGCATCTCATGTTCTCGGCACGGCCGAAGATGCGCTCGAGGTTCTTTTCGGTTTCGCCGATATACTTCGAAATCACGCTGGAGAGGGCCACGCGGTAGACGTCCAGGTTCAACCGCTTGCCGATCACTGTGGCCGTAAGCGTCTTTCCGGTCCCCGGCGGACCATGAAAAAGACAGCGGTAGCCTGGGCGAAGGCGGCGCTCCAGACCCCAGTCGTTCATCAGCACAGGCTCGAACTTGATCCAGGCTTCCAGCTCCTTGATCTGGTCCAGGGTTCCGGGGGCGAGCACCAGATCTTCCCAACTCATCTCGGTCGTAATCAGCTTGGCAGGAAAATCGCGGCTGAAGTCCGGCTTGCGCAGCTCTCCCCCTGTAACGAAATCGACGATCTCATCCGCAAGTACGAGTTGGCCGCTCATCATGGGTTCCCCTGCCGGGGCGGTTTCGAGCCGAAGGATGTTGTGTCGGGCAAAGAAGTGATCGCGGTCGAAGATGCGCTGACAAGCGAAACGGCGGGTGAGGTCGTTTCCGGCAAGGAGGAAAAGCAGGGTCTCTCCCGTCGGCAGAAAACCTCCGTGCATCCTCCCCTGGATGCCCCCGAACTCGGTATGGCCGCGGCCGAGTTGCTCGTTGGCATGGAAGAGCCCGTCCAGGGTCTCCGGACGAACATGGGGGGCGAGCGCCAGGAGAACCGCGAGCCGCTCTTCTGCGCTCATCTCGTAATGCCGGAGAAAGCTGGAATAAAGGGACTCCTCTCCATTGAACCGAGGTGCCGGGATATCCCAAATGTCTTTTCCCGTGGAGCTTCCTTGCCCGCGCCGCACCCTCGCCTCGATGACCTGCGAGAGCCATTGAAGGTCCTTCTCCAGCGCTGCGGCATTGGCTGCATGCCGGGCGGGAGCTTGGTCCGTTACCACTCCACGAACAGCGGTTCCGTCATCCATGGCAGCCCCACACAACCGATTGCCCATGGCAGGCTTTCCAGCACCACGTCGTAGCCGACGCGCTGCAATGTCAGTTTCCAGCCGGCTTCCTGTCGTTCAAGCCGGCCCTCGCGCCGCAGAAATGCGGCACGAAAGCCGTCTACAGAAGTTCCTTTAAGAGGTTTCCAGTGAGCCACAACCGAACGGAGCAACTCGTCGGATTCATGCATTTCAATTCCGGTGGGCTCCACCTGTCTCAGCACCGATTCGCTTGTAGGCCATCCGCAGAGAATCTTGTTCAAGATGAGAAGGTGTTCAGGCGACTCCGCGACTCCTGTTGCAAGATACTGGAGGATCAGAACGCTTCGCTCTTGTGCCGCGGGAGAGACGAAGCGTCCTTTGGAAACGAGGCCGATCGCTTCCAAGAAGCGTGGCAGGAACGGCCAAAGGAGTACCAGACCCGCATTTTCGATGTAAACAGTATCTATCGGAGAATTCACGAAAGATTCGGATGTCGGTTCGGACGAAGTGAGTGGGGGTTGCCCGGTCGAAGAAGCCCGAGCAGATTCCGCCGCTGTTGAGTGTTCGCCCTGTAATCTTCCACGTGATCCGTCTTTCGAAAAGTGCGACTCTTCCACATGATCTATCACTGAATCTTGTAGGTCCTCGGTTTTTGATTGCTCGCTAGCCAAATCTCTATTGTCGAAGCCATTATGAGCTCGTACTTGCACGCTGGTGGGCACACTTCTTTCTGCCGACTTCGCATCGGACGATCTGAGGTTGACTTGAGGAGCGGGTTGCCTTTCGGGCTGACGGAGGTGTTGAGCCGTGTCAAGCCATGTTCTCAATGGGCTCGCATCCGGCAGAACGAGCTTGGCTGCAGCCTCGAGGCGACCGAGGAGCACTTCCGGGGGAAGATTCATTGCCTTTGCAAGGGCCGAAAAGAT
This sequence comes from Deltaproteobacteria bacterium HGW-Deltaproteobacteria-15, assembly GCA_002840535.1. Classification (GTDB taxonomy): domain Bacteria; phylum Desulfobacterota; class DSM-4660; order Desulfatiglandales; family HGW-15; genus HGW-15. The sequence goes on along the minus strand of PHBH01000037.1, from coordinate 42,558 downwards.
GAATTGCGATACGGCTGAGCAAGCAGGCCCCGGACTCCTGAGCAATGAGTCGATCGCACAAGCATGGACGAACCGAACGACATCGCCGATCGCGGCTGAAGATGACTTCATTGATTCGATAAGGCGCACCCAGTACGACATTAAAGGAAGGATTGCGCCTTCGGCCGAAGAAACTAGAATCGAGACAATGCGCCTAAGCGCACTGGTCGAAAATTGCCGTTCCATCCTTTTGATCACCGCTTCAGGGCACCGCTCTTTCAGCATGGCAAATAGTTCTTGCGGCGATTCATCGAGGACTTCCATTAGTACCGCTTCCGGATCAGCCTTCGAAGACTCGGCTTTCCACCAGGGGAACAGCCCCGTCTGTAAGAAGTACCGCACGGCTTCCAGTTTTGATGCAGGCAGCGTTAAGACCCTTCTCTGTGAGTCTGCAGTTGCTTCTTTAGGATGAAGTAGCTCTCTGGCCAATATTTCGCTCAGCCGGAAACGGACGCCCTCGACAAAAGTTTTCTCCAAAAAATCAGCAGAAAGGGTTCCCAAATTCAATGTAATTCCTCCGAAGAATGCTACTTCATTTTCACCAATAAATTGGGAGAACACCTGATCCATGGTATCTACTGTCATGCCGAGAAAAAAAGTCCGTACGTCCCCTCCAAGGAAATTGAGACTTCCCTTCGAAAGGATCTCGATTACCAGTTTCTGTATGAGGTGTATCATCTGAAACTAATCAAGTATCCCTAAGCAAAACGTCCTCGATGATAATCTTTATTGATTACTATGAAGAAGAGTGTATTGTTCATGAAAATGCTGGCCTTGCTCCACCCTCACCTCAGGAATGTCCTGATTAACATATCCTTTCTTTCTTAATGCTATAGTGTAGGCTCCAGGCGTTAACGAGAAGATTACACGCCCCTGGTCATCGGTGCTAGAGCGCTTGTACCATCCACTCGCCTTATTGGTAATGGTTACCGAAACGTCCTGAATAGGAGGACTGCTATTCGGTAGGTGAGGAAGAGAGACAACTCTTACTTCAAGAGCTGGCAATTTATATAGCGTAAGTGGGGAGCATTTTGTGGTTAGGCCTGAAAATACATCAACACTGGTATCATAATGAGTAAAACCTTCTATGGTGACTGTAACGTCCCAAGTACCTTCGGGTATGTCAGCTAAGTCGAATTTCCCGCTATCGTAGGTACGAGTCTTGTGGCCTTCTCCTATAACAACATCAACAAACTTAGCAGGATAGAGATTCTCAAACCGAACACTTCCCATGACACGGCCGAGGTCTCGGACAAGCTCAATGTCTCTTGGAACAATAGTCGTATTGTCCCAGCTTACCTCAATTCCATCGATCACGGCAGGTTTAGAGCCTAGTTTGTTTACTCTAATCTTATACGTCCCTTTCACTAAATCTCTTATCCAGAAATGGCCTTTTGCATCAGTTGTAGTATAGTTTGCATCAGAAACCCGCACCTGCGCACTGTCTACAGGACCATCATCCTTGTATTTGACGGTGCCTTCGATTGAACCGCATTTGCGAAGTATAATTTCGAGTGGTTTTGATGGCTGGCCCCATTTAACTGATGCGATGATGGCCTCGTGTCCATAGCCCTTTACATCAACTCTAACATTATGATCTCCCTCCGGAAGGCCTGAAATGGTGAAACTCCCATCCTTCGCAATCGTAGCCTCCCAAGTCGTGTTTGGGATAAAGACCTTTACTCCCTCCGCAGGAATCCTGGGATCGTAATAGACGTAGCCTGTAATAGCTCCTGGTTGGTTGGCTGGCTTTGGCTGATGTAGGAAAAGAATCATTACGTCGGCTGTATCGCCAGGAAATGTTCCGAAAACTGACTCGATGTGATACTTGAACCGATCAGTTTTGCCTGGCTTTGGGTCCTTGAGAAAATAATGGATAATACCGTCCTCCAATTTCACGCTTCCTTGCATGTCTGCTTGGTTTCCTGGGATGGTTACCTTCATGTTGTTTCTAACGTGTGCTTTTGAATCAAAAACGTTCGGGTCGTAATCATTTGAAAGAATGGGAATTTTGGCAGAAACTTCATAGAACTCTTTGTCATGAGTATCTGGCTTTGGCTCGAGAAATATTACCCGGTAATCTGGTAATGCCACGAGGGGGAGAGGGATTTTCTGGGCATCGTAATGGCAGCAGCATGGGGGTCTGCCGGCCAAGGAAAGGTCCCCAACTACAATCGGCTTGCTCTCCTGGTTTGGACTGTCGCACAGAAGTATGTATGTTCCGCCTTTGTTGACACCAGACGTGTGCTCTATGCCGTCAACAGCTTGCACAAGGTTTCGAAAGAGGCTGATATCGGTTTTACGAGCGTAGTCGTACTGATAGAAAACGGCCGAAAGGTGTGCATGCAAACAACACCCGAGCATCCGCAACAGGGAGTCGATAGCATGCCTCCACTCGACGCCGCCAGGAGACCTTGCATCAGGAGGCAAGTCTTTAGGTGTTCCGCCCGTGACTGCATACTCGACCATATGAGAGAGCAGAAGCACCTCTACGAGATCGCTGACAACCTCCTTGTAGTCCCTGATTAACGGTGTTTGCTCAATTTCGGACAACCTCAGGTGTAAGTAGGAGCCGATGAAGCCCTCAATCCCTGCTTCTGCATCTTTCAATGACTTGGCGAATAGCTGAAATAGGTCAGCTTTACCATCTCGCCATTCTTTTATGAAAGTCAGCGGGTCTTGCGGGAGCTGATTCCTTTCGGTGGTGGAAATAATCTCCTTGAGGAGCCGTTCCTCGGCAAGTCGTTGAAGCTGATTTTTGAAATAAGATAACCTTTTCTTCGCCTCATCTGTTGTTAGCAGGTCACGGTTTACTTCTGTTGCGGCGGTCAATTTCACGAGATGTCCAAGCAGTTCGTGGAATGCGCAAAGCAAACCGGTTCTCAACTCAAGGTAGTCTGCTTCGAGATGGCTCGTGTCGCAGTAGAGCTTCCTTCCTGACCTTCTTTGTGCCCATCGCCTGCTGCTTTCCGTCAGATCCTTCTTCCCCTCTGCGATCTGTTTGAAGATCTCCTGGATATCCTTACGGCGCGTCTTGGCTTGTTTTTTCTTGTCAATTTCACTGAGAGCTTTACGAAGTTCATCGATCTGTTCAGCGCGTTGATTTTCGAACTGCTTAAGTTCTTCTGCGCGCTCTTGGTGATCGGAGTCGGGATCCTGCAGAAAAGTCTCGATGACTTCGAATTCGACATTTGTTTTTCTACGCAGGTTTGCAATCTCCTCGTAGGCGGCCTTGCTTTCCCGCCCCAGATGCCCCTCGATTCGGATAAAGGAGGACTGATTGTAAAGGTAGTCGAACCCTGTTTTCTCCTCTTTAGAATGATAGGACCGTAGTTCCTCAGTCGTGCACGGGAGCCTTGGCTGCCAAAGGCTTTGCAGGGACTTGGGGTCCTCTTGATCGCCAGGTTTGTAGTAGAAGGGAAGGGCACGGGCGCCGAGCGGGTGAAGCTCTGTATGGCTGGGGGTAAGTCGGATCTCTTTCGGTAGATCTGGATCGAAACCTTCCGCCATTGCGACAATCCGCTCGAAGAGCTTGCGGACCCGCTCAAGGTCTCCCTGTATCACGTTCCGGACAGGGGACGAGAGAAATTCGTTGCGGTAGCGGGGTGTTCTATCCATTGCCCCTAACATCAGGTGGCGCGGAAAATCGTTCCCTGGAAAGCATCCGGGTATGAGTGTGCAGGCGGCGGTCAGCGCCTCGTTGTAGGCGCAGGAGAGGTCTTTGAGCAAATCATAGTGGTACTGATTGCATCCTGTACTTTTCCAGATTTCCTCGATTCGTTTTCTGAGGAGGTCCAGAACCTCATGGGCATTCAGGTTGATGTTAAGAAACTTTCCATAATTCTCGAAGAGAGACACTATGTTCGAGAAAAGAGGTCCCATGTTTTCCGAGACGATGGCGCGATAGGCCTCATTGAGTTCACTCACATCGGTGATTTTGGCCAATGCATCCAATGGCATCTTCGTATGTAGCCGCGGGATGTGCGAGAGCTTCAGTTCCCTTGGGGAGTCTTGAATCTTGTTCAGGGTATCCTTTGGGAACAGCAGTGCGCGGACATTGAATTCGATCTTCCGACCCTTGTTATTGCAATCGGTCACCAGGCATGAGTTGAGGTCTACGGGGTTGCGCTCCAGGTAGAGCACGAGGACGCGATCCTTTTGCGCTTGGGTATCGATCGGGTCGGCTTCGGGGGCGGGTTGAACGGACATGGCCTTCTGGTGCAGCAGCTCGATGATGTCCGCCTGCCCCTTGAAATCGCCAGATTTCCGCCAGTTTCTATATTGAGGGGTTTTCCTGTCCTCGTCTACGTCAGGGTCTCTGTAAGTCCGGTAATGGGTATAGGTACGAGACGTGAGGTCCGCATCGATCTCGAGCAAATATCCGTCGGAGGTGATGCCGAAACCGGGATGGATAACGAGATGGGGTCCAGCAACAATCTCCCAATGGAGGCCGCAAACGATGCCGATGCCCGCGATCCGGATGCGCGTCAGCCGTTCCTGCCGATCCAGGTAGTCCCGCAAGTCGTTCAGCTGGCTGTCGGTCAGCAACTGGTTCGGTACAAAATGCGGAAAGAAGTCCTTGATTGCTTCCATGGTTCGCACCTCTCGCGGTCAGAAGGTCCCCAGATTTGTGTTGTTCAATGTGACTTGAGGTTCATCCCCCGAAGTGTCCGTGCAGTCGTGCAGGCTCGCTGCCGGGTATATCGTTACCAGCTCATGAAGAATTGCAATCAGCTTTGTGAGCGCGGCAGTGTAGGAAACGTCATCCTTACCGTCCGGGAGTGGGAGACCACCGCTCATTGGAGAAGACTTCAGTTTGTCTCCTTTTCTCGGACAAAGTCCTAGGCGGGGTTCGAGCTTTGCCAACTGCGCTGACCACTCGCCGTAGCAACCCTCGAACTCATTCATCTGATGGTGGCTGATCCAGCAGATCTTGAGAAAGATGTAGGCCGGTGCTTCTCTCCGGAGCGTATCCTCGACGAATTTTCGGAACCGCATGTCCCTGAACCGCTTCGGCCAGGCGGGGAGCACGATGGTGGCCCTGAAGGAATAGGGATCCTCTACGTCCGGACAGCAGCGTTCCCCGGATTCATCCAACTGTACGGGCATGAAGGGATCGGCTTTCGTCCGCGGCCGCAGGAGGATGTGCTCTACCAGGTGAAATCCTTCCGATTCTGCATATTGCTTCAGGTATTCAAGTGTCTTGTCCTTGGCGTCTTTCTCGGCGGTAGTCTGCCCGATTACCACCTCCCGCTTCATACCTTTTTGAGGACACGGGTAATAGAGTTCTTCAGTCCCGGTGTTCCTGTTCTGCCGGACCAGAATCTTCTCTGCAATGTTCAGCGTGAAGTCCAGGAAGGCTTCGATGGTGTGGCGGGTTCCTGCAATGCTCTTGAACAAGGGGCGCCTTTGCTCGTCGGTGAGCACAAACTGCCATTTGCCCTCAGTACTCTCCTGCAGTCGGAGACGGTCTAAAGCAAGATTTCGGAGCCGCACATCATCGATACCAAGGAGGCGGTAGACGCGGCGCTGGTATCCGGAGATGCCCGGGGAGCGATAATCGAAGGCAGTACCACGCTCCCTGCTCGCTGCCGGGTACTCTTCCAGGAAGGCTCTCTTTTCTTTGAGGATACGCGGCTGGATCTGGTCGTCATCTCTATACATGCTGTACATCAGCAGACTGTATTCCGTGAAGTCCTCACAAAACCTCCCGATCAGGTGATCCAGGAATCGGCCTCTGCGGTCTTTCTGGATCTTTTCCGTCTCGATAATCTCCTGAAGCGCCTCTTTGAAAGGATCGTCTTTCGAGGGACCGGGTTCCTGCTTGAACTTTTTCACCAGGTCGGCATCCCCGTTGTAGATCTCCTCGATGTTTTTGATGTCCTTTCCCGTGATCTTCTGCGTGAAATAGGTGGGCCCCTCAACAGTTTCCCAGGAGAAAAGCTCAGGTACGTGCTCGAGCTGGGCCAGATAGTTCGCCAGGAGCTGTTCGAAAAAGAGCAGGTACGCTTTCAGTTGTTTTGACTGGGCCTTTCGGAGGGGTGGTTCAGATGCGGGCACCCCAACATCCCCTACGCCGTATACGGCAGGCAGCTCGTTCTGTATCGGGAAGTATTCGCCAAGAGCACCGTCCTGCCCAACAGGGATTTGCAGATCAGCCTTATCCGCATTGAGCTTCAATCTTCCTTCGGCGGCATGCTTCGTTTTCAGCAATTCCAGGGCCCGGTCACGGTTGGCGAAGTAAGGAAGACCGTTCTTGAAGAAAACGATCTTGGACTTGCCGGGGCTGAATATCGGGGCGCGGAACCTGTCGGTGGCGAGAGGCAGAATCCAGCTTTCCTGAAGGCGGAGCTTGTGATCGACAAAGCTCAGGAGCGACATGTTCCGTACTGCAATCACCTGGGCGAGATCTTTCTCCATCAGGAGATCGACGATATCCGACGCTCGTATTTCACACCGCCGCCTTATGGCCCGAAATTCGTCGTCATCGATGAACCCGTGATCCAAGGCTGGACCCTCGAAGATCTCTTCGATCGGCTTGCCCTTCGCAAGGAGTTCCTGCAGGGTATAGAACCTGACTGGAGGAGAAATATGGTTTTCGAGGCGGTAAAAAATTTCGGCCAATAATGCATCGACATCTGCGTCGGTGCTCACCTCGATGTCGGCACAGACCGCAACCTCCTCCTTTTCCAGATCGCAGATCCGCACGATGTCTTCGCAAAGATTGCGATTAGAAAAGAGTTTGTCTCTGACTCTGCCGAGGACTTCGCTTCGGCTTTCTTCCCCCGTGACGGATTCGTCGTATTCGATAAAGACATCGTGCAACCCGTTTAGCGGATCCAGTGCAGTGACGCAGGGAGCCTCCCCATGATCATCCAGCACGAGCCTTCTTTCCCGAGTATGCAAAGAATATTGGACAGCGGTGTGCCGCGCGATCCAGGCATTCTTCACCCCCTTGGTGTCCATCAAGATTTTCCGAAAGTCATCGAAGGTCACAGGAGAGTTGGTGAGGATTTCCCTGGCTGTATGAAACTGGCGGTGGTCAGGGTCGATCACCTGAACTCCCTGACGCTCCTCCGTAAGGATGTCCTTGATGTCGTACCCGGTGCGGTAGCCTAGATCGGTGATCGCATAGCAGAGCAGTTCCAGGATAGTGATACCCGGATCGTGTATATTGTAGTCCGTCCACAGCTCATGGGCCAGTCTTTCGATGTACTTCAACCCCCTGGAGCGCAAAAAACCATAGTCCTGGCTCTTTGAAAGGGAAGGCGTCCTGCTGATGAATCGGGTATCACCCATCTGAAGTAATCGGCTCCCGTACCATGAAATGGTGTGGCCAACCTATCTCTTCGATTGATCCCGGCTGAAGCAGTAAGCGCAATAATCGTACTTGAGCTTCAGCCCGTCCTGGACATCAGTGAAGTAGGCGCGGTGACGTATCTCATCGATCTGGCATTGGGGCTTTACATTGAGAAGATCGTGCATTTCACCCTCGCGAGCATTGCCGAGGTAGCGCTCGAAACCGGGAGGCACTACGACAGGCCCTACCTCAACCTCAGGAGGGGCTGGCGGCAACGGCGCGGGCTTTGGTTCGTCCTCGCAGGAGACGATATTGTCCAGGATGGTATGCTGCCCCGCGGAAACGAGGGCTGCCGCCGAGTTGGTTGCTTTGGCCTCCTCGACATCGACGAGGGTTCGATCCGTGAGTATGTGGTCGATTTGAAAGGAAGTCACAAAATCCACGTACTCCCTTTCCTCGATCCAGTTGAGGATGGCGGAGCGGTGTATGCGCCCGCCAATCGCCAGGTCGGCGGCCTCATCGTGGAGCCAGGGGGAGAGAAAGCGAATGATGTCCCGGTTCAGCTGATTTGTATAAAACCCTTTGTCCATTCCAGGTCTGAATCGCACATTGAACCGGGCCCTCACGTCCTGGTATTCGGGGTTTGTCACATGGATAGAGACGAAGTCCGAAGCGATCTCTTCGAGATACCGGGCAATCTGGCGGAGCTTGTGAAGGCTGAGCCGCGGGTGCAATGGATCGACGGCGTTGCGATTGCGAAGGTTCGGGATGACGAGGATGCGAACATGACCGGGCGCACACTCCGGGACGGGATCCATTCCCGTCATGCCTGCGTGGTTCAGGCACTTGACCTTGTATACTTCCGGGAATTCCCGGAGCACGAGCCGTTCATAGTCAAAGATGGTGAAGGCTCTCCGCTTGTGCCTAAGCCGCTCGCTGACTCTGGTGTAGAATGATGGGTTCGTCTCCGGCATGATGCCGCCAAAGGATGCGTAAGGCTGTGCAACCGTTTTTACAGCAGCCGCCCTGTCCCTGAGCTTTGAGATGGTTTCGCCAGGCAGAGGAACTCTGAGGCGAGAGGGATCGTTCCCATGATCACGAAAGCTTGCCGTGACCGCCTGTGGGAGGACGGCAATCAGTTGGGGTATTCCTGCGGAATTTTCCGCCACACTAGCCTTTATCCAGTGAAGCCCGGCAGGCATGGAGGTATTTGCGTCCGTCATTGATCTCGGCATGGAGAACTTTATTATTCCCGAAGTGAGCAGTCCGCTCGTGCTGTCGGAGACCACCTCTGAGGTAGTGAAATCAATCCAGCGATCCCCGTCGAGGTGCGACCAGACGACATCCGGCGGAGAAACCGTAGGGTCCTCGCTCCCCTCTGCCACCTGAAAGAGCAGCGAAAGATTCTGGGGGGGCTTTAGCCCCGAGAGCCCTATGCACAGAGTCCCCTCGGCATCGACCGGCCGAGTCGTGCCGTCGCTTTGCTTTAAGGAAACCGTGAATTCCGGGACGAGCCTGCGGCAGATGGGGATGTCGGCTGCGGTGGAATCGTCGCGGATGGGGTAGATCTCACGGTGGCCAAAAGGGCCAAGCTGATAAATGCGCTCAACGCGTTGATTGAAACTGCTCTTGTCCAAAACGGAGAAGTCGTTGTGCTCGGCAGCTTTGTAGTCCAGGCTGAGCGATGCGATAAGAGGGGTATAAGGCGCATTGGGTACAGGTGCGGCTTCATTTTTGGCCGATTCGGCAAGGAGACGCGGATACACGCCGTGAAGAAAGTCCTGATTCAAGCTAAGATACAGTGAACGGCTTGAGTGTGTCGGTTCGCGAACGGAATGCGGTTCGGGCGACAAATCTCTGCTCAAGTCGTCCCAGTCAAACTCAGGTGAAAGGGTGCGGGACCCGGCTGGGGGGCGTTCACTGACTGGAGGTGAAAACAAGGGGAACTCTTGGGGGTCTTGTGCCTCCCAAAGCGACACTTCACCGTTCTGCTTGGCGATGAGCACCAATCGCTCCATGGGATGAAAAGTAGCTCCCACCACCGGCGAATGGCCCTTTTGCGCTCTTTTCAACTTGCCCGAGGACGAATCCCACAGGCATAGAGATCCATCTTCAGCCCCAGTAAAGACATGGTCGCCGAGAGGATCAAATCCAATACAGCGTACCCCTCGGACTTGGTCCTTTAGCTGCACTTCTTTCGGAATTTCTCGACTCTTTGGCTGCGTCCAAACAAAGGCGTTACCGTTCTTGAAAGCTGCTGACACGAGCTTACGTTTGCTGCTGCATGCCAAATAGCGTATGCCGCCCCAGTCCGTTTCTCCAAAAGCGCTAATTTCTTTACCTTTTCCACCGAGTTGCTGCTCTTTTCCGTCCCAAGCCCAAACCTTGAGAATGGTCGACCCTGTTACCAAGAAATACATGTTGGGGGCATCGACAAGCAGCAGCGCGGTGACTGAGCTTTCTTCGGACAGGGTGAACGCTGGCTTCAACTCGCCGCCTGTTCGAAATGCGATCACCGTCTTGTCTATTGCAGTGACCAGGAGTTTTCCATCTGTGCTGAAAGCGAGAGGCATGACGCTCTCTTCGGGTTTCGGCTCTATCACCCCTTGTTTCCAACGAAAGATGATAGGCTTTTCAATGTCTCCTGTTTTCCAGACAGCCAGTGCTCTTTCCGTCACCGCCGCGAATTGCGAACCATCTTCATAGAAAGCGGCGTTGATTATGCGACCTTCGATGATGTTCTCGTGGCTCTGAATCAGTTTGCCGGTTTTCGCGTCCCATTTGCGAAGAGATCCTCTTGTCGACAGGGTGATCAGGTCTTCCTCCTGATCAAGTCCTGCAAGGATTATTCGATTTGAGTGGGCCCTCTCAATCCTCCAGATTAAGTGCCCTGAAATTGCATCCCATGCGCCGATATCCCATCTTCCATCACTCTTTTCTGTCGCAGCCACAGCGACTCGGCCATCCTGAGTAAAGGCTACAGGACCGGATGAAGCATTCTCCGAGGTCAATACAATCGGCGCAATGGCTACCGGTCTCACCCGCTGCCCGTCGGACAAGATGCCTATGTTCGCCGTGAAGTAATCATTCCGCGGTTGTTTACCGGACAAATAATTGGCGTAATGTATGGAAAAATTCTCTTGCGGCAAATCCGCCCAGTCCAATTGCAGAGTAATCCCCTGTAGCTTTTTCCCAAACGCCTCCCGGCTTCCAATCATAAATCGCCCATTCGCCCTGGGGACGGGGCCGAAGGGGTAAAAAGGTTTCGCCGGATTGAGCGAGCCGAAGTCATTCTCCAGAATCAGGTTACGAACTCCCTGGACATCCACCTCAATTTTGAGAGCTCGCAGCTCCATCTGCCGGAAGTACTTGTAGGGATAGGAGCGCTCGATGCGGTTCCAGAACCTTGGATATTTTTCGGGGCGGAATCCAGGCTTGGTGATACCAAGGGTTGCTTTGTATAATCTGCCCTCCCGGCGTACGATAGAATTGTGTGGGTAGTAGGGAACATCGTCGGAAAAGGTTTGAATGTCTTTACCACGGGAAGGGTCCGATTTGGCCGCGATCCCTTCGCTATTGAAGAGAAACCGGACCACGGGAAGGTCGGTCTCGTATCCGTCTCCCAGGAGTTTGCGGCTGAACCCGACCACCGGCGGTTTTTTGGCGCCAAGCGTGAGCGTAAATGTGACACTTGCGTCGCGCTCGTCAATGGCGACGCCTTCCACGTTCAGATCGATCCACTTCTTTTCCCCGCTTGCCTGAACCTTGATATTATGTGCCAGCTCTTCTTGAACGTTCTCGGTTCGCTCGCCTGCGAGAAAGGCTTCAATGGAAGCCGCATACCACGTGACAAGGATCGTTCGGGTTCCTTCCGCCAGCAGGAACATCGGGGATGCGATGGCGAAACCGACCCGGCCATAGGGCATTTTGCTTCCACCGAAAGTGAGCCACTTGCCATCGGGATCCTCCAGCGGAGCCCCTCTCCCATCAGCAGTATCCGCGTCCTCGGCTGCATGGATGCTTTTAATAAGCGGAGCCTTTTTGGAAAGACCCTTTTCAATAAAGATGCTCTTCAATCCTTGCTTGGGATCAATTGCGGTCCGGTTCAAGACCAACTCTGTGTCGGTTCCGTAGAAGACATTGGCTCCCTTGGCGTCTTTTCCGGCTGGCAGGAGTGTATCTTTTTGGATCCGGTATCCTGGCTCTCGGTAATTCTTCGCCAGCTCGAACACCACGTGGACTGTGTCCGGCCGCCCCTGATCAGGCCTGAGCCGAAGCACCTCTTTGTAATAGAAGTCGAGGTGCCTTGCGGTGATCGTGTTGAGATCCCTTTGGGCGTAACGGAAGAGGCCGAGAAACGCAATAAGCAGGGCCATGTGAGGCTGATGACGTGGAAACATGGACAGTGTTTCTTTGAGGAAAGCCGTTGCCTGGCTTACTACAGAGACAAGAGCGCCATGGAATCGGTCGAACAGGTCTGTTATGCGGCTGACTGCCTCTGAGTACTCCTGGTCGGAAGGCGGCGTGATGGGGGAGCTGAAGATGATCAGGGGAGGCTGGGTTTCTGGAATCTGTCCGAGATCGGTGTCTAAACGGAAGTGAGGCATAAAGACCAGCTTTGCCCGTTCAAAAAACGAGAGAATCTCTTGAAGCGTACTCTCCAGCACTGAATGGGTCAGTCTGTCCAGCGAGGTTCTGAGTGAAAGGCCGGGGGTCGCTTGGTCGTGCCAGTCCTTGAATATCTGAGCCAACTCAAAGAGTGGCGGAAACAGTGCCAGGAAAGTCGACCCGCGATTGATGGCAGAGTCCTTAAGCGCTTCCATTGCCTTATCGCGGAGAGCCAAGAATTCTTTGCGCAACGATTCGGCGTTGGTGCATCCGACCAGGGCAGCCAGTACACTGACGTCTTCTTCGATGAACTTGACCCAATCCCCGTCCGGTGTATCGGTGAACGAGTAGTAGCGCAAGAGCTGCGCATAATCCCGCGCGTATTTCAGCATCGAACCTATGTCGCGCTCGTCCACCTTGACATAGGACGGCTGAAGAGCCTTGACAAGCCGCTGCGTCCGGCTCGTGCCGTCGCGTTGCAGGGGGTTGAGAAAAGTGCATTCTTTACTCATCGGACAATTTCCGTGCCTTCAGCCTTGTAGAAGGGGTAAACGAAGTTGGCGCGGGTGTTCGTAGCCGCTATGGTGCACTCGATCCGGATTTCGAGGCTGCCTTCATTCTGTTTTGGCTCTAAGGTCACGTTTTCCAGCAGGACGCGGGGTTCGAAATACAGGATCGCCGTCCTGATCAGATCCTTCACGTAAGCCTGCAGTGCCGCGTCCAGGGGCTCGAACAGGAGTCGGCGAAGGCTGCAGCCGTAGCGTGGCTGCATGATCCGCTCGCCCACCTCGGTCGCGAGCAGGAGCTCGAGGCTCGAACGGATGTCGTCGATGCCTGAAATCATCCTGACTCCGCCGGCACCCCGCTCAAAAGTAGGGGGAAAGCTCCAGCCGGTCCCGAGGAAGGGTTCGTTCTCCGTCATCAGTTTTTCATCCTCCTATAAGAACGGTTGGCGCGCCGATTGCCGGTGCAGCTCCGCAGAGGCATATATCTCCAACCCGGAGTGCGGGTCTTCCCCCGATCAGCACCGTAGTGCTTCCCATGGGGAAGGGGCTCGCGGTAGGCACATGCCCGGGCGGTGGAAGGGCGCATACATGCTGATCGCCGGCAACGGCCGCAGGCATACCGGCGATAAGTACCGTCGATACGCCAGGTCCGACGACTGTACCGCCGTGCGTGCTCAAGTCCGTGACTCTCGCTGCTGGGGGCAAGGGCTTCTCCTTGCTTGTCAGTTGATCTGGACGATGGATCCTTTCAGCACGGTGCTTCCACCGGACGAAAATTCCGCACCTGCCGAGCCTTTGGCCTGGAGCTGCGCATCCGCCGCCATGGTCGCGTTTGCTCCCTGGATCTTGACGTCCCCGGTTGCCTTGAGGATCAGATCGCCGGTACTTTCAATGGTAATGCCGGCGGATTCCAGTACGAGTTTGTTGCTACTCTGGTCCCGGACAGTGATCGCGCCGTTTTCATCATCCAGCAGGACGGAATTGCCACCGGGGGTTTCGATCAGCACCGACTTTTTGTCGTCGTCGAAGATCACCTTGATCCGACTACGCGTTACGACTCCTTTTTGCGGGTTCGTGTCGCTTGCGGTGAAAGGCGCCGGTTTGGCGCTGCTGTTCATCATCCCCAGGACGATTGGGTTCGTTGGATCTTCACCCAGAAAACCGAGAACCACTTCGTCATCGATCTCCGGACGGAAGAATGTGCCGCGGTTGTTACCGGCATCCAGGGCGGCAACACGGGCCCAGATGCCTTCCTCGCCTGCGCCTATGAGCGGCACCCGAACCTGGATCCTGTCCTCACCGTCCGGATCGCCTTCGAGGGCCGTGACGAGGCCGACGTGCAATCCCACGGCGCCCGGAAGCAGCCCGCTTCCGGGCGCCCCGCTGACGCGCCGGTCCGATTCGACCAGACATTCCGGCGAGAGGCCGAAGGTGATCTCGGTTTCCCAGTTTCTGGTGTTGATCTCGTGACGTAGGCCTGAGACCAGTGCTTTCCCATTGAATCGGTCCCCCAGGCCGCCAAGTTCGATGAGGTCTCCAGGCATCATGGGCCCGTACCCCTGGATACGTGCGCGCCCGCGGACCTTGGCAAAAGCGCTCCTGATTCGCTGCCCGTCCGCCCATGCCTGCAGTTCGCTTTCCTTCATCTGGCCTGCATGCTGGAGCTTCAGGGGGGAAAGGCCGATCACCGCTGCAAGATCGTTGCCGGTCAGATTGCCGGGAGCCACGGCCGCCGGAACCTGGCCGTCGACCTCTGTCAAGACCTGTCCCGAAGCGTTCCATGCGACCGATTGGACAGCGTCGAACTGATCACGGGAATCGATGACCGCCTCGAAATCAAGGATGTTTCGGCCATAGGTGAGGGCGAGGGAGGCCTGCGCGCTGCTGACGGGCGGTTTGACTACAAGCGTCCCGTCCCTGGTCAGGACCATATACCCATTGGCTTCGGCCCTTGTCACGATGAAATCCCAGTCCGTTGCGGAGTACTGGACCATCTGCGCATGGATGACCGCTGTGGCCTCGATATCGGTCTGCAACCCAGCGCCGGACGCGATCTGCTCCATGATTTCCGAGTCCTTGGAATCGTAGAAATAGACACTCTTCCTGCCCACAGAGAGTCTGACGGCCCTGTCCCTGCACTCCACCTGGAGGTATGAATCGCGGTTGTTCCGTGCATGCAACCCGTGGCGAATCACGATTCCTTTGAAAATGGTTGTTTCGTTGCCGTGATAGCCTGCGACGATCTCGATCTCTTTGCCTGGAATGAAGTCCTGAGAGCTGCTCGCCTTGAAGGTTTCGGACGCAGGATCACCATCGTAGATAAGGACCAGGGCCGATGATAACCGGTTGAACGCACGGGTGACTACGACACCCTTCACCTGGTATTCGCCGCTTATCTGGGCGCCGGAGACAAGGATCTTCAGCGTCGGCCGGTCTGCGGGTGCAGGTGTCGGGATGCGGGTATCTTCAGGCATGACTAAGCCCTTCCTCCCTCTGATTTTTTGACCGGTGGGAAAGCAAGCGGCTGTCCAGGTTCGAGCCGGCGAAAGTTCCTGAGATGATTGTGCTCGGCAATCTGCATGTAGCGTCCAGGTTCACCGTAATACCGGTGGCACAAAAGGGGGAGGTTCTCGCCAGCCTTCACGATGTGGAAGTGGGTGAGATCGGGTGAGCTCTTGCGCTCCTCCGCTACCCGCAGGGCATCTTCAATGTTCTCTGCAAAGGTCGCCTTGACCCTGGCTCGTAAAGGATATCCGTCCGGTTTGAACAGGGTGTAGGTAATCTCCGCGCTCCTGAGGACGCATCTGGAAACAAGAGAGCCCCAGGTCAGCTTGAGGTAGTGTGGGCGATGGATATCCCCTACGTGCTTCCCGGTCACCTTCAGAAAACGTTCGACCTCTTCCTGGACCTCGATCCTCTTCGCTGCTATACCTGTCCCGTCGAACACGAACTCGAACGTGTACTCCTGCGGCTTGATGTTTCCGAACACCTGCGGGCTTCCGGTATCCCCCTGGCCCTGCCGAGGCTGGTACTGAACTTCATACTTCTGCGTGTAGGTGTTTGGGTTGAACATCACGGTAAAGCGGTCGGCTGGAGCCCCCTGGTAGTCGGGGTTCTTGAATGCCTCGATGACCATTTTTTTGAGCTCCCCCAGGGGCATCTATCTCTCCGCTTTCTGCCTGAGGATTTCGAGTACCTGTTCGACGCACTCGGCCACCATCTCGTTTCTTTCCTGATCCGCTGCACCAACGGATTGGCGGTCGTTCTTTTCACCGGAATCGATCGTGGCGCGGATCACCAGTTCTCTGATCTCTATGGGCATGACGTCTATCCTTTCATGAACCTGCTGTAGGCCAGTTCCAGAGACTCGATGGCGAGGGCATTCTCCTGCGCCTTGAAATCGGACACAGACCATTTCACCGGATAAGCACCGGCAAAATGCCAGGCTGACACCGGCTCATGTTCTTCGTTCAGGAGCGTAACCGTTACCAGACGCGGTTCGAAGATGAATTCCTGTACCGCCTTTCGACACCATGAACTCACTTCCGAATCGACAAACCCCCGCTTCAGGATAAGGTTGCCGTATTTCACACCGGTCGGCAGCCTGTGTGCGTACTCGTTGAGTCCGCCCTCGCGCAGTTCCTCCGTGGTCACCTCCGCAGTAAGTCCGGAGACCTCCTGAAAACGGTTGTCCGACTCGTGAAGGGAGGGACCGAAATCGACCTTGAAGTGAAATACAGCAGGGATATTGTACATGCCCGCTTCCCACTGGCAGAGGAGATCTTGGAACCGCAATGAAACCCGCGGGTGCATCGGGGTACATCTGATGCAGACCTCAGGTGGGGCACGACGCAAGATCAAGCATTGTTCTCGATCGTGATCCCCTCATGGGCGATCTCAAGGGTTTCGATCGCCGCTTCGTTTCCGCTTGCCTTCATGTCCGGGGACGTTATTTTGGTCGGCCAGGCGTTCTTGACCTTCC
The DNA here is from genome assembly GCA_002840535.1 of Deltaproteobacteria bacterium HGW-Deltaproteobacteria-15. GTDB lineage: Bacteria > Desulfobacterota > DSM-4660 > Desulfatiglandales > HGW-15 > HGW-15. Next base: position 26,123 of record PHBH01000037.1, on the reverse strand, counting down.
ACACCATCACAGGGTTGTGCTCTTCGTTGAGAAGGCTGATGGTGAGGTCCCGCCGCTCCGGCTTGTTCAGCTTGATCGTGTTCAGCCATTGGTAGTACTCATTGTCCCCGGCAAAGACTCCCCTCTTCAGGGTAATATTTCCGAACTTTTTCAGGCCCGGCATCTTGACGGTCGAAAACTCCGGGCTGAGACCGTCGCGGTACTCGATCACCTGCGCCTCGATATTGAGCCCAGTGACCTCGGAGAAGGCCAGCCGGGTGCCGCCCCAGTCGACATTGAAGTGGAATACGGGAATCGGGTATGCCATTAGATTCACCTCCAACTTTCTAGAGTTGAGATCAAACGGTCTGAACCGGTTGTCTCAAATTGTCGCGTCACGTCATGATCTCTGCATCAGGTGCGAGAATTTCAGCACAATGAACTCCGCGGGTCGGACGACCGCCATGCCGATTTCAACGTTGAGCTTTCCCTCGAGGATGTCCTGGGCGGTCATGGTCTGCCCCAAGCCCACCTTCACGTAGAACGCGTCGTCCGGCCTGGCACCGGCAAGCGCACCCTCACGCCACTTCTGGATCAGATAATTCTCAACCATGCCTTTCACTTTGATCCAGAGGGGTGCTGCGTTAGGCTCGAACACGGCCCAGGCGGTCGACTTCTTGACAGACTCTTCGACCATGTTGAAGAATCGGCGGACATTGATGTAGCGCCACTCGTTGTCATTGCCGGCCAGGGTACGTGCCCCCCAGATGATCGTGCCCCGCCCAGTGAAAGCGCGAATAGCGTTGATTGACTTGCCGCCCATCACGTGCACGTTAAGGTTGTCTTGCGTCGCATCATCGATTCTTTCCAGGGGGCGAAGCACTTGGTTCAAACTCACGTTCGCCGGCGCCTTCCAGACGCCACGCGTCGAATCCACCAAAGCGTAGACGCCTGCCACGGCACCGCCGGGTGGGACCTCTGACATCTTCACCATAATTTCTCGAGCAATGTTCCCAATGACGGGATACTCGCTGTAAAGTGTATTTGTGAGCCTTTTCAGTTCTTCGGAGGAAGCCGCGACCGGAGCGGCTGCAGACAGTTCAGCCTCTTCCTTCGCGGCATTTTCAACAGCATCAACAAAATCCCGGAGCCCGCTGAAAAGTATTTCGAGGTCCTCTCCAATTTCGATCGCCTGCTCCTTTTTTGGAATCGAATCGCCTTTGGCGTCATTGGCATAATGTTTTGTATACTCTGTTATTTCTTTGGGGTTCTTGGAAATCCACTTGCCCACAAGTTCATCATACTGCCCGTAGTCATCATTCACGTGTTTGTCCGTCCTTGGTGCCAGAAGCGCCTCCACCTCCGTATTCTTTTCCATGGCCACGAGCCCATCGACTGCTGGTTTTAAGATTGCTTCCGCCAGAGCATCTAGCTTTTTCAGCAGTTCATGTCCTTTCAGGATGGCCCGCCAATCGACCACTCCTATTGCAACAGTTCGCAGGAATTCGATCACTGACTTCAACTTGGCCTTCCCATCATCCTCACCCGTAGCCGCGTTCAGAGCACCAGTAAGGACAGTAAAATGTTCAGCCAGCGTGCCTTCAGGAGCGGATAGATCTTTGATTTTTTGTGATACTATTTTCACATCCTCCGCGGCTTCCTGGCCAGGCTTTACCGGGACAGCCTGATTGATTTTTGAGATAAGGTCGTCGTATTCCTTTTTCTTCTTCTCATCCCCGGGGACAAGAGCATCGAAGTTTTCCAGACCACGTATTGACATGAACGGAACGTCTTTTTCGTATGCTGTAACCAGCCATGGCGTGTACGCCGCGCCGTACTTCACGTTGTTAATTCCGATTGCTTCCCGGAAATCTTCTATGACTTGGTCACCATTGCCATTCCCATTCGGCAGGTCCAAAATAGCAATCCGATCCTTCAGTTTGCCGCATTGTGCGAGAGCGATACGCTGCAAAGCATGCAACTTGCCGGTTTCGAGCGCGACCGCATCAGGAATGACGATTATCGTTGGTTCGTCATACTTCTCCAGCGCGTCCAGCCCCTTTTTCAAACCATCCTGATCAGGCGCAGTTTTATAATCTCCTACCGAAACTATGTAACAGTGTCCGCCGCCGTTATCGAAAAAGAGGCGTAGACTTTCGTACATGTAGAAACGAACAACCTTTACTTCGACAACGGTTTTCTTCTCTGGGTCTACCTTTCCTTTGATATTAGGCTCAAAGTCGCCGCCGAAGGACTCTCTGTAATCGAGAAGGGACGTGATCCGCGTCGGCTTGTTGGTCAGGTCCTCGCCCTTCTTGATCGCTTTCGCCGTATAGCCGATGAATGCCGGGATCGCAGTTGCCACCTCTGCTACCGATGGAGGAAAAAGCGATGTCTCCTCTACATAAACCCCAGGATGATGGTATGCCATATGCTCACCTCCAAACTCTGTTTAGATGTAAACGTTCATTTCGGAAACGAGTTTGCCGTAGACCTTCTTGAGGGAAGAACGGATATTCGGACCAGGAAGAGTCTGAACCCGGTTGCCGTTGCTCCTCAGTTCAAAACCGTAGGGCTTTTCCGCCAAAGGTATGGGTTCCCGGGATCTAAAAATGATGTCATTGTTTTCTGTAAGCGATTCAAAAGGCCCGGAAACGGATAGCCCCTCCATAGGAAACCCATTCGTGCCGTGCCGCTTGGCTACCCTGTAGCGCCACTCCATTTCCGCGGATTCAAATTGTATGCAGTAGTCTCTAGTTGTGATTGTCTGATCGGAAAGGAATCGGTACCCGGACGGGACCCTTTCTGTATTGGCGAAGAGTTCCACAATGCCGATCAGACGTTTTCCGAAAAGGTCGGGGTCGTAGTAAATCTCTATGTCGCGATTACCCTTCAGCGTATAGCGGCCAGCCGGCACACCTGCGAGACTGGCTGTCAGTTCGATGAATGCTTCCGTCTCCAAGGAAACCGTGTAGTCGAGGGTCACGACCTTGTTCCCCATGACGTCTGTGAGAGAGAGCTCTACGCCGGGGTCGGGGGGGGCAACCCGGCAGGTGTAATTCGTCGATGTCACCACCTCTACCGGGTCCGACACCCTCTTATGGGTGAGAGGGTCGGTCAGATGCAGCCTGTTGTTCTCGATATCCTCGAACAGGTTTGAGAAGTAGAATGCCTGGCGGCCGGGGCGGTGCTCTGGGAGACAGGTAAGAGATTCAAAGTGATCATGCTTGTTCTCAAGGAGCAAAGTGATTTTAACTATATCGTTTCCGACGGGCCTGAGAAGAGCAGGAGGATCTGTTTCAGGGCTCACCTCACCGTATATCTCGCATCCATCCGGCAAAGACCTGAAGATGAATCCTCCCTGTTGGAGCCAGGTGCGGGTGGCCGGGGAGGGGACCAGGACGCAAAGATCTCTCAGGCACCCATCGCTGAAGTAGGAATGCCGAAGGAGCAAATGGACCAGTGGTTGGTAGGAGGTTTTCATCTCACACTTTCTATCAGTATGGCCTGAACCGGAGGGGCTTCACCCTCTACCGCCTCATCCGTGATCGTAACCAGGCCCGCCTTGTAAAGAACCGACGGCATGTACTTGGCCCCCAATGCGCCCCAGAGGTGGTTCTGCTGCTCAAAGGTGGGTGAGAACATCTCGAAAACGATTCGCCCTCTGCGGCCCTCCAGTCCTTGAATGGACGCGTACTCGAAGGCAGGATGATGCTGAAAGAAGGCGATGACCCAGGAGATCTCTTTCAACGCTTCAGTGTACTGGCCGAAGTTTCCTATAAAGATCAAATAAAGATTGAGGCGCACCTCCGGTTTGACGATGTCGCTCGTACCGTCTGGCCTTCTGGAAAAGGTTTCTGTCGAGTGGTAGATCCGATCCTCTTCTACGTTCACAACACTCAAGACCACTTTTTTGAACAAGCTGTTATTCGCTGTGCCGTCCAGATTCATGAGGCTGCCCGGAACCACCCATAGTTCCTGGGCTGCACCGGCGCGCACATTGAAGTATTCGTTAAGTCTGGAGGCGATGTGCTCGATGATGGTGTTGATCATAGACCCCGTGTCGGCCGGCCATCTACCGCTTGCAGAGGTCACCGATGGCTAACCCATTTTTCCGGCTCCACCTGTTTCATCCGCGCGGTCGGACCTGGAGACGTGATTCATTTTGACTTATTGCCCAGGAAAGCCTGGATCTCCTGAGCCCGTTTCCGATTCATTCGGTAACTGATCCGCATGTCTGCACCGCGGATTGGGTCAATCCAGTCGAGAGCGATGAGTTCGTCGAGCACGGCTTTTACGCAGCGTGTCTGATAAATAATCCTCCGCTCCAGTAACCACCACTCCACGATTCCTTCCAAGGTATCCTGAGCTTCCGGATGGTCTGCCAGGTAAGCCAAGATCTCGTGGATGATCTGAGACTCTTCCGGACACATGAATCATCTACCCGGGTCTTTTTTTTCTGATCGAACAGGGACGGAAGCAACCTATGTGCCGCGCGGTGGAGAAGGGGTCTTTTTTTTAGAACTCAAACAGGGAAGACGGGCAAATCAATGGGTTGGAACTTTACCCGATGGAATCGGGCAGGAGCCATGTCCCTCGACGAGAAAAAGAGTGTGCTCTTTTCATGCATAGGGTGGAGATCAATCGGCCGGTGATGTGTACCGAATCAGGGGATCGGATTGTGGAATGGAGAGAGTATTCCGCCGGTATTTACGAGGCTTTTTCTGGAGGGATCTCGCGCAGGCGAAACCGGCAAAAACGACGAGGCAAATTCAGCCTATGGAGGCATGAAACCGTGCAATCTTTTATGGTGCGGCCGGCCTGTATCTTTGCACGTCGATCTTGTGCTTGCGAATCAGCTCCCAAAATGTTCGCCGGTTTTTTTGGGCCGCTTTGGCGGCATTTGTCACGCTGCCCTGGTGAACCTGCAGGAGATCCTGGATGTATCTTCTTTCGAATTGAGCGACGATCCTTGACTTGGATGCGCGGAACGACTCCTGTGGCTTGATCTTTTCCTGGTTCGGAAGGGTGACCTCGCTACTATAGATGATCGATTCCCGGGAAAAAACCACGGCGCGTTCGATCACGTTTTCCAGCTCTCTTACATTCCCCGGCCAATCGTAGCCTACGAGTTTCCGAACCGCGTCCGGGGCAAATTCCTTCATTTCCCTGTTGAACTCAGCGCAGTATTTCTCCAGGAAATGGCAGGCCAGAGAAGGGAGATCTCCCTTCCGTTCCCGAAGGGGCGGAAGGGTGAGCGGAATGACATTGAGGCGATAGAAGAGATCCTGGCGGAATTTGCCTTGCCTTACGGATTTCTCCAATTCGACGTTGGTCGCTGCGACCACCCGCACGTCGGCATGACGGAACTTCGGCGATCCGAGTTGTTTGTATTCCTTTTCTTGCAGAAACCGCAGCAGTTTCACTTGAGCAAGGAGAGGAAGACAATCCACATCGTCCAAAAAAAGGGTCCCGCCGTTCGCCTCTTGAATCAGTCCGGTCTGTGCGGAAGCGGCTCCGGTGAATGCACCCTGAACATGCCCGAACAACTCATTTTCAGCGAGTTCGACAGGAATGGCCCCACAGCTGGCCGGCACGAATGGACTGCCTGCTCTCGGGCTGAGATAATGAATGGCCCGGGCAACCAGTTCCTTTCCGGTCCCGGTCTCGCCTGTGATCAGTACGCTCACGTCGCACTGGGCCACCATAGGAATCTTTTCGATCTCCTCAAGAAAGGGGGCGCTTTCCCCGACCAGTTGCCTCAACCCCATCTTCTGTTTGAGGGCAAGGATGTCCATGATCCCCCGTCTATCGTGGAGAAGGTTCGTCTCCGGGCAGAGCTTCTGCGAGTACGTTCTCAATCACCATATATTTGCATTTCAGCTCGGGGTTCATTGTTCGCTTGTTGCAAAGGCAAGAACAACAAAAAAGCCTGGCATCGGGCAGCTCCTAATACCAGGCTCCAGTCATCCCACCTCCACCTCCGTCGAATGAGTGGAAGAAATATCAAATGCAAGGAGTCATCTCTGAAAAACAGGGGGATTTATAGGAACACTCTATAAATAAATGCCTGCAGCCGTCAAGATATGCTTGTATGGATGTATGCTTGGATTGCGAAGAAGTCAGCATGGTTAAGGTGTTTTCCTTAGACAAGTGAACCGAGTGATGGTCAGCCATCAGCAAAGGAGAGCTTGGGAAATAATGGATTCAGCACGGGCAATGAGTGTATTTCCTAAGAGAATGCAGGGGACTTCACTCATTGGCGTCTAAGGAATTCGCCCGTGAGGGTGAAGCGGGGTCTTTTGCGGATATATGTGCTGATCCTTCTACCGGGGTCTGGGGTCCGGGGACGCTTTGCCACGAGTCAGCTGTTGCCGGCGTGAAATCTCGTTTCAGTTTGCCTCACGTGAATTTCAGGAGGATGAGCAGGATGTACAGAACGGAGGTGACAAAGACCAAGGCGCAGATGGTTTTCATGTGGCCCTCCTTGCCGGTCCTTCGGTGCTCTCGATCCACAGGCCGCCGCCATGCAGCGCATGATTTGGCGGGCGCGGCAAAGACCCATTCCGAGCCCCACCCTGCCGTGCCCATAGCTCAGGGACTAGCAGAAGAACGAAAGGGGTTGCGGCTTGCGCCGCAGCCCCTTTTCGTCTTTCGTGACCGGAATGGATCGATTCTCCGACAAAGGGCTTTTCAGCCCCCGGTTTTCCTTGTCATAAACCTCCCATCTCAGGTCGGCGGGGTTTGTTCAATACTTGATAATATGGTCCCAAAAATCGGGATCCTGGTCCTTCCAGTCTTTTCCAAACCTTCTGTCGCAGAACCCGCTTAGCCTCTCATACCATTTTGCCCAGGAGTTTTGCTTCTTCGCCCTTGCCTCCAGCACATCCGCTGCGTAAACAGGGATGTTGTTGATCTCATCCTTGGGGACGTAGAAGGCCGCTCCCTTCTCCACGGATTTTCGCAAGTCTTCCTTGGTGAGTGCATGGGCTGTGAGCATCAGGGCAGGGATGTCCCGTTTGGACGCGATCTCCAGCAAGTCATAGCCCCGAACACCCATAATGTCGAGGATAGCCAGATGATACTGGTTCTTCTCAAGCAGCTCCTTTGCCTGCTCATAGCTCGAGGCTGTGTCGATCTTGCACATCTCCAGGAGCTCGTAAACAAGTTGGAGGATATCTTCTTCGTCATCAACGACGAGAATCCACTTCCCCTTCAATACTTTTTCTATGTTCATTAGCCATCCTCACTGCAGATTGACCTGCCGCTCCAGCCTGGGGCTCCTGCTATTTATATTCCTTGCTGTATTGTTCCACCATCTCCTGGGTCGCCTTGAACACGGCTTCTCCGTCAATGCCTTTCTCTTTCACCTGCTTGATATACTCGTCAAAGACCGGCTTCACCGCTGCTTTGAATTTACCCTGTTCCTCGTCGGAGAGCTTGATGAACTCGTGACCCAGCTTCTCGCAGAACTTGATTCCCGACTGGTCACTGTCTCCCCAGGCCTTGGCCGTGATGTCTTCATATTTCTTGCTCACATCGGTGATGATTTTCTGGAGGTCCGGCGGGAGGCTCTCCCATTTCTTGAGGTTCATGGCGACGAAGAATCCCTGGGAATAGGATGAGGCATAGTTCAGCGTGGTATATTTGAGGACCTCGCCCTGTTTGAAACCCTCCAAAGCCTCTATGGGGACCAAGGTGCCGTCCACGATGTTTTTCTTGAGGGCATCGTAGGTCTCACCCTGGGACATGGCCACGGGCGCGGCGCCGAATGCCCTGACGATCAACTGGCTCGTCCCGGTCGATCGGATCTTCAATCCCTGCACTTCCTCAAGTTTCTTGACCGGTTTGCTCACCGTATGGAGCAGGCCGGGGCCATGAGCGAAGAGATAGCAGACATGAACATCGCTCAGCTCCTTGGGCTTGAATTTCCGGTTGAGCTCATTGATAACCCTTGTTGCAATAAAGGCATTGTTGTAGCCGAAGGGATTGTCCACCGCCGACACTACCGGGAAACGCCCCGGAGAATACGCGAAGACGGACAAACCGAAATCGGAGATGCCTTTCACTACTCCATCATAGATCTGCGGGGCGGGTGTCAAGGATCCCCCGGTGAATATCTGGATCTTGATCTGGCCTTTGGAGAGGTCCTCTATCTCCTTTGCCCAGGCCTGGGGGACCTTTGTCTGGATGTGCGTGGGCGGGAAGAAGGTGCTGTAGGTGAAATTGTAGGTTGCCGCGTCGGTCGTTTGGACGCAGACCATGCCGGAGAGAAAGATTGTTCCCAAAAAAGCCAGACTCGCCAAGGTAAAATATGCTTTTCTCATCTTGAGGCCTCCTTCAGGTTAGTGGTTGTGGTTGTACTCCCTATGATATCAATAAGCCACAAAACTCGGAAGATACAGAGCGATCTGGGGAAAGAGGAGCATGATCACCAGATACGCGGTCAGGGCGAATACAAACGGCAAGGCTCCTTTGAAGATGACCTGAAGCGGTACATCTCTGGCAATCCCGCTTACCACATACACATTGATTCCGACCGGCGGTGTAATCACGCCCAGCTCGGTCACGAGGACGATCACCACGCCGAACCATATTGGATCATACCCGATTGCTATGGCAACGGGGTAGAATATGGGAATGGTCAACAGAATCATGCCGAGGGCATCCATGAAACAGCCACCGATCAAGAAGAAGAACATGATCACCAACATGATGCCCCAGGAGGGAAAAGGCAGACCCACTACCCACCCGGACAGGGTGGCTGGAATAGTTGTCACCGCCAGGAAGTGGCCGAAGACCGTCGCTCCGGCGACGATCATGAGAATCATACTGGTGGTCCGGGTCGAGGAATAGAGGGCATCCAGAAAACCTCTCCATGAGAGATTTCCGCTTACAAGGGGAATGATAAGTCCCCCCAAGGCCCCTACGGCGCCCGCTTCGGTTGGTGTGAATATACCGATAAAGAGCCCGCCCATGACCAAAATGAACAGAACAAGCACTTCGATAAGACCTTTGAGAGACCGCATCTTTGCTTTGAAGTCCTGCTTTTCTGCGACGGGCGCTATTTCGGGTTTTATGGAAACCCAGATATAGATAGCCGTGATGAAGAGAATGGAAAGAAGGACGCCGGGAAGAATCCCTGCCATGAAGAGCTTTCCTATGGATTGCTCGGTCATGATGCCGTAGACAATGAAGATCGTACTGGGCGGTATGAGAATGCCCAGGCTTCCGCCGGCCGCAACCGTCCCGGTTGCCAGTTCGTCACGATATTTGAGTCTTTTCATTTCCGGCAGGGCGACGGAGGCCATGGTTGCAGCCGTTGCATTCGTGGAGCCGCAGATGGCGGAAAAGAAGGCACAGGCGCCGATCGTTGCCATGGCAAGGCCGCCCTTGAAATGTCCGAGCCAGGCCATGGCGGCGTCGTAGAGCTTGCGGCTGATACCGGCGTAGAAAAGGATCTGTCCCATGAAGACGAACAGGGGGACAACCGTCAGGTCGTAGGAACTGAACACCGTGTAAAAATCCTTTATAATGATATTCAGCGCGGCTTGGGGCGCAACCAGGTAACCGAAGCCCAGAACGCCCACGAGGGCCATGCAGAAGGCCACCGGAAATTTCGTGAACAGGAGGAGAATCAGGAGCACAACGCCGACAATGCCGATTTGAATGGGGTTCATGAATTTGCCCTTTTCGTCCAGATGTGTAGGAGATTGACCAGAATTGCAAGGGAGAGAGCGAGAAAGCAGAGAGCCATGCAGTAGACGATGGGATAGAACGGGACAAGCAGGGTCGGCGTTACCTCGCCGGCCGCTTTCATATCCCTGGCGAGAAGAACAGCTTGCCAGACCAGCACGATAAAAAGAGATATGCCGAGGAGATGGGTGAAGGTTTCGATGACCAGTTGCTTGCCTCTGGAGAGGGCCTGTACCAGGATCTCAACGGCCACATGCCCTTTTTTCAGCATGGTGTAGGGCATGGCAAATGAGGCCAGGACAGCCCCCATAAGGCTGACAACGTCATACGTTCCGGTAATTGGTTTGCTGAACAAATACCTCATGAAGATGTCGGCGCAGCTCAGGAGCATCATCACCACGAGCGCGGCTGACGCCACCTTGTTGAACCAGGAACTAAAACCTGTAACGAGGTTTTCGAAGAAGGACGCTTTCATCGTGAATTCAAGCCCCTTTCTTGGGTGGAGCACAGGCTGTTTTGCCTGTGAGTTATTGCGTAGTGGGGACCGCCTCCATAACCATTTTTTGTCCTTGCCTCTTACGGATGAGGATGTTCTTCAGCCACTCGGGGTTCCTCTCCTGGGGGCAGTCGCTTCGTTGATGGGCGCCCCTGCTCTCGTCCCTGTAGAGCGCCGCCCTGCACACCATCTCAGAGACCAGCAACATGTTCTCGAGCTCAAGCCGTGTCATGAGCTGAACCGGGTCCTCGGCCTTGCATTTCCTGCTCAAGGTCTTCAGTTCTTCAATCTGAGCCAAACCCTCACGGAGCCCCTCACCGTTTCTGATGACTCCCCCCTTTTTCCACATCGTCGACTGAAGAGAACGGCAAAGCGCTCCTGCATCCTCTCCGGTTTCCGAAAACATGTACTCCAGCCGACTCTTTTCCCTGCGGATCTCCTTCTCGGGAATCTTCAACGGCGGTATTTCCTTGGCCCTCATTCCCGCGTTGACACCGGCCACCTCGCCCATGACGAAGATCTCCAGAAGGGCGTTTCCTGCCAACCGATTTGCGCCGTGGACTCCGGCGCAAACCTCGCCGGCAAAAAACAGTCCCGGCATCGCGGACTCAGCCTCCGAATCGACGACGACCCCTCCCATGCAGAAGTGGGCTGTGGGAGCGACAACGAATTCCTTTACGGCGGACCACCCGGCGGGGAGAAGCGGTGAGACGGTCGCCGACCTTTCTTCCGGGACGGAGCGAAGGTCCATGATGACGCCCCCTTCGACCCCGAGCCCCTTTTCGACCTCTTCCATGATGGCTCCCGACAACCGATCCCTGGTCAGAGCCGCGGGGTCATCCAGACCGTGTTTCGTCAGGATGTCTTCCCCTGCACCATTTTTCAGCCTTGCACCGGCTCGGCAGACCAGCACCTCGTAGAGAAGAAGCCTGGCTCCGCCTTTTCCCGATGCGGTGGGATAGAACTGGACGAACTCCATATCCTTTAACGGCAATCCCAGTTCGAAGGCGATCGCCTGTCCGTCTCCGTGGATTCCTGGTGCATTGTTGGTGCGAAGGTAAATCCGGCCATACCCTCCGGTTGCCACAATGGCGCATCGAAACCCGATTTCGTAAAACATGCCTTCCCGCGATATGCCCGTGGCAGCTGCCACGCGATCCCCTTGCGGAATGAGCCCGGTGACGAAAACCTTGTCCAGGAACCGGACTCCGATGCGCTCGGCGTACGCTTTCAAGGGGAGCATCAGGTCGCTCCCTGTACGATTTTTTCCCCGGACATGGCGAGGGTACGTGTGCCCGGGAGCCGAGTCGACGATCATGCGGCCGTCCTTTGCTGCAAACTCCACTCCGCATCTTTCAAAGAAGGGAACCAGACTCGATGACCCGCGAGCCACCCGTTCCACCATTCTGCGGTCGTTCACAAAGCAGCCTGCAACCAGGGTATCCTTCACATGCACACGGTGGCTGTCTTCCGGGTGTCCCAGGCCGGGCATAGTCCAGGAGGCTTTGGAAATATAGGTGTTGTTCCCGAACCCTACTCTGGTTTTGGAAACCACCAGTGTCTCTGCGCCCTTCTCGCGACAGGCTATGGCCGCCCTGATGGCGGCGCCTCCTCCCCCGATCACCAGTACGTCGCAACCAAGGGCATGCGACTTAAGATCGATCATTTTTCCTCTCTTCACCGGCTCGGTCTTTCGACGGCTTATCCTCTGGGGTGTACTGTTGTCGGGCTGCTTACTGCGTAATGCTTACTTTTTCCCGGCGTACTTCGCCCGAAGCTTCGGTTTTTCAATCTTACCGGTCGGGCTTCTCGGCACTTCACCGAAAATGACGCGTCGCGGTCGTTTGTAACGCGGCAACTGCTGCTCGAAAAAGGGAACGATCTCCTCTTCAGTCAGCGACTCGCCCTTTTTCGGCTGTATCACGGCCACGGTGATCTCCCCAAGGCGGTCGTCGGGGGCGCCGATCACCGCCACGTCATGTACCTTGGGGTGCTTCAGAATGGCGGCTTCCAATTCCACAGGATAGATGTTTTCCCCGCCGCTGATAATGAGATCCTTTTTCCTGTCCACCAGGGTTATGAACCCCTCCTCATCCATCCTCCCCAGATCGCCGGTATGAAGCCAGCCGTTGCGGATAGCCGTTTTTGTGAGTTCAGGGTTTTTGTAATATTCCTTCATGACCCCGTCGCCCCTGACGATGATCTCGCCCACTTCGCCTCGGATCACCTCTTCTCCATCCTCTCCAACGATCCTCGCGTCCCAGAAGAGGTTCGGCTTCCCGATGGCGCCGACCTTTCTCTCGTTTTCACTGCCCAGATGAATGACTCCGGGACCTGAGGATTCACTGAGGCCGTAGGTTGTGTCATATTCCATGTGAGGGAAGTATCCTTTTATTCTGTGTACCAGAACCGGGGGTATCGCCTGAGCGCCCATGAATGTCCTACGCCAGCAGCTGAGATCGTGTTCCTCGATTCTGATTTCCTTTCTGTCCAGTGCATTGAGAAGATCCACGGCCCACGGCACGAGCAGAAAAACAGCGGTGATCCGTTCCCTGGCTACGGTCTCTATAATATGCCTTGGTGAGATCTGTTCCGTGAGGAGAACGGAGCAACCCCCTGCCAGCATCACCGCCAGCAGGTGGCCGATGGCAAGGTGGTACATGGGGGGCATCATCAGGAACCGGTCGGAGGAGTTAAAGTGGTGGTTGGATGCCTCGGTTGCGGCAACACACATGAGACTCTTCTGCCGGAGAAGCACCGGCTTCGGCATCCCCGTGGTTCCTGAAGTGAAGTAGAGGGCGCATTCGTCCTCGTCCGATATGGCAACAGGCACCGGCTCCGGTGAGCCGTTTCTGACGAGATCCTCCAGGGTGACGAATTCATCGTCCCGGTCGGGCCCGATCACACAGTAATGAGAAACCGTGTTCAGTTCCTTTCGAAGGCCGTTTATCCTTTGCCCGTACTCTTTGTCAAAGACAAACGCCGAGGGCTCCGCAACACGACCGCAATAAAGAAGGTCTTCGTCGGTGAACCGGAAGTTGAGGGGAACCGCCCAACCGCCCGTCTTCAGGATGGCAAAGTAGGTCTCGAGCCATCGGATCGAATTTCTGCCGAGGAGAAAGACCTTGTCATGTTTATGGATGTCTTGTTGCAGAAGACGGTTGGCAATCCTGTTGGTCCTGTTGCGGAACTCCTCCCAGGTGATCTCTTGCCGGAGACCAGACAGCGGGCGAACTTCTACAAATGCCGTGGCTCTGGGACTTATGCGCGCGAACTTGGCAACGACATCGATCAGGTTCATGGGACCTCCCTTGTAGAGAGTTCCAGTTATTGAAGAAGGAGTGGAATCAATGCGCGTACATCGCTCAGCTCTTCGATATGGGTCGCGCTCTCGACGATCTTCTCCACTTTCTCCTTGGCAATCGATTTATCGGCATAGGCGATGCAGTCGTGAAAACGGGCCTGTTGCTCCTCGGCGGTGAGAGGGTTGCCGGGAAAGCCGGGTGCAATATCGATCCGGCGAAAGAAACTCTTCCCGTCCTTTGTCCGCACAGTCATGTCGATGGGGGTGTGGCCCCGAAGTTCCATGGCCTGATCCACCACCACGTCCACTCGCCGTGTGAGCTCCAGCAGCCGGGGATCCCGAATCGCCTGCTCTTCGAAGTGCGCCAGCTTGGAGCTGCCTCGCAGGAGCGCATTTGCCACGCAATACCGGATGCTGAACTGAGCGTTCACCCTTGGGGTGGCGCCTATCTCGAAGGGGTGGCCCACGAGTTTGTAGGTGTAAGGGGGCACCTTGACCTCTACCTTCTCAACGTTGTCTGCTGAGAGGGTTATCCCGTCCGCTTCATGCATCAGGCTCAGGATGAGCTCCGTGCTCCCCAGCGTAAGTCCGCAGCTCGGGTACTTTTTGAAGAGGATCCTTTCGCAATCGAAACGACTGCCCAGATCCGCAAGCGCATTGCCGGGATCGACAAGACCTTTGCCGTATACGTTGTAGTAACCGTAGACGCCCCCCAGGAAGTTTTTCGGACCCGTGATTCCCGCCCGTGCCAATCTCGCACAGATCACGCCCGATTCGGCCACCCATCCCTGAATCACCCGGACGGCAAGGGAGCCGTCGACGTTGCTCTGGAAGCTTCCGCCGGCGCGGTTGAACGCCAAGGCAAGAGCGTTCCAAGTCTCCTCCATGTTGAGGCCGAGCACCCGAGAGGCGGCGGCGGTGGCTGCGAACACCGTGCAGACACCGGTGGGATCGAGGCCGTTATACGCGGCTTCCGTAAGATTTAGGCGGACGCCAACCTCAGCGCCCACGAGAAGTGCGGTGAGAAACTCGCGGCCGTTTATGCCGCCCCGCAGTTCTGCGGCCGCCAGTGCCGCAGGGACAGTCGAAGAGCCGATGTGCACGCCGGGCGCAAGGGCGTCGTCGAAATCGAGCGCTCTTGCCATGACGCCGTTCACGAGGGCCGCGGCCTGGGCAGGTATGCGGCCGCCATGGATCAGGATGGTGGCTTCCGCCTTCCCGCCCTGCGAGAGGTAAAAATCGAGCAAGGTTTGGCAGCCGGCCTGTGTGGACCCGGCTATGGCGGTGCCGAGGACCGTCAGGAGCTGGTTCTTGATGATGGTCCTTACTTGCGGCCCCGGATCGTCATAGGCGGTGTGACAGACGAAACGGACAAGTTCGTGTTCGAGGTTCATCGGATCTCCTCCGACTGGATTAAGCGCAGCCGGCTGAACGCTAAAACCGCTCCTTTTCTCAGCTTGATTATCCTATCCTCGACTGTTGTGTCAAGCGAGTTCGGCGGCCGTCTGAACCGGTATTTCGTGACGGAATTGCAGTGCAACACCTGTAATTTTGAACTGAGCGGGAAATCGTACACTTGAAGCGAGAGAAAGAGTCTCGCCGCCCGTGCGAATCCCTGCGGCGGGCGGCCGATTCGTATGTGGATACGGGACCAGGGAAGAACGCGTCCGGAAATTTTCTTGACAGGGAAAGGCATACTCCCTATAAATAAACCGACTAGTCGGTTTTTATTTCACAAGAGGAAATTTTCTTCAGCGGGAGAGAAAAGATGAAACGGGAGACGGATTACGGGCATCCCATCAAGTCTGTATACACGCCGAAAGATGTGAAAAACCTCGATTACGAACGGGATCTCGGTGATCCGGGCTCCTATCCCTATTCCCGGGGGTATCACCCGGATGGGTATCGGAGTCGAGTGTGGACGCAGAGGATGACCGCCGGGCTCGGGTCCTCCAGGCGAACCAACGAGGTGCTCAAGAAATACCGGGAGATGGGGCAAAGAGGGGGAATGTTGGTCATTTGCGACAGGACCAATGCAATGCCCATAGATCCGGACCATCCGATCGGCAGGAAAGAGGCGGGTGTACTGGGATGGCCGGGTGCTTCACTGCTCGAATTCGAGGAGCTCATGGACGGCATTCCCCTGACCGGGCAATCCATAACCCTTCTAGGGTCATGTGCGATGTCTTCCATACGCCTGGCCTATGTTGTAGCCCTTGCCGAAAAGCGGGGGGTGAATCTGAGCGAGGTGCACGGCAGCGTCACCGAATACCCCTTCTGCAACCTCTTCGGTCAGACCGATGCCCAGCCTCTGGATCTGAACCTCAAGCTCTGGCTGGACTCTTCCGAGTTCATTGTCCGCAACAAAATACGAATGCGATCGGGCATCCTCAGCCAGCACTTTCAGGAGTCTGGCGGCAATAATGCACAGGCGCTTGCCGTGGAGATGGCGATGCTCAAAGAGCTTTGCAAACTGCTGGTCGATGAGCGGGGACTCGATTTCGACGACGTCGCATTCCTGCCCTATGAACTGGTGAGCGTCGGGTCGCGCTTTTTCGAAGAGATCGCCAAGATCAGGGCTCTTCGAAGGATGTGGGCGAAGATGGCCAAAGAGACGTTCAAGGCCAGGAAGGAGAAGTCGTGTCAGCTTCTCATCGCGGTTCACACATCGGGGCGCACCATGACCTACCAGCAGCCTCTCAACAATATCGCACGATGCGCCATTCAGACCCTGGCCGGAGCCATCGCCGGTTGCACGGCCATAGACAATGCGTGTTTGGATAATGCCCATGCAGAACCCTCGCCGCTGGCGGCGAGAATGTCTCTCAACACGCAACACATCGTGGCGGATGAGACCGGGGTCGCGGATGTGGTGGATCCGCTCGGCGGTTCCTACTTCGTGGAATATCTCACCGATAAGGTGGAGGAAGAAGCCTACAAGATCTGGCAGAAGATCGA
The DNA here is from genome assembly GCA_002840535.1 of Deltaproteobacteria bacterium HGW-Deltaproteobacteria-15. Taxonomy (GTDB): domain Bacteria; phylum Desulfobacterota; class DSM-4660; order Desulfatiglandales; family HGW-15; genus HGW-15. The sequence goes on along the minus strand of PHBH01000037.1, from coordinate 9,690 downwards.
AGATCTTGGCGGGATGATCGCATCGGTGCAGAAGGGGTTCATCCAGAAAATGTTGAAGGACTCGGCCCAGGAAAAGCAGAGAGAGGTGGAAAGAGGAGATCGATTGATTGTTGGAGTCAACGAGCTGGTTATCCCCCCTGAAGAAGACTTCCAGATCCCCATACAGGAGTTGAAGTCCGAGGATTCGGAAGAGATTGCAACCCGCATGGAGGAGTGGAAGAAGACAAGGAATATGCCTTTGCTGCAGAAGACTATTACGCAGCTCTATTTAGATGCAAAGAAGGAGGACAGACATAACCTCATGCCGTCAATCATCGAGGCGGTAAAGGCTTATGCCACGGCAGGTGAAATGATCGGGGTTATACGGAAGGCGCGCGGCCTGAGTTACGATCCCCTGGAGACGATCGATTGTCCTTTCAATCTGGACTGACAAAACACATCGCGGTCCTCGGGAAGAGCACAACCCGGGGTCGCGGTGAGGGTGAGGTGTGGAATATGGGCAAAAGTCAGGCTATTAAGGTTCTTATATCCGTGATCGGCCTCGACGGGCACAGTACGGGGGCTGAGGTCGTATGCAGGATTCTCATGGATGCCGGAATGGAAGTGGTCTACCTGGGGATCTATCAGACACCGGAAATGATTGTGCGGGCGGCCATCCAGGAGGATGTGGATGTGATCGGGATAAGCAGCCACGCCTCCAACTACGGCCAGATTGAGGAGTTGCTGGAGTTGTTGAAGAGAAACAACATGGAGGATGTCTGCGTCATTTGTGGAGGGACCATCCCGAGACATCAGATGCAGGAACTGAAGAAAAAGGGCATATCCGAGGTTTTTCCCCCTCAAAGCACCTCGGAATCCATTGTCGGTTTTATCGTTTCCAACGTGAAAAGAGCGGGGGATAGGGCGAGCGGTTCGTGCAGCTGTTCGTGAGATCCGCTGCTTTCGATTCCGGCGGCCGTTCTTTTACACGAAAACATTGCACGGGCGCGCCACACGGCCAATCGAGTTCGTGGTGACGCCGCCAACTCCCTTTGTGAAGATGGCCATGATGATCTCCGACAACCGCTCCGGGTCGACCCGACCCGCCGGGTCGTACCAGGAGTAGATCCAGTTGCACATGCCCAGCAGGGAAAATGTGACCGCCGTGAGCACATCCTTGCCCGTCTTCGGACCGAGAAGCTCGCTGATGATTCCCTCCACCGCACTGAGGTAACGCCTTTCCTTCTCGTGGATCTTCTTCAGGTATTTTTGAGGAAGGTTGTTCGCCTCCTTCAGCAGCACGCGGGCCGCATGCATGTGCTGAGCGTAAGTCTCCACGTGCCGCCGGATAAGGAACGAGAGTTTGTCCTCGGGGCTTCCCGTGTCTGCGAGCAGGACGTCGATATCTCCAAGCACCTGATCCATGAAGTTGGAAAGGATCGCATAAAGGATTTCCGTCTTGCTCTTGAAGTAGTGGTACATGCCCCCCTTGCTCAGGTTTGCGGCCCGGGCGATTTCCTCCATGCTCGTTTCCAGGAAGCCCCGCGTGCTGAAGAGCTCCGCCGCCGCTTCCGTCACTTCAAAGACCCGCGTATCCAAAGCCATACCCTTGGGTTTCACGTGCTTCCTTCCTGATAGTCATAAACCGACTGGTCGGTTTTCAGGATGCCAGCCGGTTCTCATCCTGTCAAGGAAAATTCCCCGCTGGGAGGCCTGCGGCCGATCACCATGTCGATCGGGAGATTACCGGCAGGGAGAGGAAGGAGTTTCAACCAGCCGAAATGGGCACTTGTCCAGTATTGCATCGCGGAAAACCTGGTCCTGTGGGCTAGGTCAGAGACAAATGGCTTTGCCTACAACATAGAGGCACCAAATTCGAAGCACGAAATCCGAAATTCGAGACAATCCCTAATGACCAAAAATTCAAATGAGCCAAACAATTCATCGTATTCGGGCGCGGCGTTTATGGTTTGTTTCTGTCTTTTTGGAACATTTGGTATTCGATTTTGTTTCGGATTTCGATATTCGGATTTCGAATTTGGCCAACGGCAATTCAGTAAATCATACCCTCCGGGCTTAGGCCAAAGCCGGGTCCTCTATGCCCGGATTTCTTACTTTGGAGACACGACACCAGCATCCTGCTAAAGATGTTCTTTGATCACCTTGACCAACTGCTCGATCTCCGCCGCACTCAGTTTTCCGTCCTTGCGGAAGATCAGACTGCCTTCCTTGTCGAAGGCGAGGACATCGCTGGTATCATCGGTGATTTTCCAGGCGCGGACCAGCGCCTTCTTGAGATCCCGCACGTAAATGGTACTGGGATAGCGTTTCTGTTTTTCCTCCAGGGAGGAGGAGATCACAAAATTGGGGAGCCACGTTGCCGCCATATTGATGATTCCCACGGACGCGTATTTTTCCGCCGGAAACTTCTCCTTGGCCAGGGCCTCGCTGGCATCGTTGTTCAGGTCCTTTTCATCGGGATCCACGTAGAAGAGGACGTGGACCTTGCCTTTCATTTCTTCGCTGCTCCAAGGCTTTCCGTCGAGGCGCCCGCCCGTGTCACCCTTCAGTTCGACCCTGGGGGGGAGTTTTCCGATCTCCACCTGAGCCAGTGCAAGAGACGCAATGGAAAGGCAAATCAGAATTACAAGACTCATCAGATGCTTCATGGGGTAACCTCCTGTCATTCAATTTGAGAATCATATCCCAATCCATATTCCCTAGAGAAGACAGAAACGGATTTCTTCCTGCATTCGGCCTCCCACTCGCTTACGACAGGATTGCTGAGAGGTACAGCCGTCGCCGCAGTTATCGGTTTGAGGGAAGACAGGAACAGAGTATTCATTTCATGAAAAAGCTCCCTGCGGTCCGTCTTGACGGAGACAACCCCGTCAGGAGCCAGGATGCTTCGGATTCCTTCCACGAGTCGCTCGTTGACCATCTGTCTTTTTTTATAGCGAGGCTTGTGGTCGCAGGGGTCCGGAAAATTGATGAGGACCCTACAGACTTTCTTCTGCCCCATCATGGAAGGAATGGAGAGATTCGCGTTCCCATGAAGCAAAACAAGGTTAGAGACGTATCGATACCTCGGAAAGAATGTCTCTGCGATTTTCCGGCGCACATCTATTCCTATGAAAAAGATCTCGGGGTGGTTCTCTGCGAGACCTGCCAGCAGTTCTCCTTTGCCGCACCCGAGGTCAAGCCATATATCGCCATGACCCGCTGCGCAGTATCGTTCGAGCCAATCGGCGACGCCGACGGCGACTCTGCACTGGAAAGGATCCGCATGCCTCCGAATTCGATTGCCCATACGGCATCAGTACATATCGAAGCTTCGAAAGAAGGTCAACTCCCATCTAAGCGCATGCGGAACCCATTCCCTAAGACATGCCGCGGATCCGTTCTATCCGATCTTCCGTACCAGGGTGCGTTGCAAAGAACCCCCCGCTCGACCCGGCGGACTTCAGCATCCAGGTGAGGGTGTCGGCCATGACCTTTTGCCCGTTGTAACCGGCACGCCGGAGTATTTCCGCCCCGTGCTCATCCGCCGCATACTCTTCCCTGCGGCTGAAGGGGCGCAGGACTCCCAGGTCCGCTATCATAGGCGTGATGTTGCCGGACCCGGGCAGGATTTGATCCAGGATAATTGTCCCGATCTGGAGCCCGGTGCCCAGAGCCTGGGTTTTTGCGACATGTCCGAGATCGTCGTGAGCAATCTCATGAGCCAATACGCCGCGCAATTGGTTCTCGTCGGCACGTTTCAAAAGGCCGGTCGTTACGTAGAACTCGCCTCCCCCTGCGTTAGCGGCATTGATGTCATCACTGTCTATAATGCCTATGCGGACTTCGCTGGGTTGAAGCGGCTTGTCCATGCTCTTGAGCAAGGGAATCATTACCCTCTGAATTCGTTCTGCCTGACTCGGGTCGACCTTTACTGTGGGTGGAGTGCTGCCGCCGGACTCACGAGATCCTCCCGGGAGCGGCAGGGAAATCCCGGCGCACCCGGACAAAAGGACCAGCATGAATAACGCGGAAAACAGTCGTATGCTCAACTTCCTACGCGGCAAGGACTTTCCGCCGAGGATTTGCTTCTGTTGTTTGATCATGGATTTCTCTCCTAGAATAAATGCTTTCGGTGTATCAACCCTAACGTTGCAAAAAACTTCACTCGCCACCCACCGTCATTCCCGTCCCGCATCGAGTGCGGGATAAACTCCGGCGGGAATCCATGCGCTTCTCTGAGGACTGGATGCCCGCCTACGCGGGCATGACAGGATGAAACAAAGAGTGGCAACCAGGGAATTGCTACAGTTGCGCAATTTGACCAAACCTCACTCAACCGGATGTTTCATAGAGCTATAGTGTTACAACCCACCCTAAAATCTTCCCACTGATGTTTCGGAAGTAAATACGGTCTCCCTTGTATTGTTCAGAAATTCGCCGATTGATATTTTGACGGAACAATGGTATAGCCTACCTTGGCCTCTACAACAGGAGATTGTAGAAGCAACCTTCCGGCGCAACCATCGCAATGAATCCGAATCAAGACTGAAACGCGAACTGAACTGCTGGTTTCTGTGTGATGTCTCTTTCTTCCTTCCACCATAATTTGATACCTGACTCCTTGTATGTCGATCACCCTTCGGCCTTGACCTTAAAGTGCTCTTATCCTGGGCATCGCTATCCTTCTCATTCATTTGCGTCCGCGGAGGATTACTGACAGGAGCACGAAATAGTTTGCACTCGGACGAGGCTGGCCATGCCATGCATGACAAAACGCAAACTATTTTGTGCTCCCCTCAATAACTGAGCTCCTCTTTGAGGATCAGGCCGAGAGACCGGAAGGAAAGAAGGCACATGGCCGAAAGCAGACTACTTCATGCGTCCGATGAGAATTCCGCGGAAACGAGGAGGAGTTTGATGCAACGCCCTGGAGATTCATCATGGCACAGACCGGGAATCAGCATAGGAGCGACACTTCTTGCACTGATACTCTCGGTATTGCTTCCCATTCTTGTTGCGGAGTTTTTTATCTATTCGGATCGTTTCGAGAGAAGAGTCAGGGACGAGCACAATGTGAATCTCGAAATGGCCCGTGTATTTGGAATGACGTTCGAGAGACTCGTCCAGGATATCCTGCGGCAGGAGAGTTCGATAGCCGTTTTTCTGACAGGGTCTCTGCGCACATCAAAGGAGGCTCAGAAAATTCTTGAGGATAGCTCAAGAGACTATGACTTCATTCTCGATTTCAATTGGGTAAATCGAGAAGGACGCATTGAAGCATCCAGCAGTCCGAATTTCGTAGGAGTGGATCTCTCCGATCGCTCGTTTTTGCAGGAAATGGTCTCCGGCTCAGATTGGGTGGTCAGTGACCTCATGCAGTCCAAGAGAACAGGAGAGCCGATTTTCGTGATTTGTCGCGCCATGCGCAATGTCGAACGTGCGCTTCTCGGATTCGTCGTTGCGAGAATTGTTCCGGAAAAGCTCGATCCTGTTCTTGCCTTTGAAAGATTCCGGCAGGGAACCGTAAGCCTCCTCGATAGCCGCGGAGTATTGGTGTACAGCTATCCAAACGTGCAAATCCCTTGGGAGGAAAGAAATTCTGTTGAGCCGCGGCTTTCTTCGGATCAGGACGAGTCAAACGCAGCTATAACGGCCGGTGCGCCCATCAAATCGATCGGCTGGTCCGCCAGTGCCAGTCGAAAAAAAAAGGAGGCCACACGGCCTATTATCCTGCATCTCGCCTGGAATGGGAGTATCCTGCTGTTCGTGATCTTATCATCCCTGGGCTTTGCACTGATCCTGTCCCGCAGCATTTCCAAGCCGATAAAAAGACTTCAGTCGTACGCTCTGAATATCGCCCGAGGGAATTCCGTCAGGCCGCCGGCGTCGAGCGGGCCTTCGGAAATTCGCGACTTGATCAAGGTGTTCATGGAAGCGGAAAAGACTATCAGGGAGAGTGAAAAGAACCTTAAAAATCAGCTTCAAGAGCACAAGCAAGCCGAGGAAGCATTGCGTGAAAGCGAAGAACGGCACAGATCGATTTTTGAAAACAGTATGGATGGAATCATCCTTTCTTTTCCGTATGGCCGGATCCTTGCCGCCAATCCTGAAGCATGCAGGATGCATGGGCACACGGAGGCTGAAATGTGCCGCCTGGGCAGAGACGGGATCACGGATAGAAGCGATCCCAGGATGCAGAAGCTTATTGAGGAGCGTCACCGCACAGGCAGATACAGAGGGGAAGTTACGCACGTCCGCAGAGACGGCACAAGATTCCCATGTGAGACATCCACTGCGCTTTTCAAAGACAAGCACGGGCGGGAATCCAGTGTCGTGATCATTCGGGATATCACTGAACGCAAGCGGGCGGAAGAGGCACTGAAGAGAGCCAAAGACGAGCTCGAACTGCGCGTCAGGGAGCGCACGGCAGAACTCGAGCGAAGCAACAGCGAGCTCCAGGATTTCGTCTTCATCGCCTCTCACGATCTCAAAGAGCCCCTTCGAAAGATTCAGGTCTTTGGGGATCTGGTCGTCACGAGATCCGGCGCTTTTCTGGACCAACAGAGCGTCGACCATCTTTGCCGGATGCAGGAAGCTGCGGCGAGAATGCAGCTCCTTCTCGAATCCCTTCTGGCTTACTCCCGTGTGACCACCAGGGCAAACCCTTTTTCCATGGTTGATGTGGGTGAAGCGGCCCGAAGCGCTGTCTCCAATCTGGAGATCGTCTTCAGACAGACCGGCGCTTCAATAGAGATCGGCAATCTCCCTGTCTTTGAAGGAGACGGTGCGCAGTTCGTACAGCTCTTCCAGAATCTCTTTGGAAACGCGCTCAAGTTCAGAAGGGAAGAGGAAACGATCAGGCTCAAGATCTACTCAAGATGTGGGGAAATGGGGAGATCCGGGGCAGGGGAGAATGAGATCTATGTGGAAGACAATGGGATCGGATTTGAGGAGAAATACCTCGACAAAATTTTCATGCCCTTCCAAAGGCTGCATGGGAAGGATGACTACGAGGGTGTCGGTATGGGGCTTGCGATCTGCAGAAAGATCGTGGAACGCCACTGCGGCACCATTACAGCCAGGTCCATTCCTGGCAAGGGATCGACCTTCATCGTGAAGTTGCCCGCCAAGCAGAACCTGGTGAAAGGGTGAGCCCTCCAGCGCCAGCCAACCTCTCCACATGAAACCCTCCGGTGCAAGATCCATTTTTTCTATTGACATAAAAATAGAACCGTGCGAAAAAAATGAAAGCGCTTTCATAAGAGGGGATCATGGTAATCCTTTCTTCCAACACGTTGCTCCTGTCTTACCTGGACGCCCGGGAAAGCATCCGTCCCGAACGATGTGAACCAATCCCGAGCCCTGCAACCCATCAGAGACTGACGCATTCTAAAAAAGCCATTTTCCTTAAAGGATTTCGAGACCGGACCAGACCATCACGGGTCGAAAGGGAAGGGTTTGTAAACGACTGTTCTTCATTCAAAGAAAGGGGTTGTTTATGAGAAAATTCACGCGAAGGCAATTCTTGGGTGTTTCGGCAAAAGGTGCGGGAGGAATTCTGCTGGCCCAGGGCGCTGTGCCGGGTCTTCTGAAGCATGCATGGGCGCAGGAAAAGCATGCGGAGTACCTGAAGGCCAAGATCAACTGGCGCCAGGTCGAAGGCGAGCAGATCAAGGTACTGGTCACCCCGGCCCACTATTTCAACAAGTTCAGGGCCGTGACGCCTCAGTTCACGGAGCTTTCGGGAATCAAGGTGGACTTTGAAGTCATCCCGCCCCGTGAAATGAGGGAGAAAGCGATGCTGGACCTCGGGGCAAAGACCGGCAACTATGCAACCCATACGTCAGACCCCATGTTCCTGTCCCTGTATGAAGCGAACAAGTGGGTCGATCCAATGGACGATTTTCTGAATGACCCCAAGCTGACGGACAAGACATGGTACAACCTGGAGGATGTTATCCCCTTGTGGCGAGCGGCCAATTCAGTAAAGGGGAAGCTCTATGGAATGCCTTCCGAGGGGGAAGCTACCATCCACATCTACCGCAAAGACATCTATGAGCAATTGGGGTTGAAACCGCCGCAGACACTGGAGGAATTCAGAGACGCGGCAAAGAAGGCGCACAAAATGGACGGTAAGATCGCAGGGGCCGCGCTCAGGGGTTTCCGCGGCGCAGGTCAGAACGTCTACATCTGGCCCTCCCTGTTCCTTGCCTGGGGAGGGAAATGGTTTGACGGCAGCGGCAAGCCCCAGGTAAACAGCGAAGCGGGAGTCAAATCGCTGGAGTTCTACTGCGATCTTCTCCAGAACTATGCTCCCCCCGGCGTCGAGAACTGGAACTGGCCGGAAATCATGGAGGCCTTTGCCGGTGGAAACGTGGTCCAGTACATCGACGCCAACTCGACGGCCTCTATCATAGAAAACCCGGCCAAGTCCAAGGTCGCCGGCAAAATCGGCTACCAGCGCTGGCCCAAGGGGCCGTCCGGTCGTAGAGTCACGAGTATCTGGAACTGGGCGCTGCCTATCAATGCGGCCCTCAGCAAGAAGAAGAAGATCGCCACGTGGCTTTACATCGAGTGGCTCACCTCGCGGCCCACCCAGTTTACCTCCGCCATCATCAAGGAAGGGCCGGATTCGGTAGTGCGCACCGGCGTCAACCGGATCTCGATCTGGAGCGATCCGGAATACCGGAAGGTGATCGGGTTCACACCCGAGTACGCGGATGTGGTCCTCTCCTCCATGAAGGAGGATACGGATGCGAACTGGAGACCTTTGGTTCCTGAATGGCCGAAAATCGGGGAGCTCATGGCTGTGGCTATTCAATCCGCCCTGGTGAAGCAGAGCACGCCGAAGCAGGCACTGGACGAGGCGAACGCCAAGATCGCTCAGCTCATGAAGAGGTAAAGCATGTTGTCGAGGGCCGCCCTCAGGGGCGGCTCTCGACCTTTGCAGATGCGCATGTTCAAGAGGAAAATCAGGATAAGGCCGTCGTACATCAGGAAACAGGAACGGTTCGGGCTGATTATGACAGCGCCGAGCCTCTTGTTTCTCGCGGCAGTGGCTGCATTGCCTTTGCTGATCCTTGTGGTCATGAGCACCTATACGATCGATCTGACCTTCCCGTCAGGGAACCGTTGGGTTGGTTTGAAAAATTACATGCAGATGATGGGGGATTCCCGGTTCTGGCACGCCATACGCGTGACAGTCGTGTATACCGCATCCACCGTTTTTCTTCAGGTTACCATCGGTCTCGCTCTTGCCATGGCCTTTTTCAAGGGGTTTCGTGGTGAAGGGTTTCTCCGGGTGAGCGTGCTTCTGCCCATGATCCTTGCGCCGGTGGTCGTGGGGCTCGCCTTCCGCACCATGATCATGACGCCGGAGTACGGTATCCTGGATTATCTCTTCGTTCTCCTGGGCATCGGATCGAAGCCTTGGCTGGTGGATCCTGCGTGGGCACTGGTCTCCGTGATCATCATTCACACATGGCAGTGGACCCCTTTTGCATTTCTGGTATTCCTGGCGAGCCTGACCGCGCTGCCTCCTGAACCGCTGGAGGCCGGGCTCATGGACGCAAGAAATGGATGGCAGAGGTTCAGGCACATCATCCTTCCGATGATCCGGCCGGCAGTGGTGATCGTCATCATCTTCCGAACCATGATAGCCCTCCGTGCCTTTGCAGCCATTTTCTCGGCGACCGGCGGGGGCCCGGG